>NZ_JAYREC010000013.1:0-1583 GCF_041909055.1 Leeia sp. | reverse complement strand
CCGGCCAGGCGCGCTTTACACGCACCTTCTGGATGAGCATGCCCGCCGAAAACAAGCACATGGCCCGCATGCAGGCCACCTGGGCCTACCTGCGCGAGGCGGTGGGGCAGCGGCAGGGGGTGTTGAACCCGGCTTGAGGTGCTTAACCGTCAGGCACTGCATGCCTACGTCGGGGCAAATGGATTGAAAACGTCCAACCCCAACGCATTGAAATCATTGACGTTTCGGGTCGCAACGGTCAATCCGTGCACCTGTGCAGTGGCTGCAATCATGGCGTCTTCATAAAGCGTATCGGACTTCCTGTGCATCAATCGCGTCCACGCCCTGAAGGTCCCAGCATCCATCGGCAGCACGTTGTATGTGCCGGCGACCAATTCAAGCCAGTTTTCGATTTCTTGCGCCTTGGCAGGGTCTTGTTCCCGTGTCAGCTCAATGCCCGCTTGAATCTCGCCCAGCGTCGCCGCAGACAGATGCAGTTGGGTGTCATCCAGCGATTGCAGCCAAGCGACCACGCCACCGTGTGGTCGTTGCCGGCGAAGTTCCGACACAACGTTGGTGTCCAGCAGGTACTTATGCATCACAGCATTGGCGCCACCTTGCGGCGCGTGGCGTGACCACGTACAGGCAACTCAAGGTCTGCACGCGCGTCATCGGACAACAAGAGCTGTTTGAGCGAGGGGCGTGCCGCCGATTGGAGCCTGCGCCATTCGTCCACAGGAATGAGCACGGCAGCTTCTGCGCCTCGTCTGGTCACCATCTGCGGCCCCTCAAGCAGGCAGGCATCAAGGAACTCACTGAAACGCGCTTTGGCATCCTGAACTGGCCACGTATGCATCGCAACCTCCATAAAACTAGTCATTTGACTAGTCTGCACCACTTGCCTTCACAAGTCAAACACCCGCTGGTAGCCCGGCTCCTATTGAACAACCAAGGCTGCCGACCCCGCCGTCCCGCCACAGCCAGGGCCTGTTCACACTATTTTTGCACTGGCAAAAATAGTGTGAACAGGCCCTAGCGCCGCCCCACCAGCAGCACCCCCGCCAGCACCAGCCCGGCGCCCGCCATTTGGGGCAGCGAGAGCGGCTCGCCCAGCAGCCAGTAGCTGAACACGATGGTCAGCATGGGGCCCAGGGTGCCAATCAGCACGGTGGGCGCTGCGCCAATGCGGCGGATGGCGGCCGATGTCATGAACACCGGCAGCACGGTGGACAGCAGGGCCATGCCCAGTGCGTGGCCGTACACCGCTGCGGGCTGCACCAAGGCCTGCAGCGGCTGGGTGGCGGCAAAGTGCGCCAGCGTGGCCACGGTGGACACCAGCATGGCCAGCGCGGTAAAGCGCGCCGCGCCCAGGCGGCGGATCACGGGCTCGCTGCCCGCCTGGTAAAACGCATACGACACGGCCGAGCCGAGCACAAAGGCACCGCCCAGCAGCACCGGGCCCATGTCGCTGGCGAGTTGCAGGTCGTGCGTAAAGGCCAGGCCAATGCCTGCGTAGGACAGCAGCAGCGCGCCTATCTCGCGCCGCGAGGCGGTTTTGCCCATGAACAGCACACCGATGAGCAGCGTGATGGTGGGGTAGGTGA
>NZ_JAYREC010000012.1:0-1857 GCF_041909055.1 Leeia sp. | reverse complement strand
AGCCTGACGAAATGGGCATCGGCCCCGTGTTCGCCATCCCCAAGGTGCTCAAGCGCCTGGGCCTGACGATGAACGACATCGACCTGTGGGAGCTGAACGAAGCCTTTGCCGTGCAGGTGATCTACTGCCGCGACAAGCTGGGCATTCCCGCTGACAAGCTCAACGTCAACGGCGGCGCCATCGCCGTGGGCCACCCCTTCGGCATGAGCGGCCAGCGCCTCACCGGCCACGCCCTCATCGAAGGCAAGCGCCGCGGCGCCAAGCGCGTGTGCGTGACCATGTGCATCGGCGGTGGCATGGGCGCTGCGGGCGTGTTTGAAGTGCTGTAAGCACCGATTCCCTGCCCGAGTGCATCAACAGAACGCCCCGTGCAGACCGATGGGTCTGCACGGGGCGTTTCATTGGGTGACCAGAAAGCGGATGGAGCGGATGGAGGGAATCAGGACCGCCTCTACCATCGCTAGCAAAAACCCTTAATTTTCCGAGTCTTACAAGTTAATGTGGAAGACACCCGCCACCGGACGTGCAGATACCTGACCTGAGGCAGGCCAAGGCCGCAAGGTCAGCGGGCAAGCGAGTCTCAGGCGGCAGCGGGCGTGGCGATGAATCCGTGCTTGCGCAGCATTTTGATCCAGCGCGGCGCGTTGCGCTGAACGTTCAGCGCCTCGTAATCGACCTCCTTGTCCTGGTAGTGGCTTCCGTTGCTGAGCATGGCGTAGATGGTGCGCAGCATCTTGTGGGCCAGCGCCACCACTGACTTCTTGTGGCCCTTTCGGATGGTCAGCGCGTCGAACTTGGCCTTGAGTGCGCAGCGCGTTCGTGCTGCAGCCTGGGCGAACTCGCACAGCAGCCTTCTGACCCAGGCGTTGCCCTTGCGGATGCGCCCGGTTTTGCGCTTGCCAGCGCTCTCGTTGTTGCCTGGGCAGATGCCCACCCAACTGGCCAGGCGCTCTGCACTGCCAAACACGCTCATGTCCGCACCAATCTCCACCAGCAGCATGGCCGCCCCCTGCTCGTCGATGCCCGGCAGGGTCTGCAGCAGCCTGAGCTGTGGCTGCCAGGGTTGCAGGCCCTGCAGCAGGTACTGGTCCATGCGGGCGATGCGCTGCTCGATCTGCTCAATGTGCTGCACGATCTCCTGGGCCACAAAGCGGTGCACTGCGCTGAACTGCTCGGTGCTCAGGGCCTCGCACAGTTCTTGTCGACTCGCTCGCAGCCGCCCCTTGTGGTTCAGCACCTCGTGCATGGGCTGTCCCTCGATCAGGGCTTTGACCATGGCACGCGCGCTCTGTCCGTGGATGTCGGCCACCAGCACGTTGATGCGAATGCCCGCGTCCACCAGCACCTTGTGCAGCCGGTTCTTCTCGGCGCTGCACATGCCCACCAGCTTTTGCCGCTGGCGCGCTACCAGGCGAAGCTGGCGCATCTGCACCGGTGGGATGAACGAGGCGCGCAGCAAACCCGCACGCGCCAGCGTGGCCAGCCACTGCGCATCGGCCATGTCGGTCTTGCGACCGGGCACAGCCTTGACATGCCGCGCGTTGACCACCCAAGCAATAAGGCCCACCGCCTCCAGCGCCGCAAACGGGCTTTTCCAATACACCCCTGTGCTCTCCATCACCACGACCTCAGGGGCCATCTCCAGCGCCCACTGCGCCAAGGCGCGGCGGTCGCGTTTGAAGGCGCCGAAGTCTCGCTTGGTGACCTCTACCCGGCCATCGTCATGTTCGACAACGGCGCAGGCCGTGATCTTGGCCTGGTGAACGTCCAGCGCAATGACGCGCTTGTGCATCGGGGTCAAATCCATTGCGGCTCTCCTGCAGCTTGAATGACAATCACAAGCGTGCGGACCAGCCA
>NZ_JAYREC010000011.1:0-2064 GCF_041909055.1 Leeia sp. | reverse complement strand
TGGCAAAGTAGATGCGCTGCTCCGCCTTGGGCGGGCAACCGTACCAGCGTGCCTGCGAGCCGGTGAGCACGCGCACCAGGCCCAGCAGGAAGAAACCCATCAACTTGGCAAGCATGGGGGGATGATACGTGGCTGATGTGGCATGGCAGTGGGTTGCTATACCCAGATGCGATATGCCCAGAACGCCTCTTCACCGTAGATCCCGTCATACAGCGCCTGCGGGGCATAGCCGGTCATGCGTCGCGAAACGCGGCACAGGTGCGATTGGTCCGAGTAGCCGGCACCCACCGCAACATCCGCCCACTTCACGCTGCCTTGGGCTGCATCGGCCGTGATGATGTCAAAGAACGCCTGCTCGGCCTTGCCAAAACCACGCAGCTCGCGCAGCGGCAACCCAGCCCAGCGCTTGATGCGGCGCTCCAGCTGGCGCAGGCTGCGGCCCGCGGCCGACATGGCGGCGCGCTGCGCCAGGTGCACTGTCCAGTCGCCGTAGCGCTGCGCCTGCAGCGGCTGTGTGGGGCGGCAGGCTTGCCAGCGGGGTTCCAGAAACGCCTCGAGGCAATCCATGCGCGCGGCGTTGTCGGGTTGGTGCTGCACGGCCTCGCACATCGCGATCCAGTCGTGTGGCAGCACGGTCTGCGCATCCACAAGACGGTTGGTGAACGTCTCGGGCTCCAGTCCCGTCAGCAGATGCAGTGCGTCGGGCATGAACATCACCATCATGGCGTGTGTCGGCGCAGCGCAATAGCTGGTGCTGGGCCGGGTGTGGGGGCCTGCAAGCACCCAGCGGCCAGGGTAGTCCGCGCGGGGGCTGTGCAGGTCGGGCATGGTGTCGGGGCGGTCCGCCACCAGAGCTTCGCTGCGCCCCTCAAACCACCAGCTCAGGCTGCATAGCGGCGTGGCCGGAAAGCGGTTGATCCGCTGCTCATCTGTGAGCGTGTGGCCGAGTGTGCTGCGCACCATGGTGCCGCGCAGACAGGCAGACAGGCTGGCGCGCGGCAGCCACAGTTGCCCCGACGGAATCAGCCCCTGTGGATGTTGTGCAGAAGGTGTGACCAGCGTTGCCATGGGCTGCGAGTGTAGGTCAGGGGTGATGTCGAATTCGTTCAATACCGTGAGGGCGCGGCACTGCACCATGGCGCCATTGATTCCCCGTCTTTCAACCGCAGAAACGCCACATGGCGCAAATGAACTTATGAACCATCGCTTTCAATGCCGATGCGGCACCCTGAGTGGGCATCTCAGCCAACCGCAGCGGGCGCTGCGCGGCGTGTGCTATTGCAAAGACTGCCGCGCTTATGCGCACCATCTTGGCGTGGAGACCTGGACCCACGATGCTCTGGGCGGAGCCGAGTTTGTGGCGGCGCAAGCCCAAAACGTCTCATTCACCTCGGGCATCGAGTGCCTTGCCTGCCTGTCTCTGACCGACAACGGGTTGCTGCGTTGGTATGCCAACTGCTGCAACACACCGATCTGCAACACCGTGAGAAACTGGAAAGTGCCTTACGTGGGGTTGATTGGCGCTTGCTTGAAGACGGATCCTTTTGCCTTCGAGCGCTCGTTTCCCCGAGTGCAAATGCGCGTGAACACGAGCAGTGCCATGCAAGCGCCACCGCCCATGCGTTTGAGTACGGTGGTTTCGCTCGCTGGCTTCATGCCACGGGTCATGCTGAGTTCAATCAACGGGGCATATCGGCAAACCCCATTCTTTGATCAGGGAGGCGGGGCGCCTCTTGTGCCGGTCAAGGTGCTTTCAGATACAGACCGCGCTCGTGCCTACGGTGCGACTTGACCCTGTGGCCGTGCAGGTGTTTCCAGATTGCTCAGTCCAGTGAGCGATTTTTGATGCGTCCCTCCTGTCACGGCAGTTCCGCGCCACCCATGCGCGCCAGGATGGTGCGCGTGCGCCCGCTCAGGTAGGCCGAGTTCGGCGTCTTCTCGAAGCGCTTGGGCGCGGGCAGCATGACGGCCAGGCGCGCGGCCTCGTGCGGGGCGAGGTCGGCGGCGCTCTTGCGGTAGTAGTGGCGCGCGGCGGCCTCGGCGCCGAAGACGCCGTTGCCCCAT
>NZ_JAYREC010000010.1:309-2274 GCF_041909055.1 Leeia sp. | reverse complement strand
CCCTGGTGGAACTGCAAAACGGCAACGCAGCGCCCAGCTACGTGGCCGGCACAGAGAACTTCTACGCCATCACCCGCTACAACTGGTCCAGCTACTACGCCATGGCCGTCATCGAACTGGGCCAGGCCGTGAAGGCTGAGCGCGAGGCGGCACAGCAGTCACAGTAGTTATGGTAGGCAGCCCAAACCCAGGGGCACCCCAGGTTTTGGCTTTGGCTCACCAAGCTTCAGCGCACCGAGCCTGCTGCAAGCTCAAGTGTTTCCTGCTGATATTTCGCATCAACCTCATGCGAGGTCGCACCCTGCATGCCACTCGTCACATCAGTGATAGAAATGGAGACACCTCGCAGTGTATCTCCGCCCGATTTTTCCTTGGAATATGCACACAGCGCCACTCCCGACGTCGCAAATATTATTATCGCTGCATCTGACTGTTTTGCAGGCGCACGTAACAACGGGGTAAAGTCAACCGCCGATAATACCCTACCATTCTCCGTAAAGGACTCACGCCAATTATCATTGGTAAACACCATGGGTGTGGATGTATTCAGCGTCTTCACCGTGAGCACTGGATCAGAATCTGCGGGCTTTCCTTCCGCCATGATCACAAGATATTTCGCACCCTTGTAAGTCTTGCCACCGGCACCCACAATGGTGCAGCCAGACGTTTCTGTGTTTTGCGATTGCAGAGCGTTGGAGCTAATATTCAAGAGTTCCGCTTGGGCTGCAAAGGAAAAACACAAACCCATCCCCAAAACACTCAAGAAAACACGATTTTTCATTATTCCCTCTTTCGACAAATGGTTATTAAAAAGCACTTGGGCTCGCATCTACCCAAGAAATAAGTGCGCCCACGATTCAAACAAAGCTCTCATTGTCCGCCATATCCAATCAAAAACCGCCCATCATTTCGGTTGCAAACTGTAATATTCCAGACGATCTGTTAATCCCTCTGCCGCAACAATAGTTCACCCCGTTCGATACAGGCTGCTTGTTGGTGTATTCCCCTTCATTCAACCACCCACACTGCCTGCACATAGGCCTGCCGCTGCACCGGCAGTTGCCGCACCACCGCCGTGCCCGGCCCGGCACTGGTGCGCAGGCCGCCTTCCAGGCGCAGGCGGTCGCCCTTCCAGGCCAGGCTGGCGGTGAGCAGGTGGCCGCCGTCTGCGGGGTGGTAGAGCAGGTCGAGCGCGCTTTCCCAGGGGCCTGTGGTCCAGGCCAGGCGGGCAAACAGGTTTTGGCGGTGCAGCGAGGGGCTGGCACTGAAGGCCTGCGTCTGCCACGCCAGGTTGGACGCCACCGCAACGGCGGGCGCACCCACAGCGCCCAGGTGCTGCAAAGCGGCGTTGCGATTCGCCCAACGCTTCCATTGCCCGCGCGACGGCGCCGTGCCGTCATGCCACGCCTCCAGCAGCACGCTCACCTGTTCTACATTGGTCCAGGTGCCACCCAGCAACAACTGCTGCGCCGCCCCCGCAGTCAGCGCACGCCACGGGCTGGCGCTCGCCAGCGCACCGGCCGAGGCCGATGCATCCTGCCAGGTGTCAAAGCGCGCCAGGTGGCGCAGCGATGCGTGCAGCTCCAGCGCGTCGCTGGCCACCCAGGACCAGGCCGCGCCCACGCTGCCCTGGGTGCGGCGGCCCCAGCGGGCAAAGGCGTAGGCGTCGGCGCTGCCCAGGCGCTGGTACCAGCGGGCGGCCAGGGCGCCCTCGCCCGCGCCGGTGGCATCGCGCCCAGTGGTGGGGTTCACGGCCACCAGGCTCCAGGCCGATTCGGCGCCGAATTGTTCGGCCATCAGTACCGGGCGGCCCTGCAGGGGCTGGCTGACCAGCGTGCGGCGCTGCACCTGCTGCACCAGGTCGTTGGGGCGAAAGCCGTAGCCCACGTCCCAGCCCACCACCTTGCGGCCCGCCGTCCACTGCCAGGCGCCTGCCTGCCCGGCGGCATAGGCCTCCAGCACGGC
>NZ_JAYREC010000010.1:0-299 GCF_041909055.1 Leeia sp. | reverse complement strand
TGCGTGTGGCCTGGGCCGCCCTCGGGCCGCTGGGCCTGGGCCAGCACGTCGGCGTGCCACTGCAGGCCCGCCCACTGCGTGCTGCCCTGCATTTGCAACTGGGCAGCGCCCTCGCTGGGTTGGTCGGCAGCAATGCCGCCGTACAGCGCATGGGCCTGGGCCAGCGGCCCGGTGATGGCCGTCTGGCGCGCCAGCCCATGGCTGCGCAGGCTGGCGCTGAATTCGCTTGCCGTGGCTGGGGGCAGCACGGCGGCCGCCAGCACCGCCGACAGTACCGCGGCATGGCAAGACAGGGGATC
>NZ_JAYREC010000009.1:0-45596 GCF_041909055.1 Leeia sp. | reverse complement strand
TCGCGTTCAGCAACAGCGGAGACAACCCGTCGACGGTAGACCGGGTGATCAACGTGGTGGTGAACGACGGCACGGCCAACTCCAACGTCGCGGTCAGCACCATCCACGTGACGGCGGTGAACGACGCCCCGGTACTGGACCTGGACGCCAACGACAGCAGCCTGGTGAGCGGCAGCGGCTACCAGACCACCTACACCGAAAACGGTGCCGGGGTCTCGATTGGCGACACCGACGTCAGCATCACCGACGCCGACAGCAGCAACATCGTCAGCGCCACCATCACCCTGACCAACGCCCAGGCTGGCGACCTGCTGGCCGCCGGCAGCCTGCCGGCCGGGATCACTGCCAGCGCCTACAACCCGGCGACCGGCGTGATCACGCTGACGGGCAGCGCCAGCCTGGCCAACTACCAGGCCGCGATCCGCGCCATCGCGTTCAGCAACAGCGGAGACAACCCGTCGACGGTAGACCGGGTGATCAACGTGGTGGTGAACGACGGCACGGCCAACTCCAACGTCGCGGTCAGCACCATCCACGTGACGGCGGTGAACGACGCGCCGGTCAGCGCCGGTGGTGCGGTGACGGGAACAGAAGATACGCCGTTCGTCTTCAACTGGGCGCATTTCAATGTGTCGGATGTGGATACGCCTACCGCATCGTTGAGTGTGCAAATTACCTCTCTGCCGGCGGATGGGATCCTGCAGTTCTTCAATGGCAGCAGCTGGGTGAATGTCACCCTCAATCAGGTTGTCTCGCAAGCCAGTATTGCAGCGGGCAACCTGCGCTTCATGCCGGATCTGCATGAATCGGGCGATGGCAGCTTTGCGGGCTCGGGAACGGGTAATCTGCAGTCTGACTATGCGCAGTTCAACTTCCGCCCGACGGATGGTGTCACTCCGGGCGCAAATGCCAGCATGCGAGTGGATATTGTGCCGGTGGCCGATACGCTGAACCTGTCTGTGGTGAATGCCGGCAAGGTGACGATGTTCAATACCACCTGGGAGACGTCGGATACCGGCTTGACTCAAGCCGTGCTGAACCCCAACACCACTTCAACAGGTAATCTGACCCAGACAACACTGGCCGGCTGGACCCGTGTGGATACGCCAGACCCGTTTGCCGGGGGTAGCAATGCCTGGGAGCTGTGGTCCAATGGCGATACCATGGCCAACCAGCTGGGTAACCAGGTGGCTGTCACCGCAGGCACCGGCAATGGTCAGAACTGGCTGGAGCTGAATAACGCGGATGGTAATGGGGCTTTGACGCAGACACTGGGTATCCAGCGCAGTGTGACCACGACCGCAGGCAAGGTGTACGACCTCTCCTTTGACTACGCAGGCCGCCCCGGCTTCTCGCAAGACTTCACGCGTATTACCGTTCTGGTGGATGGGGTGAAGGTGGCCAGCTATGCCGGCACCAGTCCGCAAACCGGCCTGAACTGGGAAACATTGCACTTCAGTTTTGTGGGTACAGGCGCATCGCAAAACATCCGCATCATTACTGACCCGATTCAGTTCAACACCAATGGCCGTGGGGCGATGATTGATGACATCACCCTCACCGAAGCCCAAGGTGCCCTGGCGGGGAATGCTGGCGGTGGTACCAAGACCCAGATCAACTTGGCCAGCTATGTAACGGCCAGCCTGGTGGATACGGATGGCTCGGAAACCCTCAAGCTCAGCTTCGCCGGCATGCCTGCAGGCGCAGTCATTGTGACGGCCAGTAATCCGACCGGCTACAGCCCGGTGGGTGGCATCATCACCATCTCGGCCGGTGAGCTGGCCAGTGCCAAGCTGCAGATGTCCTCCAGCTTTGTGGGTGATGTTGCCATGACGGTGACGGCAACGACGACTGAACCGAACGGCAGTACCGCGTCGACCAGCCAGCCGCTGAACTTCACCGTGCTGGTCGGGGCAGGGGATGTGGGAACGGAAACCAGCACCCACACCCTGATGGCCACCACCTCGGTGATCGCCGGGCCGCTGGGTCTGCATGGCGAGTACTTCGGCTACAACGAAACGGCCAATCCGGGCACGGGCTACAACCTGCAATCGGGTGATGGTACAGTGGGCAATCTGGACAGCATTGCCGATATCACCTCCATCATCAACCTGCGGCAGGGCAGCAATATTGTCGGCACTGGCACGGCAGCCAGCGCCGCGGCGACGGATGCCACCTTCATTGCCAATAACCTGAACTATGGGCAATCTCCCACGGTGACGGGCAATCTGGGCAGCAACCCGAACGTGGTCACCGGCTCGGCCATCACCTCTGGGGCGCTGTTCAACTTCCTGGGCGCGAACAACACCGGCAGCAATGCCGGCACACTGACCGCAACCAGCAGCTACGGGCAGACGACAGACTCCATCATGCGGATGGCCGGGCAGGCGTACTTTGCCGAAGGCAACTACGACTTCCAGGTACGCGCGGATGATGGCTTCAGCATCCGCATTGATGGCGTGACGGTGTTCGAGTTCAATGCCAACCAGTCCCCCACCACCCGGACCACTACCACCCCGATCAGCCTCACCGAGGGTTTGCACAATATTGAAATCCTCTACTGGGAACAGGGTGGCAATGCCGAGCTGGCGGTTGGCTTCCGCCAGACCGGGGCCGCCAGCTTCCAGACCCTGGGGGTGAGCAACCTCGCCATCTTCCAGAGCACCAATGCGCCAGCGCTCACCGAGTTGCAAGATGTGATCCGCGACCCGAGCAACAGCGCACAGTACCTGATCCGGACAGGACAGGAAGCCTACGGTGGCAGCGGCTCGGACAACATCACCGGCAGCGATGGCCGCGACATCATCCACGGTGGTGCCGGTAACGACACCATCAACGGCGGTGGCGGTGCGGACCGGCTGGAAGGTGGCGCCGGTAACGACACCCTGACCGGTGGTGCCGGTGCGGATACCTTCCGCTGGGAGCTGGCAGACAAGGGCACGGTGGGCACGCCCGCCATCGACACCATCACCGACTTCAACAACGGTGTCGGTGGCGACAAGCTGGACCTGAAAGACCTGCTGCAAGGCGAAAACCACACCACCGGTATCGGTAACCTGAACAACTACCTGCACTTTGAAAAGGTAGGCACCGATACCGTGGTACACATCAGCAGCAGCGGCGGCTTCTCCGGTGGTTTCAACGCCAGCCTGGACGATCAGCGTATCGTGCTGACCGGGGTAGACCTGACCAATGCCGGCGCACAAGCCGACCCGGCCATTATTCAGGACCTGCTCACGCGTGGTAAGCTGATCACCGACTAAGGGGAGGGTAGTCTGCCACACAACAAACCGGCCCTGTAGGCCGGTTTGTTGTTTCAAACAGGAAAGGTGCAGTTGATAGAGCGCGTACAGCGCAATAGCCGAAGGGCATTGCGCCGTACCCTGCTTCACCTTCGAAATGGCTCGAGGTGTTTTCAATGCCCCTGATATGGGTATTGCCCCAGCGTATTGGGCTAAAGGTGGTCTTCTCTCATCGCTAGGCCGAATCTGTCAGGCTTGGCGTATATGGTTCCACGTACGGTAAAATGTCCTGCGGTTATTGCTCCCTACGCGGGTTGAACGGAGAAGTTCGGGAAAGCATTAACCCGGTTGAGCCAGCCTGCCAGAAAACGGCGCAGTGCAGGATTCTCTTGCGCCAGAGTACGATAGTAGCCAATGCGTCCTGCCTTGTAGTGCATGTACACCTCAACAGAATCATGGTAATTCAGTGAGTCCATGATCTTGCGAGTAAGGTGACCACCAGGCGCATGATTGCTGCCCAGCATATTCAATACATGAATCAGCAGAATGATGGCGTGGAAGCCGGCATTGACATGAAAATCGCAGATGATATTGGCCAGTGGCTGGAACTGGATTTCATCCCCAAAGATTGGGTCCCAGTATTCGGATTTGTAAATCTTGCCAGCTTGTTCGTCGGTCAGCGCTCGCAAGTTCTCAATGGTGGGGCTGAGGTGGAGAATCTTGGGAGCAAACTCACGAAATGTGCCAAAGGTAATGCCTTTATTGGTAGAGCCGCCGGGATCGTATGGATTATCTACCCAGCCGCCTTCAAATTTTAGCAGCATGGGCAGGTATATATTGAAATCGGCCATAGTGTCCTCAGGTTTTTGGCTCGCTTACCGGTTTATGCCAACTCGCATCCAACGGCACTGATACTGATATAACGGTCGACATCAGCAAACTGACACTCAAACGTAACGCCTATACATCGCGTGATACAGAGTGGCGTGGCTAATGGGATTCGCACATCTTGCCACTGCTCATGTTGCAGATTAAGTGTGTCGAGGCGTACGAGAGCGATTTCACCATCGTGCAATGCCACCGAGCTGATGCTCGCCCCTTTCCCTCCTTGCATCCGTATCCAGATGGCGCTGACTTTCATGAGGGGGCCCGGCAGCTGCATGGGTGAAGGAATGGCGTAGTGCAAAGACAATGTGGACCAAGAGCGGCCTTGCACGACTCGGGCATTGCCGCGAATGCTGTCTGCTTCAAGCTGGTGGGCATTGATCACCGCTGCACTATTACCATGCACCCAGCTGATAGGCGCTGCCAACGCACCGGGACTAGCGGCTGCGATAGGCAGCACAGACATGCTTAGCGATGCCTTGAGGAGCGTCCGGCGACTGCGGTCCTGTACCCATACATCCCCACCAGATTCATCGTCCATGGCCATGCAGTATGTTCCCCACTGATGAGCTGCAACTATGTCTCACGTACCAACACACCGGGTGTAATAGGTGTTGTATATGGTCTAATCAGCTTTGGGAAGTGCACCTGTACAACCTGGCAGCCCGCGTAGGGCGCAATAACCGCAGGGCATTGCGCCGTGCTTGCCTTATTCCCGATTCGGGTCTGGGTGATTGTACGCCTGCCCGGGTGGCGTCGGGCTGGCGTCTATTGATTGCGAGATGACAGTGGCAAGTGGCTCAAGCGCTACGCTCGCTGAGCGAGCCGTGCTTCGATCCGCTGCTGGATACCTGCGGCATCCAGTCCGCATTCACTGAGCAGCAGGGCAGGGTCGCCGTGGTCGATGTAGCAGTCAGTCAGGCCCAGTTGCAGTACAGGGCAGGCGATGCCGTGTTCTGCGAGGGCTTCCAGCACGGCGCTACCGGCACCGCCCATGATGGCATTTTCTTCGACGGTGACCAGCAGGCTGTGGCTGTTCGCCAGTTGCCGCACCAGTTCCAGGTCCAGCGGTTTGACGAAGCGCATGTTGGCAACGGTGGCATTGAGCGCTTCGGCGGCTTGCAGCGCCGGTGTGAGCATGCTGCCAAAGGCGAGGATGGCGACTTGTTCGCCTTGACGACGAATTTCCCCTTTGCCGATCGGCAGCGCCTGCAGCGCACCATCGGATGGCGTGCCGGGGCCGTGGCCGCGCGGGTAGCGTACTGCGGCAGGGCCGTTGTACTGGTAGGCGGTGGTCAGCAGTTGGCGGCACTCGGTTTCGTCGGCCGGGGTCATCACCAGCACATTGGGCAGGCAGCGCAGGTAGCTGAGGTCGAACGAGCCGGCATGGGTCGGCCCATCGGCGCCTACCAAACCGGCGCGGTCGATGGCGAAAGTGACATCCAGGTTCTGCAAGGCCACGTCGTGGATCAGCTGATCGTAGCCGCGCTGCAGGAAGGTGGAGTAGATCGCCACCACCGGTTTTTTGCCCTCACAGGCGAGGCCACCGGCAAAGGTAACGGCGTGTTGCTCGGCAATCGCCACATCAAAATAGCGATCCGGATATTCCTGTTCAAACCGCACCAGGCCTGAGCCCTCGCGCATGGCGGGGGTAATGCCGACCAGGCGCTCGTCTTGTGCCGCCATGTCGCACAGCCAGTTGCCAAACACCTGGGTGTAGGTCAGCTTGCCACCCGACTTACCTCCGCTGAGGCCATTTTCCGGGTCGAACTTGCTGACACCGTGATAGGCCACCGGGTCGTTTTCGGCCAGCTTGTAGCCTTGCCCCTTCTTGGTGACCACGTGCAGGAACTGTGGGCCTTTCAGCGAGCGGATGTTTTGCAGGGTAGGGATCAGCGCATCCAGATCATGGCCGTCAATCGGGCCAATGTAGTTGAAGCCGAAGGCTTCAAACAGGGTGGACGGGGTGAACATGCCTTTCATGTGCTCTTCACCACGGCGGGCAAACTCGCGCAGTGGCGGCACCACTTCCAGCACCTTGTTACCGGTACTCTTCAGGGCGGAGTAGAACTTGCCGCTCATCAGCTTGGCAAAGTAGGTGTTCAGGGCGCCGACATTGGGCGAGATCGACATGTCGTTGTCGTTGAGGATCACCAGCAGGTTGGTATCCCGGCGCGCGCCTGCGTTGTTCAGGGCCTCGAATGCCTGACCGGCGGTCATCGCGCCATCACCGATGATGGCGACCACCCGGCGCTCTTCACCTGCCAGCCGGGCTGCTTCGGCCATGCCGAGCGCGGCAGAGATGGAGGTGCTGGAGTGGCCGACGCCAAAGGTATCAAACTCACTCTCTTCGCGCTTGGGGAAGCCGGCCAGCCCGCCTTTCTGGCGCATGCTGCCCATGCGCTCGCGACGCCCGGTGAGGATCTTGTGCGGATAGGACTGGTGCCCCACATCCCACACCAGCCGGTCATACGGGGTCTGGAACACGTGGTGCAGGGCGACCGTCAGCTCGACTGCGCCCAGATTACTGGCGAAGTGGCCACCCGTCTTGCTGACCGACTCCACCAGAAAGGCACGCAATTCGTCGGCCAGCTGCTGCAGCTCTTTGCGGCTCAGCGGTTTTAACTGGTCCGGATGGTCTATGCGGTTCAACAACTCGTACATGATGATGCTTCTATTTCAAGATTGAATGCTTAATGGTGGCGCAGCACGATGAAATCGGCCAGCTCACGCAGTCGTCGTCCGGCATCGCCAAAGCTCGCCAGGGCATCATGCGCCTGCTGATGCAGCGCGGCGGCCATGCGCTTGGCCTCTGCCAGGCCGAGCAGGCTCACGTAGGTGGGTTTGTCCGCAGCGGCATCCTTGCCCGCGGTCTTGCCCAGGGTGGCGCTGTCAGCTTCGACGTCCAGAATGTCGTCCACCACCTGAAACGCGAGGCCGATGGCGCGGGCGTAGTGGTCCAGCGATTGGCGAGCGGTGTCCGGCAAGGCGGCAGATTTATCCGCGTGGCACAGACTGCCCATGCGCACGGCGGCATGGATCAGTGCGCCTGTCTTCATGATGTGCATCAGCTCCAGCTCAGGCAGCTCCATGTGCTGGCCTACGTGCTGCAGGTCAATGGCCTGGCCGCCCGCCATGCCAAGTGAGCCACTGGCGTGGGCCAGCTCCTTGACCAGGGCGATACGCTGGTCTGGGCTCAAAGGCGCGTCGGCCAGCAATTCAAACGCCTGGGTTTGCAGGGCATCCCCTGCCAGCAGGGCAGTGGCTTCGTCAAATTGCACATGGCAGGTGGGTTTGCCACGACGCAGCACATCGTCATCCATGCACGGCAGATCATCATGCACCAGCGAGTAAGCGTGAATGCACTCCAGCGCACTGGCTACTGGCAGAATGGCGCCTTCGCTGGCGTTGACCAGTTGCCCGGCAGCCAGACACAACAGTGGGCGAACCCGCTTGCCCCCGCCGAGGGTGGCGTAGCGCATGGCTTCATGCAGGCGCTGGGGCAGGGTGTCACGCGCGGGCAGCAGCTGCGTCAGGGCCTGCTCGATCAATTGCTGGCTGTAATGGGCCCAGACTTCAAAACTGGCGTTGCGGTATTCAGCGGGCGTCATCATTCAGCTCGAATGGTTGTAACTGGCCTTCGGCGTTCAATTGCTGCACTTTGTGCTGGGCTTCCTGTAATTGGCCCTGGCACTGGCGCAGCAGGGCTGCCCCCCGGCTGTAGGCGGTCAGCGAGGCTTCCAGGCTGAGCTGGCCGCCTTCCATCTGGTTGACGATACCTTCCAGTTCGGCCAGTGCTTCTTCAAAGGTCGGCTCAGCTTTGCTCTTGGCCATGTCAGCGTCCTTGTTGCAGCAATGGGGCCAGATAGTGCCCGGTGTGGCTTTCCGGATAGGCTGCTACCGTTTCCGGCGTGCCTTCCACCAGAATGCGGCCACCTCCTGCGCCACCTTCCGGACCCAGATCCACCAGCCAGTCGGCGGTCTTGATCACGTCCAGATTGTGTTCAATGATCACCACGGTATTGCCGTGGTCGCGCAGGCGATGTACCACCGACAGCAACAGCTCGATATCGTGGAAATGCAAACCGGTGGTCGGCTCATCCAGTATATACAGGGTACGACCGGTGTCACGCTTGGACAGTTCCAGCGCCAGCTTTACCCGTTGTGCCTCGCCACCGGAGAGGGTGGTGGCACTCTGACCCAGCCGGATATAGCCCAGCCCCACATCCAGCAGGGTTTGCAGCTTGCGGGCCACCACCGGCACGGCGCTGAAGAACTCGGCAGCCTGCTCCACCGTCATGTCCAGCACTTCGTAAATATTCTTGCCCTTGTAGCGGACTTCCAGCGTCTCCCGGTTATAGCGCATGCCGTGGCAGACGTCACACTGCACATACACGTCCGGCAGGAAATGCATCTCCACCTTGATGACGCCATCGCCCTGGCAGGCCTCACAGCGCCCACCCTTGACGTTGAACGAGAAACGGCCCGGGCCATAGCCACGCGAGCGGGCTTCCGGCACGCCGGAGAACAGGTCGCGGATCGGAGTGAACAGGCCGGTATAGGTGGCCGGGTTGGAGCGCGGCGTGCGGCCAATCGGGCTTTGGTCGACGTTGATCACCTTGTCAAAGAAGCCGAGGCCATCAATATGCTCGAATGGTGCAGGTTCTTCGTTGCTGCCGTACAGATGGCGGGCAACGGCATGGTAAAGCGTATCGTTGATCAGGGTGGATTTGCCAGAGCCTGAGACGCCGGTGATGCAGGTGAGCAGGCCCACCGGCAGGTTCAGCGTCACCCGCTTCAGGTTGTTGCCGCTCGCGCCCTGCAGGACCAGCATCCGCTCCGGATCCGGCGCAGTGCGCTGCGCGGGGACCTCGATCTTGCGTTGACCACTGAGGTATTGCCCGGTCAGCGATTGCTCGCACTGCTTGACCTCATCGGGAGAACCGGACACCAGCACCGCACCACCATGCACACCGGCGCCGGGGCCGATGTCCACTACAAAATCCGCCGCGCGGATGGCGTCTTCGTCGTGCTCGACCACGATGACGCTGTTGCCGAGATCGCGCAGCCGCATCAGGGTTTGCAGCAGGCGGTCATTATCGCGCTGATGCAGGCCGATGGAGGGCTCATCCAGCACGTACATGACCCCCGTCAGCCCGGAGCCAATCTGGCTGGCCAGGCGGATGCGCTGTGCTTCGCCGCCCGACAGGGTATCCGCCGCCCGGTTGAGGTTCAGGTAATCCAGGCCGACATTGTTCAGGAAGCCAAGCCGCTCGCAGATTTCCTTGAGGATTTTCTCGGCAATGGCTTGCTTCTGGCCTTGCAGGGTCAGCTGGTCAAATAAGGAAGCGGCTTCGCGCAGCGGCATGCCGCTGATTTCGTGCAGGGTTTTGTCGCCTACCCGCACATTGCGCGCCTCGATACGCAGGCGGGTGCCCTCGCAGCTGGGGCAGGGCTGGTTGTTCTGGTATTTGCTCAGCTCTTCCCGCACCGTGACGGAATCGGTCTCACGGTAGCGGCGCTCCAGATTGGGGATAATGCCCTCAAACGGATGCTCGCGCAGGAAGGCGGTGCCTTTCTCGCTGATGTAGCGGAAGGCAATGCTGGTTTTGCCAGAGCCATACAGCACCACCTGCTGTACCGCATCCGGCAGTGTTTCGAAGGGCTGCTCGATATTGAAATCGTAATGCGTCGCCAGGCTTTCCAGCATCTGGTAGTAGAACTGGTTACGCTTGTCCCAGCCCTTGATGGCACCATTGGCCAGGCTCATCTGCGGGAAGGCCACCACTCGCTTGGGGTCGAAGAAGGTGATTTGACCCAAGCCATCACACTTGGGACAGGCGCCCGCCGGGTTGTTGAACGAGAACAGGCGAGGTTCCAGCTCCGGCAGGCTGTAGGAGCAGACCGGGCAGGCAAATTTGGCGGAAAACCAGTGCGACTTGTCGCTGTCCATTTCCAGCGCAATGGCGCGGCCATCAGCATGGCGTAATGCGGTTTCAAAAGACTCTGCCAGCCGCTGCTTTTGCTCGGCATCCACCCGAAGGCGGTCGATCACCACTTCAATGGTGTGCTTCTTGTTCTTATCCAGCTTGGGGGTCTGGTCCAGTTCACAGACCTCGCCGTTGACCCGTACCCGCACGAAGCCCTGCGCCCGCAGCTCGTCGAACAGCTCCACATGCTCGCCTTTGCGCGCGCTGACGGCCGGGGCCAAGATCATCAGCTTGGTGCCTTCCGGCAGCGCCAGCACATGATCCACCATCTGCGAGATGGTCTGCGAAGACAGCGGCAGCTGGTGCTCCGGGCAATACGGGTCGCCCACCCGCGCAAACAGCAAACGCAGGTAGTCATGAATTTCCGTGACGGTGCCGACCGTCGAGCGCGGGTTGTGGCTGGTGGCTTTCTGCTCAATGGAGATGGCGGGCGAGAGGCCTTCGATCAGATCGACATCCGGTTTATCCATCAGCTGCAGGAACTGCCGCGCGTAGGCGGAAAGCGATTCGACGTAACGCCGCTGCCCTTCGGCATACAAGGTGTCGAACGCCAGCGAGGATTTGCCGGAGCCCGACAAGCCGGTGACCACCACCAGCTGGTTGCGCGGGATATCCAGATTGATGTTCTTCAGATTGTGGGTACGGGCGCCGCGGATACGTATGTAATCGGTCATTGTTGTCTGTTCTGGCCAGAGAAAGGCCTGGTCGGGCTCGGGGCTATCCACCTGGCTCGCGGCAGGTGGGCCAACCTGTTAATATACCGGACTTCTTGCGTTTACCCAATTTCCCTGACCATCAAAATGAGTGCATCTTCACGCATGTCGGCGCTGGAATTGCGCGCCAGCGCCGGGCTGGCAGGCATCTACGCGCTGCGCATGCTGGGTATCTTCCTGTTTCTGCCGGTATTCATGCCCTATGCCGCCCACCTGGAGGGTAGTAATCTCAAGCTGGCCGGGCTGGCGTTTGGTATTTTTGCGCTGGTGCAAGCCGTGCTGTTGATCCCGTTTGGCATGTGGTCTGACCGAATCGGGCGCAAAAGGGTGATCTACATTGGCCTAGCGTTGATGGCCGCAGGCAGTTTTCTGGGCGCTTGGGCGGATAGCATCGGCTGGCTGATTGTCGCCCGTGCCCTGCAAGGCACCGGTGCGATCAGCGCTGCGCTGACCGCGCTGTTGGCGGACCTCACCCGTGAAGAACACCGCACCAAGGCCATGGCGATGGTGGGCGGCAGTATTGGTGTGACGTTCGCCGTGTCGCTGGTGGTGGCGGCACAGATTGAGCACGCCATTGGCGTCTCCGGCATGTTTTTCCTGATGGGGTGCCTGGCGATTGCAGCGGCCTTCGGCGTACGCTTTGTGGTGCCGGACCCGCAGCGCTCACGCTTTCATTCTGACGCGGAAACCAATGCCAACCGACTACCCGCCATCTTGCGGGATGGTCAGCTGTTGCGCTTGAACTTTGGCGTGTTTGCGCTGCACGCTGCGCAAGCCGCCATGTTCTCGGTGATTCCGTTTTCGCTGGCCCAGTTGGGGATGCACAAGCCGGATCACTGGCACGTCTACCTGCCGGTGGCCATGGTGGGCTTTGTGCTGATGGTGCCTGCCATCATCTACGGTGAGAAGCGCGGCAAATTGAAGCAGGTGTTCCTTGGCGCCATTGTGCTGATGATGCTGGCGCAGCTGGGCATGGCCTTGTGGCTGGACTCGATCACCAGCATCGTGCTGTGGCTAGGGGTATATTTTCTGGCCTTCAATGCGCTGGAAGCGACCTTGCCGTCCTTGATCTCCAAGATGGCACCGGCCGATGCCAAAGGTACCGCCATGGGCGTGCAGAACACTGCACAGTCGATTGGTTTTGCCGTGGGCAGTGTCGGTGGCAGCTTCCTGCATGCACATGGCGGACCGGCGGCGGCCTTTCTACTGTGCGCCGGCCTGATGCTGGTGTGGGCCATCCTGGCGCTGACCATGCAAACCCCGCTGCCGGTATCGAGCAAGATGCTGCATATTGCGGACGACTGGGAGGGGGATGCAGCCCTGCTGGGCGAGCAACTACGAGCCTGCGCCGGGGTGATTGAGGCGGTGGTGATTCCGGGCGAATCGGCAGCCTACCTCAAGGTGGCCCAGGCGGGGTGGGACGAAACCGCCGTGCTGGCGCTGATCGAAGCGACTTCCGGTACAGACCGTGCATCCGCCTGACCTTCGCGTTAGAATGCTGCATTCCTCTTTTTGCCTGCCACCGGGCAGGTACCAACGACAGTACAGGTAATCAACACATGGCCTCTCTCAACAAAGTTCTGCTGATCGGTAACCTCGGGCGTGACCCGGAAGTCCGCTACATGACCAACGGCGAAGCGGTGGCCAACTTCAGCATTGCCACTACCGAGAGCTGGAAGGGCAAAGACGGACAGAAGCAAGAGCGCACCGAATGGCACAATATTGTCATGTACCGCAAGCTCGCCGAAATTGCGGGCCAGTACCTGAAAAAGGGTAGTGCGGTTTATGTTGAAGGCAAGCTGCAGACCCGCAAGTGGCAAGACAAGAATACTGGTCAGGACCGCTACACTACCGAAATCATCGCGGACGAAATGAAGATGCTGGGTGGCCGCAGCGGCGGCGGCAGCGCCCCGTATGACGCCGACGACGGCGGCTTCTCCACCCCGCCGCAATCCTTTGGCGGCGGCCAGCAAGGCGGCGGCTTCAGTGGCAATCAGGCCGCCCCCGCGCCGCAACAGCAACAAGCCCGCAAACCGGCATTTGACGACCAGTTCGACGACGATATTCCGTTCTAGGCTCGATTATATTATGCAATAAAGCCTCAGTTGCTTTGTGGTTGCTGGGGTTTTTTGTTAGTGTTTTTAAGAATTTTCGTTGACATCGCATGCGACATCAAGCGATCTGCTGCAAGACGATATATCGGTGGTATCTAATGTACTAGCCCCCAACTGCTTCCCTAGCAAAGCGCAAAAGCTTAATAGTGTAAGCACCAGGTATTTGTGCTACGAAGCCATACATCATCGCAGTCAAACCGATAACCCAAGGCTCAGAAACAAGTAGGGCTAGCGCCACCAAAATAATCAAACCTATTAAAACGCCAACGAAGGCGGCCTGAGCCTGAGGAATCCCAAGGATTTGATTGTGTTGTCCGCGATATTTTAGCTTAACACCTTTTTTTGTAATGGAAAGCCAGATATTGGGCGTAGAAGAAGTCTGGGCAGAATTCAGATAAGTGATCGTGATTGTTTCACCACGATTAAAAATTGGAATGACATGTTCACGCCGCCCTGTATACATACTCCATTGATCTTCAGACGGAGTTTGTCCCTCCTCAACGTGCAATCTTTCTTTATAATTTTCAGACCACTCGAGAATATTTGGGGAGTCAAGCAACTGAGTTTGTTCACTCATGAGGCTGGTATCGCTTGTGTAAGTCTTAACCACGACGCTCTCATAGTCGTTCAGACTTTCATTTCTCATGGTTATTGTCGATAGATAGAGGTTGGAGACTTCTTTTCCATTCCAAGTTACTGCAAACGATCCAAAGATCGGGTCTTCAGTAGTAATGCCGACAATGTTGTGCGTCACTGAATAGGAAAATACACCTCGCCTATTGAGTACTCGTTGAGTAAGCCATGCGGTAAGGATGCCCCCGAAACCACCAGCGATAATGGAGATATATTGGTTCTGAAAAAGTTTAAGTAGCACGCTCATATCAGCCTAAACAGGTGTATATTTGGTTCATCGATGTGTTGAACTTGGCATGGTACGCGCATTCTTCATTACCTTCCAAGCATGCGAGTTGTAGGTGCCCAAAAGTACAGCATTAGCCGAGGTCTCTGTGCCACACATTGTTGAATGTGTGGAAACTGTGCCCGCCTTGTGGGCACCTGCACCACCGTATGCTTGCCCTTACTTGGTGCCCCCACCTTCTTACCAGATTCGTCGCAGTTTGTCGTAGGGGACGGTTTCGTCACGTGATTTTTTCGTTGCGGGTCGGGCTTTGTGCCCACCGGGGCTGCCTAGCCAGTAGGTTGGGGGCTGTTGCGGGGTCAGGCGGGGTGGGCAGTGCAGGCCGGGTTGTTGCGAGAGCTTCTGCAGGACGCCATCCATCCATCTGGCAGGCCGAGTTTGGTGGAACGCAGCCGGCACTTTTGCTGAGGTATGGGCAGATGAGTCTGGATGATGTGGACCGTTGTGTGTCGCTGCTCAGGCTGGTGAGGATGAGTGAGGTGACAGCGCAACCAAAATAATACCCGGGTGTTATTGCATTTATTTTTATCCGGGTTTAATATGTGATCTTCATTGACCAAGAGATCACCGCCATGCACGACTCATTCCCCATGTCCTATACCAGCTTCCAAGGGCACCACCGGCTGGCAACAGGCTCATTGCCGCATAATGCCTTGGCCATCAAGCGCGCGATGGGCACGGGTAACACTGTGCTCATCCAGCTGTTTGACGATGCAACAGGCCAGCCTCTGGATATTGACCTGCGTGGCAGTGATGAAGAGATGCTGGCTCGCCTGGCACTCAGCCATCCCCATGCCTTTGAGTCGTCGGAGCAAGATGAAATCAAGGCGGGGGAAGAACCTCGCGGGCGCGGGCGCCCCAAACTGGGCGTGGTGGCTCGCGAAGTGACCTTGCTGCCGCGCCATTGGGCGTGGCTATCGTCGCAACCCGGCGGTGCATCCGTCGCGTTGCGCAAGCTGGTGGAAGAGGCACGTCGAGTTTCTGGCCAAAAAGAGGCGCAACGGCAGAATCAGACACGCGCCTACCATTTCATGTCAGCCATCGGCGGCGATCTGCCGGGCTTTGAAGAGGCAAGCCGTGCCCTGTTTGCCAACGACCTTAATGGGCTTGAAGTTCATATGTCAGACTGGCCGGCCGATATCCGGGCGCATGTACTGCTGCTGGCAGGCAAGGCGTAGTATCATGGCCGCATCAGCACAGTGTTTGTGGGAAGCAGCATGAAGTGCCCTTTTTGCGGTTCGCTGGATACCCAGGTTCTGGAAACCCGCCTGACCGAGGACGGCGACACCATTCGTCGCCGTCGCCGCTGTACGGCGTGTGAGAAGCGGTTCAATACTTTTGAGACTGCGGAAATTCGCCTGCCGCAAGTGGTCAAGCAAAATGGCAACCGTGCCGAGTTTGACCGAGACAAGCTGCGCCTCTCCTTCATGCGCCCGCTGCACAAGCGCCCGGTGCCCACGGCCCTGGTTGATGAGGCCATTGTACGGATCACCCAGAAACTGTTGGCCCTGGGGGTGCGTGAGGTGCCTGCGCGGCAGATCGGCGAGATGGTGATGACTGAGCTGAAAAAGCTGGATCAAGTTGCCTATATCCGCTTTGCCTCGGTGTATCGAAGTTTTCAGGATGTGGATGATTTTCGCGACGCCATCCAGGAAGTGCAAAAAGGCGCTTCCTGATGCCCATCACTGCCGCAGACCATCACTGGATGGCGCAAGCCCTGCAATGGGCCAGCAAAGGACGCTACATCACCACCCCCAACCCCAGTGTGGGCTGCGTGCTGGTCAAGAATGAGCAGCTGATTGGTGCGGGGCACTCACAAGTTGCCGGGCAAGCGCATGCCGAGGTGATGGCCTTGCGCATGGCGGGTGAGCAGGCGAGGGGGGCGACGGCCTATGTCACCCTGGAACCATGCAGCCACTTCGGCCGCACGCCGCCCTGTTGTGACGCTTTGGTGCAAGCGGGTGTAGCGCGCGTTGTGGTTGCCTTGCAGGACCCGAATCCTCAGGTGGCCGGGCAAGGGCTGGCCAGGCTGCGCGAAGCGGGCATCACGGTTGATACCGGCGTACTGGCCGAGGCAGCCCGTCAACATCACCGTGGTTTTCTCAGCCGGATGACCCGGCAGAAACCCTGGGTGACGCTGAAAGTCGCGACCACCCTGGATGGTAAAACCGCGCTGCTGAACGGTGCCAGCCAATGGATTACCAGCCCGGCGGCCCGTGCCGATGTACAGCAGCTGCGCGCCCGCAGCTGTGCCATCCTCACCGGCAGCGGTACCGTGCTGGCGGATGATCCACAGCTGACCATCCGGCACATCGACGGTTTGCCCTGGCAAGGGCGGCAGCCGCTGGCGGTGGTCGTCGACAGCCAGCTGCGCACCCCGCAAACGGCTCGTCTGCTGCAAGGCCGCCCCAGTCTGCTGGCCCATGGCGTGGCAAAGCCCAGCTGGGCAGCGCCCCACGCTGAATTACTGTATTTGCCCGATCCGCAGGGCAGGGTAGATCTGCACGCCCTGCTGCAGGCATTGGCCGTACGTGGCTGCAGCGAGTTGCTGGTTGAAGCGGGCAGCATACTCAATGGCGCGTTGCTGCGCGCGGGGCTGGTCGATGAAGTGATCCTCTATCTGGCGCCCAAGCTGTTCGGGCATCACGCGCAAGGGGCGTTCAACTGGCCTGCCTTGGAAGCGGTAGACCTGCACACGGCCTTGCAATGGATAGACTGCCGCCATATCGGCCCCGACCTGCGGCTCACCGCCATCCCGACCACACACTGAACCTTACAAGGAAAGCGCATGTTCACCGGCATTATTCAAGCTGTTGGCCGCATTACCCAGATGGAGCACCGCGGACAAGACGTCCGGCTGATTGTCGAGGCCTGTGGCCTGGATTTGTCCGATGTCGCCCTGGGGGACAGCATTGCGCATAACGGCGTATGCCTGACGGTCATCGACAAAACAGAGACACACTACACGCTGGATGTGTCGGCAGAAACCCTGCGGGTGACGGTCGGGCTCGACCAAGTAGGTAATCTGGTCAATCTGGAAAAAGCCCTGCGGCTGGCTGACCGCCTCGGTGGCCATCTGGTATCCGGCCATGTGGACGGGGTGGGCACCGTCGCCCACTTTGCTCCGCCTGCTGGCGAAACCAACAGCGACTGCATGGAGCTGCGCATTGACGCGCCAGGGACTCTGGCCCGCTACATCGCCACCAAAGGCTCCGTCACCATCAACGGTGTCAGTCTCACCGTCAACCATGTCGACGGTAACCGTTTCTCCATCAACCTGATCCCCCACACCCTGACGGCCACCAACCTGCACCAGCTCAAGCCCGGCAGCCCGGTCAACCTCGAAATCGACCAGATCGCCCGTTACTGCGAGCGGATCCTCAGCTACCAGAGCGCTGCCCAGCAGGGATGACAGGGCATCCCCTCGCATCAGGCGCGGTCGCGGTACAGGCTTGATCAGCCGATCAAGCCTTGAGTAAAGAGGGCGAAACGTTCAGTGCTGTTAGCCGTGAATGGCTCAATACCCTCGATGCCGATCCACCAGCCCGCCTGCGGGTAGCCCTTGCAGAAGACAACCTAGCTTCTGCTGGATTTGCTGCAGGGCATCGGGCAGAGGGGTGAGTGCGCCGATATGAGGGGTGACGTTGACCTTGGGGTGCTGCCAGTAGCGGTGTTCGGCCGGCAGTGGCTCATGCTGGAACACATCCAGCGTGGCACCGGCCAGATGGCCGCTGTCGAGGGCGGCCAGCAAGTCTTCGTCCACCACATGTGCGCCCCGCGCCAGATTGATCAGATAGCTGTCAGGCGGTAACTGAGAGAGACGTTGCTGGTTGAGCAGACCACGGGTTTCCGGGGTGAGCGGCAGCAGGTTGACCAGTACACGGGTGCTGCCCAGGCAGGCAGGCAGCGCGTCCAGCCCGGCGTGTACCGGAATGGCGGCGTCGCCTGCTGGCTGGCGGCGCCAGGCTTGCACCGGAAAACCGAGCTGCCGCACCCGTTCTGCCACTGCGCTACCCATGGCACCATAGCCGAGAATGGTGACCCTCCAGCGGGCTTTGTCGTCCAGCGTGCCGGGTTGCCAGTGGTGTTGCAGCTGGTAGGCATCGTAACGGTAGAACCAGCGCAGCAGGTAGTGGCTCACATAGTCCGCCATCTGCTCCCCCATGCCACTGTCTTCCAGCCGATAGAGCGGCAGGCTGTCCGGAATCAGCGGTAGCTGCGCGTCCACTCCGGCGCCGAGTACAAATACGGCTTTGAGGGTGTTTTGCTGCTGAAACAGCTCAGCGGGGGGCTTCCACAATAGCGCGTAGTCAGCCTGCCAGTCTGGTGTGCAGGGCCAGCCTTGCACATCGGCCTCAGGGAAATGCTGCCGGGTTTCAGCCAGCCATTCATCCAGATGGTTTGGGGAGTAGACCAGAATGCGCATCAGGCATGCTCTCCCAGCCAACGGCCCAGTGCCTGCACTTCCTCCATGCAGACCGAGTGTTGCATCGGGTAGGTGTGCCAGCTTACCGGGTGACCGAGCTGGGTGACATGCTGGCGGGCCACATCACCCAGCCGCAGGTTGACAACCGGGTCCAGCGTACCGTGCGCGGCAAAGACCGGGGTGTGCTGGTTGGCCGGGCTTAACTGTGCATCCAGCTGGGCCGCATTCGGCAGATAGGTAGAGAGCGCAATGATGCCGGCCAGTTTCTGCGGGTAGCTGAGGCCCACGTTGTAAGCCATGACGCCGCCTTGCGAGAAACCGGCGAGGAAAATGCGCTCGCTGGGGATGCCACGTGCAACTTCCCGCGCCACCAGCGCCTCGATGGCGTGGCGGGAACGGGTGATACCCGCTTCATCCACGGTACGGTGCAGGTCGGAGAAATCGAGGATGTCGTACCAGGCCCGCATCACGTAGCCGTTGTTGATCGTCACCGGAATGGCTGGCGCATGCGGGAACACAAAACGCAGCTGCATGTGCGCGGGCAAGGGCAGCTCATCGGCAATGGGCTCAAAATCATGGCCGTCGGCACCGAGGCCATGCATCCAGATGATGCTGTGGGTGGCGGGCTGGGCCGGTTCAATTTCAACAGCGGGGAGCAGGGCAGTCATGCAATCCTCAAACAGGGATGGTACTAGTTACGCGGGTGGGTACGGCAATGGCAGCCGGTTTCATGGTCATCCACCATGCCGGTAGCCTGCATATAGGCGTACATGATGGTGGAGCCGACAAACTTGAAACCTCGCTGGCTCAGCGCCTTGGATAATTGATCGGACAGCTCGGTACGGGCCGGGGCCTGGCGATAGTCTGCCCACTGATTGACGATGGGCTTGCCGTCTACAAAGCGCCACAGCCAGGCATCGAAGCTGCCAAACTCGCGCTGGATCTCCAGAAAGCCTTGGGCATTGCGCACCGCTGACTGCACCTTGAGCCGGTTGCGCACGATGCCGGGGTTGCCCAGCAGCTCGGCCATTTTCTGCTCATCATAGCGGGCGACCTTGACAGGGTTGAACTGGTCAAAGGCTTCGCGATAGCTGTCGCGCTTGTTCAGGATGGTTTCCCAGGAGAGCCCGGCTTGTGCGCCTTCCAGAATCAGCATCTCGAACAGATGCTGATCGTCGTGTTGCGGGCGGCCCCATTCTTCATCATGGTAAGCCAGATACAGAGGGTTGGCCGGGTTGGCCCATCCACAGCGGTGCATGTGTTGTCTCCTGTGCGGGCTTAGCGGTCCCGCTTGCGTTTGTCACGTTGCCGCCCCCACCACAGGCGCAGGCCGGCAAACAGGCCGACGAGGCCACCCAGGGGTGCGACAAGTACATTGTCGACCACCGCACGGTGAGGACCGAATGCCGTAAACAGGGCAAACAGCACACCACCAATGGCCAGCCAGATCAGGATGATTTTACCGGTAGACAACAGACAGCCTCCTGTCAGCAGGATTCAGGTAATGCTGCCCAGCGCAAGGGTGCGGGGAGCGGTGCATCGCAAAACTCCAGATGCACGACCCGGCGCGGGCGCGGGGAGTGTGATTTGCTGGAGCGATGCAGCAGCAAGGGGCGCATCAGCATGAGGTCTCCCCGTTTGGCCGGGCACGACAAGGGGCTCAATTGCGCAAGTCGTGCACGGGTCTCCGCCTGGCTCAGCAACCCCCACAGGTGTGAACCACTGTGCACCTGCAGGCAGCCATTATCGGTATCGGCGTCGTCCAGATGCAAGCGCAAGGTGAGCATGCGCGTGAGGATGGTTTGGGGAGCCTGCACGTGCCAGCAGTGGTCACGCGGTCGCCACGGCCCCCATCCCGGCATCTCGACTCGAGCCGCCAGCATGACTGTCTTGTCCTGATGCCAGCCCACCTGCCAGTTGTTCTCGCTGGACTTGTCGAAATACAGCGCACGCACCAGCAGCGCCTGATCACTGAGCATGGTCTGCAGCAAAGCTTGGGTGCACGGGTGCCGGACCAGTTGCAGGATCAGCGGGTGTTGCTCCAGGTCACGCACGCCGCCCTGATGCGCTTGCCGGGTGTACTGGCCCAACTCGCTTTGCAAGGCATCCAGCAAGGCGGTGGGATAACCCCCTGCCACGATCTGCCAGCCCTGCTCCGCAAAAGTATCCAGATGCATCATGTGTTCGGCTGCAGATAGCGGCGGTCATCAAACAGACGTACCCAGCGCGGGCGGTACACCACCATCAAGGTCAACAGAAAGCCGGTTTCAAAGGCCTCACCCCAGGACAGCAGCCACCAGAAGGGCAGCGAGGGCGGCAGCCCTTGCGCGGGCCACGCCACCAGCCCGATATGCAAAGCCAGACCAGCGGCGGCGTGGCTGAGCGCACCGCCAGCAAAGCCGCTGCCCAGCAGGTAGACAAACAGATTGGGCGGGGCCACCTTCTGCAGCAGGCGGTGCCAGCCCCAGCTCAGCAGCACCGGCAGTAACACCAGGCTGAGCGCCAGCCAAGGCCATTGGATTGGGGGTACACCATGCAGGCTGCTGGTGGCCAGCAAGACCAGCATCAGCATCAGGCTGGCCAGTGCCGGGCCGACCATCTGCACCAGCAAGGCTGCGCCAATCAGATGCAAGGGCTGCGGGCCATTGGCGTGCGCCTGCAGCATCCACAAGCTGCCACTCAGCACACAGCCGCCCAGCACCAGATGCTGCAGGGTATTGTCCTGCCAGTCTTGCCATGGCAGCCGGCGCAAGGCCCAGATCAGCCACAGCAGGAGCAGCGCCAGTGGCGGCCAGAGGAAGCCCTGCAAAGGTTTAACCTGCGGAAGCCGGGCGTTGGGCAGACTTGGGGCGGAACGCCTTGACCACCTCGGCATGGGTGTCTACCCATGGCCCGCCAATCAGGTCGATGCAGTAGGGGACAGCTGCAAAGATGCCCGGCACCTTGACCTGACCGTCCGCATCTTTCAAGCCTTCCAGCGTTTCCGCAATCGCCTTCGGTTGCCCCGGCAGGTTGAGGATCAAGGATTGCTTGCGGATCACCCCGACCTGACGCGACAGGATGGCGGTGGGGACAAACGCAAGGCTGATCTGTCGCATCTGCTCGCCAAAACCGGGCATCACCCGGTCGGCCACCGCCAGCGTGGCCTCCGGGGTGACATCACGTGGCGCCGGGCCGGTACCGCCGGTGGTCAACACCAGATGGCAGCCTGCCCCATCCACCAGCTCGCACAGGGCGGCCTCGATCATCGCCTGCTCATCCGGGATCAGGCGGGTTTCCATCTCCCATGGCGTGGCGAGGGCACGACCAAACCAGTCACGCAGGGCCGGGATGCCCTTGTCTTCATACACCCCCTGGCTGGCACGGTCACTGATCGACACCAGCCCGATTTTCAGCACCTCAGGCATCATCGTCTTCCTCAGCCTCATCGTGATGTGGAATCCCCGGCTCTTGCTCCAGCTGTTTCAGCTGCTGGAACAATTCGCGGTAGGCCTTGGGCGGCTTGTTCTGCTCACGCTCGCGATGGGCATTGCGGATCAGTTGCCGCATCACCTGCAAATCGGCTGCCGGATATTGCTCGGCCAGTTCGGTGAGCGCATCGTGTTCTTCCAGCAGACGGTCGCGCCAGCGTTCCATGCGGTGCAACCAGGCCGTATGTTCGACCGAGGCATTGCCCAGCGCATCCAGATAGCGCTGGATCGGTTCAGGCTCGACATCACGCATCAGCTTGCCAATGAACTGCAACTGGCGGCGAATGGCGCCGTGCGCGGTCAGCCGTTTGGCCTCGCGCAGCGCATCCTGCAGCCGCTCCGGCAGATCAAGGCTGGCCCATTGGTCAGGGCGCAACTTCAGCAGGGCTTCGCCCAGGTCCTGCATGTGGTGCATGTCCCGCTTGCGCTGGGACTTGCTGGGGCGATCGTCGTCATACACATCATCATCGTGGTTCATCATTACCGCTTCCTGCTGGGGCAGCGATGGCGCCGCCAAAGCTGTTATCATACCAGCCCGGACAGTCCGCAGCCTGTTGGTGAGCGGTCTTTTCTCCCATGTTGTGCCTTGCAAGGAATTACGCTGTGGCTTCATCTCCGTTTGCACAGACCCTCGACCAACTCAAGCAGGTGGTGACCGACGCCCTGGATTACGCCCGCAGCAAAGGGGCCAGCCAGGCTGAAGCCGAGGTATCGGAAGGGTGTGGCCATACGGTGTCGGTGCGCCTGGGTGAAACGGAAACCATCGAATACCACCGCGATAAAGGCTTCAACCTTACCGTCTATCTGGGCAAAGCCAAGGGCCATGCCAGCACCGGTGACTTCTCGCCTCAGGCATTGCGCGACACCGTGGATGCCGCGCTGAACATCGCCCGCTATACCGCGTCGGACGATTGTGCCGGTCTGGCTGAGCCCGATACCCTGGCGACCCGCTTTCCGGACCTCGACCTGTACCACCCGTGGGATGTCAGCGTGGAAGACAGCATTGCGCTGGCGCAGCGCTGTGAAGCAGCGGCGCGCGCGGTGGATGGACGCATCACCAACTCGGAAGGGGCCAGCCTGTCGACCCAGGTTGGCCACTTCGCCTATGGTAACAGCCACGGTTTCCTCGCCGGTTTCCCGACCAGCCGCCACTCGCTGTCCTGCGCCGTGATCGCCAGCGAGGGCGAGGCGATGCAGCGGGATTACTGGTACGACTCCCGCCGTGACGTGGCTGATATGGACAGCGCGGAAACCATTGGCCGCGTCTGCGGTGAGCGTACGCTGCGACGGCTCAATGGCCGCAAGATTGATACCTGCCAGGTACCGGTGCTGTTTGAAGCCCCGATTGCCGCCAGCCTGATCGGCCATTTCGTGCAGGCGGTGAGTGGCGGCAGCCTGTACCGGGAGGCCAGCTTCCTGCTCAACAGCATGGGGCAGCAGGTGTTCTCGCCCATCATCCAGCTGTCCGAGCAGCCCTTGCTGCTGAAAGGCCCGGCCAGTACCGCCTTTGATGACGAAGGGGTGGCAACGCAGGAGCGCGAAGTGGTGCGTGACGGGGTGGTGAATGGCTACTTTCTTGGCAGCTACAGCGCCCGCAAGCTGGGCATGCAGAGCACCGGCAATGCCGGGGGTAGCCATAATCTGCTGCTGAAATCGACGGCGGGTGACCTGCAGTCCCTGCTGAATCAAATGGGCCGGGGCCTGCTGGTGACCGAACTGATGGGGCAGGGGGTCAACCCGGTGACCGGCGACTATTCGCGCGGTGCGGCCGGCTTCTGGGTGGAAAACGGGGTGATCGTGCATGCGGTGGAAGAAGTCACCATCGCTGGTAATCTGAAAGACATGTTCCAGCAGATCATGGCGGTCGGCTCAGATGTGCTGGATCGCAGCTCGCGGCAGACGGGCTCCATCCTGATCGAGCAGATGACAGTGGCGGGGAACTGAGCGATTCATCACTCGCTCTATGAAAACGGTTAAACCTATTACAGGAGTCAAGCATGGCAGGCATGGGTTCACGCGTTGAGCACAAACTGGAAAAACTGGTGTTCTGGAGCCGCTGGCTGCAGGCACCGCTGTATATCGGTTTGATTGTGGCGCAGTGTGTCTACGTCTATTTCTTTGGCAAGGAGCTGTGGCATCTGCTGGTGCATGTGCAGGAGTGGTCCGAGATTCAGGTCATGCTGGTGGTGCTGGGCCTGATCGACGTGGTGATGATTTCCAACCTGCTGATCATGGTCATCATCGGTGGCTATGAAACCTTTGTGTCCAAGCTGGACCTGGGCGACCATCCGGACGTGCCGGAGTGGCTGTCGCATGTGAATGCCGGAGTGCTCAAGGTCAAGCTGGCGATGGCGCTGATCGGCATTTCTGGTATTCACCTGCTGCGCAGCTTCATCAATGCGGCGCAGATGGACGTCAAGACACTGGTGGCACAAGCCGCCATTCATTTGATCTTCCTGCTGACGGCGATTGGCCTTGCGGTGGCCGATCGCATGATGATGAACAGCCAGTTGTCCGCCGCGCACAAATGAGCGTTGCCCCGCGCCAGAAGCAAGCCCCCTCCTACTGGGATGAGGCCTGTGCTCAGCTGGCGCGGCAGGACAGGGCGCTGGTGGGCCTGTTGCAGGCGTTCCCGGCGGAGCGTCTGCAGGGCGGCGGCGATGCCTTTGTCACGCTGGCCAACTCCATTATCGGTCAGCAGATTTCGGTGCGTGCCGCCGAACAGATCTGGGGCCGGCTGAACCAGCGGGTGCAGCCTTTGACACCCGAACACGTGTTGGCGACCCCTGCGGATGAACTGAAACAGGTGGGGCTCTCCACCCGCAAGGTGGAGTATCTGACCGATCTGGCACGCCATTTTTCCGATGGCCGTATTGAGCCGGACCAGTTTGATCACCTCAGCGACGCCGAGGTGATCGCCCGGCTGACCGATGTGCGCGGCATTGGGCGCTGGACAGCGGAAATGTTCCTGATCTTCCATCTGTTGCGGCAAGATGTGCTGCCGTTGGACGACATCGGCCTGCAGCGTGCGGTGGCTCAGCATTATGGCTGGCCGTATCCGTTCCCACTCAAACAGCTGGATGCCTTCGCCGAGCGTTGGCGACCCTGGCGGACAGTGGCCACCTGGTACTTGTGGCGCAGTCTGGACCCTATTCCCGTCGCGTATTGAGCGATCCGCCCGCTTTTCTGCGCTGCATCGCTTGGCAGCGCGCCGGATTCATTGGAAAATCAGACCATCTTAGACCCTACGGTAAGTGTTGCCGGGAAATCCGACTCCATCCATGAAAAGCGCAGAAATCCGACAGAAGTTCCTCCAGTTCTTTGAAAGCAAGCAGCATCAGGTGGTGGCCAGCAGCCCGCTGGTGCCGGGCAATGACCCCACCCTGATGTTTACCGTGGCGGGCATGGTGCAGTTCAAGGATTGCTTCCTGGGCCACGAGAAGCGCAGTTACACCCGCGCAGTGACCTCGCAGCGCTGTCTGCGGGCCGGTGGCAAGCACAACGACCTGGAAAACGTCGGCTATACCGCCCGCCATCACACCTTTTTCGAGATGCTGGGCAATTTCTCGTTTGGGGATTACTTCAAGCGTGATGCCATCACTTACGCCTGGGAATTCCTCACCGGCAGCCAGTGGCTGGCACTGCCAAAAGAGAAGCTGCTGGTCACGGTCTACGCCTCGGATGACGAAGCCTTCGACATCTGGAACAAGGAAGTCGGCATTCCGGCGGACCGCATCATCCGCATTGGTGACAACAAGGGTGCGCCCTACGCGTCGGACAACTTCTGGACCATGGGCGATACCGGCCCTTGTGGCCCGTGTACCGAAATCTTCTATGACCACGGCCCGTCCATTGCCGGTGGCCCGCCCGGCAGCCCGGATGAGGATGGCGACCGCTTCATTGAAATCTGGAACAACGTGTTCATGCAGTTTAACCGCGATGAAAGCGGTACCCTGCATCCGCTGCCCAAGCCCTCGGTGGATACCGGCATGGGGCTGGAGCGCTTGTCGGCGGTCTTGCAGCATGTGCACTCCAACTACGAAATCGACCTGTTTGTGGCGCTGCTGAAAGCGGCTGCACGCGAAACGGGTCTGACGTATAGCCAGTCCGAGCCGTCGCTGAAGGTGATTGCTGACCACATTCGTGCCTGTGCCTTCCTGATTACCGATGGCGTGCTGCCCAGCAATGAAGGCCGTGGCTATGTGCTGCGCCGGATCATTCGTCGTGCCGTGCGTCATGGCTACAAGCTGGGCCAGCATGGCCTGTTCTTCCACAAACTGGTGCCGGACCTGGTGCGGGAAATGGGGGATGCCTATCCCGAGCTGAAAGAGGCAGAAGCCCGCGTGATGGCGGCCCTGAAGGCCGAAGAAGAGCAGTTCGCCAAGACGCTGGAAAATGGCATGCAGGTGCTGGAAGAGGCGCTGGCGGGTGAGGTGCGTACCTTGCCGGGCCAGGTGGTGTTCAAACTGTACGATACCTACGGTTTCCCCACCGACATGACGGCAGACATCTGCCGTGAGCGCAATGTGGAAGTGGATCTCGACGGTTTCGAGCGCGAGATGGAAGCACAGCGCGAGCGTGGCCGTGCCGGTTCTTCCTTCAAGGTGGCCGGGCAAGTGGATTATGACGGTGAGGCCACCTGCTTTGAAGGCTATGTTAAGAGCAGTGCCGATGCCCGCGTACTGGCGCTGTATAAAGGTACTGAGCCGGTCAGTGAGTTGCACGCCGGTGAAGAAGGCCTAGTGGTGCTGGACAACACCCCGTTCTATGCCGAGAGCGGTGGCCAGGTCGGTGATCTGGGTGAAATTTCCACCCTGGGCGGTGTCGGTGCCCTGTTTGATGTGCTGGATACCCAGAAGGTACAAGCCAGCGTGTTCGGTCACCGTGGTCGCTTGCGGCAGGGTAGCCTGAAAGTGGGCGATGAGGTGCAGGCCACCATCGACCTGCATCGCCGTCTGGCGACCACCCGTAACCACTCGGCTACCCACTTGCTGCACGCGGCCTTGCGTGAGGTGCTGGGTAGCCACGTGGCGCAGAAGGGCTCGCTGGTGAATCACGAGCGCACCCGTTTTGACTTTGCCCACGGTCAGGCGGTGACGGATGAAGAAATCGCCCGCATTGAGGCGGTGGTCAACCATGTGATTGCCGCCAACTATTCGGTGACTGCGACGGTGATGTCGTTTGACGACGCGTTGAAGACCGGTGCGATGGCCCTGTTTGGCGAGAAGTACGGCGACGAAGTGCGTGTGCTGAAAATGGGCGAGTTCTCCACCGAATTGTGCGGCGGTACCCACGTCAGCCGTACCGGTGACATTGGCTTCTTCAAGATCGTCAGCGAAGGGGGCGTGGCGGCCGGTATCCGTCGTCTGGAGGCGGTGACCGGTGAAGGCGCGCTGAAGTTTGTGCAGCAGCAGGAGCAGCAATTGCGGGATGCGGCAGCCCTGCTGCGCAGCCCGACTGCAGAGCTGCCGCAACGGATCGGCCAACTTCAGGACAGCATGAAGGCGCTGGAAAAGGAATTGGGCCGCCTGAAAGACAAGCTGGCGGCGGCGCAAGGGGGTGATCTGGCAGGCCAGGCGGTACCGGTTGCAGGTGTGCCGGTCTTGTCGGTGGAAGTGGAAGGGGCCGATGCGGCGACCTTGCGTAACCTGCTGGATCAGCTGAAGTCCAAGCTGGGCAAGTCGGTGATCGTGCTGGGTAGCCGGGAAGGGGGGCAGGTTGCGCTGGTTGCCGGGGTGTCCGACGATCTGACCGGGCAGCTGAAAGCCGGTGAGCTGGTCAACCATGTCGCCCAGCAGGTCGGTGGCAAGGGTGGTGGCCGTCCGGACATGGCCCGTGCCGGTGGCAGTGAGCCGGCCAAGCTGCCGGAAGCCTTGGCCAGTGTGGTCGCCTGGGTGGCTGCCAAGCTCGGCTAGAACCTGCTGATAGTCAGCTGCGCGACGGTGATACTGCGTTGAAAACGGCTTCGGAATGCTCATTTACGCCGAGTAAACTCCGCTTCCTTAGCCCTTTTCGCCTTGTCTCACCCTCGCTCGCGAGACCATCAACAGATTCTTGAGCCCGTACCCATACGGATGGCGAGAATGCCACCACGTGTTTAACGTGGTGGCATTTTTATTTGAGAGAGATGAGCGTGGCCGTGCACGAGCCAGATTATGCGCAAATCCTGAGCGCCATTGCCGAGCAGGTTGCGCCACTGTGCAAGCAGGGGCGGGTTGCCGACTATATTCCTTCACTGGCCAGCGTGCCGGTGGATCAATTCGGCATGGCAGTTCAGCTGCTGGACGGTCGGCGTTTCAGCGTGGGGGAAGCGGAGCAGCGTTTTTCGATTCAGAGCATCTCCAAACTGTTTAGCCTCACGCTGGCGTTCCGGCTGCTTGGAGACGCGGTCTGGCAGCGCGTTGGGCGGGAGCCTTCGGGCAATCCGTTCAATTCGCTGGTACAGCTGGAATACGAGCAGGGCAAGCCGCGTAACCCCTTTGTCAACGCGGGGGCGCTGGTGGTGACGGACATCCTGTGCCAGCACCATGCCCAGGCGGAGGTGGCGGTATTGCAGTTCATGCGCCGCCTGACCGGTATCGCGGACCTGAATCTCGATGCTGAGGTGGCCCGCTCCGAGCTGGACACCAGCTTCCGCAATGCGGCAATGGCCAATTTCATGAAAGCTTTTGGCAACCTGCACGCCCCGGTAGATGCCGTACTGCGCAGCTATTGCCATCAGTGTGCCATTGCCATGAGCTGCTCCGAGCTGGCACATGCAGGTCTGTTTCTAGCGAATGGCGGAGTGATACCGGGCTCAGGGGAGCGCTTGCTGACCACCAGTGAAGCCAAGCGCTTGAATGCGGTATTGCTGACTTGTGGCACCTATGATGCGGCAGGCGATTTTGCCTACCGGGTGGGCTTGCCAGCTAAGAGCGGGGTGGGAGGTGGCATTCTGGCCGTGGTGCCGGGGACCTTGTCCGTCTGCGTCTGGTCGCCCGGGCTGGACAGTAATGGTAACTCGCTGGCAGGGACTCAGGCGCTGGAGCTGTTTACCACCTTGTGTGAGAACTCCATTTTCTGACTTTATCCGCCCGTCGTTTTACTCAGCTGCATGACCCAGTCCAGCGCGGTGAGCTGGGTGTGGCTCAGACTATCCAGCGTGAGCTCAGACCAGGGGTTCAGGTCAGGCGTGCGCTCAGGCTGCTCACTACACTCGACCAGGTCCAGCAGCTGGCCATAGCGGCCTGTGCGTTGCAGTAGCGCCTCTGTAACAGCATCGCTCAGGTTGAGGGGCTCCAGCAGCGCTTGCAGTGGTTGCTGGAACAGCGCATCCAGCAGGGAGAGCATGCCAACGGTAAAGGCTTGGTCTTGCTCATTGCGTGACCAACGCAATTGCTCCGCCAGTAGCTCCATCTGTTTGCCACGGGTGCTGGCCAACTGCATCAAGGGGCTGGGTTCCTGATCGTCACTGGTGGATGAAACGGAGAAAATCAGGATTTGTAGCCAGCGCTTCAGCTGTTGTCGCCCCAGCACCACAATGGCTTGGTGCATACTTTCAATACGACGACCAATACCACTCCCCACCGAGTTGACCAGCCGCATCAGGCTCAAGGTCAGGTCGGGCTGGCGTTTGAAAACTTGCTCGATGTCTTCGGTTTCGGCGTCACCCAGCACCATGCCCAAGAGATTCAATAAGGCAACTTGCGAAGGATTCGCCCGTTTACCTTGCAGCATGGTGGGTTTGGCAAAGTAGTAGCCTTGATAGAGGTGAAAGCCCAGTTTCTGGCAGTGTTCGAACTGTTGTTGGTTGTCGACCTTCTCAGCAAGCAACTGCACATGCAAGGGCTTGAGCTGCTTGACGACCTTAGGCAGGTCCGCCTCGGTCATGGCCAGCAAGTCCAGTTTGATGATGTCGATCCACGGCAAGACATCTTTCATGCGCGGACCAATGGAAACCACATCATCCATTGCCAGCGTGTAGCCGGCTTTCTTCAACTCCTGGCAGCGGATCACGATGACGTCGTCAACTTCGATGGTCTCCAGCAGCTCCAGCACCACCTGTTCCTTGGGTAGCAAGGTAACCAGATCAGACAGCAGCATTTCGCGCGACAGGTTGATAAAGCCTTTATGCTGCCCCAGCACATGCTGGACACCCAGCTCCGAGAACGCATAGTGGATGACGGCGGAGGTTGCGGCAACATCATCGCTGATGAGTGCGCCGTTTTGTTGACTGGCCCTGAACAGCAATTCGTAGGCATACAGCTTGCCGTTACGATCGAGAATGGGTTGTCGGGCCAGGTAAAACGGTTGCTGGCTCATGCGGGCTCCATGCCTGGGGTCAGAAAGGCAAGGTCAGCTCCGGGTGAACCGTCAGCAGTGCCTGGCGGAAATCATGCTGAATGCGCTTGAGCGATTTGCTGTCCTTGCCTTCAAAGCGTAGCACAAGCACCGGGGTTGTGTTGGAGGCGCGGACCAGTCCGAAGCCATCCGGGTACTCCACGCGCAGGCCGTCAATCTTGACGATGTCCCTGGCACCATGAAAGCGGGCACACTCGGTCAGCGAGGTCATCAGGCTGTGCTGCGCGCCTTCCTTGCCGCAGTCGACGTGCAGCTCTGGCGTGGATGGCTGGCTGGGCAGGGCTTCGAGCAAGGCGCTCGGGTTATCGACCCGCGACAGGATTTCCAGCAGGCGTGCGCCGGCGTAGATGCCATCATCAAAGCCGTACCAGCGCTCCTTGAAGAAGATGTGACCACTCATTTCACCGGCCAGCGGCGCACCCAGTTCCTTGAGTTTGGCCTTCATGAAGGAATGCCCGGTGCGCCACATGACAGGCTCGCCGCCCAGATCCTTAACCCAGCTGGCCAGCAGGGCAGTGGATTTGACGTCATAGATGATCTGGCTGCCGGGATTGCGCTCCAGGATATCGGCCGCAAACACCATCATCTGCCGGTCCGGGAAGATGATCTGGCCGGACTTGGTGACCACCCCCAAGCGATCGCCATCGCCATCAAAAGCCACACCAAATTCGGCGTCGGTTTTCTGCAGGGCATCAATCAGGTCGGCCAGATTTTCCGGCTTGGCCGGGTCCGGGTGATGATTGGGGAACTGGCCATCCACTTCACAAAACAATTCACGTACGCGGCAACCCATGCGGCGATACAGCACCGGCGCCAGCGCACCGGCCACCCCATTGCCGGCATCCACAATGATGTTCAGCGGGCGTTGCAGGCGGATGTCGCTGGTGATGCGCTGCAGGTAGGCCTCACGCACATCTTGCTGCTGATAGCTGCCTTCACCTTGATGCAGCCGATTTTCTTCGATACGCAGGCGCAGCTGCTGGATGGCATCGCCAGCCAGCGTTTCACCCGCCAGCATCATCTTCAGGCCATTGTATTCCGGTGGGTTATGGCTGCCGGTGATCATGACCGCAGAGCCGGTTTCCAGATGGTGGGCCGCAAAGTAGGTGACCGGGGTAGCGACCTGGCCGATGTCGATCACATGGATGCCGCTGGCGCGAATGCCCTGGGACAGGGCTTCAGCAAAAGCCGGGCCTGACAGGCGGCCATCGCGGCCGATGACGATGGATTTGACCTGACGGTCGCGGGCCTCACTGCCGATGGCGCGGCCGATCTGGCGCACCCGCTCCTCAGTCAGCGATTTGCCGACGATGCCACGGATGTCGTAGGCCTTGAAGATTTCTGCTCCGGATTTTGCCATCTAACCACGCTCCAAGGATAAGCTGCCCAGCAAAGGCCCAAAATGGGCCAACAAGCAATGTGGCAGCCAGTTATTATGATCATGAAACAACGAGCCCGACAAGAATCCGGCGTGCCCCCCTTGTTGCGGGAACAACCGTTTCACCGCAGGGGAGACTTCATCGGCTGCAGGCAGACTGTTGGCCGGGATGAAGGGATCGTTGCGGGCATTGAGTAACAGGGTGGGTATCGTGATTTGTGGCAACAGCGGCTTGCTGCTGGCACGTCGCCAGTAATCCTCCACCCCTGCAAAGCCATGCATCGGCGCGGTAACGTAGTCGTCAAAGGCCTTGAGGGTGCGCATCTGTTGAATACGCCCAGCTTGTAACCACGCGGCTAATTGTGGGTGGCGCTGCAGGGCGAGCAATACTTTGGGTTTCAGGGTACGCAGGAATTCCCGCGCATAGAAATGCCGGTTGATGCCCTGATCCAGGCAGGCGCCCGCTGCCCCGAGGTCCATGGGGGCTGAAATGGCGGCCGCAGCCCGCACGGATGACGGTACGGCAGCACCCTGTTCTCCCAGCCATTTCAGCATGGCGTTAGCCCCGAGTGACACACCTGACAGCAGAATGGGGCGGGTAGGGGCAAGGGTGACCAAGCGGCGCACAATCCAGTCGATTTCGGCGCTGTCGCCGGCGTGGTAGGCCCGTGGCAACAGGTTGTCGATACCCCCACAGCCACGAAAGTGCGGCACCACGGCTTGCCAGCCCTGGCGGGCGGCCATTTGCAGCAGGTGGGCAGCATAGTTGCTGCGGCTGCTGCCTTCCAGCCCGTGGAACAACACCAGCATGGGGCGGGTGTCGTCCAGTGGGTAAAGACTGTCGAGTGCAATACGATCCTGGTCCGGAGTAGTCCACAGGGTGCGCACCAGTGTAGGTCGCGGACGCCTGGCCCACAGCGCGGGGATGATGGTCTGCGCGTGGCTGCCACGCAGCCAGCGTGGGGCGCGGTAGCTTGGTGCTGGCGCCAGCGCTTGCACCATCAGTGCAGAACCAGCGAACTATCCGGCTCGGCCACACTGGGTGAGGCATGGTGTGCCAGCAGGCGCCAGCCGCGCTCGGTATGCAGGAAGACATTGGTGGCGGTGATCCAGTGGCGCTGCTCGCCCTGGCTCATGACTTGAACCAGTTGCACCACACTGTGTACGGCCAACTGACCGTCCTGCACCATCGTACGTTGGTGCAGGTGGATGTGCAGGTCGGGGGACTGGCCAAACAACAACTCCCAGCCGGTCATGATCTCTTGCAAGCCATTCAGACGTTGCCCCAGCGGCAGGATGCAGTAGGCGCGCTCATCATCGGCCCACAGTGCGGTCAGGGCGCTGAGGTCGCGGTGCTCGAGGGCATGATAGAAAGCGTCTTCGATGTCTTGCGGGGAGGCTGCAGTATCAAGCATGCGGTACGGTCAGGCTGTCGGGGCTAGGGGCCGGGACGGGAGCAGGATGCCAGTGCATCTTCTCCCAGATGCGGTCCGGATGTAGTTCGGTCAGGCATTGCAGATGCCCCAGCGGACAGGTGCGCTGGAAGCACGGGCTGCACTCCAGTGCCAGGTGGGCCAGCTTGGCCTTGTCTGACAGTGGCGGGGTAAAGTCCGGGCTGCTGGAGCCATAGATGGCGACCAAGGGGCGGTCCAGCGCGGCGGCAATGTGCATCAGGCCAGAATCATTGCTGACCACCTGGCTGGACAGGGCCAGCAGGTCGATGGCCTGGGTCAGGCTGGTCTTGCCGCACAAGTTGAGCGCACCAGGCGCTTGCTGGACAATGGCTTCGGCATCCTCGCTGTCCTTGCTGGAGCCGAGCAACCAGACCTGCCAGCCCGCCTGACGGGCACGGCGGGCCAAGTCCGCGAAATGTGCTGCAGGCCATCGCTTGGCAGGGCCAAATTCTGCACCAGAACAGAGCGCCAGCGCCGGGGTCTCATCCTGCAGCCCAAGGGCAGACAGGGTAGCCAACTGTTGCGCACGGCTGCTGCTGAGCTGCGGGCGCGGCATAGTGGATTCTGCCAGCGGTGGTGTCCCCGGCTCCTCCGCCAGCCAGACAAAGCGCTCGGCCATGGTGGGCAGGGTGACCGGGTCCAGCTTGCGCAAGTCGTTGAGCAGACCATAGCGCTGCTCGCCCTTGAAGCCCGTACGCTTGCGGATGCCGGCAAAGAAGGGCACCAGGGCTGACTTCAAGGAGTTGGGCAGCACGATGGCTTGGTCATAGCCTTGCACTGCCAGCGAGCGCCCCAGCCGCATACGTGAGCGCAACTTGATGTCACCGTGCACAAAGGGGTTTTCAAAGCTGGCGTGGACTTCAGGCATGCGAGACAGCAGCGGGCGGGTCCAGGCCGGGGCCAGAACGTCCAGCTGCAGCTCCGGGCCATGGCGCTGGTGTAGCCGCTTCATCAGCGGCTGGGCGAGGACCGTGTCACCCACCCAGGCCGGTGCAACAATCAGAATGCGGTACACGATGGAATTCAATCAGAGAGGCTGACGGCAGCGCGGCTCAGTGGTGGCCACCGGCCAAGGCACCACCCTTGAGGGTGTACAGGGTGCCGCAATAGGGGCAGCGGGCTTCACCGGTCTTGGCGACCGGCAGGAACACGCGCGGATGGGCATTCCACTTCTGCATGTCAGGCATCGGGCAGTGCAAGGGCAGGTCATCTGCCGTCACTTCGATGCTTTTTTGTGTATTTTCAATCAATTGGGACATGTTCGCTCGTCCTGAAAGGGGGCGGCTGCCCCCACTCAATTACTTTACAAAGGTCAGCCAGTCGAGATGCTTCTCATCCCGGCCCTGTACCACATCAAAGAACATCTTCTGCAATTGCTTGGTGATGGGGCCTGCACTGCCTTCACCGATCTGGCGGCCATCCAGCTCGCGGATGGGCGTGATTTCTGCGGCCGTACCGGTAAAGAAGGCTTCATCGGCAGTGTAGACTTCATCACGGGTAATGCGCTTTTCCACCACGGTCAGGCCGATTTCATTGGCCAGCTGTACCACCGTGTCACGGGTGATGCCTTCCAGAGCCGAGGTCAGGTCCGGGGTGTACATCTTGCCCTTGCGGATGATGAAGATGTTCTCACCCGAACCTTCTGCCACGAAGCCATCCACATCCAGCAGCAGGGCTTCGTCGTAACCCTGGCTACTGGCTTCCTGGAAGGCCAGGATGGAGTTGACATAGTTGCCCGATGTCTTCGCCTTGCACATGGTGACGTTTACGTGGTGGCGGGTGAAGCTGGAGGTTTTGATACGGATGCCTTTTTCCAGCGCTTCCGCACCCAAGTAGGCACCCCAGGTCCAGGCGGCGACGGCCACGTGTACTGACAAGGTCTTGGCTGAAATGCCCAGCGCTTCCGAGCCATAGAAGGCAAACGGGCGCAGGTAGGCGCTGTCCAGATTGTTGTTGCGGATCACCGAGACCTGCGCATCCATCAGGGTCTGGATGTCAAAGGGGACTTTCATGCCGAGGATCTTGGCCGAGTTCAGCAGGCGCTCGGTGTGCTCCTTCAGACGGAAAATGGCCGGGCCACGGTCTGTTTTGTAGGCGCGCACGCCTTCAAACACGCCCATGCCGTAGTGCAGGGTGTGGGTCAGCACATGGGTGGTGGCATCCCGCCACGGTACCAGTTTGCCGTCGTACCAAATCCAGCCGTCACGATCCGCCATCGACATGTTTCAAAGTCTCCTGATTGTTGCAGATGCTTTGCCTGATCGTTTGCCAGGCTCAAGCGAAAGTCTTGATTGTATCCGTTTTCACGCCCGCCGGTAAGCCGACGGTCAGCGGGTTTGCTCAAACACCGCTTGCCACAGCGCCAGCACGGCCTCACGTTCGGCCTGCCGCAGCGGGGCTGGTACACGGTTGTGAGGTTGCCCCCCCAGCCGCAGCACATGCTGCTGATGACGCAGCTGGCGGTAAGCATCACGAGCAGCATCGGCAATGGCGGGCGGGATCAGCCCATACTCACCGGCGGCCTTGAGCAGCGCGATGTTGCCACTGTTGCGGGTCAGCTCCGGGTAACGGGCGGCGTGGGCCAGTACCAGATACTGCACGCAGAATTCCACATCAATCAGCCCCCCTTCGTCATGCTTGACGTCGAACTCACCCGCATGCGGTGGATGGGCGTGGTGCATCTTGTCGCGCATGTCGAGCACGGCCTGGCGCAAGCTGGCCGTGTCGCGCGGGCGGGCCAGTACCGCTTGCTTGACCTGCTCGAACTGCTGACCAATGTCGGCATCACCAGTAATGTAGCGAGCGCGGGTCAGCGCCTGGTGCTCCCAGATCCAGGCATGCTGCATCTGGTATTCGGTGAAGGCTTCGACCGTTGACACCAGCAGCCCGCTCTCCCCATTGGGGCGCAGCCGCAGGTCCAGTTCGTAGACATAACCGGACGGGGTGGGGGTACTGAGCCAGGACGAGAGCCGCTTGGCCAGCCGGGCGTAGTTTTCGCTGGCATCCGGATGCGGGTCATCGTAGAGGAAGATCAGGTCGAGGTCGGTCGCGTAGCCCAGCTCCTTGCCGCCCAGCTTGCCGTAACCCACCACCGCGAAGCGGGGTGCCTCACAATGGCGCTGACGGATATCCTGCCAACACAAGGGAATGCAGGCCGCCAGCAATACATCGGCCAGATCGGAGAGATAGTCGCCCAGCGCTTCTACGGTATGCATCCCGGCCAGGTCCTGTGCCACCAGCCGGAACACCTGGGTGTGATGCACATCGCGCAATACGTTCATCAGCTGCTCGGTGTCGCCGGGGTGCTCGGCCAATCGTGCCGCCAGTTCGCTGGCCAGTGCGCTGCGCTCGGGCGGGGTGTACAGCACCCGCACGTCCAGCAACTCATCGAGCAGGATGGGATGGCGGGTCAGATACTCCGACACCCAGGGGCTGGCAGCGTAGAGGGTCGCCAGCTTTTGCAAGGCTTGCGGATGCTCGACCAGCAGCGCGAGATAGGACTCGCGGCGGCTGATCACTTCCAGCAAGTGCAGCAGGCGCCCCAGCGTTTTGTCTGGCTGCGGCTGGCGGGCGGCTGCAGCCAGCAGCGGAGGCACCAGCCAGTCCAGCCGGCGACGGCAGTTTTCCGGTAGTGACTGGTAGCGGTTGCCGCTCTTGAGCTGTGCCAGCAGGTTCAGGACAGATGCAGGCTCGGCAAAGCCCAGCTCTGCCAGGCGAGGTAGCGTTTGCTCCGGGTTATCCACTTCCAGCCAGATCGGGTCCAGCGGGTGATCGCGTCCTTCCACTGGTGCTATGAACACCTGCTCGAAACGGCGGGTGACCGCTTGCCGGTGTTGCTCCAGTTGCTGCAGCAGGCTGGCGTAGTCCGGCAAGCGCATGGCCTGGGTGACCATCGCTTGCGCGGCCTCACTGGTGGGCAGGCGCTGGGTCTGCTGGTCATCCAGATACTGCAGCCGGTGCTCCAGCCGCCGCAGGAAATCGTAGGCCGACAACAGTTCATCGACCGCCTCTGCAGGCAGCAGGTTGAGCGCGGCAATTTCGCGCAGCGCAGCGCGCGTGCCACGCAGTTGCAAACGCGGCGCTCGGCCACCCCGAATCAGCTGGAAAATCTGGGCGATGAATTCGATCTCGCGGATGCCACCCGGCCCCAGCTTGATGTCGTCTTCCTTGTCCCGTCGTGACACTTCTCGGCGGATTTGCGCGTGCAGGTCGCGGATGGCCGCATAGGCACCATAATCGAGGTATTTTCGGTAGACAAAGGGGCGCACCAGCGACATCAGCCCGGCGGATTCACCAGTAATCACGCGGGCTTTCATCCAGGCATAGCGTTCCCATTCACGCCCCTGGGTAATCAGGTAATTCTCCAGCATGGCGTGGCTGGCCACCAGTGGCCCGCTTTCACCATGCGGGCGAAGGCGCATGTCGACACGGAACACAAAGCCGTCCGCCGTCACGTCGTGCAGGCTTCGGATCAGACGTTGCCCTAGCCGGGTGAAGAATTCATGGTTACCCAAGCGGCGCGGCCCCTGGGTTTCGCCATCCTCCGGGTAGATGAAAATCAGGTCGATGTCACTGGATACGTTCAGCTCTTCGCCGCCCAGCTTGCCCATCCCGACGATGCTCAAGGCTTGGGGCTCGCCACTTTCTTCGCCAATGGGCTCGCCGTGGGTGCCGGTCAGCGCCTGATAGTGAAAGCGGTAGGCGGTTTGCACCACAAAATCAGCCAGCTGGCTGACAAACTGCACCACTTCATCCAGGTCTGCCAGCCCTGCAATATCCCGTGTAATCAGCGCCAGCATGGCTTGCTGACGCAGCTGGCGCAAGGCTTGCGCCAGCTGGGTATCATCCTGGGGATCGGTCTGACCCCACCAGTGTTCCAATTGTGTGCGACTGAGCGGGTGCAACAAGGCGGGACTAACTTGCTCAACCCGCTCCGGGCGGGATTGAAGCAAGCGCTGAACATAGTGGCTGACCTGGGCGGCTTGCTGCAGCATGGTATCCGTGTGCATGATTGCTCTATGATGAGGGCCTGAGATGCCAGTGTAGCGCGCACTGGGCGATTGGTCAGCCGGGAACCATTGCGCGCCGACGAAAGCCAAAAGAATGATAAGCTTGCGCCCTGCCTGGATCGGGGTGTTCCTGAGCGGGCTTGACCGACGTGACTTGAATTGACCTGATTTTGACTTCGCTGCCCGAAACCTTGCCCACCGAGCCTGCCGAGACGGAGCTGCCTGCCGTCATGCACCGGCGGGGCTGGCATCGCCTGCCACAGCGGGTGCTGCGCTGGCACGGGCGCTGGTTGTGGCGTCTGCTATTGCTGCTGGTATTCCTGCTGTTTGCGCTGATCGGCGGTTTACGCTACTGGTTGCTGCCTCATATTGATGATTACCGCCCGTGGATTGCCCGCAAGCTGACGGCGTCTATCGGCATTCCGGTTCAACTGGACCGGCTGGAAGGGGAGTGGCAGGGCCTGAACCCCACGCTGGTGGCGCATGGCTTTCGCATGCTGGACCCGCAGCAACGCCCGGCCATTCAGCTGAAGCGGGTGGATACCACCTTGTCGTGGTGGTCGCTGCTGAGCGGCGAAATTCGTTTTGCTGACATGCGCGTCGAGCAACCCGCACTGGATTTCCGTCGTAGTCGCGATGGCGTGATCTACCTTGCCGGTCTGCCTCTGAATCGATCCAAAGGTACACCCGATAATGCGTTTCCAGACTGGCTGTTCAAGCAGGGGCGCATCCGGATTGAGGGTGCACAGCTGAGCTGGATTGATGAGCTGAGGGATACCCCTCCCATTACACTGAGCAAGCTGGACGTCACATTATTGAACCGTCTGGGGCGTCATCGCTTGGCCGTACGGGGTACGCCGCCGACAGACCTGGCGTCCGCGCTGGATTTTCGTGCCAATCTGCAAGGGGAGCGCTTGCAGGACTGGCAAGACTGGACGGGGCAGCTGTACCTGCGGCAAGACTATGTAGATATGGCGCGGCTGCGCACCTGGCTGCCGGTCAGCGAGCTGCCGCAAGGGGTGCCCAGCCAGGGGCGTGGCGGGCTGCAGGTCTGGTTGAAACTCAATCAAGGGCGGGTGGCAGACGCTACTGTCGATGTCGCCTTGCGTGATGTGCGCTTGCGCATGGCGGAGACCACCCCTGAGCTGGCCCTGCGTCAATTGAGCGGGCGCGTGTATTGGGCGCTGGCGGCAGACCGCTTGCAAGTCAAGACCAATGACCTGCGCTTTGATTTACGGGATGGCAACAGCCTGCCGCCCTTGTCGCTGGACCTGACGCTGCTGCGTGATGGGCCGCGCAGCATCAAAGGGGGTACGCTGACCGCAGTGGCGCTGCCGCTCAGCCCGTTTGCCCGTCTTGCGGCTTACTTCCCCTTACCCGCGCCCCTGCCAGACTGGCTCAATGGGCTCTCCCCGCGCGGCGCGCTGAAAGACGTGAAGCTGGCCTGGCAGGGCAGCGGTCGCCCTGCGCATTATTCGGCGGATGCCCAGCTGGACGACCTGGGTATCAGTGCCTGGCGCGGGGTCCCCGGCGTAGATCATCTGAATGGGCGAATCCGCATTACGGAAAACCAGGGTGAACTGGCCTTGCAGAGTGGCAAGCAGTCGCTTGCGTTGCCGGGTGTGTTTGAAGTGCCTTTACCTATTGATCGTTTGCAGCTGAACGCAGGCTGGTTGCGGCAGCCGGATGGGCAGTGGTCCGTGCAGCTCGACCGGTTGCAGCTCAGTAGCTCGGACCTGGAAGGGGTGTTCCATGGTCAGTATCGCACGGAAGCCAAGGGTTCGGGCTGGATCGATTTGCGTGGTGAGCTGGCGCGGGGCGAGGCCAACGCCGTGTGGAAGTATCTGCCGCTGGTGACGGCGGAGGATGCGCGCCACTGGCTGAAGGCCAGCCTGCTGCAAGGACGTGGGGTGGACGGCCGCCTGCAGTTGACCGGGCGGCTGGATGAGTTTCCTTTCGACAAGAAAAAAGGCCTCTTCCACATTACAGCCCGTGCCGAAAACGTGCTGATGCAGTTCAACCCATCCTGGCCGAAGGTGGAGCAGATTCAGGGGGAAATAGAATTCCTCGGCGACGTGATGACGGTGCGCGCCCGCCAGGCGCGCATCATGGGTACCCAGGTGCAGCAGGCTGAGGCCAAAATCGGGGCGCTGTCACATGCCGAGCTGTTGACCGTAGAAGGTACGGTGAACGGGCCGATGGCCGCGTATCTGGATTACGCGCAAAAAAGCCCGGTGAAAGAAGTGGTCGGTGATTTGCTGGATGATGCGGTGGCGAAAGGCGATGCCACCTTGCAGCTGCAGATCAAGGTGCCGCTTCGCCACGCGGTGGACACCAGCGTTAATGGGGCTTTGCGTTTCCAGAACAACCGGCTGCAGATCAACCCGACTATTCCGGTGATTGACCGCGCCGAAGGGACCTTGCTGTTTACCGAAAAAACGTTTGGCCTGCAGGGCGGGCGGGCTATGGTGCTGGGGCATCCCGCCAGCTTTGTGGCCAATACCGATGCAAGTGGCACGGTTCGTTTGTCTGGCAATGGTCGAGCCGGTGCGGCAGCCTTGCGCCAGCAGTTTGAGCTGCCATTCGAACATGCGCTGCAAGGTGAAACCGACTGGCAAGCCCTGATTGCCCTGAACAAGCGCCGTACCGATGTACGCATCAGCAGTACCCTGCAGGGGCTGGCCGTCGATTTGCCGCAGCCGATGCGCAAAGCCGCTGCGGAGAATTTGCCGCTGCTGCTGGAGCGGGTGCCGATGAATGATGACGCCACCCGCTGGAATGTCCGGCTGGGGACACTGCTCGCCGCCAGCCTGCGGCAACAGGACGGCAAGCTGGAACGCGCCAGCATTCAGTTGGGCAAGGTGAGTGGGGTGCCTGAATTACCTGTGACGCCTGGCCTGACGGTGATGGGTAATCTGGCCAGGCTGGATATGGATGCCTGGATCGAATTGCTGCAAGCGGAGCCCTCCGGCAGTAGCCTGCCGGTGCAGCAGGTACAGGCGGGTGTGACCGAGCTGGAGGCGGCAGGCCGTATCTGGCACGACGTGCAGGTCAAGGCCAGCCAGTCACGCTATGGCCCCAAACTGGAGTCTCCGCGCTGGACCGCTCAGGTCAGTGCCCGTGAGCTGGAAGGCCGGGTGGACTGGCTGCCGGAAAAGGACGGCCTGGTGGTGGCGCGCCTCAAGCGGCTGGCATTGCCAAAGCAGCAGGATACGGTGACCAAGGGCTTGTCAGAAGGTAAAAAGTCCAGGCAGCCCCCCGCGCTGGACATTGAAGTGGCCCAGTTTCAATATGGCGACAAGCAGTTGGGGGAGCTGAAGGCGCTGGCGCGGCCGGACGGTGAGGACTGGCGCTTGCAGCAGGTACGCCTGACTGTGCCGGAAGCGGTGTTGAGCATGGATGGCCAGTGGCAGGATAATGCGCCCAATTCTGTCCTGAAGATCAATCTGAAGATTGACACGTCGGACGCGGGCGCTTTACTGGACCGGCTGGGCTACCCCAATACGCTCAAGCGTGGCAAGGCGGTGCTGGAGGGGCAGCTGGCTTGGGCGGGCAGCCCGTTCGAGCCGAATATTCCGACCCTGGCGGGCAAGCTGACCTTGCAGGCTAGGGAGGGCCAGTTCGTCAAGCTGGACCCCGGTGCCGGGCGGCTGCTGGGCGTGCTGTCGCTGCAGGCGCTGCCTAGGCGGATCGCGCTGGACTTCCGTGATGTGTTCAGTGACGGTTTGGGCTTTGACGAAATCACGGCTTCTGCACGTGTACAGCAGGGCGTGATGCATACGGAAGATTTCAAGCTGACCAGCCCGGTCGCGGGCGTAGCACTGCGTGGTGATATTGATCTGGTGCGGGAAACCCAGACCTTGCATGTACGGGTCGTGCCAGTGGTGGGGGACAGCGTGTCAGTGGCTGCGGGCCTGGCCTTCTCCAACCCGGTAGCGGGCCTGGCCGCCTTCTTGTTGCAGAAAATCCTGCGCGATCCGATCGGTCAGATGGTGGCCTTTGAATATGATGTTACCGGCCCGTGGGGTAATCCCAATGTGGTCAAGACCGGCGATGGGCAGAAGGTCGACAAGCCGATTACCAGTAAATAAGGTGGCATGGGCTGCCAGACAATGAATACGAGGATGTCCATGAGCATGACGCAACGCTGCAGTGTCGCCAGTATCCAGATGGTGGCGGGAACCGATGTAGAGACCAATCTGGCTGCGGCTGCCCGTCTGGTACGCCAGGCGGCGGCCCAAGGCGCACAGCTGGTGGTGTTGCCGGAGTACTTTGTACTGATGGGGCAGCATGATCAGGACAAGGTGCATGTTGCCGAGCCGGCGGGCCAGGGCCGGATGCAGACGTTCTGCGCAGAGCTGGCTCGTGAATGCAAGGTCTGGCTGGCTGCTGGCACCTTGCCGCTGCAGTCCAGTCACCCGGATAAGGTCCGTAACAGTCTGCTGGTGTTCAATGCGCAAGGCGAGCAGGTCTGCCGCTACGACAAGATTCACCTGTTTGGTTTTCAGAAGGGCGCAGAGTCCTACAATGAATCCAGCAGCATTGAAGCCGGTAACGCAGTAACCGTGCTGGATACGCCCTTTGGCCGTATCGGACTCGCCATCTGCTACGATATCCGTTTCCCTGAGTTGTTCCGCCAGATGGGCAGCATTGACATCCTGATTGTTCCGGCGGCCTTTACCCGAACCACCGGGCAGAAGCACTGGGAGGTTTTGCTGCGTGCCCGTGCCATAGAGAACCAGTGTTTCGTGATTGCGTCCGGTCAGGGTGGCCTGCATCAGAACGGGCGCGAAACCTTTGGGCACAGCATGGTGATTGACCCTTGGGGCGACGTGCTGGCCTTGTGGGAAGAGGGTGAAGGCATGGCGATTGCCACCCTGAACCCGGAGCGTCTGGAAGAGGTCCGCAGCAATTTACCTGCACTGGCACACCGGGTGTTGGGCTGAGCCACATCAAACGATTTATGTAATGGATACTGAAACCATGAGCCTTGCTGCTACGCATACGCCAGCGGACCTGATTGAACACGCTGCAGCGCAATTGCTGCACCCCAACCAGCTGGATGAATCGGCGCTGGATCGCGTGTTTGCAGACATCATGAGCCATGATGCCGACTACGCCGACCTCTACTTTCAGTACACTCGCTCTGAAGGCTGGTCGCTGGACGAGGGCATCGTCAAGGCGGGAAGCTATAGCATCGACCAAGGGGTAGGCGTGCGGGTGGTGAGTGGCGACAAGACCGCCTTCGCCTATTCTGATGAAATCAGCCTGCCGGCATTGCGTCAGGCTGCTCAGGCGACACGTGCCATTGCCCGGCACGGTCAAAGCAAGATTGCGCCGCAGCTATTCCGCCAGTCCGGGCGAGGTCTGTATCTGCCACTGGACCCGATTGTCAGCCTGGAGGCGGCGGAGAAGGTCGCCCTGCTGGAGCGCCTGGAACAGATGGCGCGCGCGCTGGATCCCCGCGTCAAGCAAGTGATGGCCAGCATGGCCGCTGAGTATGATGTGGTTTATGTGGCGCGCGCCGATGGCGTTCGCGCGGGTGATGTACGCCCACTGGTACGGGTCAATATCCAGGTGATCGTCGAGCAGAATGGCCGGCGTGAGCAGGCCAGCGCCGGTGGCGGCGGCCGCTTTGATTTTGCCTGGTTTACGGACGAAGTCTTGCAGGGTTACGCCAGCCGTGCAGTCAAGGAGGCTATTACCAATCTCGACGCTCGCCCTGCGCCGGCAGGACAGATGACGGTGGTGCTGGGGCCGGGCTGGCCCGGTGTGCTGCTGCACGAGGCCGTTGGGCATGGTCTGGAAGGCGACTTCAACCGCAAAGGCAGCTCCGCCTTCTCTGGCCGCATTGGTCAGCAGGTTGCCGCCAAGGGGGTGACTGTCGTTGACGATGGCACGCTGGCGCAACGTCGTGGTTCGCTCTCCATCGACGACGAAGGCACCCCGACGCAGTGCACCACCTTGATTGAGGACGGTATTCTTAAAGGCTACATCCAGGACACCCTGAACGCCCGCCTGATGGGCGTAGCGGCCACCGGTAATGGTCGCCGCGAGTCCTATGCCCATCTGCCGATGCCGCGCATGACCAATACCTATATGCTGGCAGGCCATACCCCGGCAGAGGAAATCATCGCCTCAGTCAAGGACGGCCTCTATGCGGTCAACTTTGGCGGTGGTCAGGTCGATATTACCAGTGGCAAGTTCGTGTTCTCGGCGAACGAAGCCTGGAAGATCGAAAATGGCAAACTGGCTTACCCGGTCAAAGGCGCAACCTTGATCGGCAATGGCCCGGAGGCCATGAATCGCATCTCCATGATCGGTAACGACATGCAGCTGGATACCGGCGTGGGCGTCTGCGGCAAGGAGGGACAGAGTGTGCCGGTGGGGGTCGGTCAGCCCACCCTGCGCATTGATGGCTTGACCGTCGGCGGCACCGTCTAACCTGCAACGCCCTGCTGGATGGCGCACTGGCAACAAGGCCTGGAGCCGTCGCTAATCCAGCAAGAAGCGGAATGCCCTGCTGTCAGGGCTGCCCCTAGACTGCAACCTCCATGACATGATTTAAAGACGGAGGTTGAAGTGGGGCAATTAGACGGAAAAGTCGCCATTATCACCGGAGCCAGTTCCGGTATCGGGCGCGCAGCGGCCATGCTGTTCGCCCAGGAAGGGGCCAAGCTGGTTATCAACGCCCGCCGGCAAGCCGAGCTGGACGAATTGGCGAAGGCGATTACGCAGCAGCATGGGGATGTGGTTACCGTCGCGGGCGACATTACGGAAGAAGACACTGCGGCACGATTGGTTGAAACGGCGGTGACGTGTTTTGGTGGGCTGGATGTGGCGTTCAACAATGCAGGCGCATTGGGCGCAATGGGACCGGTCCAGAGCATCAGTCAATCAGGCTGGCACGATACCCTGAATGCCAACCTCTCCAGCGCCTTCCTTTGTGCTAAATACCAGATCCCGGCCATGCAACAGCGAGGGAAGGGAGCTTTGATCTTTACCTCCACCTTTGTGGGCCATCACATCGGTTTCCCCGGGATGGCCGCTTATGCGGCAGCAAAAGCGGGTCTCGTCGGGTTAACCCGGGTGCTGGCTGCGGAACTGGGGCCTGTTGGCATACGTGCCAATGCCATTCTTGCCGGTGGTACGGATACCCCGATGGGGCAGGCGGTTGCCAGCACACCGGAGGCAAAAGCATTTGTCGCGGGCCTGCATGCTTTAAAGCGAATGGCTCGCCCGGAAGAAATTGCCCAGGCCGCGCTCTACCTTGCCTCGGATGCCTCCAGTTTCATGACCGGTGCCGCCATGGCCGTCGATGGTGGTGTCACCATTACCCGCACTTGAGAATTGATGCGCTCTGGTTGCAACAACACCGCCGTTTGGCGGTGTTGTTGTATGCGAAGTCAGAAAAAGCGCCTTGAGAGGGGGCTGGGGTGACTTTTCGAGGCCAAAATCACACTACACGCCGTCGAATTTCCAGTCAGGACTGGCTGTGCAGCCCATTTTGCAGAGAAACAGCCGTGAAGCCGCAAAAAACTTTAGCTGAATAAACGCTGTCTCATCAATGGTTTGCTGGGGCTTGGAGGGGAGTTACAGCAAAAAGTGCGTATTGGGGTGTTGACGGCTGTGGCTGGTGTGCGTATAGTTCGCATC
>NZ_JAYREC010000008.1:0-68454 GCF_041909055.1 Leeia sp. | reverse complement strand
GCAGGTGCAGGTGCAGGTGCAGGTGCAGGTGCAGGTGCAGGTGCAGGTGCAGGTGCAGGTGCAGGTGCAGGTGCAGGTGCAGGTGCAGGTGCAGGTGCAGGTGCAGGTGCAGGTGCAGGTGAAGCTACAGATTCAGGCTCAGGGAGCAGGTGATCCAGGGCATTGAAAACATGCGCGCAGCGTCCGCAGCGTACTTTGCCGTTCACCGCCGCCAGCTGGTCGCTGTGGACGCGGAAGGCGGTGCGGCAATTGGGGCAGCGGGTGGCGTAGCGCACGGCTCAGCCTTGCTTGACGCCGGACAGGCAGGCCCAGCCTTCACGCTGGTCGGCCAGTTGCAGCTCAAACCATGGCGCGTAGGCTTCTTGCACCAGCGCCACCTGTTCGACCAGAATGCCGGACAGTACCAGCTGGCCGCCGCTGCGGACGTGGCCTGCCAGTAGCGGCGCCAGTGTACGCAAGGGATTGGTCAGGATATTGGCCACCACCACGTCGTACTGTCCATTGGGTGACGCATCCGGCAGGTAGAAGTCGATGTTGACTTGGTTCTGGCTGGCATTGTCATGGCTGGCCTGGATCGCTTGTGGGTCGATGTCGACGCCCACCACGTGGGCGGCACCCAGTTTGCGAGCGGCCAGTGCCAGAATGCCGGAGCCGCAACCGTAGTCCAGTACGCTGCTGCCGACCGGCAAGTGACGGTCCAGCCATTCCAGGCACAGACGCGTGGTCGGGTGGCTGCCGGTACCAAAGGCCAAGCCCGGGTCCAGCCAGAGGTTGATACTGCCGTCCTGCGGGGCCTCGTGCCAGGTGGGGGTGATCCACAGGCGGTTGGAGATACGGATCGGGTCGAACTGGCTTTGCGTCAGCCGTACCCAATCCTGCTCGGCGACTTCAATCGCCTCATAGGGCGGCAGCTTGGGCCAATCGAAATGGGCCTGCAGCTGGGCCAGCAGCGCCTCGACATCGCTGTCTTCACCGAGCAGGGCCAGTACCCGGCTATCGTGCCACAGGCTGTCTACTGCCTCGCCCGGCTCATTGAACAAGGGTTGTTCCTTGTCGGTGCCGGCGTGGGCGTCCTCAATCGACACCGACAAGGCGCCCAGTTCAAACAGCGCATCCGACAGCGCCTCTGCTTCCTGACTTGACGACATCAGGGCCAGCGAAATCCAGCTCATGCCACATCCTGTTCCAGTGATTCCAAAGGGGGATCACCCCATGCAGGCGACATCATGCCATGCACCGGCAGGAAGCGGAAGGCATGTCAGCGCTGCTGACGGCTCCGTTGCCACTGTGCCAGCATCACCAGCAGGACGGCGCTGAGGATGATGGTCATGGCCAGCACCATGCGCGGGGTCACCGGCTCGCTCAGGAACAGTGTGCCCAGGCCCACCGCCACCAGCGGGTTGACATAGGCGTAGCTGGTGGCCAGGGCGGGGCGCACGGTCTTCAGCAGGTATTGGTAGGCTGAATAGGCAATCAGCGAGCCAAACACGGCCAGATAGGCGGTGGCCAGCATGGCTTTAGCGGGAGGGATGTGGTGAATGCGCTCGCCATGCAGTAAGCCGGCCAGGCTCATGCACACCCCGGCGCACAGCATCTGCGCGGCAGAGGACATGGGGCCAGTGGGCATATTGATCCGTCGACTGAGGGCAGAGCCCAGTGCCCAGCAGAACGCCGCCGCCAATAGCAGGAAGGCGCCCAAGGGTTGCCCTGACAGGCGCTGATCACTGTTGAGCAGCAGGATACCGGCAAAGCCTACGGCCAGCCCCAACCACTCAATACCATGCGCGCGCTGACCCAGCAGCCAATGGGCGCACAGAATGGAAAACAGCGGTACCGTGGCAATCATGACGGCCGCCAGACCTGTAGCGACCCATTGCTCGGCAATCGTGACCGCACCATTGCCCACGCCGAGCATCAAGCTGCCGATCAGCAAGGCATTGCCCCACTGGCGCAAGGTAGGCAAAGGATGGCCACGGTGCTTCAGCCACAGCAGCATCAACAGCCCGGCGCTCCAGAAGCGGGTGCCTGCCATCAGCAAGGGCGGGATGCCATCAATGGCCAGCGCAATGCCAAGGTAAGTGGAGCCCCAGATGATGTAGACGGCAAACAGGGCCAGCAGAACCGGCAAGGTAAACGGATGGCGCTGCGTCATGGTCGGGCCCGACAGTAGAATGGTTGCAGCGTAACCGACAAAGCAAAGCCGCAACAGGCACAGTTGTGCCGGTTGCGGCCAGTACGGTTTGCTGCTGCGGGCTTAGCTGCCCTTTTTCAGCTCTTCCAGTCGGTGCTCCAGATAGTGGATGCTGGTGCCGCCTTTGCCGAAGGCGGCGTCCAGCATCAGCTCCTGATGCAGCGGGATATTGGTCTTGATGCCGCCAATCGACATTTCTGACAGGGCAATGCGCATCTTGGCCATCGCCTGCTCACGGGTTTTACCGTAGGCGATCAGCTTGGCGATCATCGAGTCGTAGTTCGACGGCACGCGGTAGCCCTGATAGATGTGCGAATCCACCCGGATACCCGGGCCGCCCGGCGCGTGATAGCTGGTGATCAGGCCGGGTGAGGGAATGAAGTTGAACGGGTCCTCGGCGTTGATGCGGCACTCCATGGCATGGCCGACCAGATGCACATCCTTTTGCTGGTGCCGCAGTTTTTCGCCTGCCGCCACCCGGATCTGCTCCTGCACGATGTCGATACCAGTGATCATCTCGGTCACCGGATGCTCCACCTGCACACGGGTGTTCATCTCGATGAAGTAGAACTCGCCGTTTTCAAACAGGAATTCAAAGGTGCCCGCCCCACGGTAGCCGATACGACGGCAAGCCGCGGTACATGCTTCACCAATCTTCTTGCGCTGTGCCGGGGTGATGCCCGGAGCCGGAGCCTCTTCCACCACCTTCTGGTGGCGGCGCTGCATGGAGCAATCCCGCTCGCCCAGATAGATGGCATTGCCGTATTCGTCGGCCATCACCTGGATTTCAATGTGGCGAGGGTTCTCGAGGAACTTCTCCATGTAGACGGTCGGGTTGCCAAAAGCGGCACCGGCTTCGGTACGCGTCATCTGCACCGAATTGATCAGCGCACCTTCGGTGTGTACCACCCGCATGCCACGGCCACCGCCGCCACCGGCAGCCTTGATGATCACCGGGTAGCCAATCTGCTTGGCAATTTTGGCGATCTCTTTCGGGTCGTCCGGCAAAGCGCCGCCGGAACCCGGTACGCACGGTACCCCGGCTTCGATCATCGCCTGCTTGGCGGACACCTTGTCGCCCATCAGGCGAATGGTGTCCGGGCGCGGGCCGATGAACACAAAACCACTTTGCTCCACCCGTTCGGCGAAGTCCGCGTTTTCGGACAGGAAGCCGTAACCCGGGTGAATGGCCTGCGCGTCGGTGACTTCCGCCGCAGAAATGATGGCGGGGACGTTCAGATAGCTCTGGTTGCTGGGGGCCGGGCCAATGCAGACCGATTCATCGGCCAGCTTGACGTACTTGGCCTCGCGGTCCACTTCGGAGTGGACCACCACCGTCTTGATGCCCATTTCGCGGCAAGCGCGCTGGATACGCAGGGCAATTTCGCCACGGTTGGCAATGAGGATTTTTTCAAACATGGTCAGGACACCTGTGACTGAATGATGGGCGTCGAGTCAGCCCTGCGCGGCAGGGCCGGCCTCACTCGATCACGAACAGCGGTTCGCCGTATTCCACCGGCTGACCATTTTCCATCAGGATGGCCTTGACCACGCCTGCGCGGTCGGCTTCGATTTCGTTCATCAACTTCATGGCTTCGATGATGCACAGACGGTCGCCGACGGCGACACTGCTGCCTACTTCCACAAACGGCTTGGCGCCCGGTGCACCCGCGCGGTAGAAGGTGCCCACCATGGGTGACTTCACCAGGCTGCTGTCTGCCCATTGCGGGGCGGCGCTGGTTTCGCTGGCGGCGGCGACCGCCGGTGCAGCAGCCGGTACCGGTGCAGCAGCCGGTGCGGCTGCGTAGGCTGGGGCCTGCACGTAGTTGACCGGGGCATTCACAGTGCGGGTGATGCGGACTTTTTCTTCGCCTTCGGTCACTTCCAGTTCGGCGATACCCGATTCCTGAACGAGGTCAATCAGCTTTTTCAGCTTGCGCAGATCCATGGGTCTTGTTCTCCGTATGGGCAGCTGGTCAGGACGTGACGCGCGTCAGCGCCTGATCCAGCGCGTACAGGTAGCCATCCGGCCCCAACCCGCAAATGACGCCGACCGCCTTGTCGGAAAAATACGAATGCTGGCGGAACGGTTCGCGGGCGTGGACGTTGGACAGATGTACTTCGATGAAGGGCAGGTCCACCGCAGACAGGGCGTCACGCAGGGCGACGCTGGTATGGGTGAAGGCTGCCGGGTTGATGATGATGAAACGGGTCCCGTCCTCGCGGGCCTGATGAATGCGCTCGATCAGCACATGCTCGGCATTGCTCTGCAAGGCATCCAGTACCACACCAGCCTGTGCGGCACGGGCCGCCAGCCTGGCGTTGATGTCCGCCAGCGTGGCATGGCCATAATGCTGCGGTTCACGGGTACCAAGCAGATTGAGGTTCGGGCCATGCAGCACCAGGATACGGGCGCTGTGTGTCGGCAACCGGGCCTCATCTGCAGGACGGGTCGTTTTTTGCATGGGCGCAAGTTTGCCGCAAGATGTCGGAAATTGTCCAGCAATTCGCGCAAGTTTGCTGCAAGTGAACGTACGTTTACCTTATGGAGCCAGTAAACACCGGTGTTTGCTGCAAGATGGGTGCCGTTGGCCTCAAGGTCGTGGCAACAGCGGTTCCAGCACCTGACGCAGCACATCCTCGGCAATCGGGCCAAGATGGGTGTGCAGCAGGCGGCCATCCGTATCGTAGACCAGGGTAAACGGTAAACCGCCGGTCGGGTTGCCGAGCTCGGGCAGCAGTTTCAGCCCTTCTTCACCGGTCAGCAGCAAGGGGTAGTTGATGTTCAGCTCATGCGCAAATGATTCGACCAGATCCGCCTGATCTAGCGCGATGCCGACAAATTGCACCCCTTGCAGCGCAAAATCGCTCTGGATGCGGACGAAGGCGGGTATTTCCTCACGACACGGCGCGCACCAGGTGGCCCAGAAATTCACCACCAGCACCTTGCCACGCCATTGCGACAAAGGCTGCACTACCCCTTGCAAGTCGGGCCAGCGCCGTTGCCACAATTGCTGCCCAGGACCGGCCGCCGGGGTGGGGGACGGAGGGGGGGCGCTTGCAGCGGAAGCGGCCGCGGCATGCGGCGAGGTTTGCCACAGGCGCAGGCCGAAACCCGCACCGGCAGCGACCAGGCCCACCCCGATGCCCCACAGCCATTGTCTTCTGCTGGCCTGCATCACGCCTCCAGCGGACGGAGTGCCGCAATGAAGGCCTCCGGTGGCATGAAGCCGATCAGGGGGGGCTGAGCCTGCCCGCTGCGGTCATACAGAATGATGCCGGGCGGACCGAACAGACCGAACCGGGCCAGTAGCGCGCGGTGTCCCGGCAGGTTGGCGGTGACATCGGCACGTACCAGCAACACGCCTTGCAGTTTCCTTTGCACCGCCGGATCAGAGAAGGTCTCGTGCTCCATTTCGATGCAGCTGCTGCACCAGTCGGCATAGAAATCCAGCAGCACGGGTTGACCGGGGTGCTGCTGTCGCAGCTGGTCCAGTTCCGCCGGGGATTGCACCGGGCGGAAGCTCAAGGTCGGCGCGGGCGCGGCCTGCGCACTGCGGAACAGTCCACCCAGTGGCTTGCGGAAATCATCGGCGCCACTGGCTGCACCCAGCAGCTGCGTGATGCCGATCACCAGCAGCACCACACCCAGGCCTTTCCACAGCTTGCGCCAGCCTGAAGCGTTGTGCGCGGGCAGGGGGTCGAGCGCGGACAGGTAGATGGCGGATACGATCAGCAAGGTGGCCAGCAGCAGCATCAGCAGCCGGGGGGGCAGGATGGGTGACGCCATCCACAGGGCCACCAGCAGCATCAGGGTACCGAACAGCTGCTTCACCGCCAGCATCCAAGCCCCGGTCTTTGGCAGGATGCGGCCACCGAACCAGCCGATCAGCAACAGCGGGGTGCCGACGCCGAGCGCCATGGCATACAAGGCCAGCCCGCCCAGCCACAAATCGCCGCTCTTGGCGATGAACAGCAAGGCTGCCGCCAGCGCTGGCGTAGCGCAGGGGCCGACAATCAAGGCCGACAAGGCCCCCATCACCAGCACGGGCAAGAATCGCCCACCCGGCATGCGGTTGCTCCAGGCATTGAATCGCGTTTGCCAGCCCGACGGCAACTGCAATTCATACAAGCCGAACAGGGACAACGCCAGCAACACCATCAGCAGGGCAAAGCTGGCAATGACCCACGGCTGCTGCAGCCACAGCGTCAGCGGCAGCCCCAGCGAGCCGGCGGCAAGCCCTGCCAGCGTGTAGCTGATGGCCAGACCCTGTACATAGGCCATGCTGAGCCAGAAGCTGCGGGCGCGACGGGTGGTTTCACCATGCTGGCCGATGATGAGGGCCGAGACAATGGGAATCAGCGGATACATGCAGACTGTGGCCGCCATCAGCAACCCGGCCAGGAAGAAGCCGCCCAGGGTCAGCCACAGGCTCACCGGATGTTGTGCACTCGGGAAAGACAACGCCGCGCTGGGCGCGGCGTTGGTATTGGCCCCCAGCAGGCCGGGCAGTTTGCTGTCCAGTGGCTGGACAATGCCACCGGGGCGTAGCTGCCATTTCCGGGTGTGTGGCGGGAAGCAGACCTTGTAGGTTTCCGAGCAGCCCTGTGAACGAATCTGTAACTGGGCTGGACCGGTGAGTGGCTGGCTCAGGGGCAGCAGGATCTCTACCGATTTGTGATAGACCTGCACCCGTCCAAAGCTGGGGTCATCCTTGCTTTCGCCAGCGGGCAGGGTCAGGCTGACGGGCTGCCCATCCAGCGTGGCCGCAAAGCGGTCGCGGTACAGGTAATAGCCGGGTTCGATGCGGATCTGCAGCCGCAGCTGCTGCGGGTGTTCAAAGCGCAGCTGCGGGATGAATACCTGCTCCGGTGGCCGCAATTCGGCCTGTGCCGGCCGCAGCAGGCAAGACAGCATCAGCAGTAACAGGCAAAGACGCGCTATCATGTTTCACTTCATTCGGGGAACGCTTTGACACTGTCGACCATCCAAGTGAGGTAAGTCGGCAGCCCTTTGCATATAGGGACTGCGATGATCTCCGGAAGTTCATACGGATGCAAGGCCTGCAAGCGTTTTTCCAGCGCCGGGTAGGCCTGCTGGGTGGTTTTGATCAGCAAGGGTGTTTCTTCATCCTGCACCACCTGCGCTTGCCAGCGGTAGAACGAGCGAACGGGCGGCAGCAGGTTGATGCAGGCCGCCAGTTGCTCTTCCACCAGAAGCTGGGCCATGCCTGCCGGGTCGGCATTGGCCGGAATATTGCACAGGACCAGAAGTCCTTCAGTCGAAAGTGTTGTCATGTTGCGTGTTGCCCTGTTGTGTGTGCTGGCCTTGCCGGTGCTGGAAGTCTTGGGTCTGGTCTGGCTGGGTCAGCAGATCGGTAGCTGGGTCTGGCTGTATATGCTGGTCACCATCTTGCTGGGGTGGGGCTTGCTGAAGAGTGTACGCCTGACGGCAGCCTGGGTCATGTTGCAGTCGGCCCGACAGCAACAATTGCCGGTATGGGGCTTGCTGTATGCTTTGCGGCAGGGTCTGGCCGGGGTGCTGCTGATCATCCCCGGCATGTTCACCGATGTACTGGCCTTGCTGCTGCTCTTGCCGTGGCCGATGCCGCAGCGCTGGCAAGCCAGCGTCAGCCCCTCGCAGGGACCCACTACCCAGCATGCGGACCCGGATGTGCTGGAAGGCGAGTTTCGCCGCATGGATTAAGGGCAATCAGCCCAGGGCGGCCACCAAGGCCTGCAGACGAGGGCGGAGCGCCTCGTCCGGGCCGGATACCTTCACCCGCTTGCTGCGGCTGGTCTCACCGCTGAGCAGTTCAAGCTGTCGTTGCGGGATGTTCAGTTGCGTCGCCAGAAAGACCAATAAGGCCGCATTGGCCTTGCCGTCAACCGGTGGGGCGGCGAGGCGGATTTTCAGCGCCTCGCCATGCACCCCGACTACTTCACTGCGTTTGGCACCGGGCTGGATGTGCAGCGTGAGTATCCATTCCCCCGCTGCGGCCTGCCGCAGCCAGCTGGCGTTCAAAGCAGCACGGCCCGCAGCAGGCTTTGCTGCAAGGAGGGCAGCGCAAAATACAGGATCACTTGCAGTACCAGGATCAGCACCAGTGGGGAGAGGTCAAAACCAGACACTGGCGGGATCAGCCGTTGTAAAGGGCGCAACAGTGGGCCGACCAGGGCACTGAGCAAACCCGCCAGCGGATGATAAGGGCTGGTCCAGCTGAGGATGCACAATACAAAGGCGCTGCCGATCAGCAGATACAGCTCGACCTGCATGACCTTGATGACTGCCAGTCCCAGCGTAAAGGGCAGCAACACACTCAAGGGCAAGGTAAAGCCTGTGCTTTGCAGAATCCAGGCACTGAGCAGACTCAGCACCCAGGCCACCAGCAAGGCCGCCACCAGCGTGGCCAGGTCCAGCCCGAACAGGCCGGGGATGATCCGCCGCAGCGGGCGTATCAGCCAATTGGTGAAGTTGATGCAGAACTGCGACAGCGGGTTATTGAACGAGGCGCGGGCGCACTGCAGTGAAAACCGCAGCAGCAGCACCAGAATGAAAAAACCGATAATGGTATCGAGGATGAATCCCAAAGCCTGCATCATGCCAGCGGTTCCTGAATGCGGTGATCCATTTGCTCAGCCGGGCTGTCGTTTTCGCAGACGCCCACCACCCGTGCCGGTACCCCCGCCACGGTAACGTGCGGCGGCACGGCCTTCAGCACCACGCTGCCGGCGCCGACCTTGGCGCCTTTGCCCACTTCGATGTTGCCAAGAATTTTGGCGCCAGCCCCGATCAGCACCCCCTGCCGAATCTTGGGGTGGCGGTCACCGGATTCCTTGCCGGTACCGCCGAGCGTCACTTCCTGCAAGATGGACACGTCGTCTTCGATCACGGCCGTTTCGCCGACCACGAAGCCGGTGCCATGATCGAGCAGTATGCCTTTACCGATGCGTGCCGCCGGGTGGATTTCCACCGCAAACACTTCCGAAATGCGGTTCTGGATGTGCATGGCCAGCGCGTGCCGCCCCTGTCGCCACAGCCAGTTGCCAATGCGGTAGCACTGCAAGGCCTGGAAACCCTTGAAGAACAGCAGCGGTGTGGAGAAATCCTTGCAAGCCGGGTCACGGCTGCGTACGGCTTCAATGTCAGCCCGGATGGACTGCATGATCACCGGGTCTGCGGCCAGCGCTTCACTGATCAACTCCATCAGCACCCGTGCATCCATGGTTGGACTGGCCAGCTTGCTGGAGAGGTGAAAGGCCACCACATCGTCCAGCGTCTTGTGCCGCAACACGGTCATGTGCAGGAAAGAGGCCAGCATGGGCTCTTCGGCCGCAGTGCGGCTGACCTCATCCCGTATGCTGAGCCACAGTGCATCTTTGCTCATGCTTGCGCCCCTTGCGACAGCAGTGCACCCATTTCCACCGAGCGCGCCTGGGCACGCTCAGTGGCACGGCAGACAATCTCTGCCAGACCGTCGGCCTGTAGGCTGAGGATGCCTTGCTCGGTCACGCCCTTTTTGGAGGTGACTTTCTGTCGCAGGCTGGCTGGGTCTTCACCGCTGTGGGCCAGCAGCGCAATGGCACCCTCAAAAGTGCGGCCCGCCAGCTGGCTGGCGTCGGCATCCGAGAAGCCCAGTTTGCGGGCGGCTTCCGCCAGTGCCTCGACCATCAGGAACACATAAGCTGGGCCGCAGCCGGAAATGGCGGTCAGGGCATCCATGCGGTTTTCGTCATCCAGCCACACGGTCGTTCCTACGGCGGCGAGGAGCTGATCCACCAGGGTGCGTTGTGCCTGCTGTACTTCCGGCATGGCGTATACACCGGAAACCCCTCGTTGAATCTGGGCTGGCGTGTTCGGCATCACCCACACCAGCTGGCGGTAGTCGCCCAACCATTGGCTGAGTGTGCTGGTACGGATGCCCGCCGCCACCGAGATCAGCAGCTGCTGATGCAGCCAGGGGCGAATCTGCTCGGCGAGTGCCGCCATGCCCTGTGGTTTGATGGCGAGCACCACCACATCGGCCTGCAGGTCCGCCTCACTGACATTCAGCGACCAGCTGGCGCCGTGCTGCTCGGCAAAGCGGCGGCACTTGTCCTCGTTACGATCGACCACATGCAGTTGCAGGTCGGGGTGCCCCTGCTGGTGCAGGCCGGCTATCAGGGCTGCGGCCATATTGCCGCCGCCGATAAAGGTAATGCGCATGTTGTGCAGGCTCCATGTTCATCAACCGGTATCGGCGTGGCCCGGGCGGGGTCAGCGGCTGATACCGGCAGCGAGTTCGTCCAGCTCGGCCTGGATTCTCTCCGCCAGCTGGGGGGTAATGTCGGTGACACGTTCGGTAAAGGTATCTGGCTGCTGGACCTGATACGCGCGGGCGGTCAGCAGCATGGTGTTGCCTTGCTGGTTAATCTGGTAGCTGATGCGCACTTCTTCAAGCGGCTTGCCTTTCACTTGCGGCAGCAGGCGGGCGACGGTCAGCTGGGTTTTGCTGCGGGTCTTGGTCTTCATGTCCTTCTTGGCGCGCATGTCTGCCAGTCGGTCAAAAGCCTGTTTGCTGTTGTTGCCGGGCAAGCTGACCTGCGGCCCGCTGGCCGGGACCACCGGTTTGGTGTTTGCGGGCGGCGGGGTGGTGGGTGTGGTGTTGCCGCTGCTGATGACTGGCGTCGGCGTTCCCCGGTTGGCGGGTTGCTGATGGGAAGGACAGGCGCTGAGCAGCAGGCTCAGGGCGGACAGCAACAGCAGCTGTGGCAACGGACGGAACGACAGGTTCATGCAGGATTCCCCGGGTAATGGCGGTGACCGAAAATGGCCGTTCCGACGCGCACCATGGTCGCCCCTTCCCGAATTGCGGCCACCATGTCGGCAGACATGCCCATCGACAGGGTGTCCAGCGCCAGCCCGTTCGCCTGCAGCTGCTCATAAAGCTCTCGCAGGGCAGCAAACGCGGCCTGCTGCTGTAGCGGGTCCGTCGTCGGGGCTGGAATACACATCAGCCCACGCAAGGCCAGACGGGGCAAGCGCGCCACCGCTGCGGCCAGCGCGGGCAGCTCCGACGGCACCACACCGCTCTTGCTGTCCTCCCCGCTGATGTTGACCTGCAGGCAGATATTCAAGGGCGGCAGATGTGCGGGCCGTTGGGCGGACAGGCGCTCGGCAATCTTCAGCCGGTCTACGCTATGAACCCAGTGTGCAATTTCGGCAACGGGGCGCGTCTTGTTGCTCTGTAACGGCCCGATGAAATGCCATTGTACTGGCAAATCCGTTAGAATATGGGCCTTGTCCAGAAGTTCCTGCACATAGTTTTCGCCAAACGCCGTTTGCCCGGCGGCCCAGGCTTCCCGGATCGCTTCTGCCGGAAAGGTTTTGCTGACGGCCAGCAATTGCACGCTGTCAGGCTCACGCCCGGCGGCAAGCGCCGTTTGCCGGATCTGCTGGAGCACGCCTTGCAAGGCGCTGGATATTGAACTCATAATGGACTGTTGCCGCCTGTGAAGGCGCTTCCTGCCGTTGTTTGCCGTTGCATCTGCGCGAAAGGATAGTATAAATGGAAATCGCTGAGCTGCTGGCGTTTTCAGTAAAGAACAAGGCGTCCGATTTGCACTTGTCCTCCGGGCTGCCGCCGATGATCCGGGTGCATGGTGACGTACGGCGTATCAACCTGCCGCCGCTGGAGCACAAAGACGTACACGATATGGTGTACGACATCATGAACGATGGCCAGCGCAAGGTGTATGAAGAAACGCTGGAGTGCGATTTCTCGTTTGAAATCCCCAACCTGGCGCGTTTCCGGGTGAATGCCTTTGTGCAGAACCGGGGCGCTGCCGCTGTGTTCCGTACCATCCCGAGCAAGGTGCTGACGCTGGAAGAGCTGAATGCACCGGTGATCTTCAAGGAAATCTCCAATCAGCCGCGCGGCATTGTGCTGGTCACCGGGCCGACCGGCTCCGGCAAGTCCACCACGCTGGCCGGCATGATCAACCATATCAACGAAAACGAGTACGGCCACATCCTGACGGTGGAAGACCCGATCGAGTTCGTGCACGAATCGAAGAAGTGCCTGATCAACCAGCGCGAAGTCGGGCCGCATACGCTCTCCTTCAACAACGCGCTGCGTTCGGCGCTGCGGGAAGACCCGGATGTGATTCTGGTGGGCGAAATGCGTGACCTGGAAACCATCCGGCTGGCGTTGACCGCCGCCGAAACCGGTCACCTGGTATTTGGTACCCTGCACACCAGCTCGGCGGCCAAGACCATCGACCGGATTGTTGACGTGTTCCCGGCAGCAGAAAAGGACATGGTGCGTGCCATGTTGTCCGAATCGTTGCGGGCGGTGATTTCGCAGACCCTGCTCAAGACCAAGGACGGCACGGGCCGGGTGGCGGCGCACGAAATCATGATCGGCACCCCGGCGATCCGGAACCTGATCCGTGAGAACAAGATTGCCCAGATGTACTCCTCCATCCAGACCGGCCAGGGCGTCGGCATGCAGACGCTGGATCAGTGTCTGCAGGAGCTGGTGCGTCGCAATATCGTGAGCAGTGCCGAAGCCAAGGTGCGCGCCGCCAACAAGGATCTGTTCCAGTAACCCGGTGCAGCAGCGCTGACCTGATTCAAGGAGATTGCCATGGAGCGCGATCAGGCTACCAAATTCATGCACGACCTGCTCAAGCTGATGGTCGCCAAGAATGCATCTGATTTGTTCATTACGACAGACTTCCCCCCGGCGCTGAAGATCGACGGCAAGGTGACGCCAGTCTCGAATCAGGCGCTGTCGCAACAGCACACGAAGGAATTGGCCCGGGCGGTGATGAACGACCGCCAGGCCGAAGAGTTTGAAGCATCCAACGAGTGTAATTTTGCCATCAGTCCGCCGCAGATTGGCCGCTTCCGGGTGAACGCCTTTGTGCAGCAGGCCAAGGTCGGACTGGTGTTCCGGACCATCAACACCAAGATTCCGACGCTGGACGAGCTGAAGCTGCCCACTGTACTGAAAGACATTGCCATGACCAAGCGCGGTCTGGTGATCTTTGTCGGTGGTACCGGCTCCGGCAAATCGACTTCGCTGGCGGCGATGATCGGCTTCCGCAATGAAAACTCCTTCGGCCACATCATCACCATCGAAGACCCGATCGAGTACGTGCACGAGCACCGGAGCTGTATCATTACCCAGCGTGAAGTCGGGGTGGATACCGACAGCTGGGGTGCCGCACTGAAGAACACCCTGCGGCAGGCGCCGGACGTGATCCTGATCGGTGAGATTCGTGACCGCGACACCATGGACTACGCCATTGCCTTTGCCGAAACCGGCCACTTGTGCATGGCCACCCTGCATGCCAACTCGGCCAACCAGGCGCTGGACCGGGTGATCAACTTCTTCCCGGAAGAGCGGCGTGCCCAGCTGCTGATGGACTTGTCGCTGAACCTGAAAGCCTTTGTGTCGCAGCGACTGTTGCCGATCAAGGGCACCAAGGGGCGGGTGCCTGCGGTAGAAATCATGCTCAACTCGCCGCTGATTGCGGACCTGATCTTCAAGGGCGATGTGCACGAGATCAAGGAAATCATGTCCAAGAGCCGCGAGCTGGGCATGCAGACCTTCGACCAGGCGCTGTTCGATCTCTACGAAGGTGGCTATATCAGCTACGAGGATGCCTTGCGTAATGCCGACTCGGTGAATGACCTGCGTCTGCGCATCAAGCTGCACGGGCAGGAAGCCAAGAGCCGGGACATTCTCTCCGGGCTGGATCACCTCGACATCGTTTGACCGGCAAGGCTCCTGACAGAGGCCTGTCAGGAGCCGGGCGTACACTGCAGTTCCAGCTGGCGATTCGCGCCGGTGACGACTGACAGGAGCCCTGATATGACCGCTGCCACTGCCGCCTGCCTTGAGCAAGTGTGGTTTCGCACCCACCCCGACGTTGACGCCGACACTGTGCTCGCTGCCGCACATGCCATGCAGGCCGATGTCGCCCGCCTGCCGGGCTTTCGCCATCGCCAGCTGGCCCGCTCGGAGGATGGGCGCTGGCTGGATTCGATTCTGTGGCAGGATGCTGCCAGTGCGCAGGCTGCCATGCAGGCGGTGATGCAATTACCCAGCTGCGGCGCTTTTTTTGCGCTGATTGAGCCGGAGAGTATCGACATGCAGCACCTGCAGAGCTACCCACTGTGATCACCCCGCCGTCTGCCGCCGTGCTGGACTGGCTGGCGCGCTGGCCGGAGCCGTGCGCGACACTACTGCTGCAGCTGCGGGCTCAGTTGCTTGACGCCCAGCCTTTGCAGGAGCGCCTGAATCTGGGCTGGCAAGGGCTGGCTTTTCATCATGCCACCGCAGGCTATGTCTGCGGCCTGTTTCCGCAGCGGGATGGTGCGGTTCACCTGCTGTTCGAGCATGGGGTTGAGCTGCATGATCCGCAGCAACGCTTGCTGGGAGACGGTAAGCGTTGTCGCCACTTGCGCTTTGAGGCAGCGGGCGATGTTGCAGGCGATGAGCTGCTGGGCTTGCTGGCCGAGGCGGTTGCCATCGGACAGACCAGGAAGCGCCGATGAGGCGGGCCGACCGGCTGATGCAGATCCTGCTGTTGCTGCGCGGGCGGCGCTGTACCACCGCCCAGCAGCTGGCGGAATGGCTGGAGGTGTCCGACCGCACCATCTACCGCGATATCCGTGACCTGATGAGCAGTGGCGCACCGATTGATGGCGAAGCCGGGGTAGGCTACCGGCTGCGCAAGGGGTTTGAATTGCCGCCACTACTGTTCACCCCGGATGAGGTGCGCGCCTTGCACCTCGGCGCGCGCATGGTGGCGGGCTGGGCGGACCGGGAGGCCCGGCAGGCGGCCCAGGCGGCGATGACCAAGCTGGAAACCACCTTGCCCACTGCACTGGTGCAAATGCTGCAAGCCAACCCCTCCTATGTGGCCGGCCAGCGCCCCTACCCGCTGGAGCGGCTGGCCCCGGTGCGGGAAGCCATCTTGCAGCGTCACAAACTGCTGCTTAGCTATGTGCGTGAGGATGGCCTGCTGACCGAGCGGGTGGTGTGGCCACTGGGACTGTTCTTCTGGGGCGATCGCTGGACGCTGGCAGCCTGGTGCGAATTGCGCCAGGCCATGCGCCACTTCCGTATCGACCGTCTGCAGCAGTGGCGGGTGTTGGAGGAAGGGTATCCACTGCAGGAAGGTCGAACATTGCAGGATTATCTGCGCAGCTTGCGAGAAGATCATGCCCGTTTGATTGCAGATCATGAGCAGGTGCGACACTAAGCATCTGTACTGTCTCAGCCATGCCATGATCTGGGCGGTGGCTCCCGATTGTGCGCACTGTATGGGCGTGCTGTAATCTACGGGTCGACCATTCCATGGAGCCGGCATGCGTGGTGGCATGCCGCGTCTTACCCTCATGACTACCCCTGCTCTGCTGCGTGACATCAAGGCCGAATTGACTACCCCTCGCTTGCAACTGCGGGTACCCCGTGCTGGCGATGGCACTATCGTCCATGCGGCGGTGGTGGAGACGCTGGACCTGCTGCGGCAATGGCCTGCCTCCCTGCCGTGGGCGCAGGCTGAGCCCTCGGTAGAAGTGTCCGAGAGCTGGTGCCGTTTGAGCGCGGCCTGGTTCATGCAACGTACCACGTTGAATTATCTGGCCTTCGACTCCGCAGGTGAGCTGGTGGCCAGCATCGGCTTGCATGATATTGACTGGGCCGTTCCCAGCTTTGAGATTGGCTATTGGGGCCGAAAAGGCTATCAGGGGCAGGGCTTGATGCGTGAAGCTGCTGGAGCTTTGGTACGCTATGCCTTTGCACAGCTGGGTGCGCGCCGGGTAAGCGCCTGGACGGATGAGGCGAATGTTGCCAGTCGCCGTCTGTGCGAGGCTATCGGCATGCAGCTGGAAGGCATACTGCGCCACGAGCGCATTACGCCAGATGGTCAACTACGCAATAGCTGCGTTTACGCTGCGGTTGGCTGAGGAGTAATACACGCAGCTTGCAGGTAGCCGATCAAGCTCTGGGTGATGGCCGCTTCCAGTTGAACGATGTCCTGTCCGGCAGGTGGGGAGATCACTGCAGCATGGATCAATGCCTTGGCGGTGTTCAGCAGTACCCAGGCCGCCAGTTGCGGCTCTGGCGGCTTGAATTCATCTTGGTGTTCACGCAGCAAGGACAGCATACCCTCCATTACCACTCGCTCGTGTGAGGGGCTCATCTTGGGCTCATCCAGATGCTGTAATTCCAGCTCCAGTATGCGCAACAGTGTTGGCTGTGCCAGATGGGCGGCCAGCTGGGCGTGAATCAAGCGGGCCAGCCGCTCAGCCAGTGGCAGGCCATGGGTGCTCAGAATCACACTCCGCATCATGGCATGCATCTCTTCGCCATGCTGGGCATGCAGGGCGGCAATCAGCGCATCTTTGTTAGGAAAGTACTGATACACCGATCCAACACTGACACCGGCCCGCTCGGCCACGATATTGGTATTGGTGCCAGCGTAGCCGCGCTCAACCAGAATGCGAGCTGTCGCTTCCAGAATGTTGTTCACCATCTGCTGCGAACGCTGCTGGCTGGGCTGCTTTCGGGGTTTGGGGATAGCGGGCATGGCGCAGGGGAATGTGAGTAGGTAATGAGTCGCATTATGCCTATACTGCATAACGCGAGCAATTACTCATATTTAAACTTCCTCGAGTGAAACTGACGAGATTACCCTCCCATGCTGAAGCCCTTATTGAATACCGTGACCCGTCTGCGCATCAAGGTGGATGCTGAAGTGCTGCAGGTCTATCAGGACACGCCGTTGATGCGTCGCATTGTACTGGGAGGGGACTTGCAGCCACTGCTGGAGAATGATGACACCGTGCGACCTGCCAGTTGGGTCAAGGTAGAGGTTCCCGGTGGTGAAAGCCGTGCCTATACCATCCAGCGGCTGGACACTGTAGCAGGAACCCTGGAGTTGGCGTTTGTGTTGCATCAGCCGCTGGGCCCAGTCTCCGCCTGGGCCGCGCAGGCGCAGCCCGGGCAGAAGGTCCGGCTTGCGGGGCCACGACTGGGGCGATTTGACCCCCCGGCCGACGTGAGCTGGCTGTTGTTGGGAGGGGATGCCACCGCCTTGCCTGCCATGCATTCCATTCTGCGGCAATGGCCTGCCCACCTGCCAGTACAGATGGTAGCCGAAGTGGCGGGACCGCAGGAGCAACAGACCATGCCTGCTCACCCTTTGCTGCAGGTACATTGGCTGAGCGCAGAAAAAGAACCGGGCTGGGCACTGTATCAATGCTTGAGCCAGCATGCATTGCCACCCGGTCCGGGCTATGTCTGGCTGGCGGGCGAAGCCACCGCCATTCGAGCCCTGCAGGTACATTACCGCAATGCGGGCATCCCGGTGAGCGCCAAAGGCTACTGGAAGCAAGGCGAGGCACGCTTCAAGGACTGAATCTTGTTCTGCAGCACGTGGTCATGCATGATAGCGCTTCAGCGAGGCCAGTCCCGCTGCTGCCCATCATTGCTCAGGTCAGCCCATGTTGCTTGAACTGCTACGTGCTCAGGAAATAGAACTACATCAAACGGCAGTTCGCCATGACCCGGCACGGCTAGAAGCGCTGCTGCACCCGGCGTTTGAGGAGTTTGGCCGGTCTGGCACCGTGTACAGCCGCGACAGCATCGTCGCCGCCTTGCTGGCGGAAAGCGAAGGCCCTGCCATCTGGTCGCAAGACTATGCACTGACCCCACTGGGTGATGCGTTAGCGCAGTTGACCTACCGTTCCGCCAACCTGGATGCATCTGGCCGCCTCAGCCGCTTCACCCTGCGCAGCTCGCTCTGGCAGCACACGGCTGCGGGTTGGCAGATGCGCTTCCACCAAGGCACGCCCACCCGCCGGTTTGCCAAGCGAGTAGGCTAGACGCTTCAGCTTTTCAATTCAGCCCACACCGGGGTGTGGTCACTGGGGCGTTCCCAAGTGCGGGGCTCGCGGTCGATGTCGCAGGCCGAGAGCTTGTCCAGTGCCGGGGCGGAAAGCAGAATGTGGTCGATGCGCAGGCCGAGGTTGCGGCGGAAGCCGTTCATGCGGTAATCCCACCAGGTGAAGGCTTTTTCGGTCGCGGGCTGCAGGTGACGGTAGGCGTCGGTCAGGCCCAGTGCCAGCAGGCGTTGGTACGCTTCCCGCTCAGGCGGGCTGACCAGCACTTGCCCTTCCCACGCCTTGGGGTCGTGTACGTCGAGGTCGGCGGGGGCGATGTTGTAGTCGCCCAGCAAGGCCAGCGAAGGATAGCGCTGAAGCTCGCCCTGCAGCCAGTCGTGTAGCGCACTCAACCAGCCCAGTTTGTAAGGGTACTTCTCGGAGTCCAGTGCCTGACCGTTGGGAAAGTAGCCACATACAATCCGCAGGCCACCCACCGTCGCGGCCACCAGTCGGCGTTGCTCGTCTGGCAGGTTGGGCAGGTTGTACTGGATGTCTTCCAGCGGCTGGCGCGAGAGGATGGCCACGCCGTTGTAGGTTTTCTGGCCGGTAAAGGCCACCTGATAACCGGCCGCCTCCAGCTCGGCACGCGGGAACTTGTGGTCTTCCAGCTTCAGCTCTTGCAGGCACAGCACATCCGGTGCGGCCTGCTGCAGCCATTGCAGCACGTGGGGCAGTCGGACATTGAGCGAGTTGACGTTCCAGGTGGCAATGCGCATGGGAGGGCTCCGGTGGCGGGTGGGCGCAGCATAGGGGTTGCGCCCGGGGGCGTCAATGGCTCCGTGCCCGCTTAGCCGAGACGGGCCAATTGGCTGGCGGCGTCACTGACCGTGAATTGGCCGGGGGCTTCTACGTCCACAGAGCGCACCACGCCATCTTCGACGATCATGGCGAAGCGCTTGCAGCGCAGGCCCATGCCGTGGGCGGCGAGGTCCAGCTCCAGGCCGAGGGCGCGGGTGTAGTCGGCGCTACCATCGGCAATCATGGCCACCTTGCCACTGGCACCTTGCTGCTCGCCCCAGGCGTGCATCACAAAGGCATCGTTGACCGCAAAGCACCACACTTCGTCCACGCCCTTGGCGCGAAACTGTTCGATCTCGCCAAGATAGCCCGGCAGGTGCTTGGCCGAGCAGGTGGGGGTGAAGGCGCCGGGCAGGCCGAAAATCACCACCTTCTTGCCCTTCAGGCGTTCCTGTACCTCAAAGCGGTTGGGGCCAATGCTGCAGCCCTCGCCCGGCTCGGTCAGGTATTCGCTCAGTTGCCCAGCGGGGAGCTGCTTGCCAGCTTCAATCATCGTTTTCTCCTTGTTGTGATCAGGGTTATTGCCCCTGCAATGCAACAGACCCGCCGAAGCGGGTCTGTGGTGGGTTCTGCTCAAAGCGTTAAAGCACGTAACGGGCAAGGTCTTCATTGACCGCCAGTTCACCCAGTTGCTGGTCTACCGCTGCCGCGTCCAAGGTGATGGTTTTGCCCTGTTCATTGGCGCTCTGGAAGGAGATCTGCTCCAGCAGGCGCTCCATCACGGTGTACAGGCGGCGTGCGCCGATGTTCTCGGTCTTCTCGTTCACTCGCCAGGCAATCTCGGCCATGCGGTGAATCGCGTCCGGGGTGAACTCCAGCGTGACGCCCTCAGTGGCCAGCAGGGCCTGGTACTGACGAATCAGGCAGGCATCGGTACGGGTGAGGATGCTCTCAAAATCGGTGACCGACAGTGACTCCAGCTCCACACGGATCGGGAAGCGGCCTTGCAGCTCGGGGATCAAATCGGACGGTTTGGCCAGATGGAAAGCACCGCTGGCGATGAACAGGATGTGGTCGGTTTTCACCATGCCGTATTTGGTGGAAATGGTGGTGCCTTCCACCAATGGCAGCAGGTCACGCTGCACGCCCTGGCGTGAGACCTCGCCACTGTTCTGCCCGTCGGAGCGGCTGGTGATCTTGTCGATCTCGTCGAGGAACACGATGCCATTCTGCTCGACATTGCGCAGCGCCTTGGCCTTGACGTCCTCGTCATTGACCAGACGCGCGGCCTCTTCTTCCACCAGCAGCTTGTAGGCCTCTTTCACCGTCAGCTTCTGGCTTTTTTTCTTGCCGCCACTCATGTTCTGGAACATGCCCTGAATCTGGCTGGTCAACTCTTCCATGCCAGGTGGCGAGAAAATCTCGACGCTGGCCTTGGGGGCTTCCAGCTCGATTTCAATTTCCTTGTCGTCCAGCTGGCCTTCACGCAGCATCTTGCGGAATTTCTGGCGGGTGGCGCTATCGTCCGGCTTGTCTTCCGCCAGCCCGAAGCCCATCTGGCGTGGTGGCGGCAGCAGGGCATCCAGCACGCGATCCTCGGCACGGTCTTCGGCATGATGACGCTGCTTGTGGGCCTCCTGTTCGCGGGTCTGCTTGATGGCGGTTTCCAGCAGATCACGGATGATGCTGTCCACATCACGCCCAACATAGCCGACTTCGGTGAACTTGGTGGCTTCCACCTTGATGAAGGGGGCATCGGCCAGCCGTGCCAGACGACGGGCGATCTCGGTTTTGCCCACGCCGGTGGGGCCAATCATCAGGATGTTTTTCGGGGTGATTTCCTGCCGCAGCGGCTCTGCCACCTGCTGGCGACGCCAGCGGTTGCGCAAAGCAATGGCGACCGCCTTCTTGGCGGCTTGCTGGCCGATGATGTGCTTGTCCAGCTCGTGGACGATTTCCTGCGGGGTCATGCTCATGGAGGCTTCCTGCGACACGGGTGCGGATTAGTCCAGCGACTCGATCAAATGGTTCTGGTTGGTGTAGATGCACAGGTCGCCCGCGATGGTCAGCGACTTCTTGACGATGTCGACCGGTGCGAGCGTGGTATTTTCCCATAATGCGCGCGCGGCAGACTGGGCGTAAGCCCCCCCTGACCCAATGGCCGCAATGCCATCTTCCGGTTCCAGCACATCACCATTACCGGTGATGATCAGGGTGTGGTCGCGGTTGGCCACCGCCAGCATGGCTTCCAGCCGCCGCAGCATGCGGTCGGTACGCCAATCCTTGGCCAGTTCGACGGCAGCGCGCAGAAGGTGGCCTTGGTGCTTTTCCAGCTTGCCTTCAAAACGCTCGAACAGGGTAAAGGCGTCTGCCGTACCGCCAGCGAATCCGGCCAGGATCTCGTCGCGGTACAGACGTCGAATCTTGCGGGCGGTGGATTTAATGACGATGTTGCCGAGGGTGACCTGGCCATCGCCACCGAGGGCAACCTGCCTGCCACGGCGGACAGACAGGATGGTGGTGCCGTCGAATTGCTGCATGCTGGGCTTTCTGTTGCGTATTACCCAGCAGATGGGGGCAGCTCAGGCAAAACGCAAGGGGCTTACTTGCGGTAGTGCAGCTTGCAGAAATCGTGCATGCCGAGCACACGGAACAGCGCACCCACCAGATGGCTCACCTGGCGCAGGTGCAGTTCCTTGCCCTGCTGCTGCAGTTGCACCAGCAGGTTGAGCAGGTGACCGGCGGAGACAAAATCCATACGCTCCAGTAGCAAGCAGTCAATATTCACCACGCTACGGGCTTCGGCATGTTCCATCAACAGGTCCAGCTCCCCCACCTTGTCTGCCCCATAATGGCCTCGCAGCACAAAGGCATCTGCCAAGGGGGCGGCCAAGGGTGCCTCGGAGGGGGCTGCTTTGGCGGCGGGAGCTTTGGGTAAAGGCTCCCAGGAGGGGGGGGAGACTTCATAGGTGACCGCGTAATCGACCGCCAGGGTTTCAAACGCTTCTTGATCCCCCTGCCATTGCAGACACTCCAGCAGGAACAGCCAGCATGGAATGTCGGCCTCATCACGCCGCATCATCTCGATTCGGTCTTGCAGCAGTTGCAGCAAGGCTTCGGGCTGCGCCAGCTGCACGCGCACTTGCTGGCGACGCAGCAGGCGCAGCGCGTCGGTCATGGCAGGCAGGGCGGTCGCCACCAAGTCGGTCACCCGGCTGCAGTCCAGCTGTACCAGCTTCTGCTTCTGCGCTTGCTGCTGCAGTTGCTGGATGGCTTTGCTGATGCCCGCTTCGCTCAGCTGGCTCGGCAGCAGGGTCAGCGCGTTGCTACTTTCTTTGCCTGTGGCGGCACTGCGGCTGGCACGCTGCCAGATCGGGGCCGTGCGCTCAAACGCCACCACAAACTGCAGGGCCAACTCATCAAACGCCGCCTTGTTGTTCTGTACCTGATACAGCTCCAGCAGCATCAGCCACAGCTCTTCGTCACAGCGCGGCTCGCTATTGACCTGCGCACTCAGCAATTCCACTGCCGCTTCATATTGCTCATTGGCGTAGAGAATGGCGGCCTCTTCCATGGCCGACACATCGGCGGGTGCCAGCTCAACCGGGAAAAAAGCGGAAGTATCCGGCAGGGCCGTTGTGGGCTCGGCCAAAGGAGGCGCAGGCTCGGGCGCAGGTGCAACCTTGCCTGCGGGCTGCACGATAACAGGCGCAGCCGGGCTGGCTTCGCGCCCCTTTGGGATCGCAACGCTGGGGGCGGACGGGCTGGCAGGCTCGTCCGGCTTCTTTTTGAAAAACGAAAACATGGCCACGGGATCAAGGCATCCGGTTTGCGCGGGCTCTCCATTCCACCCGCCTTGCCTCTAGTGTAGGCCCAGATGATGGGAAAGAGATGACATTTCGCAATATTTAAATCTTCTCACCCGTTATTGTATCCAGAATCTGATCCACTTAGACAGATTTATGCAATCCGCATTCTTCGCCTGTCTGATTGCAGAGACACTCCGAGAGGGTGGCATAAAACTCCCCCCCATCCCGGGTGTTGAGCCATTCATTCTGCCGCCAGGCAAAATGGTAACCCCCGCTGCGTGCCGCAATCCACAACTCCTGATTCGGCACATGCCGATTGACCACAATCTTGCTGCCATCCGGACACTCGATCTCCAGCACATTGCCACTCCACAGCACCTCCAGGTCCAGCCCGCTGGCATCCAGCTGGTCCTGCAGATGACGGAAGACCTGATCGGTATGGGTAAGGAATTCGGACTCGGTCATGTTCAAGCCCCTTATTTGAGCTGCGGGCCATAGCGGCGGGCATGATCAATCAGCATGCTGAGGATCATTTTGCCTTCCGGGCTGGGATCTTCCAGCAGGGCGATAATGAACTGGTCGCGATAACGCGGATAGGCGACCAAAACTTGCTGCACGCGTTGGTGGGCCAGTGCGGTTTGGCCATTCAGCGCTAGGAAGTAGGCCTCGCGGATCAAGAAGACTGGATGTGGCGTATTAAGATTCACCTGCGTTAGCAGGTCCAGTTTCATGGGTAGCCAATTACGGTCATAGCTGAGTCGCGCCGCTATTATACGATCGGTTATGGCGCTCAACCAGATATTCTGTGAATAACTGACCAGATCAATCATGACCGAGTCACCCTTCAGGTTCTTATCCCCGGTAAAAATACGCGACAATCGTGTGTATTGGTACACCGTAAGGCTGCTCACCAGCAACATGCAAAGGGCAAAAAGGCCGATAGACAAACGGAAACTGGGTTTCCACGCGCGCCGCCCCCAGGCAGATTGGGGGCAGAGCGCCAGCAAGATGACAGCAAAGAAGAAGAAACCTGGCACCCAGAGCGACCACTCCAGCTGTGCGCGGATCAGGATCACAATCAGCAGGGCACCGATCAGATTGTCTTGCTCGCGGCGGCAGATTTGCCGGACTCCAACCCACAGTAATGGCGCAATGCAGGCCAAACCTGCCAGGCCCGTCACCGCCAGTAACTGGAAGAAGGCATTGTGGGAATGGTCGAACATGGCAGACTCTACCACCTTGGCGTAGGCGGGCAGCTGCTGTAGCTGGAAGGAATGCCAGGCATAGTTGCCCCAGCCCACACCCAGCCACGGGTGGGCCAGAAACAGGTCAATGCACTTCTGCCACTCAATCAATCTCCGCATGCCGCCACGATTGATGGAGGTGATGGCACTTTCCCCGGCCCCCCAGAGCTGCTGCTGAAGCCAGAAACCAAAGGTAGCCAGCGCCAGCAGGCCGATCATCATCATGACATGGCGTGAAAATGCACTGCGATGTTGACGATATTGCCAGGTCGCCCATAACACCAAGGCTGCGCCAATCAGTATGGGCGAACGAGAACCGGTCATCGCGATCACCCAAGCAAAAGCTACCGCGGCAAGCCACAATAGCCGCTGTGTGTTGCGTGAGACTTGCGGCAGTAGCCAGCAGATGGCCAGCATGCCATATAGCAGGTATTCGGTTAGCCAGTTACGTTGCCCCAGGTTGCCGACCACGCCTTGCATCTTGGCATTGGCGCCCAAAGCAAACCACGGTAGCAGTTTAGCTGCATCGAACCATTGCAGCGTTGCGATCAGAACATTGTAGAGACCACCGATGACCAAGCCCCAAGCTAGAGCCTGTAACACACGTGACACGCCGAATTGCTCGCGCAAGGCAAGCAGCGCCCAAGTCAGCAATGCCGCTACCAGCATGGCCAGCGCTGGTAGCCAGTTATTGGCTAAATATGGGGTGGGAATCAGGCGGGATTGCAATAACAGCAGCATCCCAAACGCCAGCCAGCTAAGTGAAGATAAGGAAAATGCAAGCTGACCGTGGCGCCAGCAGGCCCAACCCAATATCAATAACAATGGGGGGTAAACGCCGCTGACAGCTGATACCCAGCCAGGGTCGGGCAGCAGGCTGAAAGGGATTATAAAGGGCAGCAAACTGCACAGACTTACAACAAGGCTTATGCAGAAGTAAGGTCGTGTATTTAGTTCTTGCGGCATGATGATTATTCTGTGCAGGTGGGTAAGGTGGGAGTTACTTATGCTTATTAGCTTGTTAATATAACAAACTCACTTTATAAGCAAAAACGAAGAAGTCAATTTTCAGCAAGCTAGGAGCTGCATGTGCATAAAAAACAAAAAAGGGGCTGGCAGCCCCTTTTTTGTTCATTGCTGATGCAGTCAGCTAGCTTAGGTGCCGACGCCAGTGCGACGCTTCGTGCAAGTTGTACCACCTTGGCTGTTGACAGTAACACCCGAGTTCGTGAAAACCCACTGCAGCTGATTGTCAACCAGGCTCGGGGTCAGAGTAATCCCGCAGCTCCCAACTTGTGCGGTGCCACCGACGCGAATTGCACCGGAAGTGGTCACATCAGCGAAGCCAAACTTCAATGCCCAAGTTGAGCCAGTTGCGGCTGCGCCAATGTAATTGGAGTTTACCAGCTCAGTGTAGGTATCGCAGGGGGCGGAGTTGCCGGTGTTGTCCTGCATGCATTCAGCAATACCAGTTTTGATCGCACCCACGCCGGAGATGTTGTCTTGCCAGCGGCTGCGGGTCACGTAGTCCTGGTATTGCGGAATGGCGATGGCGGCCAGAATACCGATGATCGCAACTACGATCATCAGTTCGATCAAGGTAAAACCTTGTTGAACGCGTTTCATATGATTCTCCCGTAAGGGTTGTCTAGGATGGCAAAGCCAAGTCTTGTGCTTGGCCTTGTGGGCATTATATGCACAATGCGTGCCAGCGTGTTTATGCTGACAACATTTTTTGCAATTCGCCGCTCTCATACAGCTCGCGCATGATGTCGGAGCCACCCACAAACTCACCGCCGACATAGAGCTGCGGGATGGTGGGCCAGTTGGCGTAGTCTTTGATGCCCTGGCGGATTTCCGGGTCGTCCAGCACGTTCACCGCCTTGAAATCGGCCACGCCACAGGCTTTGAGGATCTGCACGGCGTTAGAAGAGAAGCCGCATTGCGGGAAGGTGGGGGTGCCCTTCATGTACAGCACCACCTTGTGGCTGGTCACGGTCTGGTGGATGTGCTCTTGTGCGCTCATGGTGTATGGACTCCGGCCCGCTAGGGCGTTGACGGTTAGAAGATCAGCTTCCGCAGTGGAAAATACTTGAGTGATTTTGTCGGATTCTAGGAAAAGTGACGCAGAGCGTCAATCGCTGTCGCAATGCGGCAGGCATTTTTGTCAGCTGCCGCTGCTACCCCACTGCCAACGGCTGCGCCAGGCGCCCAGCACCATGTTCGGGTATTCCGGTCGGCCACGGCTGCCGTTGTAGCGGCCCAGCGCCAGATACAGATTGCCCTTCTCCAGGTCCAGATAGTGACGCAGGATGGTGCAACCAAAGCGCAGGCTGGTGGCTTCGTCGAACAGGTTGTGCTTGTCATTGCCGATCTGGTCGACCCAGAACGGCATCACCTGCATCAGGCCCCGTGCGCCCGCGCTGGAGATGGCGTACTTCTTGAAGCCACTTTCTACCTGTACCAAGCCCAGTACCAGCTGCGGATCCAGACCGGCACGGGTGGCTTCATAGTGGATCAGGGTCAGCAGCCGTTTGCGCATGAAGGCATCTGGCACCTTCTTTTCCAGCCGCAGCATCATCTCAGTGAGCCAGCGCTCGCCTTCTGCTTTGTCGGCAAATACCAGCCGTGGCTCACGGTTATCGTTGATGGCCTGTTGCATGGCGGTTTGTACAGATGGCGCGAGGATTTCCTTTTCCTGCTTGCCTGCCCATGCGGGCAGGCCCAGACAGTACAGCAGCACGCCCAGCAGCAGGGGGCGGGTCAAACGGGTGCGATGCATCAGAGCCCTCAAGCGCCGATGGCCTGACGAATGGCGGCACACGCATCCGCCAGCGGCAGTTCTTCCACCACACCGTCGGCACGGCGCACGAACTCGATCACCCCTTTCTCCAGACCCTTGCCGCCAATGGTGACGCGGAAGGGGATGCCGATCAGCTCCATGTCGGCAAACTTGACGCCGGGGCGCTCATCGCGGTCGTCCAGCAGCACCTCTACCCCGGCGGCTTGCAGCTCGCTGTAGAGCTGTTCTGCCGCACTGGCCACCGCCGGATTGCGGTCGGCACCGACTGAGACCAGCGCAAGGGTGAACGGGGCCATGGCGGGCGGGAACATAATGCCACGCTCGTCGTGATTCTGTTCAATACATGCAGCGACGACACGGGAGATGCCGATGCCGTAGCAACCCATCTCCATCGGGTGAGTCTGCCCCTCCCGGTCCAGCCAGTTGCATTGCAAGGCTTCCGAATACTTGGTGCGCAGCTGGAAGATGTGGCCGACCTCTACGCCTCGGCAGATTTCCAGGGTGCCTTTGCCATCCGGGGACGGATCGCCAGCCACCACATCGCGGATATCGGCTACCAGTGGCTCGGGGAAATCGCGGCCAATATTGGCCCCGGTGTAATGTTGATCGTCTTCATTGGCGCCGATGACGAAGTCGGCCATGCGGTCGACGGTCCGGTCCATCACCACGGTGCCCGGGAAATTGACCGGGCCCAGCGAGCCGGGGTTGGCACCAAAGGCTTCGCGGATGGCCTCCGGGCTGGAGAAGGTCAGCGGTACCTTCACCTGCGGCAGTTTTTCGGCCTTGATCTCATTCAGGCTATGGTCGCCGCGCACCATCAGCAGCACCGGGCGGTCATCGCTGCCATCCACCACCACTGCCTTGACGGTCTGCTCAACCGGCACCTTGAGAAACTCGCACAGTTGGGCGATGGTCTTGACGCCCGGGGTATGTACCTTGTGCAGTGGCTGACTGGCGGCCGGGCGGGCATGCGCGGGCGCAACGGCCTCGGCCAGCTCGATGTTGGCAGCGTATTCGGATTGCGGGCACCACACCACTTCGTCCTCGCCGGAGTCGGCCAGCACCTGGAACTCATGCGAGCCGGTGCCGCCGATGGAGCCGGTATCCGCTGCCACCGCACGGAATTTTAGCCCCAGCCGGGTAAACACATTGCAGTAGGCGCGGTGATAATCCCAGTAGGTCTGCTCCAGGCTGGCAAAGTCGGTATGGAAGGAGTAGCCGTCCTTCATCACGAATTCGCGCGCGCGCATTACGCCAAAGCGCGGGCGGATCTCGTCGCGGAATTTGGTCTGGATCTGATACAGGTTCACCGGCAGCTGGCGGTAGCTTTGTACGTCACGCCGTACGATATCGGTGACCACCTCTTCATGCGTCGGCCCGATCACGAAATCGCGCTCATGGCGATCTTTCAGGCGCAGCAGCTCCTTGCCATAGAATTCCCAGCGGCCGGATTCTTGCCACAGTTCAGCAGGTTGCACCGCTGGCATCAGCAATTCATGCGCCTTGGCGGTACGCGCCATTTCATCGCGCACCACGGCCTCCACTTTGCGCAGCACGCGCAAGCCCAATGGCATCCAGCTGTACAGGCCGCTGCCCAGGCGCTTGATCAAGCCAGCACGCAGCATCAGCTTGTGGGAAATCAGTTCGGCCTCGGCGGGCGCTTCTTTCAGGGTGGAGAGGTAGTATTGGCTGGCACGCATGGCAGTACAGGTCCGGTATGGATCGGAAACGATCAAAGTCTGCTAGTGTACCGTTTGCCCCGGGCTTTGTCAGCGTCACCAAGCAAGCGCTTGCACCGCGAAAAACGCGCTATGTCATGGATTTGAAATGATTTTTCCGCTATGCTGCGTCGGCTTCTGGCTAAATGAGAATCTGCATCATGTTATACCCCGAGTTGTTTACCTCCCTGGAGAAGGCCCGCTGGAACATGGCCGACGACATCCCTTGGGATCAGTTTGATGCCAGCCAGTTGAGTGACGACCAGGCAATCACCATCAAGATGAACGCCATCACCGAGTGGTCGGCGCTGCCGGCGACCGAGATGTTCCTGCGCGACAACACCGATGACAGCGATTTTTCGGCCTTCATGTCCATCTGGTTCTATGAAGAGCAGAAGCACTCGCTGGTGCTGATGGAGTATCTGCGCCGTTTCCGCCCCGAGCTGTGCCCGACCGAGGAAGAGCTGCACGCCGTGCGCTTCCCGTTTGACCCGGCGCCGCGTCTGGAAACCCTGATGCTGCATTTCTGTGGCGAGGTACGCCTGACCCAGTGGTACCGCCGTGCCAGCGAATGGCACGACGAGCCGGTAATCAAGCACATCTATGACACGCTGAGCCGCGATGAAGCCCGTCACGGCGGGGCCTACCTGAAGTACATGAAGCGTGCCATCGAGCGTTTTGGTGATGAGGCGCGCCGTGCCTTTACCAAGATTGGGGTATTGATGGCGTCCAGCGCGCGCTCTGGCAAGCCGCTGCACCCGACCAATCTGCATGTGAATGAAGCCCTGTTCCCGAATGACACCATCCAGAGCCGCTTGCCGGATCCGGACTGGCTGGAACACTGGCTGGACAAGCAGATTTGCTTCGACAAGGAATGCGAAGGCCGTGTCATCGGTGGCATTCTGCGCAATCTGTCCAACCTGATGGGGCAGACTTTCGAGACGGTGCAGCAACTCAACCTGTTCCGCAAGCAACTGGCCGCTGCCTGAGCTACGGGTCCGGGTGCTACAATGCGCGGCATTGTGAGCGACCGGACCGACCATGTCTTACGTACTGCCTGACTACGAACAGAAGATTGTTGCGCCCGAGCAACTGCTGGCGCACGCCAGCCGTCTGGCGCGTCCGCTGGTGTTCACCAATGGCTGCTTTGATATCCTGCACCGCGGTCACACCACCTATCTGGCACAGGCGCGTGCGTTAGGCGCGGCACTGGTGGTGGCCTTGAATACCGATGCCTCGGTCAAGCGGCTGGGCAAAGGTGACGATCGCCCGATCAATCCGCTGGAAAACCGGCTGGCGGTGATGGCCGCCCTGCAGGCGGTGGATCTGGTGACTTGGTTTGATGAAGACACCCCGCTGCAGCGCATCCTGCAATTGCGGCCGGAAGTGCTGGTCAAAGGCGGTGACTGGGTGCCAGAGCAGATTGTCGGCGCATCAGAAGTACGCGGATGGGGCGGCCAGGTACACAGCATCCCCTTCCTGTATCAGACTTCCACCACCGCCACGCTGGCGCGGATTCGCCAGCGCTGACTCGGCGCAACCTCCGTTGCGCCAAAGCCGGTCAAGCTTCCGGCAGACAGGCCTGTTCACAGGCCAGCATTTGCGCCAGCGTTTCGCGCTGGCGAATCAACTGCACCCGATCGCCATCGACCAGTATCTCGGCTGCGCGCACCCGGCTGTTGTAATTGGAGCTCATCGCCATGCCATAGGCACCGGCGGAGCCAATCGCCAGCAGGTCGCCCGCCCGGATGGCCAGCGTACGATCCTGAGCCAAGAAGTCCGCACTTTCACAGACCGGCCCCACCACATCGTAAACCCGCTCCGGCAAGCCTTCCTGTTGCTCGACCGGTAGCACCTGATGCCAGCCCTCATACAAGGCGGGGCGGATCAGGTCGTTCATCGCCGCATCGACGATGGCAAAATTCTTGGTTTCACCCTGCTTGAGGAACTCCACCCGGGTCAGCAATACACCGGCATTGCCCACGATGGCGCGGCCCGGCTCCAGTACCAGCTTGAGGCCACGTCCCGCCAGCCGCTCGGCAATGGCTTGGGCGTAGTCGCTGACGGGCGGTGGGGTTTCTGCATCGTAACAAATGCCAATGCCTCCCCCCATGTCCACGTGCTGCAGCACGATGCCTTCGGCGGCCAGCTGGTCGACCAGTGACAACAGGCGGTCCAGCGCGTCGATGAACGGGCTGAGCTCGGTCAGCTGCGAGCCGATATGGCAGTCGATGCCCACCATACGCAAGCCCGGCAGGCTGGCAGCCTTGCGGTAGGTGGCCAGTGCCTCGGCATGGGCGATGCCGAATTTGTTGCCTTTCAGGCCGGTCGAGATATAGGGGTGGGTGCCGGCGTCCACATCCGGGTTGATGCGCAGGCTGACGGCTGCGGTCTTGCCCATGCGGGTGGCGACGGCGCTCAGGCGATCCAGCTCGGCGCTGGACTCCACATTGAAACAATGGATGCCCACTTCCAGCGCGCGATGCATCTCGGTGACCGTTTTGCCCACCCCGGAAAACACTATGCGTTCTGGCGGACAGCCGGCCAGCAGGGCACGCTCCAGTTCGCCACCGGACACAATGTCCATCCCGGCACCGGCGTCCACCAGCAGCTTGAGCAGGCTGAGGTTGCTGTTGGCCTTCATGGCATAACAGATCAGCGCGTCCTGCCCGGCAAAAGCATCACGGTAGGCCTGCCACGCTTGCAGCAGTGTACGTTTGCTATAGACAAAGCAGGGCGTGGTGAACTGGTGGGCGATGGAAGGCAGGGCAACATCATCCAGATACAGCGTCTGTTGCTGGTAGTGCAAGGCGGGCAGGTTCACAGTGGGCTCAAGGGGCTAGGTCGGTCAACGAGGGGCACTCGCAGCTTGCGAGGCTGGGTCCTGGGGTAGATAAAGGGGGCCCTTGATGCCGCAAGCCACCAGGGCAGTGCAGCTGAGGGCCAGCAGCAAAAGGCGAAGGCGCATGGTATGTAATGGGCCAAAGTAAAGCCCACATGGTAACACAGCCATACCGTGAGGCAGGGGCGGGGCATTACGGAGTCACTGTCATGGTGAATGCACCAGTACCGTGGCGGATTTCTGATCGTGTTCAAAGGCTTGCCAATTCGGGACGGGGCGTTACAATGCGCCGCAACTGACCTTAACCCGGACCACTTCATCATGATTGATCTCTATACATGGGGCACGCCCAACGGACGCAAGGTCTCCATCCTGCTCGAAGAGCTGGGGCTGGCGTATCAGGTGCACCCGGTCAATATCGGGGCCGGGGATCAATTCAGCGACACCTTCAAGGCAATCAACCCCAACAGCAAGATTCCGGCTCTGGTGGATCACGATGGCGCGGAGCCTGTCACCGTATTTGAGAGTGGCGCCATCCTGATCTACCTGGCCGAAAAGCATGGTCGGTTCCTGCCCGCTGCCGGGACGGCGCGCTATGCCGTGCTGCAGTGGCTGATGTTCCAGATGGGTGGGTTTGGCCCCATGCTGGGTCAGACGCATCACTTTCTGCGCTATGCCCCGGAGCCGGTGCCCTATGCCATCGAGCGCTATACCAAGGAAGCGGCACGCCTGTATGCGGTGCTGGACCAGCAGCTGTCCACGCATGAGCATGTGGCAGGAGACTATTCGATTGCCGACATGGCACTGTACCCCTGGGCCAGCCGCCATGAGTGGCAGCGCATCGAACTGGCTGATTACCCGCATGTGTTGCGCTGGTACCAGCAGCTATCGGCACGGCCCGCGGTGCAGCGGGGCATGCTGGTTCCCGCCTGAGCAGGAAAAACACGCCTTTTCAGGGACTTGGCGGGCAAGAAAACGCTGAGTTTTTGTCGCGTTTTCTGTACAATCCGGTTTTTAACCGGACCGGCAAAGCAGCCGGAAATGCCATGAGTGAGTCATCCCCTCTCGTTGGTGTGGTCATGGGCAGTTCCAGTGACTGGGACGTCATGCAGCACGCTGTTCAGCAATTGAAGGCCTTCGGTGTTCCCTGTGAGGCCCGTGTCGTGTCGGCCCATCGCACGCCGGATCTGCTGTTTGAATACGCCAGCAGCGCACGTGAGCGCGGCCTGGTAGCCATCATTGCCGGCGCCGGGGGCGCGGCCCATCTGCCAGGCATGCTGGCCGCCAAGACCACGGTGCCGGTATTGGGTGTGCCGGTGCCGAGCAAGTACCTGCGTGGTGAAGATTCCCTGCTGTCCATCGTGCAGATGCCGAAAGGCATTCCGGTGGCCACCTTTGCCATTGGCGAAGCCGGTGCGGCCAATGCCGGGCTGTTTGCGGTGGCCATGCTGGCCGGGAACGACCCGGCGCTGGCCGACCGCCTGCAAGCCTTCCGTGAAGAGCAGGAGCGTACTGTGCTCGCCATGCAGTTGCCCGAGGTGGGGGCATGAGTGCGCCGGTGATCCTGCCGCCCGCCCGCCTGGGGATTCTGGGCGGCGGCCAGCTGGGCCGCATGTTTGTGCAGGCTGCACGCACCATGGGCTATACCGTCACCGTGCTGGACCCGGATCCGGATGCGCCTGCCGCTGAATTTGCCAATCTGCACCTGTGTGCCGCGTTTGACGATGCCGAGGCGCTGCGACAACTGGCCGACAGTTGCGCCGCCATCACCACCGAATTCGAGAATGTCAACGCCGAATCGATGCGCTGGCTGGCGCAACACACCGTCGTGTCGCCGCGTGGCGAGTGCGTCGCAGTGGCGCAGGACCGTATCCGGGAAAAGACCTTCTTCCAGCAGCATGGCCTGCCGGTGGCCCCGTTTCTGCCCGTCACCCAAGCCGATGATCTGGATCGTGACCTGAGCGACTACCTGCCGGGCATCCTCAAAACGGCGCGGCTGGGCTACGATGGCAAAGGCCAGCAACGGGTGCGTACCGCTGAAGAGGCCCGTGCCGCCTGGCAGCCGCTGGGGGTGCCGTGTGTGCTGGAGAAGATGCTGCCGCTGCAGCTGGAAATCTCTGCTATCGTCACCCGCGCAGCGGATGGCCAGATGGCGGTGTTCCCGATTGCCGAGAACCAGCATCATCAAGGCATCCTCGATGTGACGCTGGTCCCGGCACGGGTCAGCACGGACTTGGCGCAAGCCGCTCAGCAAGCAGCCTGCCGTGTGGCGGAAGCGCTGGATTATGTGGGCGTACTGGCTGTGGAGTTCTTTGTGCTGGAAGACGGGCAGCTGCGGGTCAATGAAATGGCACCGCGCCCGCACAACTCCGGCCACTACACCCTGGACGCCACCGTGAGCAGCCAGTTCCAGCAGCAGGTGCGCGCCATGTGCGGCCTGCCGCCCGCAGCCACCGACCTGCTGCGCCCAGTGGCCATGCTCAACCTGCTGGGCGATGTCTGGCCTGGTGCGGGTACCGACGCCTGCCGGGAACCGGATTGGCAGCCGCTGCAAGCCGAAGCACAAGGTTTCCTGCATCTGTATGGCAAGCGTGAAGCACGCATTGGCCGCAAGATGGCGCACTACAACCTGCTGGCCGAGCAGGCCACTACTGCGGCAGCGCAGGTTGCCATTCTGCGTGATGGCTTGTTACAAGCCGCAGGCAGGACTCGGAGCGCATGATGGATGCGCATGCCTTGCTCCAGCGCTTGTCACAACGGCTGTCGCCGTTGGCGGACGCGGAGCGTGCCAAGGCCATGTCGGACTATATGCGTCAGCAGTTTCCATTTCTGGGGATTGCGACGCCAAGCCGACGCCAGCAGGCAAAGGCTTGGTGGGCTGAGCTGGGGCGTCAGCCCGAGGAGCCGCAGTTGCTGGCGCTGGCAGAGCAGCTGTGGCAGCGTGCTGAACGAGAGTATCACTACATTGCCATTGACTTGCTGATCCGTTTTGCCCAGCGGCTGACACCGGCAGCTAGGCCGGTGCTGTCATACATGCTGCAGCAACACAGCTGGTGGGACAGCATTGACCCGCTGAGTAGCAAGGTGGTTGGGCCGCTTTGCCTGCGGTGGCCGCAACTACAGCCGACACTGGATGCCTGGAGCACAGATGACAACCTGTGGTTGCGCCGCACGGCGCTGCTGCACCAACTGGGATTCAAGCAACAGACCCGTGCCGACATCCTGTTTGGCTACTGCGAAGCCAATCTGGATCACCCGGATTTCTTTATCCGCAAGGGCATGGCTTGGGCCCTGCGGGAATATGCCTATACCAACCGGGAGGCGGTGGTCGACTGGGTGCTGCAGCACCGGCATCGCCTCTCGGCCTTGACCCTGCGTGAAATGCGCCTGAAGCTTCCCGTGGCTGATGGCAGCCCCGTTTGATCTGTCTTAAACAAAGGACCCCCGAATGAGTGGTTTGCTGCAATCCAACCTGCGCTCCCTGCCGAAGATCTACTCCGGCAAGGTGCGTGACCTGTACGCACTGGAGGGGGATCGCCTGCTGATGGTGGCGACCGATCGCCTGTCTGCCTTTGATGTGATTCTGGCAGAGCCCATTCCGGACAAGGGCAAATTGCTCACCGCCATTTCCAGCTTCTGGTTTGACAAGCTGCAGCACGTGATGCCCAACCACCTGACCGGCGAGAAACTGGAAGACGTGATTCAGGACGCTGAAGACCTGGCGCAGGTGCAGGGCCGGGCAGTGATTACCAAAAAGCTGAAAGGCTTGCCCATCGAGGCCATCGTACGAGGCTATGTCGCGGGTTCGGGCTGGAAGGAATATCAGCGCGGCGGCAGCATTTGTGGCATCAGCCTGCCTGCGGGCCTGCGTGAAGCCGACAAACTGCCGCAACCGATCTTTACCCCCAGCACCAAGGCTGCGGTGGGTGAGCACGACGAAAATATCTCCTTCGAGCAGTGCGAAAAGCTGCTGGGGGCTGAGCTTGCAGCACAGGTGCGCGAGGCAGCCATCCGGCTGTACCGCACGGCTGCAGAGTATGCGGCCACCCGCGGCATCATCATCGGCGATACCAAGTTTGAATTTGGCGTGGACGAAGCGGGCGTGCTGCACTTGATGGATGAGGCGCTGACGCCGGATTCCAGCCGCTTCTGGCCTGCAGACCAGTACCAGCCAGGCAGCAACCCGCCGAGCTTCGACAAGCAATACGTGCGCGACTGGCTGGAGTCGACCGGCTGGGACAAGACCCCTCCCGCCCCGGCCGTGCCTGCCGAAGTGGCCGCGCGGACGGCGGACAAGTATCGCGAGGCTTTGCAGCGCCTGACGGCGGCAGCGGTCTGACCGTACTGTCCCGATTGGCCCTGTGCAGCACGGGAGGGGCATGGTAGCGTGAGGCAGGATGACTGACTGGAGCTGCCTCATGACCCCTGCCCCTTTGCAAGCCACCTTGCATGCCATGCACGCCCGGCTGCCCGGACCCGACGGGCAGCGCTTCGCCGAGGCATTTCGCCACGGCAGCATGTCGGTCGAGCTGTACGCCCCCCAAGGCCATGACCCGCAGCAGCCGCATCTGCAGGATGAGCTGTACGTGGTGGCATCCGGTCACGGCACCTTTTTACGCGACCAGGAGCGTATCGCTTTCCAGGCGGGCGATGTGCTGTTCGTGCCTGCCGGAATGCTGCACCGATTTGAGCAATTCAGCGACGATTTCCAGACCTGGGTGATTTTCTGGGGGCCTCGGGGTGGTGAAGCCGTGGGCCAGCACCTGGACTACACCCTCCGCCCGGCGCAGCCTCATGAAGCGCCACAGCTGGAAACCCTGCTGCGGCAATATGGCCCCAATCCATGGAATTATCTGCCGGACGAAGGCGTACGCCAGCACTTTGCCGAGCTGGCCGCCGGGCAGGCGGAAGCCTTGCTGGCCTGTACACCTGAGGGCGAGGTTGCCGGGTTCGTGACCTGGTTGTCCCGTCATCCTGATGCCGAGCGGCGGGCTCGTGAGCCACACAGTGCCTATATCGGCGAAGCGCTGGTGCTGCCTGCGCACGCAGGCAAGGGGCTGGGCGGCGCATTGCTGCGAGCCGTGCGAGACCGCTTGCTGGCGGCAGGCCAAGGGCCGCTGTACATCGAGCGTCACGAAGAGAATGCGGCCTCAGCGGGCATGATGCGACAGGCCGGGTTTGTCCCGCTGCTGACCTTTGACGACCCGGTGCGGCGCAGGCACGGCAGCAAGCGCACCACTGAATGCGTCTATCCCGCGCCAGACGCTTGAATTCCACGGCCACTGCCCCCACCCTCTGGGGGCGCTATACTGTATGTTGAAACTCGCCTGACCGGCTTTCAACCCCCTCCAGGCCAGACGCTAATCCGCGTCTGACGGGCTTACTGCTAACGGGAACACCCATGGTACCTCATCTTACCACCGCCCTGACCGGGCCGCTGAAAGAGCTGGAATCACGCATTTTGCGTGCGCAACCGAAAATCGAGCACTGGTTTCGCAGCCAATGGTTGAAGCACGATGCGCCGTTCTACGCCTCGGTGGATTTGCGCAATGCCGGCTTTAAGTTGGCACCGGTGGATACCAACCTGTTTCCGGGCGGTTTCAACAACCTGAACCAGACCTTCCGCCCGCTGGCCGTACAGGCGGCTACGGTGGCGGTAGAGAAAATCTGCCCGGAAGCACGCGGCGTGCTGCTGATTCCGGAAAACCATACCCGCAACAGCTTCTACCTGCAGAATGTGGCCGCCCTGCACAGCATCCTGCGGCAAGCCGGGCTGAATGTGCGTATCGGCAGCCTGCTGCCGGAGCTGGAAGCGCCGATGCAACTGGAGCTGCCAGACGGGCAGAACCTGTTGCTGGAGCCGGTTCAGCGTCGGGGCAATCGCCTGCATTTGGGGGACGACTTCAACCCGTGTACGGTGCTGCTCAATAACGACCTGTCGGGCGGTGTGCCCAATGTACTGCAAGGGATTGAGCAGGCCCTGTTGCCGCCGACCTATGCCGGTTGGGCTACCCGTCGCAAGACCGGCCACTTTGCCGCCTACGATGGCGTGGCCGACGAGTTTGCCCAGCTGATCAGCATTGATCCCTGGCTGATCAACCCCTACTTCAGCCATGTTGGCGGCGTGGATTTCCAGGAGCGTGCCGGTGAAGAGGCACTGGCGGACAAGGTGTCAGACCTGCTGGCGCGGATTCGTTCCAAATACCAGGAATATGGCATCGAGCAGCAACCCTATGTGGTGGTCAAGGCGGATGCCGGCACCTACGGTATGGGGGTGATGACGGTGAAAGACCCGTCGGAAGTGGTGGGCCTCAACCGCAAGCAGCGCAACAAGATGTCGGTGATCAAGGAAGGCATGGAAGTGCACGATGTCATCGTGCAGGAAGGTGTGCATACCTTTGAGACCGTGAACGAAGCGGTAGCCGAGCCGGTGGTCTATATGCTGGACCACTTTGTGATCGGCGGCTTCTATCGGGTGCATACCGGCCGGGGGGCCGACGAGAATCTGAACGCACCGGGCATGCACTTTGTGCCGCTGGCGTTCGAGAAGCCATGCAATGCACCGGAGTGCGACGAAGCGCCGGATTGCCCGCCCAACCGCTTCTACTCCTACGGCGTCGTGGCGCGACTGGCTTTGCTGGCAGCCGCCCGCGAGCTGGAAACCATGGCTGAGGAACACGGCGAATAAGCCTGACCGTAATGGAGGACGCAGCATGCGCATTGCCCTGATTCTGGACCCGCTGGCCAAACTGAAACCGTGGAAGGATTCCAGCGTGGCGATGATGCGTGCCGCGCGCCGCCGTGGCCACACCTGCATCGCCCTGCTACCGGAAAGCCTGCGTGCCCACAGCGAAGGCGGGCAGGTAACGGTGTGGGCAGAAGGTCATGTGCTGCAGGTGCACGATGACGATGCCCACTGGTACGATGCCGGTGCGCGTGAGTGCTGGCCGCTGCACGCGTTTGATGCGGTGATCCAGCGCAAGGACCCGCCATTCGACGCCGAATACCTGTACGCCACCCACCTGCTGGAGACGGCCGTTCGCAGTGGTGCGCGGGTGTTCAACCACCCCCGCGCACTGCGGGACTACAACGAAAAGCTGGCGATCCTGCGCTTTGCCGACTGGACCACGCCCACCTGCGTCAGCCGAGAATCTGCCCGGCTGCGCGAGTTTGTACGCGAGCATGGCGACGTGATCCTCAAGCCACTGGACGGCATGGGCGGTTCCAGTATTTTCCGTGTCAGCCTGCAGGACCCGAATCTGTCCGTGATTCTGGAAACCATCACCCGCCACGATCAAGAAACGGTGATGGCCCAGCGCTACATTCCCGAGATCGTCCATGGTGACAAGCGCATCCTGCTGATCAATGGCGAGCCCCTGCCCTACGCGCTGGCGCGTATTCCCATGGCTGGCGAAACCCGTGGCAACCTCGCTGCAGGCGGGCGCGGGGTGGCGCAAGCCCTGACCGCGCGTGACCGGCAGATTGCCGAGGCGGTCGGGCCGCAACTGCGTGCCGATGGCCTGCTGCTGGTCGGGCTCGATGTGATCGGCGACTACCTCACCGAGGTCAACGTGACCAGCCCCACCTGCATGGTGGAGATTGCGGCGCAGACCGATTGCCAGCCGGCCGAGCTGTTCCTGGATGCACTGGAGCAGGCCTGCGGTCACTGAGATGGGTGCCGCATGACCGCGCTGACTGGCTTTCCGTGCCGATCCGCGTTATCTTGCTGATATAGGGGAACTGGAGGCCGTTGTCTGCAGTCGCAGCAACGGACAGACATCATGGTGGCATTTTTACTGATTACCCACGGCAGCTTGGGCAAAAGCCTGCAGGAATGTGCCGAGCATGTGATGGGTGGACCGCTTGAACGCTTTTCCGTGCTCTCGGTAGACCGAAGCGCCGATCCCGAAATCATGCGCGAGCAAGCGGCCCAGCAGATTGCGGCACTGGCCAGCGAAGATGGCGTGCTGGTGCTGTCCGACATCTATGGGGCCACGCCCTGTAATATCGCCACCCGTTTGCCTGGGGCAAGGGTGGCGCTGGTATCCGGGGTCAGCCTGCCCATGCTGATACGTGCCCTCACCTATCGCAAGCTGAGCCTGACCGAGGTGGTCGCCAAGGCGGTGAGTGGTGGGCGCGATGGCATTGTGGTGGTGGAAGCTGCACCGGAAACCGCAGACTGTAAGGACGAGGCAGCACATGCGTGAGCAGGAAGTGGAAATCATCAACAAACTGGGGCTGCATGCTCGCGCCAGCAGCAAGCTGACGCAGCTGGCCACCGGTTTCAAGAGCGAGATCTGGTTGTCGCGCAACGGCAAGCGGGTGAACGCCAAATCCATCATGGGCGTGATGATGCTGGCGGCGGCCAAGGGGAGCCGGGTGGGTATCGAAGCCTCGGGTGAGGACGAAGAACAGGCGCTGGTTGCGCTGGTGGCGCTGGTGGGCGACCGCTTTGGCGAGGCCGAATAGACAGGAGGTGCCCGGCGCACGGGTACGACAGGGTGGCTGGCCGGATTGTCAGGGTCAGCGACATAGGGGGAGAGGGCAATGAGCATCACCTTGCGCGGGATTGGTTGCGCTGGCGGTATTGCGATTGGCCATGTGCACCTGGTCTCGGAGACCACGGTCGATGTGGTGCATCTGGTGCTGCCGGAAGAGGACATTCCGGCTGAGCTGACCCGCTTTGACGCTGCCATTCGCGAAACCCGCAAGCAGCTGGAAATGCTGTGGGGCTCGATACCGGATAATGCACCGGCAGAGCTGGGTTCCTTTCTCAGCCTGCACATCATGATCCTCAACGACGCGGCCTTGTCGCGTGACCCCAGGCAGCTGATCGAAGAGCAACACTGCAACGCCGAATGGGCGTTGATGCAGCAGCTGGAAATCTTGCTGGCTCAGTTTGACGAAATCGAAGAGGACTACCTGCGCGAGCGGCGCGCGGATGTCATCCAGGTGGCGGATCGCGTGCTGAAGGTGCTGGCAGGGCACCCGGTATCGCACGCTCACGGCCAGCTGGCGACCGATCGTGACACCATTCTGGTGGCGCATGACCTCAGTCCAGCCGACATGGTGCAGTACAAGGATATCGAGTTCGCTGCTTTTGTGACCGATGCCGGTGGTGCTACCTCACATACTGCCATTCTGGCGCGCAGCCTGGGCATCCCCGCTGTGGTCGCCATGCATAACGCCCGCGAGCTGATGAAGGAAGGCGAGCTGGTGGTGGTGGATGGCAGTACCGGGACCGTCATCATCGAGCCGGATGCCGATGAGCTGGTGCATTATCAAAAGCTGCTGCAGCAATGGCAGCGACAGCAGAAACAGCTGGCCGGTACCAAATCTGCCGAGGCCATTACCGCCTGCGGTGTGCCGATCGAGTTGCAGGGCAATATCGAATTGCCACAGGATGTGCCGGACATGCAGGACATCGGTGCCCGCTCGGTAGGCTTGTTCCGCAGTGAGTTCCTGTTTCTCGCCAGCGAAGAATTGCCCACAGAGGATGAACAGTTCGAAGCCTACAGAGAGGTAGCCGTGGCCCTGAACGGGCAGCCGGTGACCATCCGCACGCTGGACATCGGCACCGACAAGTTGCCCAAATGGTTTGAGCGTAGTGGCGGACTGAACCCGGCCATGGGCCTGTGCGGGGTGCGTTTGTCACTGGCGCAGCCGCATTTGTTCCAGACCCAGCTGCGCGCACTGTTGCGGGCTTCGGCCTTTGGCTGCATCCAGATCATGTTTCCCTTGCTCTCCAGCGTGGCCCAGGTGCGGCAGTGCCTGCAGCATGTGACGCTGGCCAAGCAATCGCTGCGCGATGAAGGCATTGCCTTTGACGAGCAGGTCAAGCTGGGGGGGATGGTGGAGATTCCGGCGGCGGCGCTGAATGTGGCCGGTTTCCTCGGCTTGCTGGATTTTGTTTCGGTGGGCACCAATGATCTGGTGCAGTACACCCTGGGGGTGGACCGGGGCGACGATTCGGTGGCGCATCTGTATAATCCGGCCCACCCTGCGGTGCTGCAGCTGCTGTCCCATACCATCCGTACCGCCAATGCCATGGGCAAGCCGGTGTCGGTCTGTGGCGAGATGGCGGGCGACCCGCGCTTTACCCGCCTGCTGCTGGGGTTTGGATTGCGGCGCTTTTCCATGCACCCGGCCAGCCTGCTGGCGGTGAAGCAGGTGGTGCGGCAGTCCTCATTGGCTGAGCTGACCGCGCAGACCGATGCCATCCTGGCCTGCACGGATGAAGAGCAGGTGACGCCCTTGCTGGAACAACTGAATGCCTGAACTACATACGGTGGCGACCCCTTTCCGGGTCGCCCCGGCGGATGCGGTGGATTTTTCCACCCTTCGGCGTGTGCTGCTCGTCAAGCTGCGCCACCATGGAGACGTGCTGCTGGCCAGCCCGGTACCGCAAGTCCTGAAGAACCACTTCCCACAGCTGGAAATCGACGCACTGGTCTATGCCGATACGGCACCCATGCTGCAGGATCATCCAGCACTTTCACAGTTGCACCTGATCGAGCGGCAGGGCAAGCGGCAAGGGTTGCTGCGATGGCTGCGGCAAGAGTGGCAATTGTGGCGCACCCTGCGCGGCCGCCAGTATGACCTGCTGATCCATCTGACGGACGGTCGACGTGGCACCTGGCTGGCGCGCTGGCTGGGTGTGCGTTACAGCGTGGCACAACGTACCGGCAAGCGTGGCTGGAAGAAGGCGTTTACCCATCTGTTCACCACGGCACGTAAGGGCAACAGCCGCCATACCGTCGAATACCACCTGGACGCCCTGCGGCGGCTGGGCTTGTATCCCGATGAGCAGGAGCGCAAGCTGGTGCTGCAACCTGGCACCGCAGCCACCGCTCGTGTTGGTGAAGTCCTGCACGGGCTGGGCCTAAGCCCCAAAGGCTTCCTGCACATTCATCCGCCCTCGCGCTGGCTGTTCAAATGCTGGAGCGTGGAGCAAATGGCGGCACTGATCGACCGACTGACCGGTGAGGGCTGGCCGGTGGTGCTGACCGGCGCCCCCAATGATGCCGAGCGGGCGTTGAACGCGGCCATCCAGCAACGGCTGTCGCGCCCGGTACATGACCTGACGGGCCAGCTCAGTCTGCGCGAGCTGGCAGCTCTGACCGCTGAGGCACGCCTGTTCATCGGCGTGGATTCAGCGCCCATGCACATGGCCGCCGCCATGGCCACCCCCACTGTGGCCCTGTTTGGCCCCAGTGGCGATATCGAATGGGCCCCGTGGCAAGTGCCCGCTCGCGTGCTGGTATCCAGCCACGCCTGCCGCCCCTGTGGTCACGACGGCTGCGGCGGCGGCAAACGCAGTGAATGCCTCACCACACTGTCAGTTGAGCAGGTGCATCAAGCCGTGCAGTCCCTGCTGGCGGAAACAGCATGAAAATTGCCTTGATCCGGCAGAAATACTCGCCATTCGGTGGGGCGGAGCGCTTTGTATCACGTGCGCTCAGTGCACTATCTCAGCAGGGGCTGGAAGTGACCTTGCTTAGCCGTAACTGGGATCAAGCCAGCGAAGGCACCCAGGTGAAAAGGCTCAACCCGTTTTATCTGGGGCGAACCTGGCGCGACTGGAGTTTTGCGCGTGCCGTCAGCCGCTGGCTGGGGCGGCACCGATTTGATCTGGTGCAGTCGCATGAGCGGATTGCGGGCTGTGAGGTCTACCGGGCCGGGGATGGCGTGCATCGCGTCTGGCTGAGACAGAAAGCACGGCGTGAAAGCCTGCTGCTGCGCTGGCTGGGGCGACTGAACCCTTACCATCACTATGTGTGCCGGGCAGAGCAGCGCATGTTTCATCACCCCCGCTTGCGGGCCGTGATCTGTAATTCGAAGATGGTGCAGCAGGAGCTGATCGAGCATTTTCAGCTGCCCTTGGACAAACTGCATGTGATTTATTCCGGGGTGGATCCGGCTCGTTTCCACCCAGGTGTGCGCCAGCAGCGTGCTGCGATCCGCCAGCAGTGGGGGATTCCGGAAGCCGCGACCGTTTACTTGTTTTTGGGGTCTGGCTTTCAGCGCAAGGGTGTCGCGCCGCTGCTGCAGGCCTTGGTGGGGTTGCCAGAATCAGCATGGGTACTGGTGGTCGGCAAGGACAAGCAGCAACGGCAATATCAACGGCTGGCACGGCGTTTGGGCATTGCCGACCGTGTGGTGTTTGCGGGTGGGCAGACCGAAGTGGCTGCCTATTATGGCGCGGCAGACGTGTTTGTCCTGCCGACGCTGTATGATGCTTTTCCCAATGCGGCACTGGAGGCGATGGCCTGTGGCCTGCCCTTGTTGACCAGCCCGAACTGTGGCGCTGCCGAGCTGATCCGAAACGGCGACAATGGTTATGTCTGTGACGCGCTGGATGTGGAAACCCTGCACAAACACATGCACACCTTGCTGGATGCCGCCCTGAGTCAACGCATGGGCGCACATGCCCAGCAAACGGTTGCGCATCTGACCCCGGACTTCATGGCAACACAGATGGTGGCGCTATACCGGCAGTTGTTGCAGCCCAATGTGGCATGAAGGGTGTGCTATGGTGACGGCCACTGAATTGCACTAGAATAGTCGGTTGACTTCTACTTGAGGTATGGGCATGGCCCGTCCTGCAACGATGATGCAGAGTTGGCAGCTCTATCTGCGCATCCTGCGCCATATTCGCCCCTATTGGTGGGTGGCCGTTCTGGCTGCGCTCGCCGGGCAACTGGCCGCCCTGACCGAACCTGCTTTTTCCTGGCTGCTGGGCCCGCTGATCAACATCAACTTCGGCGCGCACGCGCAGCAAACCTTGCCTCCGGTATTGCAGCGCCTGTCATCCCATTTACCAGACTGGGGCCAAGGCATGGCGTCAACCAGTCTGGCTTTGGTGCCCATCCTGTTCGTGTTGCTGTTCCTGATCCGGGGCGTGTTGGGCTTTCTCAGTGAATATGCAGCAACCTGGCTTTCCAGCCGACTGGTCATGGATTTACGCATGGCCATGTTTGCCCGGGTCTTGCAGCTGCCCGTCAGTTTCTATGATCAGAACCCGACGGCGCGCATCCTGTCCCGTGTCGCCTACGACGTCAGCAGTGTGACCAATGCGGGGGTCAACGTGCTGACCGTGGTGTTCAAGGACACGGCCATGGTGCTGGGCTTCCTGTGGGTGATGCTGAGCATTGACTGGGTATTGACCCTGATGGCCTTGCTGATTGTGCCGGTGGCGGCCATCAGCATCCGGGTGGCCGGACAGCGCCTGCGCAATCTGAACCGTGAGCAGCAGCATGCTCAAGGCGCGATGACCGAATGCCTGGAAGAGGCGTTGCAGAACCAGAAAGTGGTCAAGGTGTTTGGCGGGCAGGCGTATGAGCAAGGGCGTTTTTCTGTCCGTGCCAACCAGGTCCGTCGGTTGGGCATCAAGCAGGCTGTGGCCAGCTCGGTCAATTCCGCCCTGGTGCAGATGCTGATTGCGGTTGCACTCGCCGGGGTCATTTACTACGCCAGCACCCGGGCGCGTGCTGGCGGGATGACGGCCGGCGACTTCATGTCTTTCATCACCGCCATGCTGATGCTGTCACAGCCGGTGCAGCGGCTGACCAAAGTGAATGAATCGCTGCAAAAAGGACTAGCCGCGGCAGAAAGCGTCTTTGGTCTGATGGACGAAGCGGCGGAGGTCGATCACGGCAAACGCCCGTTGACGACGACGCGCGGTGACGTGCGTTTCGAACAGGTCTCGTTCCAGTATCCGACGGGCGAGCGCGATGTGCTGCAAGCGGTAGACCTGCATATTCAACCTGGGCAGACCGTCGCCCTGGTCGGAGCCTCGGGCAGTGGCAAAACCACCATGGCGCAGTTGCTGGCCCGGTTTTACAATCCGCGTGCCGGGCAGGTGCTGCTGGATGGCGTGGCCCTGTCCGAACTGCCGCTTGCCGAGCTGCGCCAGCAGGTCGCACTGGTGTCACAGGATGTGTCGCTGTTCAATGACAGCGTAGCGGCCAATATTGCCTATGGCGATACCGGACAGGCTGATTCGGCGGCATTGATGGCGGCAGCGGAAGCCGCCTATGCACTGGAGTTCATCCAGCAATTGCCCCAGGGCATGCAAACCGTGATCGGTGAGCGGGGAACCCGCCTGTCCGGCGGGCAGAAGCAGCGACTGGCGATTGCCCGTGCCTTGTACAAAAATGCCCCGATCCTGATTCTGGATGAGGCGACCTCGGCGCTGGATACCGAATCGGAGCGTCAGGTGCAAGGGGCGCTGGACCGGTTGATGCAAGGACGTACCACCTTGGTGATTGCCCACCGCCTGTCGACGATCGAGCGGGCAGACCGGATTGTGGTGATGCAGGAGGGCCGCATCATTGAGCAAGGCACCCATGCCGAGCTACTGGCCCGTAAAGCGCAGTACTACCGGTTATGGCAAATCCAGTTCAAGGATGCTCCCGAGACAGCGGGGGATGCATGCAGCTGAAGCCGGGCATGCAGGTGCTGGTCATCAATGTGGCCCGAATCGGCGATACGCTGTTGTGTACACCGGCCATCCGGGCGCTGCGCCGGGCGGTACCCGCCGGGCAGGTGACGGTATTGGCGCACCCGGACCGGCAGTGCCTGCTGCAGAACCTGCCCTTCATTGATGAACTGCGCGGGATGACCCCCAGGCAGGCCTGGTGGCGGCAATGGGGTCTCAAGGCACGCTACGATGTTGCGGTGGTTTACGGCAATGATCCGGCCTTGCTGAAACTGGCCCGGCAGCGCGCTGCGTACACGGTCGGCTTCAGCCAGCAGAATGCGATGGGTAACCGCTGGCTGGATTACGCTGTACCCCGCCCGGAGACACCGATGCATGCGGTGCGGGAGCGCTTGTTGCTGCCTGCTGCGCTAGGCATTGAGTCGCGCGAAGAGCAGCTGGCGTATGCGCCGCGCGAGTCGGAAATCCACGCGGTACAACGCTGGCTGGCCCCTCAGTGTGAGGGCGCACCCCTGGTGGGTTTGCAGATGGCCAGTTTCCCGACCAAGGGCTACCGTGATTGGCCGCTGGAGCGCTTTGTCGAGCTGGTCAGCGGTCTGTTGACCCGGTGGCCCGATTTGCGTTTTGTGGCCCTGGGGGATCGCCTGTCGCGCGAACGGGCAGCGCAGCTGGCGAGGGAGTTTCCCGGGAAAATCATCAGCGCTGCCGGGCGCTTCTCATTACGAAAGTCTGCAGCGTTGCTGAGCCAGCTGGACCTGTATGTCGGGGTCGATACCGGCCCGACCCATCTGGCCGGCGCCTTGGGCATCCCCATGGTGGGCTTGTACCATTGCTATCACCGTGGGGAATGGCTGGCGCCGTTGCAGCACCCCATGCTGGAAGTGGTCGAGCATCCGGCGCTGATCGCGCGGCGAGACTCTCCAATGGCTGAGCTGGGCGCGGCCCGTGTCCTCACGGCGATTGAATGCCTGGCCCGGCGTCTGCCGGTCGATCACCCCATGCACACGGATCAGGAGTAAACGCATGCGCGTGATACATACCGAGAGCTCGACGGGTTGGGGCGGGCAGGAAAACCGGACCCTGCAGGAAGCTTTGCAGTTGCAGCAGTTGGGGCATCAGGTGATGTTGATTGCACCGCCAGGTGCACGACTGCTGGCACGTGCAGCTGAGCAGGGCATTCGGGCTGAGGCGGTGGCCTTGGGCCGGGGCCTCGACTTGCGCGCCATCCCGCGTCTGCAAAAGCTGTATCGCCAGTTTGCCGTCGATGTTGTCAACACCCACAGCAGTCGGGATACCATCGTGGCCGGTCTGGCCGCCCGCCTGATGTGGCGCACGCCGGCGCTGGTGCGAACCCGGCATTTGATCATGCCGATCACCTCGCGTTCCACCTATACCGGCTTGCCGCACCATGTGGTTGCTGTCAGCGAAGCGGTGCGGCAGTACCTGATGACAGCAGGCGTGCCTGCAGAGCGGGTGACGACTGTACGGACCGGGGTGGACCTGCAGCGTTTCCAGCCGGCCCCTTTGCCGTACAGCTTGCGTGACGAACTGAAGATCCCGCTGGATGCGCCACTGTTTGGTACGGTAGCGATTCTGCGGGTGCGCAAGGGCCATCAGGACTTGCTGGCTGCTATCCCTCAAGTGTTGCAGCGTTTGCCCGATGCACACTTCGTGCTGGCGGGTGATGGGCCGCAACAGGGCAAGCTGCAGCAAAAAATCATGGACATGGGTCTACAGGCTCGCGTGCACATGCTGGGCCTGCGCAAGGATGTGCCACAGATTCTGCAAACCCTGACGGCGTTTGTCCTGCCGACCCACGACGAAGCGTTGGGTACGGCCTATCTGGAAGCCCAGGCCATGGGGGTGCCGGTGATTGGCACCCGGACCGGTGGGGTCAGTGAAACCCTGCTCGAAGGGCAAAGTGGCCTGCTGGTGCCGGTACAGTCGCCAGACGAACTGGCGGCGGCGATGATCGAGATGGGCAGTGACCTGGAGCGGGCGCGGCAGATGGGTGAACGCGGTCGCGCGCGCGTGATGCAGGAATGCGGGGTCGAGCACATGGCCCGCGGCATGCTGGCGGTGTACCAGCGGTTGCTGCAGCAGCGAGGAGGGCAGCATGGCTGAGGCCCGCGCCATTCCGGTGTTGATGTACCACCATGTCTCGCCTAATCCTGGGCTGGTGACGGTCTTACCCGAGACCTTTGCGGCACAGATGCACTATCTGGCAGAGCGAGGCTGGAACACGATCACGCCCGACCAGTTGCTGCAATGGCAGGGCGGTGAGATCACCCTGCCGACACGCAGTGTACTGATCACGTTTGACGATGGTTATCTGGACAACTATGTGCATGCTTACCCGGTATTGCAACGGCTGGGTCTGCGGGCTACCGTATTTCTGATCACCGGCTTGATGGGCGAGGGAGCATGCCGTCCGTATGCGGGTCAGCCAGGTGCGCCAGAATGTCCGGACCATCGCCGCTGCAAACAGGCCATGGCCAGTGGTGAGGCCGATCAGGTGATGCTGCGTTGGGCTGAAGTGCAGCGGATGCAGGAGAGTGGTGTATTCCAGTTCCACAGTCATACCCATAGTCATACCCGCTGGGACAAGACCGATCCGGAACAGCGCTTGCAGCATATGGCTCACGAGTTGTCTGCGTCTCGCAGCACGCTGCAGCAGCGATTGGGCGTGGACAGTGTGCACCTGTGCTGGCCGCAGGGCTACTATGAGCCGGACTACCAGCAACTGGCCCTGCAGGCGGGGTATCGCGCCCTGTACACCACAGAAAAGCGGGTGGTGCAGCGGCATGGTGACCCTCTGCAGATCGGTCGTGTGGTGGTCAAGGACCGGACTGGTTTCTGGTTTGCCAACCGCTTGTGGTTGTTCAGCCAGCCTGTGCTGGGGCACTGGTATACCCGCATGCGGGGCGATTGAGATGAAGATTGCGTTTATCGATGTCACGGTCACCGTGAATTATGGCGGGATTCAGACGGCGGTCTGGGAACTGGCCCGTGCCTTGACCCGGCTGGGGCATGAGGTCGCTGTCTTTGGCGGCGAGGGGGCGGTGTTGCCCGGGCTGGATGCATCCATTGCAGTGCACCGTTTTCCCTATACCCCGCGTGAGCGTTTCCCGAAATTCGGCACCCGCTTTCGCAAGCTGGCCGAGCGCGTCAGCTTTGCCCGGCAGGCTCGGGCGGCGGTGGCTGCCGGCGACTTTGACTGGGTGATCCTGACCAAACCGTTTGACTTTGTCTGGCCCCGCATGGTGCCCAAGGGGGGGCGAACACGCTTTGCCTTCATGAGCGGCGGTACCGATTTCTTCAAGGGTGATCGCTGGCTGGCGCAGAAAGTGGATGCCTGGTTTGCCTGCAGCCATTTCAACGCCTGGCAGCTGTATCAGCATTACCGGCAGTTCCCGCGCGTGATGTTCAATGGCGTCGATGTGGATCGTTTTGCGCCGGGTGTGCGGGATGGCGCACTACGCCAGCAATGGGGTGTGCGGCAGGATGAAGTGGTATTTGCCTTTGCGGGCCGTCTGGTTGGGTGGAAAGGCCTCCATCTGGCGATTGCCGCACTGGCCCACGAGGCGCTGAAAGGCTTGCCCGTTCGTCTGTTGATCATTGGCAAGGGCGAAGCGCAGCCAAAGCTGGTGGCACAGGCTGCCGCCTTGGGAGTGGCCCAGCAGGTACTGTTCCCGGGTGCGGTAGCGCATGCCGACCTGCCAAGGTGGTACGCCTCCAGCGACGCCGGGATTTTCCCCAGCGTGGGCGACGAGGCCTTTGGCATTACCATTGCAGAAGCCATGAGTTGCGGCCTGCCGGTTGTGGCCAGCTATAACGGCGGCATTCCCGAGGTGGTGGGTAATGAGGAGCACACCGGTTATCTGTTTGAAAGTGGCAATGTAGCGGAGTGTGCCGCTGCCATGCGTCGTCTGGTGGTGGATACCCCCTTGCGTCAAGTCATGGGGCAGGCTGCGCGTCAGCGCATCCAGCAACGCTACACCTGGGAAGCTTCGGCGCGTCGGCTATTGAACGGTCTGGAGGGCGCGTGCGTATCGCCTACCTGAACCCGCAAGCGGTACCGGATACCTTGCCCTCTACCTTGCAGATCCTGCAGACGGTGGAGGCATTGGGGCTGGCAGGGGTGCAGGTCGATCTGGTGACGCCGCAAGCCCGAAATGGGCATACCGTCGCCTCACTGCTCGGTCGAGCGTTACCCCCCCAGGTGCAATTGCATCCCTTGCCGGATTACCGCAAGCGCTGGTTTTTCCCCTTTGCCAGTCATCGTCCGTTTTACTGGCAGGCGGTGCGCTGGCTGCGCCAGCACCCGGTGGATGCGGTCTATGTGCGAAACCTGAAGCTGGCTGAAGTGTTGTTGCGTGCTTTTTCGTCTCGCCTGCCAATTTTCTTTGAGACCCATGAGTTGTTTGCCCAGACTCTGGCCGAGCAGCTGCCGGAAGCCGCCCGTGCCCAGCACCGCAAGCTGCTGGCGCTGCGCGCGCGCGAAGGCAAGGTGTATCGTGAGGTCAAGGGTCTGATCACCATCACTCAGACTTTACTGGATGACATCCGGGCCGAATATGCGCTGGAAACCCCGGCTTGGGTGGCGCCGGATGGGGTGGATTTGACCCTGGCCCGGCAGGTGGCGCCGCGCGAGCAAGGAGATCGCCCGCTGCCAGTCCTGCTGTATCTGGGCAGCCTGCACCCCTGGAAAGGGGTGGATGCGCTGGTCGAGGCCATGACCCAGGTGGCGTCTGCAGAGCTCTGGGTGGCCGGTGGTGGTGCCGAACGGCTGGCGGCCTTGCAGCAACGTGCTGCACAACTCGGGATCAGCCACCGGATTCGCTGGCTGGGCTTTGTCCCCCCACGAGAGCGGTTTACCTTGATTGCGCAGGCGGATATTTGCGTTTTGCCACTCTCTGCAACCAGCATTGGCAGCCGGTATACCTCACCGCTCAAACTGTTCGAGTACATGGCGATGGGTAAGCCGGTGCTGGTGCGGGACGTTCCGGCCATCCGTGAGGTGATCACCCACGGTGAGAACGGTTACCTGTACACGGATGAGGCACACTTGCCCACCGCCATTCAGGCATTGTTGTCTCAGCCGGAGCAGTGGCCAGCATTGGGCAAGGCAGCTGCCGAATCCGCGCAGCACTATGCCTGGTCGTGCCGTGCCGAAGGCATCATTCGGTTCATGAAGTCGGTGGTCAGCGCATGACATTCCTGCCTCAGCGTGTTTTGATTGCATACGGGTTTTCAGGGGCCACTCGCCCCTTGGCGCTGGCGCTGGGTGAAGGGCTCACCGCATCGGGCTGCACGGTGGCCTACAGTGACTCGGATGTATCCCAAGGCAAGGGTTATCGCTTGCTTCTGAAGACGGCCAAGAGCTTTCTCAAATGGGTGGGGCTGAAAGCGTGGCTATCCCGCTGGAGCGAACAGCAGATATTGCAGCAGCGCAGCCAACGCCTGCTGGCGGATTGTGCGCAGTTTCAACCCGAGCTGTTGATGGTGGTGCGTGGTGAGCCCTACTTGGCTTCCACGATCCAGTCCATCCGCAAGCAGACCCGTGTGGCGGCATGGTGGGTCAAGAATCCCCGCTGGTTGCAGCAGGCGCTGCAGTCTGAACGCCACCAGTTTGATGCCTACTTCTCCATTCATCCGGACGAAACAGGACAAAGCCATTTCCTGGCACCGTACACCTATAACGAAGCACGTTATGAAGCGGCCAAAGCGGACCCGATAGCCACCGAGATTCTATTTCTGGGGTGCTGGAGCCAGCGTCGTGAGCAGTATCTGGAAGCGATCGCAGATTTGCCGTTGACCCTGATTGGCCCGAACTGGAAATCACGCTTGCCGTTGGGATCCAGATTGCGTGCACATATCCGGGCGGAGTGGGTCGAGGATGCGGAAGCGCTGAAGCATTATGCGGGTGCAAAACTGGTGGTGAACATCAACCAGTGGGCACCGCATGAAACGGAAGCCGTGAATTTGCGCGCCATTGATGTACCCGCCTGCGGCACCTTGCTGGTGAGTGATGCCAGCCAGCAATTGTCACGTTTGCTGTCACCGGGGCAAGCCGTGCTGACTTTTGCGACACCTGATGAACTGCGTGGCGTGGTGCTGCATGCGCTACAGCATCCGGAGTTTGCCCGTGAAGTGGCAACGTGCGGTCAACAGGCGGTATCCGCCTTGCCGGATGGCGCGCGCTGGGCCCGGGGGGTACTGGAGGCCATTCCGGCATGAAGCCGCGCATTGTCATGATTACCTCGCCGATCCAGTCGATCCCCCCGCGTAATGGTGCGGCGGTCGAGTGGTGGATGTTGCAGACCGCCAAGCGGATGCAGCAGTTTGAGCCGCATCTGATTGCACTGGGCAAGCCCGATGAATTGCCCTATGAGCAGGTTGATGGTGTTGCGGTGCACCGTTTTCACTTTGGGCGGCTCTACAAGCGGCTGTTCCAGAAGATCACCCGTCTCGACCCCTGGTCTTATGCGCATCGCGCTGCGCGCCTGATTCGGCAACTGGATGCGCGTATTGTGCACGTGCATAACAACCCGGCGTTGTGCCAGCGGCTACGTCAACTGGACAAGGACCCCAGCCGCTGTTATCTGCTGCACATGCATAATGACAAGCCCCTGAAGGACGATACGCCACTTCTGGTGGTTAGCCAGTACATGGCAACGTTGTTCAGACAGCGTCAGCCCGAACGGGATATCACGGTGATCGCCAATGGGGTGGATTGCGAGCGTCACCAGACGCGCGCCCAGGCTCGGCATGCAACCCCAAGTCCGCAGCCGGTGAAGCTGTTGTATGCCGGGCGGATGTCCCCGGAAAAAGGCCCGCGGCTCTTGCTGGAAGCATTCCAGCAGCTGCTGGGGCCATTTCCGGATATGCACCTGACGCTGGTAGGGGAGTTCAGCCATGGCGATCCGGCGAATGAGCGGGTAGCGTATGGCATGGCCGTGCAGCAATTGATCAAGATGTTATCAGACAAGGTTACCTTGTTGCCCGCCGCTGCGCCTGAGCACATGCCGGCCATTTACGGTGAGGCGGATATTGTGGCCGTTCCGTCCACTTTTGAAGCCTTCGGCATGGTGGCGCTGGAAGCGATGGCATCAGGCTGTCTGGTGGTCGCCTCGCGACGTGGGGGTTTGCCTGAATTTGTCCTGGATGGTCAGACGGGCTTGCTGGTGGATGATGCCACCAGCCTGGAGCAGTGGAAAACTGTACTGGCACGCGCAGTGCATCTGCATCAAGTGGGAAGCCAGCTGGGGCAAACCGCACAGCGGTACAGCTTGCAATATGATTGGTCTGTTATTGTGCAGCAGCTTGAAGACATTTACCGGAAGAGAGCCATGACATGCATGGGGTAATTGAAACCAGATCCGAACAATCGTCACCCTTGTCCAGCAAATGGGCGATGGGTCTGACGATACTGGCCAGTGTGTATGGCTTTGCCGTGTACAAGCACCATACTTCCGCATTGAAGTACTTGTCACTGCTGCTGGGCGTGCTGGCTACAGCCTGGGCGCTGTGGTGCTTGCGGCGGCAGGGCAAAGCATTGCTAACCGTTCCGATTCTGACCCTGATGGCTTTCTTGGGATTCGTGCTGTTACGACTTGTGCTGACGCCTGAGCCCTGGCGTGGTCTCAGCTGGGGGGTATTCACCGATGGCTGTCTGATGAGCATGCTTGCCGCGCCCTTGTTCATGCTGTCACTGGAGCGCAAGCCACAGGACGCCCGTTATGTTCTGTTTGGCATTGCGCTGGGTGTGTTTGTGGTGCTGCGCGACCAGCTGGGCCACATCTGGGGGGATTATCTGAAGACGCATGAGTTGCTCGCGATCCCGACGTTTTATCGGCACTATGGCTTGCGTGAACTGTTGATGGTTCCGTTCCTGATGGCGGCGACCATCCTGCTGCCCAAACGCTGGCAGTGGGTCACTTTGCCAGGCATCGTGCTGGTGGCCGTGATGCTGGCCGTGACCGGCTTTCGGGGCGGCTGGCTGGCATTCGGGGTCAGCGGGCTGGTGCTGGCCCACTTGCTCAAGGCCTGGAAGCACGTAGCTCGCATGCTGGTGCTGCTGATTCCACTGCTGTTGGCATTTATCTACTACAAGGGTGATTACCTGATGTACAAGCTGGGGTCGGGTCTGGATACCAGTTATCGCACCACCGGTACTTGGGCCCCTGCCTGGGACATGATCCAGTTCCACCCATGGTGGGGTTTCGGCGGTTGGGGGCACAAAGCGGTGAATGCCTGGCTGCAGACGCTATTGCCACAGCACCAGAACCTGTTTGTTGGTACAGGCAAGTTTTGGGGCGCGCAATTCAATGACCCCCACAACACCTATCTGGCGGTCTGGCTGCATACCGGGATCATTGGCCTGTCACTGTACCTGGGGTGCCTGTTCGCCATGGTACGGACTACCTGGCGAGTGGCAAAAGCGGCGACGGAGCCCGCCATCAAGGCACTGGCGGCGGCAACGTGCGCCACCGTACTGGGCTATTTCGTAGCCCTGGGATGTCTGGAGACGCTCAACCTGATCATGCTGGGTGTCATGGGTGGTCTGGCGGCCGCGCTGGCCCGCCATCAACAGCGGCAACCGCAAGCATGAAGCCATCCATACTGGTCATTCGCCGAGATAATATAGGTGATCTGGTCTGCACCTTGCCCTTGATTCGTGCGCTACGGCAGCATTACCCCAAGGGCAGGATTGATGCGCTGGTCAATAGCTATAACCAGCCGGTGGTCGCGCAGCATCCGGACTTGGACCATGTGTATGCCTATACCAAGGCCAAGCATCGCTCGGCGGGGGAAACGGTCGTCGGCGTATATTGGCGACGCCTGCGCCTGCTCTGGACGTTACGTCGTCGGCATTACGATTATGTGATCATGGCGAATGGCGGCCTGATGCCCCGCGCCTTGCGTCTGGCACGCTGGGTCAAACCCCGTGAGATCATTGGTTTTGCCAACGGCAAGGAAGGGCTGGGTAAGTGGGTGGATCGTTCTGTGACGATCCGGCCAGCGCAGCCCATGCACGAAGTGGAAAACCTGTTTCGTCTGCTCGGACTGCTGAACATTGAGCAAGCGGTGCCGCCAGTGGCCGGCATGCGTGCTGAGCCCGCTATGGTGAATCTGGTCCAATCCCGCCTCGCCACCCTGCCGCCTGCGCCATTGACCCTGGCGATCCACATCTCGTCGCGCAAGCCGCCACAGCGCTGGCCGGCAGTTCAGTTTATTGAATTGATGCGCGGTTTGCATGCGCGCCATCAGGCGCGTTTTATGTTGTTCTGGTCGCCGGGCGATGAGCACAATCCGCACCATCCGGGGGATGACCGCAAGGCGGCGGAGATCATGGCGGCGGTGACGGATCTGCCGGTGCTGGCCTATCCCACCGAGGCCTTGTCCGAGTTGATTGGTGGTTTGTCGGTGTGTGATGCCATGATCTGCAGTGATGGCGGGGCCATGCATGTCGGGGCGGGGCTGGGAAAGCCAATCGTGTGCTTCTTTGGCAATTCGGATGCCACGGTCTGGCGGCCGTGGGGTGTGCCTTACCGCTTGCTGCAAAAGCCATCGCGCGACGTGAAGGATATTGCGGCAGATGAGGCGCTGGCGGCCTTCATCGAACTCCTGCCTGAGATCAAAAGGGGTTCGATGTTGTGATGTGAACGTCTTTTCACGAAACGGCTTTTCCATTACAGTGCAGCCAAGCACAATGCTGGTGCATGCTTGTCGCCAAAGGGGTCTGCTCCCATAATGAACTGGCGTGCAACAGTGGGGTGTGTACAGGATAACGTGTGGTAGCGACCGGTACAGGTCTGCACCGCCTCAAAGAGAAGACGGAGAGCACTCGTGGAAAAAGTCTGGCTGCAGCATTATCCGGCGGGCATTCCCGCTGAAATTGACATGAGCGAGTTCAGCTCGCTGGCTGACCTGTTTGAGCAGTCGGTCAAGAAGTACAGCAGTCGCCCCGCGTTTCACAATATGGGCAAAAGTCTGAGCTATGCGGAGCTGGACGAGCTCTCCGCCCGCTTTGCCTCCTACCTGCAGAACGGGCTGGGCCTGCAAAAGGGCGATCGCGTTGCGGTGATGATGCCCAATGTGCTGCAATACCCGATTGCCATGTACGGCATCCTGCGTGCTGGCCTGACGGTGGTCAACGTCAACCCCCTGTATACCCCGCGCGAGCTGGAGCATCAGCTGAACGACTCGGGTGCCCACACCATCGTCATTGTGGAAAATTTCTGCAAGACCTTGCAGACGGTGATCAAGACCACCCCCGTCAAGCACGTGATTGTCACCGCACTGGGCGATATGCTGCCGGCCCCCAAGTCCTGGCTGGTTAATTTTGTGGTACGCCACATCAAGAAGCTGGTGCCGGAGTGGCACATCCATAACAAGGTGGATTTCCGCGATGCGCTCAAGCTGGGCGCGCGCAAGCCCTACCGCCCGGCCGAATTGGGCCATGAAGACATTGCCTACCTGCAGTATACCGGCGGTACCACCGGCGTCTCCAAAGGCGCGGTGCTGACCCACGGCAATATCGTGGCCAACCTGCAGCAGGCCAGTGCCTGGCTGGCGCCGTTTGCCAACCCGGACGGTGAAATCATCATTACCGCCCTGCCGCTGTACCATATCTTCTCCTTGACCGCCAATTGCCTGACCTTCTGCAAACTGGGCGGTTGCAATGTGCTGATTACCAATCCGCGCGACATGCCGGGCTTCATCAAGGAGCTGAAAAAGCACAAGTTCACCGCCATGTCTGGCGTCAACACCCTGTTCAACGGCTTGCTCAATCGGCCTGAGTTCAAGGAGGTGGATTTCAGCAAGCTCAAAATCACGCTGGGCGGTGGCATGGCCACCCAGCGCGCCGTTGCCGAGCGCTGGAAAGCGGTGACGGGCTGCTCGCTGATCGAAGCGTATGGGTTGACCGAAACCTCGCCCGCCGCGGTGATCAACCCGCTGAATCTGGCGGAATACAATGGCTATATCGGTGTGCCGATCCCGTCTACCGACGTTGAATTGCGCGATGACAATGGCCAGCCGGTGGGTTTCGACACCCCGGGTGAACTGTGTATCAAGGGGCCCCAAGTGATGCGCGGCTACTGGAATCGACCGGAAGAAACCGCCAAGGTGCTGGATGAACGGGGCTATGTGGCGACCGGCGATGTGGCGGTGATGACGCCGGATGGCTTCCTGAAGATTGTGGACCGCAAGAAAGACATGATTCTGGTCTCCGGTTTCAATGTCTACCCGAACGAGATCGAAGACGTGCTGGCGCAGCATCCCGGCATTCTGGAGGTGGCCGCGATCGGGGCGCAGGATGAACACTCCGGCGAAGTGGTGATGGTCTGCATCGTCAAGAAAGACCCGAATCTGGATGAAGCCGAGGTGCTCAAGTTCGCTCACAAATACCTCACCGGCTACAAGATTCCCAAGCGGGTCCGCTTCCTCACCGAGCTGCCGAAAACCAATGTCGGCAAGATCCTGCGCCGAGAATTGCGTGAGCAGATGAAAAAGGCGGGCTGACCGCCCGGCGGCGGTGTCAGCACAGGGCCGTGGCAACAGGTATAATTACTTTTTTTGATTGTTTCTGGAGTACAGCATGCCTCAAGCCACCGCACGCCACATCCTGGTCAACAGCGAAGCCCAATGTCTGGAGCTCAAGGCCCAGATTGAAGGCGGCGCTGATTTCGCCGAGCTGGCCCGCCAGCACTCCAGCTGCCCGTCCGGCCGTCAGGGCGGCGATCTGGGCCGTTTTGGCCCGGGCATGATGGTGCCGGAATTCGACCGCGTGGTGTTCAGCGCCGATGTCGGTACCGTGCAAGGTCCGGTCAAGACCCAGTTCGGTTACCACCTGCTGGAAGTCACCAGCCGCAGCTAAGCGGTTGAGTGATTAGTCAAAAAGGCACCTGCGGGTGCCTTTTTTTATTGACGCGGATGGCCGCCGTGCAAGAAATGGGCGTGGACGCCGACCAAGGGTCAATATCCCTCTGTTTTCAGGAGCTGCACCCATGTTTCGAATCCCTTCCCTGACTGCTGTGCTGCTGACATTGCCGCTGTGGCTGATGAGCCAGATGGCCCATGCGCTGGAGATCAAACCCTACAGTGCCGCTGCACTGCAAACGTTGCAGGCTGAAGGCAAGCCGGTGGCGGTCCATTTCCATGCCGACTGGTGCCCGACCTGTCGTGCGCAGTCGCTGTCCTTCCAGGCCATGAAGCAGGATGCCCAGCTCAAGGACGTGACCTTGCTGGTGGCAAACTACGACACCGAAGCAGCGTTGAAGCAACGTATGCAGATTCGGGCGCAATCCACGCTGGTGGTGTTCCGGGGCAAGCAGGAAACAGCGCGCCAGGGCGGTTATACCGAGGTGGCGCCGTTGAAAGCCGCACTGCTCACCGCCGTGGCACGCTGAGATGGTGTGGCAGAGTATGGGGCCATGGCTGCTGGCCATACTGGCAGGCGGGCTGTCCACCCTCAGCCCCTGTGTATTCCCGCTGCTGCCCCTGGTAGCGGGCGGCAGTCTGCAACGGCATCGCGCTGGCCCGCTGGTGATGGGGTTGGGCATGGTGACCGCGTTTGCCGTACTCGGGCTACTGCTGGGTACAGCCGGGCCCTTGCTGGGGTTGAATGATGCCCGCCTGCGCCAATTCGGTGGCGGGATACTGTTGCTGCTGGGGCTGGTGTTGCTATTGCCGGGTTTGCGCGACGGTTTCAGCCGCTGGATCAGCCCCGTGGCCAATGGCGCAAACCGGTGGTCCGCGCGCCTGGATACGGCCTCGCTGGCCGGGGCTTTTGGTCTGGGTGCGGTACTGGGCCTGGTCTGGAGCCCCTGTTCCGGCCCGCTGCTGATTTCAGCGCTGACCCTGGTCGCCACTGAAGGCCACGCGCTGCAAGGCACCGTGACGCTGGCGGCCTTTGGCCTTGGCGCGGCGATTCCGCTGGTGCTGGCCGCTTACGCCTCGCGCGCTGCCTTCCTGCGGGTCAGGGAGCGCGTACTCAAACATGCCTACCGCCTGCAGCAGGGCTTTGGTCTACTGTTGATGCTGCTGGGTGTCGCCATCTTGCTGGGTTGGGACAAGCGTGTAGAGGCCTTGTTGGTTGGGCTGATGCCGGACCAATGGGTGAGCCTGACCACCCGCTTTTGAATGGTCTTCCTGGGTCAGGCGGAGGCCAGTGCAGCCCACTGCGCCCAATCCCATTCCCGACCCGGCCAGACGGGCTGGCGAAGTGGGAAATGCTGGTTTATCCAGTGCCGGGTGTGCTGGTAGATGGCCGCGTCCTGAGCCATAAAGTCATTGCTGACCCACAGATAACACAGCTCGCGGAAGCGTCCTCGCCGCGCATCTATTTCAAGGCGACTCTTGAACGGCTTGATATACGTGCAACCGGCGTAGTGCTCATCCTGCCAGATGCTGTAGGCAAAGTTCAGCCGGTTCAGGCTGTCCTGTTCATGGCGTTGCAGGTCCGCCAGATTATCCGCTTCGGTCAGGGTGGCGGGTGGCCAGTGATTGTCCGGGCCGAAGACCCCGCGAATGCGCTCGGCTGCCGCCATCACCGCTTTATGGTCTGCCGTCACATCGGCAGGGCACAGCAGCCGGAACTGATAAGGGCCTTCCTGTCCGGTGCGCGGGGTGGAAAAGCGGTCGGGGAAGAGCATCTGAGGCCTTATCCGGGTCGAGAGAGGCGATGCTACACCAGTCTATTCACCCCGGACAGGAGGCCGGTAGGGAAACAGCGCCAAACCCAGGCCACCCACCGCCAATCCCGCCAACACATCCAGCAGCTGATGCTGCCGGGTCAGCAGGGTAGAGCTCAGAATCAGCAGGGCCACGGTGTGCCAGACCAGCCGTCCACCCCACGGTAACTGATGGCGCAGCGGATGGTGCCACAGCACCACCAGTACCGCGACATGCAGTGAGGGCAGCATATTGTAGGGGCGGTCAAACTGCTGTAGCTGGGCCAGCAGCAGCCCCGCAAATCCTGTCGTGCTGGGACGGGGCAGGGCATGGGTGGTGGGGTAGAGCCAGAACACCAGCAGACTTGCACCTTGTACCAGCAGCAGCTGCAGACTGAAGCGTTGCAGGCTGGGTTGGTCACGGTGCAGGAAGAAGCTGCACGGGTAGAGCAGGTTGATGCTCAGATAGGGGAAGATCATCCAGCCCCAGAACGGGATCAGCCGGTCCAGCGAGGTGGTCAGCACCGCCGCTTGCTGATGTGAGGCCCACTGGTTGGTCAGCGGATAGCCGACAAAGAACAAGCCACCCAGCAGCAGCATGTGTAGCCAGGCACGCATCACCAGTTTCATGTCATTGTGATGTTGCATCTCGGGGTGGGCTCAGGTAGCGTGTGGGTAAATGGCTGTAAAGTCACGCACAGGATAATATGCCCTTGCCCGCGGATGCACCAGATTTAGCCACACAGGATGGTTGGCAGCCTCACCCGGGCTGGACCGTCTTCATGCAGGACGACATGCTGTTCCTCTCCGGCGGTGCCGACGAAGTGTACGCGGTGGATGAAGCCACGCCTGCTTCGGTTGCGCGCCAGATTGCTGATGCCTGGCAACAGAACACACTACACACCCTGCAGGATCAAGCCGCCTGTCAGGCCGCGCTACGTCAGTTGCGCCGGGTGGGAGCCATTGTCTCCCCACGTGCCGTGCAGCGCCCGCAGCGGGTGGCGTTATGCTGGATGGGGGAAGCTTGTGAGCCTCTGATGGCGGCTTTGCAGCGTGATGGCGACAGTGGGCTGCAATGGGTGGCGGAACCGGATCAGGCCGATACCGTACTGCTGATCCGCAGCAACGCCAGCTGGATGGACTGCGTGACCCGCTACCCTGCATTGGCATTGCAACAGCCACATTTGTGGGTGGATATTGCCTATCATCACACCCTGGTGATCGGGCCCTATGTGGTGCCAGGGGAAACCGCCTGTATTCATTGCCTGTCCAACCGGGTGGCCCATCGCTGGGGCGATGTTCCTTTGCCAGCCTCACCGCAGGTGCAGCAGCACTGGGCCTTGCTGGCCGCCTTGATCCTTGCACCCTTGCGGCGTCAGGCAGGTTGGGCGCAGTGGATGGAACAAAGTGTAAGCATGGACCTCACCACCCTGCAGACCCAGCGCTCCACGGTGTACCGTCTGCCGTGGTGCCCGGTGTGTCATGGCGAGGTGGCTGCGCCACTGGCCGCGGCCTTGCCTTTGCCGTGGATACCTTGAAAAACCGGGAATAAACCCATGTACCGATTACCCAGCCCCTTTCATCACCAGGCTCGCGACAATGCCCTCTCTGCAGCGGGGGGCGGCTCGACCACCACCACCTGCTGCTGCACGCTGGTGACTGCCGGGGTAACCTGCATTGCCACCTCGGTACACTTCGCCGGGCTGGCGCAAGCCCCGGCTGCCTCGGAAGGGGGGGCGGAACCCACGGCCGCAGCCCAGCCATCCGGGAATAAGGTCGGGCTGGCGATACTGGGTTTCTTTGCCTTGCCGCTGGTGGCACTGGTGGCCGTGGCATTGGGTGAACGCAATCCGGTGTTGGGTCTGGTACTGGCAGTGGGCGGCTGGATCGGTCTGTTTGCGCTGGTTTACGATGCCAACAAGCGCCGGACACAAAAAGGCGTGGTGGTGGCCATCGTCAGTTTGCTGATCATGGCCGCAGTGGGTGCGGTGGAGATCAGCATCTGGATTCATTAGCGATGGTCGTGGTGACCTCTTTGGCAACACAACATGACATGCTTGGTGCGTCCTCTACGAGAAGCACACCGTGGCGCGCCTAACCTTGGCGGAATCCTGACAATGTACCGATTACCCAGCCCTTTTCACCGCCAGGCCCGCGACAACACCCTTTCTGCGGCAAGTGGCGGATGTACCACAACCACCTGTACTTGTACTCTTGTCACAGCAGGCGCAGGCTGCATTGCGACCACCGTTCATTTTGTCCGCCTGACTCAAGGGGGGCGGGTGCAGGATGCCGCACTTGAGTCAGACAGCCCCAAAGCCTCCGTGGCCCACAAGGTGGGGTTGGGGCTGCTGGGCTTCCTTGCTTTACCCGTACTGCTGGGTATTGCGCTATGGCTGAAACAAGGGCTGCCTTCGGTCCTGCTGTCTCTGGGGGGCTGGATTGCCCTGTTTGCCTGTGTGTATGCCACACATAAACGCAGCGTACTCAAAGGCATGCTGATGGCCTTTGTTTGGGCCGCTATCTTGTTTGCGGCTGGGTGTGCAGAACTCTGGCTCTGGTCGGTCGAGTGATACCCGCCTGCACGTGTTGATGATTCCCGCACCCACCCCGCTTTCTCGCCATCTGCTGCAGCGCTGCGTTCACCCGCATACTGGCTTGTTACCCTTTTGCCATCTGCTGGAACCACACGCCAGCGACTGGCCGGGCGTGTACAACGCTGCCGTGCCGGAAGAGCCACAGAACCCATGGCAAACCATCTCCGGCGCAGTGGGCTACAACGCGCAAACGGCCATGACCGCTGCCATTGCCGAGGCACTGGAACGCCATGCCGCCGCGCTGGTACGTTTGCCGGTGCGAACCCGTGCGTCACTGGGCGTGAGTGACCGCGTGCTGGATGAAAGCGCCTTTGCACCCTATAGCGAAGCGCAGCGGCAGCAGCCCGGCTTCCCCTGGCCGCTGCCGCGCAGCACGGATGACCTGTTTTGCAGCGTGTATGACCTTGCCGATAACCAGACGGTATGGGTACCACAGGAGTGGGTGGGTCTCGGGCCGCGACAAGGGCAGGCGCGCCTGCCTTCCACCTCCAGTGGCCTGGCCGCCTGTTCTGATGCCGCAGAAGGGCCATGGCTGGGGTTGCTGCGGGCTACGCAGGAAGTGCTGGAGCGTGATGCCCTCACCTGCACCTGGCTCAATGGCCTGGGGGGCAGACAAATTCCCCTGCCGGAGTCGCTGCAGGCACAGGCAGAACAGCTGGGTGCCGATGTCGCTGCGTATGACCTGACCCAAGCCTGGAACCCGCACCCGGTGATTGCCGTCGCGGGCGGCTGGCCGATACAGGGCCGCCTGCGTTACGCCTTTGGCATTGCCTGCCGCCATACGCGGCAGGGAGCGCTGGACAAGGCCTGGCTGGAGTGGGCGCAGGGGCTGACCTTTGCCGCCCACATGCAGCGCCAGCACGGTAAGGCACCGCTGCCGGAGCCGCACGCCCTGCGCCGCTTTGACCAGCACGCGGCCTTCTACACCTTGCGTCCTGAGCTGTGGCCGCGTACGGCGCTGGTGCGGCACCGGAGACCGGTGAGTGTCCCCTCCGAGAGGGATACGCCGCCTCCATTGTCCACGGTATCGGTGCTGCAGCAGTTACGAGTTCAGCTGGCGGTGGCGGGAATTGATCTGTACTACCGCGAGCTGACCCCCCCGGATGTGGCGGCGACAGGTATTCGGGTGATGCGGGTACTGGCGCCGCAGCTGTCCGGGCTGCATGCAGACGAGCGCGCCCCGTTTCTGGGCGGTCGCTGCCGTGATGTGGCCTGGCGCTATCCCGGTGAGGTGAGCCACACCGCCTTTCCCAACCCCTTGCCCCACCCCTTGGGCTGAACGGTAGCTACCCCTGCCATGACCGATACTCCCGATTCCGCACCCCTGTTCCGCCTGTTCTGGGATAACAGCAGCCTGACCCCAAGCCGGGCGCTGGTGCTGCGTGAACGTATCGCCATTGACGCGGCCCAAGCCTACCGCCCATACCGCCCCATCCATGTGCAGGGTAGCCTGCTGCTACCCAAGGCCGCCTCCCGTCTGGAATCGGTCTGGTCACGTCGGCGCAGCCAGCGCCATTTCAAGGACAAACCCCTGAGTGCGCAGCAACTGTCCAGCCTGCTGCGGCCGTTTCGGGTCGGGCCGGATGGCCGCCATGCCTTGCCCTCCGGCGGTGGCAAATACCCGCTACAGCTTTATGTGGCGCTGTTGAACGTCACACTGGCAGCCTCGCATACGGGGCAGCTGGCCTGGTACGACCCCGAGCAGCACGGGCTGGTGCCACTCGGTGCAGCACCGGACTGGGCGCAGCTTGCCTGCATTATCGGGGTGGACTGGGCACAGCCCCCAGCGGTGATGTTCTTCCTGATCGCCCGTAGCGACAGCCTGACTGCCAAATACGGAGAGCGCGGCGGGCGCTTCATGCTGCTGGAAGCCGGCGCCCACATGCTGGCGCTGGACATGGAAGCCGCGTCACAAAAGCTGGGCGGCGTACCGATTGGTGCCTTTATGGACGACTCTGTGCTGCAGCTGCTGAACCTGTCCGCCCGGCAGCATCAGGCGGTACTGTGCTATGCCTGCGGCCACCCTCTGTAGCTCTTCGGCAACCGTCCGGATCGGCCCTTGCATGAGCACACTATCCGCGTATGCTGTGGTCTGACCCCCATCACGCAGATAGTCCCTTTGCTTTCGCCTTCAGGAACCCCGATGAGCACACTGAATGATTTCCCCGTCACCCAGAAATGGCCCGCACAGCACCCGGATCGGTTGCAACTGTACTCCTTGCCCACCCCCAATGGTGTCAAAGTCTCCATCATGCTGGAGGAGACCGGGCTGCCCTACGAGCCGCACCTGGTCAGCTTCGACAGCAACGACCAGCTCTCGCCGGAATTCCTGTCACTCAACCCGAACAACAAAATCCCCGCCATCCTCGACCCGAACGGTCCCGGCGGCCAACCGCTGGCCCTGTTCGAGTCCGGCGCCATCCTGCTTTATCTGGCCGACAAAACCGGCCAGCTCCTGCCGCAGGACGCCGCCGCCCGCTACCACACCACCCAATGGCTGATGTTCCAGATGGGCGGCATCGGCCCGATGTTTGGCCAGCTCGGCTTCTTTCACAAATTTGCTGGCAAAGACTACGAAGACAAGCGCCCGCGCGACCGCTATGTGGCAGAATCCCGCCGCTTGCTCAAGGTGCTGGACGAACGCCTGCAAAACCGCAGCTGGATCATGGGCGAAGACTACACCATCGCCGACATCGCCATCTTCCCCTGGGTGAACAACCTCATTGGCTTCTACGGCGCAGGCGAGCTGGTCCACATCGACCAATTCCCCCACCTCCTGCGCACACTGGACACCTTCCGCAACCGCCCCGCGGTACAGCGTGGGCTGACCATCCCGGCACGGACCTAGGGCCTGTCTAACGGAGGATGTGCTGTAAGCCAAGACAGACTTGAGCAAGGCTAAAGCCCGCTGTATTCGGCGTGGTTGTGCAGGTTGGTGACACTCAGTGTGGCGGTGCTGAGCCGGTGACGTTGCTGCTGAAGGCGCCGCTGACGGCGGTGAGGAGCAGTTGGCCGTTGCCACCCGGTTGCCATTTGGCGTTGTTGTCCAGGGTTTGCTGGAGCTGGGCGATGCGTTCGGGGTTTTGTTGTTGCGGGTCTTTACGGCGTTCTTCGTCCAGGGCTTTCTGGGCCTCGGCGCTTTCTTTGGCGCGGTTGCTGAGGAAGGTGCTGACTTCCTGACCAAAGGCGCTGACGATGTTGTAGTTGGCGTTGATCTGTTGTTCGTTGAGGATGGTGCCGAGGCGGTTGCTGCCGTCTCGTTCGCTGCTGACGTTGGTATTGAGGGTGGCCAGTGTGGTGAGGCCGTCCTGGCCGGTGCGGGCTTGCTGGGCGCTGTTGTCACGGATGGTGACACGGGCGCTGCTGATGCCACCGTAGGTGGTGCTCTCTGCCTGGCCCTTGGCGTTCATGACCATGGGCGGGGCGGCGTTGAAGCCGTTCCAGCCACTCTGGTAACCCGGAGCATTGGGGTCTTGCAGCGGCTTGCCTTCGCGGTCGACCGGGTTGCCTTGCTTGTCGTGGGCTTCGCCGCTGTAGCTGATGCCAAAGCTGCTCTGGCTGCCACTGTATTCGGCGTGGTTGTGCAGGTTGGTGACACTCAGTGTGGCAGTACTGAGCTGGTTACGTTGCTGGCGTACGGCAGCATCGGTACTGGCAATCACCGCGCCATTGAGCTAGGTGTGCTGGCCGACCTGCACGTCGAAGCCGCCATCTCCGGCCAACAGGCCACTTTGCTGGGTGACACTCTGCCAGGTGCTGTTGAGCTTGCTGCGACTGGTACTGGCGCTGACACTGGAAGCCCCGGCGCAGATGGGCGGAATGCACAGGCTGACACCAAAGCTGCTGCTGCTGTTCTGGCTGTGGTAGTCGCTGCTGTCTTGCAGGCTGGTGATGGTGAGGTTGCCGCCGGTCTGGCTGACGATGCGCTGGCCTTTGGCCTGGGCACCAATCAGGTTGGTGTCTTGTCCGGCTTTGAGGGTGAGCTGCTTGCTGAGGTTCTATTCTTCCACTGGAAAAGTATTTATAAAGCCGCTTTCATTGAATATCTCAAAAAGGGCAGCAGAAATATCACTTAGATTCATAGACTTCAAGATAACTATGCCGGGAACCAAAAAGAAATTTCTTCCATGATGCGGACTAATCAGGCGATTTTTTATCTCGTCCGCCAAACAGGCCGTTACTCTGAATTTTATGCCATTATGTACCACGAAAAAATCAAGTATCCTCCCCTCCCGTTCTTTCATTGCAACAAAATCATGATCGTTCATGATGATATCAAAATCAGCGAATGTTATTTTCATATTATATCGTTAAATATTTTGCAGTTGTCATGGTCAACTATTTGCTGACATATTAATTATTTCCATTGATTATCTCTGGAAAGAATTTGCTCAAATTCCCCTTGCTATCTTGATAAATGTTTTTTATCGTACGAATAATAATATTTAATTCGACACGATGAACAACAATTAATCCAGCACAACGGAAATAATTCCTGCCATAGTCAGCACTGTTAAGCATCTCCATTATGCTATCAATAGAGAAGAACCAAGCATAAAATCTACCTTCCTTACAAATTATATTTAAATCGATATCACTGCAGCCATTCAACTCCATTTCCATGTAGTGTGGCTCAGAGAACTCCAAAGAAAATTCACTAAAATCAAATATCATTCAAATCTCTTTCTTATTATTTCCTGAACTCTATCAATGACTTTTTGTTGTTCGGCTTTGTTCTTTCCTGAGTAACCAACAATTTCCAGTTGGCCAATCTCATTTCTGAAAGCATAAATACGCCCACCATCGGGATGCCTAAATTCCAGCAATTTGCCAAACTGCTTTGTTCCTGCACCCGGATTAAAGTTTCCTTTTCTTATAGCCTCCATTAAGAAGTTAATGCCTCTGCTTTCCTGAGCAGATAAATTTCTAGCTACCTTAAGTAGCATAGGGTCATTTTTCACTGTGCTAATTATGTCAACTACACAACAATCCGCATTATGCACCCACACACCCAGCTCGCCCACGTGGTAGGTATGGAAGTCTTCCACTTCGATGTTGTATACCATCTCCACGCGATCAGTCAGGTGCTGGCTGACCACTTCCATTACTTCACCGGCGTGGTTGATCAGCGGCATGCCAGCTTCCAGCAGGGCGGCTTTACGCCAGCCGGTCCCAAGCACCCAGAACGGGTGCTCTGAGGTGGTGTGCAGGGTTTCGTGCTGGTCGGTGTCGATATGCCGGACCACGACTTCATAAATCGGCTGATCAGGCGTGGCCTTGGTGTTGATGACCGGGCGCCAGCCGTACTCTGCTGTCACCTCGCTGCGTGACCAGACCATTTCACCGGTCTGGAAGGTTTCTACCGCTTTGGGCCCTTGATCGGTGTGGATGACGGTACCGGCAACAAAGCAAGCACCACCAGTACAAAAGCTAACTTCTGGCATGTGTTCGGGGGCCGGATTCTCTACTTTACCACCAGGGTTGGCATGACCAGCGGCTTCAGTCGACCTTGTTAACTTCGGAAGTTTGACCAATGCGCCAACATCGGCCAACGTCATGACGTCAGAAAATGCCTCCATTGCGAGTGATCTTGTACTCGGGTTTTTAATGCTCCATGTTGCTTTTGCATAATTGATGGCAATCTTGCCAGACTTAATGCTTGCCCCAAATCCCTCTGCGTCATTGGCATAGGCAAGGGTGTCAAATATTCTCCGACCATCAAGGTATTTCAGGCAAGCTGCATCATTATGGCATGCAGGTACTAATTCCTTCTCATACATTCCAAGGACATACTGCTCCCAAAGTTCTTGGGACTCCTTGGTTTCTAGTCCACCTTGTTTATAAGACAGAGCCTTCCATTTCTGAAGAACAGGCGCACAATTTGGATTGGAAGCTGGGCGACAATTCCTCTTTACCTCTTCCGCGAACTTCTCCTGCTGGCTTGGGCTGAGATAGTTATTCTCCATCTCCAGCCGACTGGCCAGCGTGGCAATCGCAGCGTCGCCTCCTGCCGCCTGCGTGATGCCTCCGATCAGGTTGCTCACCACGTCTTCCCGTGCCTTCTTCTGCTCTGCCGTCAGCGTGCTGCTGTCTTTGCCGCTGAGGCTGTCGAGCAGGTTGTTGATGACGACCGAGCTGCTGGCACCTAGTGCGGCGCTGCCGCAGCTCTGGTTTTGTGCGGCGGCTCCTGCGCAGGCGAGCAGGCCGTGCAGGGCGGTGCGGGCGACTTCGGAGTCGAGCTGGTCGGCGATCTGTTTGACTTCGCGTGCGCCCAGCCCTTGCAGGTAGTTGATGGTGGCTCCGCGTAGCAGGTCGCCACCGCTGCCGGTGACGTTGCTGCTGAAGGCGCCGCTGACGGCGGTGAGGAGCAGTTGGCCGTTGCCACCCGGTTGCCATTTGGCGTTGTTGTCCAGGGTTTGCTGGAGCTGGGCGATGCGTTCGGGGTTTTGT
>NZ_JAYREC010000007.1:0-205468 GCF_041909055.1 Leeia sp. | reverse complement strand
ATCCCCTTTCTGGGCTTGCTCACAGGGGGACTCTGACAAAATTGGCCCCGCTCTTCCAGCGCCACATACAACAACACCGCCAAAAGGCGGTGTTGTTGTATGTAATATAGCGCTCGCGTCGCCACTTACTCCGGACGCATCTGCGGGAACAGCACCACGTCGCGAATGGAGGCGCTGTCGGTCAGCAGCATGACCAGTCGGTCAATGCCGATACCGCAGCCGCCGGTCGGTGGCATGCCGTGTTCCAGTGCGCGGATGTAGTCGGCGTCGAAGTGCATGGCTTCGTCGTCGCCCGCATCCTTGGCGCGGACCTGAGCCATGAAGCGCTCGGCTTGGTCTTCCGGATCGTTCAGCTCGGAGAAGCCGTTGGCCAGCTCGCGGCCCACCATGAACAGCTCGAAGCGCTCGGTATAGCGCGGGTCGCTGTCCATCGCGCGGGCGAGCGGTGACACTTCTGCCGGGTAATCGACAATATAGGTCGGTTCCCACAGCAGTTGCTCGGTGGTTTCTTCAAACAGGGAGAACTGCAGGCCACCGATACCATCGGTCAGCACCGGCTTGCCGCCCACGCGCTTGATTTCTTCCTTGAGGAAGGCGCGGTCGTTCAGCTGCTCGGCCGTGTAGTTGGGGTGATAGTGGCGAATGGCTTCGCTGACGGTGAAGCGGGCGAACGGCTTGGACAGGTCCAGCGGCTTGCCTTGGTATTGAATATGGGTGGTGCCGAGGGTCTGCTTGGCGACATGGCGGATCACGTCTTCGGTAATCTGCATCATGTAGCGGTAGTCGCGGTAGGCCTCGTAGAACTCCATCATGGTGAACTCGGGGTTGTGCCGCGTGCTCATGCCTTCGTTACGGAAGTTGCGGTTGATCTCGAAGACCTTCTCCATGCCCCCCACCACCAGACGCTTGAGGTACAGCTCCGGTGCAATGCGCAGGTACAGCGGCATGTCAAGCGCGTTGTGATGGGTCACAAACGGCTTGGCATTGGCGCCGCCCGGTATCGGGTGCATCATCGGCGTTTCCACTTCCAGATAGCCACGCGCGGTCATGAACTCGCGCACACCCTGAATGATGCGGGAGCGGCGGATGAAGGTAAGCTTGGTGTGCTCGTTGGTGATCAGGTCCAGATAGCGCTGGCGATACTTCTGCTCGGTATCGGTCAAACCATGATGCTTCTCTGGCAACGGGCGCAGCGCCTTGGCCAGCAGACGAATCTCTGTCACCTTGACCGACAGTTCGCCGGTCTTGGTCTTGAACATGGTGCCACGGGCACCGAGGATGTCGCCCATGTCCCAATGCTTGAATGCCGCCAGCGCATCAGCGCCAACCTGGTCAACCCCAATGAACAGCTGAATGCGTGCGCCACTATCCTGCACCGTCGCAAACGCCGCCTTGCCCATCACGCGCTTGAGCATCATGCGTCCTGCCACGGCCACTTCCACCTGCTTGGCTTCCAGCGCCTCGTTATCCAACTCGTCGTAAGCGGCGTGCAGGTCTGCAGCGTAGTGGGTGCGATCGAAGTCGTTGGGGAAGGCCACACCATGCTGACGCAGCTCGGTCAGCTTCTGCCGACGTTCGGCAATGATCTGGTTTTCGTTGACGGGTTCCTGCGCGGCGTCGGGCGCGTGCTTGTCAGTCATGATGGGTCCGGTCTCAAATCCAAATAAACAGGGGCGATTGATCGCTCAATCGGCAAATTCAAACAGGTGGCTCGCCATATAGGTCAGCGTGGGCTCGTCAGGCGCGCCCAGCCACTGGATGCGGGTGGCTGCAGTCTTGCCCTCTGCGTGCTGATCCAGCCGCAGCGCGGCCCAGGCCTTGCCGCTATTAGGGTCAAACAGCATCAGGTAGCGCTCGCCATCGCAATCATCCGGACGGCAACCTTCGTACAGCAGATACAGGCGGGCATTGAAGCCAGCCAGCTCGCTGGGGCGCTGCGTACCGAACTGCGCCAGCCAGGGGTATTGCGTTGCCAGCGGCTGCAGCAGGCTTTGCCAGGCCTGGCGAACATCCGCCTGCCGCGCCACCACCTCCGCCGGTTTACCCGCATAGCGGCGGTAAGCCTCCGGCCAGTCTGCCGGGTTACTGCCATGGCCACCGTGCGCCAAGGCCAGCAGCGGACACAGCAAAGCCAGGGCGGCAAAACGCATACGCATGCTTACACCCCTTGCTTCAGGCTGGCTTCAATGAAGATGTCCAGATCACCGTCCATGACGCTCTTCAGGTTGCCCACTTCCACATTGGTGCGCAAATCCTTGATCCGGCTCTGGTCGAATACATAGGAGCGAATCTGGTGGCCCCAGCCAATATCGGACTTGCCCGCTTCCAGCGCCTGCTTTTCTTCATTGCGCTTGCGCAGCTCCAGCTCGTACAGACGAGCCTTCAGCATGCTCATCGCTTCGGCACGGTTCTTGTGCTGCGAGCGGTCGTTCTGGCACTGCACCACGATATTGGTCGGCAAGTGGGTAATCCGCACCGCAGAGTCGGTCTTGTTGATGTGCTGACCACCGGCACCGCTGGCGCGGTAGGTATCCACCCGCAGGTCTGCCGGGTTGATGTCCACCTCAATGCTGTCATCCACTTCCGGATAAACGAACACGCTGGCAAACGAAGTATGGCGACGGGCATTGGAGTCGAACGGTGACACCCGCACCAGCCGGTGCACCCCGGTCTCGGTGCGCAGGAAACCGTAGGCGTATTCGCCAGTCAGCTTGAGGGTGGCGCTGCTGATGCCCGCCACTTCGCCCTCGGACTCTTCCAGCACCTCTACCGTAAAGCCTTTGCGCTCACCATAGCGGGTATACATGCGGTACAGCATGCCCGCCCAATCCTGCGCTTCGGTACCACCGGCACCGGACTGGATGTCCACAAAGCAGCTGTTCGGATCTTGCGGATTGCTGAACATGCGGCGGAATTCCAGCTTCTCGATTTCCGCCTGCGCTCCCTGAATGTCGTCCTGCACCGCCGCGATGGTGTCGGTATCGTCTTCCAGCTTGGCGAGGTCAAACAGTTCGCGTGCATCGCGCAGGGTCTGGTCCACACGGGCCAGCATCAGCACCACGCCTTCCAGTGCTTTTTTCTCACGACCCAGCTCTTGCGCTTTTTCCGGAGTATTCCAGATGGCGGCGTCTTCCAGCAGCCGGTCTACTTCTTCCAGACGTTCCGCTTTGCGGTCGTAGTCAAAGATACCCCCGGAGCGACGCGGTGCGCTCGGTCAGGTCTGCCAGATTGTTGTCGATGGCATTCTGCAGTTCGATTTCCATGATTCTTTCCCTTACGGCGCACCTGGCAAAGGTGCGCGATTCAAGCTAAACGACTGATTATACATGACTGTAACGGGCTGGCAGCATTTCAAAGCAGGCAAGGAATGCTTGACTTCCATTGCCACACCATTAAAATAACTTACCAGTTAGTTATTTTCAAAGACCATGACCGACACCTCAACCCGCTGGCAACGGCGCAAAGACGCCCGCCCCCAGGAAATCATCGACGCCGCACTGACCCTGTTTACGCAGCGTGGCTTTGCCGCCACCAAGCTGGATGAGGTCGCCAAACTGGCGGGCGTCACCAAAGGCACGGTTTACCTTTATTTCGATAGCAAGGAAGAGCTGTTCTTCAGCGCCATCCGCGAGATGGTAGTACCGATGCTGGAGCTGGGAGAGTCCCGCGTCGCCAGCTTTGAAGGCAGTGCCACCGAGTTATTAAAGGCGTTGACCCACAGCTGGGTCGAAAAACTGCTGGAACGCAAAGGCGTGTGCCTGACCAAGGTCATGCTGTCAGACGGCAACCAGTATCCAGAGATTGCTGCTTTCTATCATCAAGAGGTGGTATTGCGTGGCCGCCGTCTGTTTGCCAGTGTGCTGGACAAAGGCGTGGCTTCCGGCGAATTCCGCCCGATGGACACCCTGCTGGCGGCACGCAACCTGATCGCGCCTATCCTGCTGTATCACATCTGGCTGCATTCTTTCGCTGCGTTCGAATCGAGCGACATGACGCCCCGCGACTATGTGGATTTCCATCTGAATCTGCAACTGAACGGCCTGCGCGCCCACCCTGAGCGGAACTGACCCCATGGATACCCCTGCTGCGCCGAAGAAACAGAACAAAGCCCGTCTGGTCTTGCTGCTGGCCACCCTCGGCATTGGCGCCGGTCTCGGCTACAAGTGGTGGCATGGTAACCATTATGTCAGCACGGACAATGCCCAGATCGAAGGCCATATTGTGCCGGTGCTGCCCAAGATCGGTGGCTATATCGACCAGATCAGTGTGCGTGACAACCAGCTGATCAAAGCTGGGGACGTCATTGCCGTGCTGGACATCCGTGACTTGCAGGCACGCCTGAACCAGGCCGAAGCCGAGCTGGCCGCCGCCCAGGCTGCCGTCGGGCAAAAGGGCCAGACCGGACAGATCCAGGCGCAGATCAGCGTGGCAGAAGCCAATGCCTCTGCTGCGCGCGCCAACATCCAGCAGGCGGCAGCCAACGCCGACAAGGCGCGCAAGGACTACCAGCGTATCCAGTCTCTGGTGGCGCAAAAATTCCTGCCGCCGCAACAGCTGGACGCCGCAGCAGCCAATCTGCAAGCTGCCGAAGCCAATCTGCAGGCCATGCGCAGCAATGCCCACGCTGCCGGCGAGCAGGTGCAGGTCGGCGGCGCCAACCTGAAGCAGGCCGAAGCACGCGTGCAATCCGCCCGTGCCGCACGGGATTACGCCGCCTTGCAGCTCAGCTATAGCCAGATCAAGGCCCCCGTCGCCGGCCGGGTCAGCAAAAAATCGCTGGAGCCCGGCCAACTGGTGCAGCCCGGCCAACTCTTGCTGTCGCTGGTGCCGGAAAATGACCTGTGGGTCACCGCCAACTTCAAGGAAACCGATATCGGCCGCATCCACGCCGGGCAGAAGGTTGAAGTCGAAGTGGACGCCTACCCCGGCCATGCATTTGAAGGTGAAGTGGATTCGGTGTCTGCCGCCACCGGTGCACGCTTTTCCTTGTTGCCGCCTGACAACGCCACCGGCAATTTCACCAAGGTGGTACAGCGGGTGCCGGTGAAGATTCGCCTGAACAAGCTGGACCCGGCACACTACCCCCTGCGCCCGGGCATGAGTGTGGTCGCAACGGTGGTCATGTAATGGAGGCCCTGCTCAAGCGCCGCATGCTGCTGCTTGATCTGGCGGTCAACATCCTGTTGCCGTTGTGGATTTACCAGCATTGGTCGTCCAGCGTCGGCGACACCCGTGCCCTGATCTATGCCGCGCTGCCCTCCCTGTTGTGGAGCGGCGTGGAATGGCTGTGGCACCGCCGGCTGGATGCCTTGTCTCTGGTCAGCTTGCTGGGCATTGCGCTGTCGCTGCTGGCCTTGCTGCTGGGGGGAAGCCCGCGCCTGCTGCTGGTGCGTGAGTCGCTGATCACCGGTGTGCTGGGGGTACTGGCCCTGCTGAGTCTGCTGGCACGTCGGCCCGTGTTGTACCACTTGGCGGAAGCCACCCTGCGACGTGAGGGTCACGAAGCACTTCTGCGCTTCCAGCAACGACAATCCCACCCGGTGATGCAGCAAGCGCTGCGCACCATGACGCTGGTGTGGGGCGGCGGTATGCTGGCCGAGGCCGCGCTGCGCAGCAGCCTGGCCTGGAGCCTGCCCATCGCCCACTATCTGGCGATCTCGCCCTTCATTCTGTATGGCAGCTTTGCACTGCTGGCGCTCTGGACTGCCCGCTTCCGCCGTCAGCTCAAGCAGCGCCTCAGCCAGCCGGATCGTCAGGAAGTGACCGCATGAAGCCCTGGCTACCGGGTCTGGCACGCACCACCAGCAAGGAATCGCAGTACGCCAGCCGCTATATCATTGCCCTCACCGTGACGCTGGCTTCAGTGCTGGAGCTGCTGGACACCAGCATCGTCAACGTTGCCATCCCGCACATGATGGGTACCCTGGGAGCCACGCTGGACGAGATTGCCTGGGTGTCGACTGGCTATGTGGTGGCCAATGTGATCGTGCTGCCCATCTCCGGCTGGCTGTCGGTCCAGTTTGGCAGGCGTAATTATTTTGCGTTCTCCATCATTGTCTTCATCGTCTCCTCTGTGGCGTGCGGCAATGCCACCTCGCTGGGTGGGCTGGTGTTCTGGCGCATCGTGCAAGGTCTGGGTGGTGGCGGTCTGCTGTCGACCGCGCAAAGCACCTTGTCCGAAGTGTTCCCGCCGCAGGAAATGGGCAGTGCATTCGCCATCTTCGGCCTGGGCATCATGGTCGGCCCGATGCTGGGGCCTACTGTCGGCGGCTATCTGACCGAAAACTACTCCTGGCCGTGGATTTTCTACATCAACGTTCCGCTGGGCGCGCTGGCGTTGCTGCTGAGCCTGCAGTTTGTGCCGGACTCGAAGCATGGCAAGAAAGCTGAGTCGGTGGACTATATCGGCTTGCTGCTGCTGGCGATCGGCGTCGGGGCATTGCAAACCTTGCTGGAGCGGGGCGAACGGCTGGAGTGGCTGGAATCCAATGAGGTCATCGCCTATATCGTGGCCAGTATTCTGGGACTGTCTGCTTTTATCATCCGTCAGCTGGAAATCGAGCATCCGATTGTGGATGTCCGCGTGGTCAAGGACAAGCAGTTTGCGGCGGGCATGATCTTTGGCTTCATTCTGGGCGCGGCCCTGTACAGTACGGTGTTTGTGTTTCCGGTATATGTACAGACCCTGATGGGCTTCAATGCCTGGCAGACCGGCATGGCCATCCTGCCTTCCGCCATTGCCAGCGGCATCATGATGATGATGTCGAGCAAACTGTTGCAGCGTGGGGTCAAGCCCACCCGCATCATCTTCACTGGCGTGGTGATCTTCCTGTTCTCCATGTGGCAGCATCAGCACTTCACCACCCTGTCGGGTGCAGATGACTTTTTCTGGCCCCTGGTGCTGCGAGGCATCGGGCTCGGGCTGATCTTTGTGCCGCTCAGCAGCGTGGCCATGGCCAACATCCCGCTGCATGAAACGCCGAATGCAACCGGGATTTACAACCTGTGCCGCCAGCTGGGTGGCAGTGTGGGCATCGCCGTCTCGGCCACCTTGCTGAGCAGCCTGCAAAACGCCAATCGCTCCAGTCTGCTGGTGCATACGGCACTGAACGACCCAGCCACCCAGGAGCGCCTGCTGGCACTGCAGCAGCATTTTGCCAGCCTCTCTCTGTCGGAAGGGGTGGCCAAGGCTCGTGCCCTGGCCACCTTGAGCAACCAGATCAGCAAACAGGCCGCCATGCTGTCGTACGAGCAGCTGTTCTTTGGCTTTGGGCTGGTGATGTTGCTGGTCCTGCCCCTGCTGACCGTCATGAAAAAGACACGCGCCGGTAACATCAGTAGTGACGCGCATTGACAGCACGCTGACGGCATTGACAGGGCAAGCCCGTCGAGGCCAGAATGGCCCGCCTCACATCCTTGCAGCGGGTTGCCGGCCATGTTCAAGCACACCTTTTTCATTCATCTGAACGCCACCCCCGCCTGGCTGGCCCTGTCCCGGCGAGCGCGCAGCGAGTACATTGCCCAGCAGCTGTTTCCGGTGTTTGCCCGCTTCCCTGCGGTCAACGTCCGCTTCTTTGACGGTGAGTATTTTTCGGCCCAGGTCAGCGACATCATCATGCTGGAAACCAATGATCTGCCTTCCTACTATGCCCTGATTGATGCCATCCGTGATTCCGAGGTCATTCAGAAACCTTACTTCACGGTCGCAGCCATTCTGCCGACTGTCGAAAGCAGTCTGGAGAGCTATGAAGCCGCTCCGGCGCAAGGCCAAGACCTGCTGACCATTCCGCTGTAAGGCGCGCAGAGCTGTCAGTTTCCTGCATGCCACCTATAATGGGAATCATAGGTTCATGATTTCTTGAGGTCTGCGTGCCAAGACTCACCCGCGACACCCTGCTCAAGCCGCTGGTCCCGTTCAGCCTGCTGGTCATGCTGTCCTTGTCCGGCTTCATGCTGATGGTGTGGCTGGCCGCCCGCTGGCAGGATCAAAGTTTCACCCTGCACACCAACCAGCAACTGCGCACCCGCTTGCTGGCGGAACAAACACTGCTGGTCAAACAGCTGCGGGATTACGCGGTATGGGATGACATGGCCATCCACATCCCCGACGACAGTGCACCTGATCTGGTGTGGCTACGCTCCAATCTGACCCCGACCATCTACTCGGACTTCCAGATTGATACGGCGGCCATTTTCGACCCCGATAACGCCTTGCTGTATTACGTTCTGCAGCAGGGCCACGAGCGCAGTTTCCGCAGCGCCACCGTGCTGCCGGGCTGGAGCACCCTGCAAAGTGCGACTCGTCACCCCAGCACTTCCGTCTCCCGCGCCCAGTCCATTGTTTTGCGAGAAGGCAATTACTACTACTGGGTGGCCTTCATGCCCATACAGAAGCAAACCGCCGGTAATGTTGCGCGCTCACATCGCTATATGGTGTTCTACCGGCAAATCTCAGCGCAGTATCTCGACGCCATCCGCAAGGAGCTGGTCCTGGACCGGCTCACCCTGCAGGCCCGTCCGGATCCGGCCAAGCCCACCTATATCCCTCTGCTGACACCCGACAACAGCACGCTCGGCTACCTGGTCTGGCAAGTCCAGCAGCCAGGAGCACGCATGCTGCAGCGGCTGTGGCTACCCGTTCTGCTGTTTTGTGGCTTGCTGCTGGGGCTGGCCGGCTGGCTGGCTACCGTGATCCGCGCAGGGCAACGACGCACCGCGGCAGCCAGCCATCGGCTGATCCAGCAAGGGGAAAGCTTGCGTACCATGGTCAGCTCGACCAGCACCCAGGTGCTGCCATTGAACCAGCGGATTGATCACATCCTGGGCATTGCAGTGCATACCCTGCAGCGCCCCTTTATCAGCTTGTGGCAACTGGAGCCTGTACAACAGCAGCTACGCTGCACCCATGTCAGCCCGGAATCGGCTCAGGCTTTGCTGGGAAAATGCATCCCTTTCCCGCGCAGTGCCCCACACCGGCAGCGGCTGATGCAACAACATACGGTGGTGTCAGAGCCACCTGACCCGGCCATGCATGCCGTGATACTGCAAGCCAACTTGTCCGACCCCGCCAGTCTGGCCTGGCAGCTGCTGCAACATGAGGGGGAGTTTGGCGGCCTGCTGTGTGCAGGCGCTGTAGCCGGACACAACTGGCATTCAGACGAGTTGAATTACCTGGCGGCACTGGCAGACTTCATCGCCTTGCAGCAGGAGCGCAGTGCCCGCAGCCAGGTCGAGGGACAGCTATACCGCCAGCTTTACTACGATGCAGAAAGCAATGCCCCCAACACCCTGCATCTACAGATGCAATGGCAGCAGCGCAACCCGGCAGACACCGCCACTCGGGTATGTGCCCTGCTGGACCTGAACCTGCAGGACGATTTCTCGGGTTTGCTGGGGCCAGGTGGTTGGCCAGCCCTGCTGGCACAACTGGTGCAGCGCCTGCAACCCTTGCTGTACGGCCAAGAGGCCTTCGCCCGGATAGGGCGCACACGGTTCGCTTTATTGCTGTACATTGCGCCCCCCCTCACGCTGGAGCAGCGGATCGATATGTTGCTGAGCAACCTGAGCCAGCCTTTGTCGGTGCAAGGCCACCAACTGGTATTGCGCCCCCGCTTGGGGATCAGCGTACATGGCCGCGATGCTGACGATTTTCACAGCCTGCTGCAACACGCCGAACTGGCCCTGCAACAAAACCTGCAGCAGGCCTATCAGGGCTGGACTTTGTTTGATACCGAGGTCAAGGCACAAATGGCCCGGCAACAATTACTGAGTAACGATCTGCACCATGCGCTGGAGCGGCAGCAGTTGATGCTGCATTACCAGCCGGTGGTAGAGAGCCGTAGCGGGCGCATTGTTGCGGTCGAAGCGCTCTTGCGCTGGCAGCACCCCACGCTGGGCATGGTACCGCCAGATCAGTTCATTCCACTGGCAGAGGCCAATGAATTGATCATTCCGATCGGTAACTGGGTACTGCAGACGGCGGGGGAACAAATTGCCCTCTGGCGCAACCAGTGTGGCCGTCTGCTGCCGGTGGCGGTCAACCTGTCTGCCGCACAACTGCATGACCCCAGGCTGGCGGTCATGCTGGAACAGATTCTGGCCCGCCACAATCTGCCGCCACGCGCACTGGAGCTGGAGCTCACCGAGCGCATCATGCTGGAGCCCTCCCCCGCACTGGGAGCCAATCTGGCACAACTGCGTACCTTGGGCATCTCGATTGCCATTGATGATTTTGGCGCAGGTCACGCCTCGTTCAACTACCTGCTGCAGTTCCAGGTGCAGAAGCTGAAGATCGACCGCATGTTCATGAGCGGCGTCCCCGGCTCCAGCAACCACAGCCAATTGGTGTCGATGATCGTCAACATGGGGCACTCGCTCGGTATTGAAGTGACCGGAGAGGGCATCGAGCAGGAAGAGCAGGCAACCTTCTTGCGCCAGATCGGCTGCAACTACATGCAGGGTTACCTGTTCAGCCGACCGGTCGATGCCACGCACCTGCTGCAACAACTACTGCGTGAACAAGAGACCCAGCCGGCGCTCTCCCCCTCCTCGCCCTGACCGTGAAGCCACACCGCCGGGCCGCCAATTCAGGCTACAATACCGCTTTTGCCCGAATGGCCTGATCACCATGCGCCGTACCCTTCTTGAACTGGGCCTTGCCCTGCTGCTTGGCGTATTGCCCCTCTCCAGTCAGGCAGACAATGCACCCAGCACAGAAGCCGTGTTTGAGCAGAGCAAGCAGCGCTTCGTGCAGTTGCGCATTCTGGAGAAGAGTGCCAACGAAAAAACCTCGCTAGGCTCCGGCTTTATCGTCAATAGCCGCGGCCAGATCATCACCAACTACCATGTCATCTCCGACCTGGTCTTCCGTCCGGACCTGTACCGTGGTGAGGTGTTCTACAGCGACAGCGAGGTCCGCCCGCTGAAAGTGGTGAATGTGGATGTCATTCATGACCTCGCCGTCGTGGAAACCGGGCGTCCTGCCAACGATTTTTTCCAGATTGAACCCACCGCGCCACCAAAAGGTACCCGAGTCTACGCGATCGGCACCCCGCATGATCTCGGCTTTACCATTGTCGAAGGCACCTATAATGGTCTGCTGGTGGGCTCACTCTACGAGAAGATTCATTACACCGGCGCCATCAACAGCGGCATGAGTGGCGGCCCTGCCATTCTGGGCGATGGCCGGGTGGTGGGCATCAATGTTGCCACTGCAGGCAACCAGATCGGCTTTCTGGTACCGGCCACCTATGCGCTCCGCCTCCTCCAGCAAAAGCCTTACAGTGGCACCCCGCTCAATGCCGTGCGTGACCAGCTTCTGGCCAATCAGGCGCGCATCAGTAGCAGCTTGCTCAAACAGGCCCTGCCGACCACCCTGTTTCACGGCTACCGGGTGCCCAGTACCCTGGGCAATTTCAGCAAGTGCTGGGCAGATACGGACCAGAGCGGCTCGCAGCTTTACCGCCGCTACTCGCAACAGTGCTCCAGTGAGGATGACATCTTTCTCTATGGTGACAGCAATACCGGCAAACTGAGCTTCCAGCATGACTATCTGGAGGCCCCCGGCGTCAACCGCTTCCGCTTCTACAATCTGTATCAGCAGTTCTTTGCCCAGCAGGGCGGTGAATTGGGCAGTGCGCTGGTCGATGTCGGCAGCTTTGCCTGCCAGACCGATTTTGTGGCGCACAACAAGCTGAAAATGCGGGTTGCCCTGTGCCTGCGCCCATACAAACGGCTCTCCGGCTTGTACGACATGGTGCTGAAGCTGGCCACCCTCAACGAAAACCAGCGCGGCCTGCAAAGCACCTATGCCATCTCTGGCATCAATTTTGACAACAGCCGTTTGCTGACCCGTCAATTCATCGAGGCCTTCGCATGGCAGAACTAGTCTTCCTGGAAGTCCTGGACGCGCACGGCAAAGTACAGGAACGGCACCGGCTGGCGCATTTCCCGGTTACCGTGGGCCGTGATTATCACAACCATGTGATCCTGGACGATGACACCGTATCGCCCCTGCATCTGTCCATCCAACTGGGCGACAACGGCCTGTACGTGATCGACTGCGACAGCGAAAACGGCAGCTGGTCCGGCGAGCGCCGTATCCAGCAAGCTCCGCTGCGTGACGAACTGATGCTGCGTCTGGGGGAATGCGAACTGCGCCTGCGCACCCCGCATGCCAACCTGGGGCCTACCCGCCCACTGGATACCGTGCGCCTGCCGCAACCCCGTATCAACCGGGTCTGGCTGTTTCTGTTCCTGTTCACGCTGACCCTGGCACTGGCCGGCTTTGACGGCTACTGGAACAGTTTTCAGCCGCGCGCCCTGCCCGATATCCTGAACGCCAGCTGGCCGCTGCTGGTAGGGCTGCCGGTATGGGCAGCCCTGTGGGGTACCCTGGGTCGGGTCTTCACGGGCCGGGCCTTGTTCTTTGCCCACGGTACCATTGCCACCCTGGCCGTGCTCAGCAGCGTGCTGCTGCAAATCGGCCACATCTTGCTGTCTTATTCCTTCAATCTGCCCCAGTTGGCCGATTGGCTCAGCTTCATTGCCGTTGGGCTGGGGCTGGCGCTGCTGGTCTACCTGCACCTGCGCCTGGCCAGTCGCCTGCGTATCCGCACCCTGCGCTGGATCGGCAGTGCAGCAGCCTTCATCCTGTGGGGAAGCTGGATCATGTTCAGCTATGCCGCATCGCTGACACCCAGCGACACCCTGGATGTGGACACCACCTTGCTGCCGCCCGGCCTGCACCTGACGGCAGATCAAAGCCTGGATGGCTTTCTGAAAGACAGTGAGCAGCTCAAGCAACAACTTGATGAGGATGCCCAGCAACCATGACCCCGCCCTCCCCACTGGCCAGCCGCCTGGACTTCATCGCCCCCTTTCATGTGATGTCGCTGCTGGAGCAAGCCCGCCAGCTGGAGCAGCAGGGGCATGATGTCATTCACATGGAGATCGGCGAGCCCGACTTTGGCACGCCTCCCGCCATCATCCAGGCGGGCATGGCCGCCTTGCAGGCCGGACACACCGGGTATAGCCCGGCCTTGGGGTTGCCCGCGCTACGCGAAGCCATTGCAGAGGACTATGCCCGCCGCTTCGGCGTACAGGTACCGGCTCGCCGTATCGTCATCACCGCAGGTGCCTCCGGCGCCCTGCTGCTGGCGCTGGCGGCGCTGGTATCTCCCGGCAAGGAAGTGTTGCTGAGTGACCCGGCCTACCCTTGTAATCGGCACTTTGTACACTTGCTGGAAGGTCGCGCCGTCAACCTGCCGGTCGGTCCGGAGAGCCAGTATCAGTTGACCGCGGATCATCTGGCCCAGCACTGGTCTGCGGACACGGTCGCAGCACTCGTGGCCACCCCGTCCAACCCGACTGGCACACTCTTGTCTGCAGAAGCGCTGGCCGCGTTGAATACCGCTGCGCTGGCACGGGGTGGTCGCCTGATTGTCGATGAAATCTACCAAGGCCTGGTCTATGATCAGGCGGCCCATACCGCACTGGCCCAGTCGGACCAGCTGTTCGTGATCAACAGCTTCTCCAAGTACTTCCAGATGACCGGCTGGAGGCTGGGCTGGCTGGTGGTGCCGGAGGCCTATCTGGATGCCGTCAACCGGTTGGCACAAAATATCTTCATTGCAGCCTCGACCCCAGCGCAGCACGCCGCGCTGGCGGCTTTTCAGCCCGATACCCTGCGCTTGCTGGAGCAGCGACGGCTGGAACTGAAATCCCGGCGTGATGCCCTGCTGCCGATGTTGCAGCAGCTGGGTTTCCGGATCAACAGCCAGCCGCAAGGGGCTTTTTATGTTTACGCCGACTGCAGCACGCTGGCCGGTGACAGTGAAGCATTGAGCGCACGGCTACTGCAACAGGCGCATGTTGCCATCACACCGGGCATCGACTTTGGTCAGCATCGCGCCCGCGAGCATGTGCGTTTCGCCTATACCGTGCAGGTTCCCCGGCTGGAGCAGATGGCCGAGCGCCTGCGAAAGGCGCTGTAACCCCCCGCCCTGGATAACAATTGTTCACCTTCAGAGTGCGCAGTCTCGGCTATAGTAAAAACCAGACTCCACTCATTCCGTTTCCAGGGTGTTCCCCATGTTTGACATCAAGGGTTTCATTACCGCCTTGCTGCGTCCCCGCAAGTCTGGTGCCGTCAGCGACCTCACCACCGCCACCCAGATGATGGCGGGACTGGCAGATCGCGACATGACCTCCGCCCATCGCGCCATCATCAAATCCCTGCAGGAGCTGAACCAGAATGGCCGCTTGTCCAGCAAGGAACGTTTGCGCACCCTGCAATACATTGATGAAAAAGCCCAGCCTTTGCAGTTGGGCCTGGTGCGCGAATGTTTGCGCCAGCTGGACCGGGAACCCCAGCTGATCAAGCCACAGGTTGACCTGCTGCGTGCATACTGGACGGCACTGGCAGATGGCTATCGCCTGGTGCTGCGCGATTATCAGCGCAAACCCAGCCGTGCACTGCAAGACGCCATCCCGATGGCCACCGCTCGCGCCCTCTCTGCCTTTGCCGAACTGGGCAAGTGGTCCTTGCTGCAGTATCACCCGGTCGGACAACGGGTGTGGCGCAATCTGGACCGGCTTTACCTGTTTGCGGAAGAGCACCGTTTTGCGCGCACCCCCATGGTGCTTCATGTCGGTACCCCGGCCATCAGCTGTGAAGATGTGCTGCTACGCATGCACCTGCTGCATCTGGCCCAGCCCGAAGGCTTGAGTGCCCGGCAGATTGATGCCCTTGACCAGTGGCTGATGCGGCAGACCAAGCTGGTGCAGCTGGATCGGGATATCAAACCGCATCGGCAGGTTTATGCCATCAATCTGGAGGCACATCGCCCGGCGCACCGGCTGCGTCGCAACATGATTGCGGCCGCTTACCGCTACATCAACACCCAGCCGCTACTGGAAGCGCTGGAGCAAACACAATCCGAGCTGGAAATGGGCGAAGTGCCAGCGCAGCTGGGCCTGGGTGAACACTTCCAGCGCAACCGGGACGAACCCGGCCTGCAGCGCGCCCTGGCCTGCTGGTCGCGTGATCAATATCCATCACGCCGCTTTGAGCGCAACAACCGCCAGCAAGGAGTGGAGATCCTGATCGGCCTGAATGCGATTCTGCACAACCTGACCGGCGGCAGCACGGTGGTCAGCAGCAGCCATCGTCAGCCGGTAGAGCTGGAAGTGCTGCAACGGCGGAGCGTCAGCAGCCCGCGCCCCTTGCCAACCGATGTTGAGCTGATGACGAGCCCGGACTGGCAGCTGGAGGATGAGAGCATCCGGGGGTTCGGCATCATGACCGAGCAAGAGCATGCGGTGCCGATTCACATGCAAGAACTGATTGGTCTGCAGCGTGGCGAGCAACTGATCGTCGGTGTGGTGCGCCGGATCAGCAACGACCAGAAACTCAAGCTCGGGATTGAACTGCTGGCAACCCAGTTCCGCCAAGTCACCCTGCAGCAAGGCAACCGTCAGGCCACTGCGCTCTATTTCCCGGATAACGCCGAGCTTGGACTCAAGCGTGCGCTGGTACTGCCTACCGGGGTACTCGACGACCGTCACCCATGCCAAATGCTGGCGGGCAGCCAGCATTACGAGATTGAGCTCACCCCGCCTACCCTTGGTGATCACAGCTATCAGTGCGCCGGATTTCGCGTCCTCGCCAAACAAGCCGCCTGACCTCGCCCTGCAGCCTCGGCTGCGGGGCCTTGCTTAACCCGGACTGGAAGCCGACTCTTCTGTAGATGGGGTGGATGGTGATTGGGGCGCCTTGCCAGATATGCCCCCACCACCACTGGTACGTCGCAGCCCCAGTTGACCGGGCGCCCCCTGAATTGCCCAGCTTGATGACGCCAACCGCAGCTTGCTGGAGGACACCGACACACTGCCGGTAATCGCCTGCTCACCACTGCCTTGAAGATGCAGGCTGGCATTGAGGGCCGGTCCTTGTAGCTGACCCGAGCTCAGGCTCCACTGCCCGGCACGATAATCCAGCCGTGTCTGGTACTGCAGAAACAACGTACGTCCCCCGCCCGGCAACTGAGCGGCTTCTGCCTGCGCCACGTCCAGCAAGTCCATGCCCGCCAGCACGCCATGCTTCAGCTCCAGCGTGCCGCCCAGCTGCGGGGTCTTCCACAGGGAAGCCCAATCCTGGCCTTGTGCCGTCACACGCACATTGCCCTTGGCCTCGCCCTCAGGCAGCAAAGGGGAGCGCGGCCAGCGCGCCAGATCCAGCTGCTGGACCGCCAGATCGGCCTGCCACTGCAAGGTGGCCCCCAGGCTCAGGCTGCCACGGCCTTGGGCACTACCGCCAGCGGCACGTACCACCAGCTCGTTCAGGTTCAGGCGATCGCTCAACCACACGCCTTTTGCCGACACATCATCCAGGCTGACACCAGCAATCTTCAGACCATTTGCCGCCCCCTCCAGCGCATAGCCAGCGCCCTCCCGCTTGAGGGTAAAGCTCATGGCCTCCCCTGCCAGCCGTAAGTGCGAGACACCCGCGGCTTCCAGGGTCATTTCACCATTCAAGCCTGCCCAGTCCTGCCCGGCCAGCTTCAAGGTGAACTCCTGCAGGCGGATCACCGGCAGGCGGCCATCCCCCCCTTTGCGCTGCAGGAAGGACGACAGCTGCCCTGCATCCAGGGTCATGCCCTTGAGCAACAATTGATCCGGCGGCAGGTCCTGATGTACCAGCGCCAACCAGGGAAAACGGATCTCCAGTGAGGCAATCGGCGCGGTACATCCGTCGCCGGCAATGTCTTCGACCTGCCAGTGCGGGCTGGGCCACATGGCCGCACGTACTTTGGCATAGTGCGAGCCCTGCCCGCACAAGACATCACTCACCTGCTGGGCAATCGCGGGCTGCCACTGGATAGGTAGCCAAGGCAAGGCGGCGGTCGCGCCCAAAGTCAGCACCAGCCCGACCAGCAAGATCACCCCGGCTTGTCGACTGGCTTTGACACGATCTACCCGTGTCCGGGGCGCCCCACGGGATCGCCGGGAAGACCACCATTGTGTCAGTTGATGCAGCACACCGGCCTTCCCCGGAGACGGCGGCTTGGCTGGTGTGGCGCTACGGCCGCCACGCAGGGGTGGCTCTGCACGCAGGGGCGGCATCTCGGTCAGGGGCTCATCCGGCACAGGATCCCCCCATACCGGCTCATTGCGAACGATCGGTGGCTGGGTCAGCGGCTGGCTGTTGCGGAAGGGGGACTGACTGGCGGGCCCGAGTTCGCCCGGCGACATGTCCGGCGCCTGCGAGGGCATGCTGGCCGGTTCGATCAGTCCCTCGCGCCACAACCGCGCCAGAATGCTGGGTACATTTTCGGTGCTGGGGACCTTTTCCAGCAGCTGCGCCACCGGTGTGACCCCATCCACCAGAATCAGGACCAGCCGTACATTACGCTCCAGCTGCAACTGCCGTGACTTGACCTCCTCTTCCCCTTGCAGGGTTTTGGCAAAGATCAAGCCGGTCTGGAATTGCGGGTTATTGGCAGCCACCTGTTAGCGCCCTTGACTGAATACATCATCACAATGATACTCGCATAAGCCGCCTGCGGCCACGCACCTGCTAATACTAGCCTGCCCCATGCGGGATGAACACCCTGCCCAGCTGCCATGTAACATGCTGTAACAGATCATGCTCGGCTGACGTCGCGCGACTGCAACACCATGGCAGGCCAATCACCCTGCCCGCGCGCGATTTACCCTGTTTTTCCTTTGCAAATTAGAGGTCGAGCGTTCATAATTAGAGGCTGATCCATGGCGGGCCGCCCCGCATTGTATGGCAGGAACCTGGTCAGGTCCGGAAGGAAGCAGCCATAACTGCTCAATGCAAGTGCCGGGGGAACGGCTCGCCACCCACTCGTCATTATTTTTCTTGCTTGCCGGACGGTTGTCAGCTACAACTGGATAGACCCTTTGCATATGCCATGCAATAGGTCAGATCAGCTGCAGTGTTTCACCGATTCGAGAGATTCTGCCATGAAACTGTTTGAAAAAATTTTGAATCCCCGCGACATTCGCAAGAAACTGGGGCAGAACCAGGAAGAGTTCTGGACCAAGATCGGTGTGACGCAAAGCGGTGGATCCCGCTATGAAAGCGGGCGCAACATGCCCAAACCGGTGCGCGAGTTGTTGCGCCTGGTGCATGTTGAGCATCTGGACCTGACCAAGGTTCGTCGCGAAGATTTTGAAATTGTCGAATACCTGCGCGAACAGCATCCTGACCTGTACAAGAAGCTGAAAAAGGCGGCCAAGAGCTGGAAGAGTGGCAGCGAGTCCAGCAGCCCGCTGGACGCCGATGCCGACGATGAGTCCTGAAAGGCTCCGCCCGAAGGCCCGCTGATGCGGGCCTTTTTTATGGCGTGGCCTCAGTGCTGCCGGGAAGACCCTTCGACACTGCTGCCGACAGAGGCAAATAGCGCCTCGGCATCCACCCCATCAAATACATACTGGGTGTGGCAGAATTCGCACCCCACCTGCACACTGCCCTGCTCGGCCACCAGCGACATCACCTCATCGCGCCCCAACATGCGCAACATATTGGCCACCTTGTCGCGGCTGCAACGACAACCGAATGCCACCTCGGCATCCGCCAGCACTCGGACTTCCATCTGGTGAAACAAGCGGTGCAGTAACTGCAAAGGCGGCAGGTTGATCAGCTCCAGCGGAGTCACGGTGTGTGCCAGCTGCTCGACCATCTGCCAGCCTTCTTGCGGGCCATGTCCCTCAGGTAGCCGCTGCAACAGCAAACCACAGGCTCGCTGTTCGTTGGCGGCCAGCGAGATGTGCGTCTCCAGCTGCTCGGAGCGCTGCATGTAATGCTGCAGCATCTCGGCAATGGTTCGCCCCTCCAGCGCAACAATGCCCTGATAAGGCTGTGCGGCCCCCAGCTGGTCCAGCGTAATGACAAACTTGCCCTCATGACCCAGCATGTCCTGCAAGGTCAGGCCGTTCAGCTGCCCTTCCCATTTGGCGGTGGCACGCACGATCAGGTCATGGGTACACTCCACCACCGCCAGCCGTAACGGCCCCGTACCATGCAGCTGCATGATCAAGGCGCCTTGGAATTTGATGTTGGAACACAATAGCGTCGCGGCAGCCAGCATCTCACCCAGTACCAGCTTAAGGTCATCCGGGTAGTCATGCCGATCAATCACCTGCTGCCAAGCGGTTTCCAGCTGCACCATGGCCCCCCGCACCGGGGCATCATCAAACAGAAAACGTTTCAGGTTGTCTGACATGGTTTCAATCCTCTTCATTGCCCGCCGCGGCAGATAGCGTCACAACATATTGTGTCTCCGGCAGGCTGGAGCCCACATCAAACGTGCACCCCGCCTCAATCCCGACCCGGGCAATGGCGGCCGCATCGTCCAGCTGATCGTACACCGTATGCATGGCCCCCAATGCGAACTCGCGCCCGCTGCCAATTGCCCAGAAACGGGTGTATTCATAGACCTCGCGCATGGAGTACACCCCAAAGATGCCATGCGGGTTAGCGATCAGCATCGACATATGATTGGACTCATAAGGATCATCCTCCTCCTCTTTGGGATTCAGGAAGAACTCCTCTTTCAGCCTGGGGTGCAACTTGCGGAAAGTCTCGAAGATGGCTGCCCGGCTATGCAGGCGCAGACGCTTTTCCTTGCCCAGCGCCTGTTGCAGCACCAGATCGTGCGCGGCACTGCCAGAGATGGCCAGATAATTGTCGCCCTTGCGAAAAATCTTGTTCCAGGCGGCATCAAATCCAGCCGAAATACGGGTATCGCCAAAGGTGGACTGGCTGTCGGCGGCAATCACCACCTGATCCCCTTTGCGCACCACAACAATGGTGGTCATGGCCTAGCTCACAGCAAAAACCCTATTGTACCGGAAGACGTCCACGGTAACAGCCAGCCGCATCACTGCTTGTAAGCCAAGGTCATGCCGTCCCCCAAAGGCAGCATGGTGATTTCCACACGTGGGTCTTGGTGTACGCGACGGTTAAAGGCACGCATTTCCTCGGTATCCGCGTCGGTGTGGTCTGCCTTGATCACATTGCCATGCCACAACACATTGTCGATGATGATGAGCCCCTGTGGCCGCACCAGCTGCAGGCAGGCCTCAAAGTAATCGTTGTAATGCGGCTTGTCCGCATCAATAAACGCGAGGTCAAACCACCCGGCCTTCCCCTCCGCCAGCAGGTCTTGCAAGCTGTCGAGCGCATTGCCAACCCGCAGGTCCACCCTGCTGGCAAAACCGGCTCGCTCCCAGTACACCTGCGCCATCTCGGCCCACTCCTGCTTGCGCTCCAGCGCCACCATCTCGCCATCTTCCGGCAAGTGCAAGCCCACCGACAGGCTGCTGTAGCCGGTAAAAGTGCCAATCTCCAGATAGCGTTTCACCCGTAGCGCCTTAATCAGCACCCCGAGAAACTGGCCTTGCTCCGGTGCCGTGGCCATGCGCGCCATCGGCAGGTCATCGGTTTCTTCGCGTAGCTGCTTTTGCAAGGGATGCTCGGCCAAGGAGTGGCTAAGCAAGTATTGGTACAAGGGTTCGGTCAACTGAATGGTCTTCTGGCTCATGCTCGGACTCCATCAAGGGGCTGGGCAGACAGTGGCCATATACCGTCCTGGCTGATTGCAGTTTAGTGCCTGATTGGCATGCCGACAAACCGGGAATTGCATGCCTGTGCGCCGCAATCGCGCTATGCTATGTCCATTGCACCGTCGTGGAAGCGCATCATGTGCCAGTTGCTCGGCATGAATTGTAATGTCCCAACCGATATCCAGTTTTCGTTTCGCGGCTTCCGCCAGCGCTCCGGCATTACCGGTGAGCACGGCGATGGCTTTGGTATTGGTTTTTTTGAGGGCCGCGGTTGCCGGGTGTTTCTGGACCGCCAGGCCGCCTGCCAGTCGCCCGTGGCCCAGTTGCTGGACCACTATGCGATCAAATCCCTCAATGTCATCGCGCACATCCGCAAAGCGACACAGGGCGAGGTCAAACTGGAGAACTGCCACCCTTTTCAGCGCGAGCTGTGGGGGGAGTACTGGCTGTTTGCCCATAATGGCGACCTGAAAAACCTGCCTGCGGGTTTTGGCCGGGGCCACTACTACCGCCCGGTGGGCGATACCGATAGCGAACAGGCTTTCTGCCATCTGCTGGAGCGGCTGCGGCAGCGCTTCTCCCAACCGCCAGACGTTGCGGCCATGTTCCCAGTGGTAGCCGAATGGGCTGCCGAGCTGGCACAGCATGGCACCTTCAATTTCATGCTGTCCAACGGGCGCTGGCTGATCACCCACTGCAGCAGCAAGCTGAGCTACCTGATCCGGCAGGCGCCCTTTCATACTGCGCACCTGCTGGATGAGGATGTCGAGATCGACTTCAGTACCGTCACCACACCGGCTGATCGCGTGGCGGTGATTGCCACCGAACCCTTGACCGATAATGAAGCCTGGACCCCCATCCTGCCGGGGCAGCTGCTGCTGTTCGAAGCCGGTGAGGTTCGTCTCTCGCATTTACCGGAAAAAATGCCAGTGCCCACTACAATGCAGAGAGAGGACTGACGTCGTCCACAGGGTCGTCGTACAGCGCGCCTCAACTGAACTGCCGAGGAGCAGGGGCTGGGCATGCACGCGCATCATTCCTTGCAGCAGGAAACTCTGGGTGAACAGGCCCGGCTGTTGCACGATCAGACTCGCGACACCCTGGTGGCCGCGCCATTGGCCTGGCTGCTGCTCAGCTATGTCCTGTGGCCAGCGGTTTCCCACACGGCCCTGCAGTGGTGGCTGACTTTGCGCATCGGGGTGGACCTGGCCTACGGCTATGAAATCATTCATTTCATTCGCCGCAAGCCCGCCGCCACCGAAGCGCGCTTCTGGATCAACCGGCATTTGCTGATCCTGACCTTCAGTGGACTCGCCTGGGGACTGAGCCTGCCCATCCTCTCCCCGGCCTCGCAGTTGTACGAGTTATTGCTGCTGTTGTTCCTCTGCGGCATTTCAGGTGCGAACATCATCATCTACGCCGTGGTGTTCCGCAGTTGCGCCATCATGCTGCTGACCATGTGGGTGCCGATCCTCTGGGTACTGTCTCAGCGTGGCCAGGCGCTGGATCATGCTCTGGCCCTGGCCGGTCTGGTTTATGTCGTGGTACTGCTCAGTTATGGCTGGCGAGCTTCCCGCCTGCTCAGTGCCCGCATTTCAGCACGGCTGGAAAATGCGCATCTGAATCAGGTGCTGCAGCACACCAACCAGGAATTGGAACGCAACAATGCCGAGCTGCACCTCGCCCTGCAGCGGATCAATGAGCTGGCCACCCACGATGACTTGACGGGCTGCTACAACCGGCGCTTCCTGTTCAACCTGTTGCAGCAGGAGCAGCAGAAAAGCCTGCGCTATCGTCACCCTGTCAGCCTGATCCTGCTGGATCTGGACCATTTCAAACAGGTGAACGACCAGCACGGCCACCTGATCGGAGATGAGGTTTTGCGCGCCTTGGTACAGCGCTGCATCCCACAGGTACGCCAGACCGACACCATCGCCCGTTATGGTGGTGAAGAGTTCGTCATTGTCATGCCCATGACCGAGGAAAGTACCGCCATGATGCTGGCAGAACGACTCCGCGAGTACATCGCCAGCCAGCCCATTCTGGATACCCCCCCGTTGCGGGTCACCTTGTCTGCCGGGGTTGCCGCGTTCCAGCCGGGTGAGAGTTGTGAGCAATGGCTTGATCACGCAGACAAGGCGCTCTACGCCGCCAAGGCTCAAGGCCGCAATCGGGTGGTTTCCGCCACGCAGCTTAACCCTCCCGCCTATCTGGAGCACGCCTCATGACACGATGTCTGCTTGTCGCTGTGATCAGCCTGCTCTGCTCGCTCAGCGCCGTATCCAGTCCGGTCGGCTACGTCCATGCCAGTCAGGGTAGCGTTACCGTTCGCCACGCGGGGAAAACGTCCAGTGAACCCATTGAGATGGATGATCCCCTGGAGAATGGCGATGTGGTCAGTACGGGCCAGAATAGCTGGGTCATCCTGTCGATGCAAGATGGCGCCAGCCTGACCTTGCGGGCACAGACCCAACTGCGGATAGAAGAGTATCGTTATCGCCCGCAACAACCGGAAGAAGGTCGCAGCTGGCTCAGCCTGTTGACCGGCTCGTTACGCTCGGTCACCGGAGCCATCGGTCAGCGTCATCCGGCATCCTACCAATTGAAAACGCCTCAGCTCACCATTGGCATTCGCGGTACCGACTACGAAGTGATGGCGATCATGGATGACAGCGCCGATGCTGAGCTGGAAGCGGGCACTTATGCGGGCGTACACGATGGTGAAATCGAGCTTCAGCAGGATGGCGACATGCTGACCGTGGGGCCGGAGCAGGAAGCCTTTGCCAGTACCAAACGAACGGGGCTTCAGTTAGATCGCCGAGGCCGCTTGCGTGAACGGCTGTCCCGGTTCGACCGCCAGGTGAATCTGGGCGAAGTGCTGTCACAACTGCACAACCGGCGTGGGCAGGGCTTTGGTCTGGACCTGGACCGACAGCCTCGCCTGGAGCAGATGCGGCAGGCGCGACGGGAAGCACGGCAGCAGCAGCGTCAGCAACGCGTGAAAGACGCTCGGGATTTCCATCCCAGAGAGGGCAAGGGTCGGCGCCGCTGAGTCCATCATACCAGGCGGCGCATCCGTTCCCCGGCCAAAAAAGCATTCAGGTTCTCGACCAGCTGTATCGCCAGCTGCTGCATGGCTTGCTGGCTGGCCCACGCCACATGAGGCGTTACCAGCAGGTTAGGCAGCGCGGCCTCCAGCAGAGGGTGGCCATGAATGGGTGGCTCCTCGGGCAGCACGTCAATCCCCGCGCCCCCCAAGCGGCCTGCGCGCAGCGCTTGCAGCAAGGCATGGGGCTCAATCAGGGCACCACGTGCGGTATTGAGCACGATGGCATGGCGCGGCATCAAGGCTAACTCTCGCGCACCAATGAGGTGGCGGGTTTCCGGGGTCAGCGGGCAATGCAGGCTGATGGCATCGCACTGTTGCAGCGCCTCATCAAAGGGGTGATAACCCGGCCGACACTTTGCCGCCCCCTTGCGTTCAGCAAACCATACCTGCATGCCCAACGCTTGCGCCTTGCGTGCCAGCGCTTGGCCCAGGCTGCCATGCCCGACGATGCCCAGCCGGCTTCCCGCCACGTCCAGCAAGGGCGGGCCAAACAGGCAGAATTGCCCGGCTTGCTGCCATTCTCCCTGCTGCACAGCCTGTCGGTAGTGAGGCAAGGCCCGCCGCAAGGCAAACAACATCGCTAGGGCATGCTCGGGCACCGAGTCCAGCGCATAGTCACGGATATTGCTGACGGCAATGCCGCGCTCCTGGCAGGCTTGCAAGTCGATATTGTCACTGCCGGTCGCCGCCAGCGCGATCATCCGTAAATCAGGCAATGCCACCAGCAGCTCGGCATCCATTCGGACCTTGTTGACCACCGCGATGCTTGCCCCCTGCAGGCGCACAGCCCGCTCTTCCGGTCGGGTGGCTGGATAGCTGACCCAGACATGGGGGAAAGTCACTGGCGGCAACGGTACGGGTAATGATGCCTGATCCAGAAAGACAATGCGCTGCATGCCAACCCTGCTTGATGATGATCAAGCCCAAGCTTAGCAGGTTCCAGCCCGTGCCAGCTGTACTAAAAGACAGGGCAAAGCCCTGATTCAATGTGAAATGTTGATTCACAACATGAAACTTTTCTTACTGTCGTCATAAACGCGTGATAGGATTTTTTTGCGCTGCATTTCAGGCTGCACTGGCGCCATTGAATTTCGACTCATAAGGAGAAAGAACATGACCACCAGCAAGCACATCGCCTTGGTTACCGGCGGCATGGGCGGCATTGGCACAGCCATTTGCCGCCGACTGGCTGATGCTGGGATGACCGTCGTTACCACCTACAGCCGCCCCGGCAAGGAAAACGACTGGCTGGCCGCCCAAGCGGCCGAAGGCTATACCTTTCATGCATATCATTGTGACGTGACGGACACCGATGCCTGCCTGGCGATGGTCGGCAAGGTACTGAGTGAGGTCGGCACGATTGATGTGCTGGTCAACAACGCGGGCATTACCCGCGATGGCACCTTCCGCAAAATGGGCAAGGATGCCTGGGATGCGGTGATGGCCACCAACCTGGACTCCCTGTACAACATCACCAAGCCCGTACTGGAAGCCATGCTGGAAGCGGGATGGGGCCGCATCATCAATATCGCCTCGATCAATGGCCAGAAAGGTCAGTTTGGTCAAACCAACTACTCCGCCGCCAAAGCCGGCATGCATGGCTTCAGCATGGCCTTGGCACAGGAAGTGGCGCGCAAGGGCATTACCGTCAATACCATCAGCCCCGGCTATATCGGCACTGACATGGTCATGGCCATCAAGGAAGAAGTCCGCCAGCAGATCGTGGCAGGCATTCCGGTGGGCCGCCTGGGCAAGCCGGAAGAAGTGGCCGGCGTGGTGGCCTTCCTCGCCTCGGAGGATGCAGGCTACATCACCGGTGCCAATATCGCCATGAATGGCGGCCAGCACATGATGTAAGCTGCTCCAGCGCAAACCCACGGCCTGCCTGTGCAGGCCGTTTTCATTCCGGCAAGGGTCGCAAGGCGCGCGCCAGTGCACGGCCCGTTTCCAGCAGTTGCTGCTTGGCCGGGGAAATCTGCTTGCCCGCCCGCCACGCCATCATGATGCGCCAGTACCACTGCGGCAGGTCCTGCACCGGCAAACGCACCATGCTACCTAGCCTCAGCTCCCGCACCACCGTCATCTCCGGCATGAAGGAAATAAAGCCTTGCTCCAGCACCAGCGCACGTGCCGCATTGGCGGGTGCCACCCGGTGCAGTGGCATGGGCTCGCTACGCAAGCTGCGCAAGGTAGACAGCAGCGTGGTGCACTCATCGTCCCCCCAGTTCTGCGGCGCTACCCGGTAAGTTGCGATCTCAGCCAGCGCCAGGCTTTTTCGCCCCGCCAGCGGATGACTTGCTGCAGCAACACAAATGATTGGACTATTCCACAGCAGCTCCATCTGAATGCCTGCCATGGCGGGTGCATCCAGAATGAAACCCACCTGGATGGTGTCCTCCAGAATGCCACGAATCACTTCATTGGAATGCCCGGTGGTGCAGGTAATCTCCATCGGGGCGGACGCCAGCTTGCCCAGCAGCGAAGCAAATATGGTGTGCGCCAGTGACGGCAGGCTGCCAATGGTGATCTTGGGAATGGCTGACACCCCTTTGACCGCCAGCAGCCCCTCTTCCACCTGAGCCTGAGCGCGTTGCAAGTACGGAAGCAAGACCTCGCAGGCCGCTGTGCTGCGCACGCCGCGGCGGTGCCGCTCAAACAGAATGGCCCCTACCGTTGCCTCCAGCTGGGCCACCCGCATGCTGACCTGAGGCTGCGAACAGCGCAGGCTGGCGGCAGCCTTGCTGAAACTGCCATGAGTGGCCACTTCCTGAATCAGGCGTAGATCATCCAGCGTAATAGACATAAGCATCACTGATATGAAATATAACTCCAATCATTCTAGAGAATATCAAAGCATGCGCCTAGACTGTGATCCTGTATTCACCAAATGCCATCGCCATGTCTGCCCGCTCGCCCCACCGCATCCGCCTCCACTCACAGTGGTTGGTCCTGTTTGACAACCTGCTGGTGATCACCGGCTTCTATCTGGTTTTCCCGATGATCACGGTTCACTTCGTGGAAAACTTGGGCTGGTCAGCCACCCTGGTCAGCACCGGGCTCGCCCTGCGCTCCTTGACCCAGCAAGGCTTAGGCCTGTTTGGCGGTGCCATGGCAGACCGATGGGGCAGCAAGCCGCTGATCGCAGCCGGTCTGGCCACGCGTGCAGCCTCTTTCCTGGTGCTGGCAGAAGCCAACAACATGGCAGGCTTACTGCTGTCCTGTGTCATTGCGGGCATTGGGGGCGCCTTGTTTGACGCGCCCAAGACGGCCACCATCGTCAAGCTGACCCGCCCGGCCGAGCGCGCCCGCTACTATGCCCTGCTCGGGATGCTCGGCACCTTGTGTGCCAGCGGCGGTGCGGCTCTGGGCAGCTGGCTGCTGCACTGGGACTTCCGCTGGGTGGCCTATGCTGGCGCCGTCAGCTTTGGCCTGGCTTCCCTGATCACCCTGCGCTTCTTGCCGGCGTTTCGGGTGGGTGTGCGGCAGGATAATCTGTTCCATGGCTTGCGTACCGCCTGGCAGGACAAACCCTATGCGCGCTTTGTGCTGGCAACGGCGGGCTACTGGCTGATGTGGCTACAAGTCATGTCTACTCTGCCCATGCTGATCAGCCGCATCAGTGGCAAAACCCATGTGGCCTGGCTCTATACACTGGAAATGGTGCTCACCCTGTGCGTGCAGTATCCGCTGGCACGCTGGCTGGCCGGGCGCTGGCGCTGTGAGGCCCGCCTGATCACCGGCATGAGCCTGATGGTGCTGGGCCTGCTGTTGGTGGGCATGGCCAATGACAACCTGACCTTGTGGCCAGCGCTGACCTTGTTCCTGCTTGGTATTGTGCTGGGCGACCCGGCGCTGCAAGAAGCGGGGGCCAGCCGGATTGATGCCCGCATGCGCGGCTCGTATCTGGGGTTGGCCAGCCTGGGGATGGCACTGGCGGGCAGTATTGGCTACATTGCCAGCGGCTGGCTATACGAGCATGCCTTGCGATGGGGGCTGCCGGCACTGGGGTGGGTCGTGATTGCCCTGACCGGCTTCCTGACCTTGCTACTGATGTACCAGGTGTGCTACCCGATGAGCCGGGCCACGCTGCAAGCCACCGCTTCCCGCCTCTAGCCAGCCTGCCGCAGACAACAAAAAACCCGCCAGCGGCGGGTTTTTTGTTGCAGACTACCGACAATCAGCCGTTGGACTGGATGTTGGCAGCTTGCTTACCCTTCGGACCGGTGGTCACGTCGAAGGAGACCTTCTGGCCTTCCTTCAGGGTCTTGAAACCCGGCATGTTGATTGCCGAGAAGTGTGCGAACAGGTCTTCACCACCATCATCCGGGGTAATGAAGCCGAAACCTTTGGAGTCGTTGAACCATTTGACGGTACCAGTTGCCATCTTTTTTATGCTCCTGCTTTACAGACTTGATAGTGTTACGTGACAAGGGTAGGTTTGAGTTTCAAGGGCGCGACAGATCGAATCGGTTCAACGTTCTCTTGAAAGAGCAAACGCAACGCATTAAGTCGCATTTCCATAGGGAAGTCAAGTGTCTTCAAGCAATTACAAAAACCTCAGTTGTAGCGCTTGCAAAAACCACAATCCGGACAAAAATTAACACTGGAGGGCAATGAGTTTCGCGTTACACTCCCAGACAGTCCGGGCGTGTTTGTATCGGGTTGCGAATGTCCCGCAGAATCAAGGACGGCGCCATAACCTACCTCCCCCCAATGCAGGATCAGATGAGTAACAAGCATCAGGAAATTGAACGGATTGCCGAAAAAAGGGCCAAAACCACACCACCGCCCCTGTGGAAAGTCGTCCTGCTGAATGACGACTTTACCCCGCAGGATTTTGTGGTGGCTCTGTTGCAGCACTTTTTTCACATGGACGAGGCACAGGCCACACGGGTGATGTTGATGGTGCATCATCAAGGACGCGGTATATGCGGTGTCTATGTCAAGGATGTCGCTGAAACCAAAGTGGCGCAGGTTATGCAGTTTGCACGACAGCACCAACACCCCCTGCAATGCGTGATGGAGGAGAATTGACATGATCGCGCAAGACCTGGAAGTGACCTTGCACATGGCTTTTGTCGAAGCCAGACAAAAACGCCATGAATACATCGGGGTTGAGCATCTGCTGCTAGCCTTGCTGGATAACCCGGCCTCCATTGAAGTGCTGAAAGCCTGCGCCATCAATATTGATGCCCTGCGCAAACAGCTCAGCGATTTCATTCAGGAAAACTCACCGGTCGTGCCTGGCAATGATGAAATCGACACCCAGCCCACTTTGGGCTTCCAGCGTGTGATCCAGCGCGCCATCCTGCATGTGCAATCCAGCGGCAAGAAGGAAGTGACCGGTGCCAATGTGCTGGTGGCCATCTTTGGCGAGAAAGATTCACACGCGGTGTATTACTTGCACCAGCAAGGGGTCACCCGACTGGATGTGGTCAATTTCATTTCGCATGGCATCAAGAAAACCGCCGAGCAGCACGCGCCGAAGGAACAGCAGGACAGCGAGCACGAGCAGGAAGGCAGCAACGGCTCGGCACTGGAGAACTACACCCAGAATCTGAACGAGCGGGCGCTGGCCGGCAAAATCGACCCGGTCATTGGCCGTGACCACGAGCTGGAGCGAGTGATCCAGATCCTGTGCCGCCGCCGCAAGAACAATCCCTTGCTGGTGGGCGAAGCCGGGGTCGGCAAAACCGCGATTGCCGAGGGCCTGGCCCGCCGCATCGTAGAAGGCAGCGTGCCGGATGTGCTGGCCAATGCCACCATCTATGCCCTCGATATGGGCGCGCTGCTGGCGGGCACCAAATACCGTGGCGACTTTGAACAGCGCCTGAAAGCGGTGCTGAAGCTGCTGGTCGAGAACCCGGACAACATTCTCTTCATTGACGAAATCCATACCCTGATCGGCGCCGGTGCCGCCTCGGGGGGGACGCTGGACGCCTCCAACCTGCTGAAACCGGCGCTGGCCAATGGTTCACTCAAGTGCATTGGAGCGACGACCTACACCGAGTACCGGGGCGTGTTCGAGAAGGACAACGCGCTGTCACGCCGCTTCCAGAAGATCGACGTCAATGAACCGACAGTGGAAGAAACCGTGCAGATTCTGCGCGGTCTGAAGTCCCGCTTTGAAGAACACCATGGTGTAAAGTACTCGCCGTCGGCACTGACCAGTGCGGCTGAACTCTCTGCCAAGTACATCAATGACCGTCATCTGCCGGACAAGGCCATCGACGTGATCGACGAAGCCGGTGCGGCACAGAAAATCCTGCCGAAGTCGAAGCAGAAGAAGACCATCAGCAAACACGAGATCGAAGAGATCATTGCCAAGATCGCCCGCATCCCGCCCAAAACGGTATCGGCAGACGACCGCAATGCCCTGCGCACGCTGGACCGTGACCTGAAGAACGTGGTGTTCGGACAAGACAAAGCCATCGACGCGCTGGCATCTGCCATCAAGATGGCTCGGTCTGGGCTGGGGAATCCGCAGAAACCGATCGGTTCCTTCCTGTTCAGTGGCCCGACCGGGGTGGGCAAGACCGAGGTCGCCCGCCAGATGGCGTATACGCTTGGCGTGGAGCTGATCCGCTTCGACATGTCGGAGTATATGGAGCGTCACGCCGTCAGCCGTCTGATTGGCGCGCCACCCGGCTATGTCGGCTATGAGCAGGGTGGCCTGCTGACCGAAGCCATCACCAAACACCCGTTCAGCGTGTTGCTGTTGGACGAGATCGAAAAAGCACATCCGGACATCTTCAATGTGCTGCTGCAGGTGATGGACCATGGCACCCTGACGGACAACAATGGCCGCAAGGCGGATTTCCGCAACGTGATCCTGATCATGACCACCAATGCCGGTGCCGAAACGCTGAACAAGGCCACCATCGGCTTCACCACCCATCGTGAGGCCGGTGATGAAATGGGCGAAATCAAGCGCCTGTTCACCCCGGAATTCCGCAACCGTCTGGATGCGACCATCTCCTTCCAGCCCCTCACCGAGCAGATCATCCTGCGGGTGGTGGACAAGTTCCTGATGCAGCTGGAAGGCCAGCTGCATGAGAAGAAAGTGGACGCGACCTTTACCGAGGCCTTGCGCGCGCATCTGGCCAAGCATGGCTTTGATCCGGCGATGGGTGCCCGCCCGATGTCACGCCTGATTCAGGATACCATTCGCAAGGCACTGGCCGACGAGCTGTTGTTTGGCCGGCTGGTGGATGGCGGCCACGTGACCATCGACTTGGACGAGGCAGAGCAAGTCACCCTGGTGTTTGATACGGAACCGGCCCTCAGTCACTGAGGAATACCCCATGAAAAAACCCCGCTGCGGCGGGGTTTTTTCATGGGGTAGATGAGGGGCTGAAGCATGCCTTGCTGCCGCGGCGGCCATCAGGTCACACAAACCGCCTCATCATGCCGCGAGCCACACTATGGCCCAGCGGCTTGCCCTCACTCGCGAAGCCTGAGGCAGGCTTACAGTTCGAATCGCTGCACCGACTGATTCAACTCTGTCACGCGGACTTCCATGCCACGGATGGCTTCCGCCGTCTGCTCCACCACCGCCCGGTTACGATCCGCCATGTCCGCGATATCCTGAATATTGGCCGCGATATTATGGCTGGCGGTATTCTGCTGCTCCGCAGCCACCGCAATCTGCTGGATGCGCTCCTGGGCGGCCTGGGCCTGCTGATAAATGGCGGTCAGGGATTCAGCCGCTTGCTGTGCCAGTTGTTCACACTGGCCCACCCGGTTATTGCCCACCATCATGGTGTCTACCGTGACCTTGACCTGGTGCTGCACACCCTGAATCTTCTGATTGATTTCAGAGGTCGCCTGCGAGGTTCGCTCAGCCAGCTTGCGCACCTCATCCGCCACCACCGCAAACCCGCGGCCTTGCTCACCCGCACGTGCGGCCTCAATCGCGGCATTCAGGGCCAGCAGGTTGGTCTGATCCGCCACTTCCTTGATCACATTGACGATCTGACCAATGTCCGCCGACTGTTGCGCCAGGCTTTGCACCGTTTGCGCTGCCTGCCGCACCGAATCCGCTACCGCATGGATTTCACGCTCGACATCGTGCACCGCACGCTGCCCCTCCTGCGAGAGTGAGCTGGCCCGGCCCGCAATCTTGACCGTATCCGTAACACTGTCCGACACCGCCCCAATGCTGGCGCTCATCTGCTCCACTGCACTGGATGCGGCCATGACGGCCTCACCCTGCCGCGTGGTGCCGTCGACAATACTGGACGCATTGCTGGACAAAGCACGGGAGGCATCAGCCACCGCCACTGCCGAGCCGGAGGCTTGCCGCAGCAGCTGACTGAATTGATCCGCCATATGGTTGAAACTGGCCGCAACCCGCGCGGTTTCATCCTTGGCTTCCAGCTCCACCCGCACAGACAGTTTTCCGGAGGCCATCTGCGAGGATGCGGTTTCCAGCTGATTGATGGCACGAACAATGGACAAGAATGCCCCAATGAACAGGTAGACCGCCACCACCACCACCACGGCAATGACCATGAAAGCCAGCATCAGCTTGCCTTCCGAGCGCGCGATACGCTCGCTCAGCAGCCGATCCAGCTGTGGGTAGATGGCTTTACTCAGTGCCTGGATACCTGCACTGACAGCATCCACCTTCTTGGTGAGTTCCGCCACGGGCAGGGTGTAAGCCAGCGTACCCACCACCTCCTTGCCATACACATCACGCAGGGCTTTGACATCGGCCTCCAGGCTGCCGGTCGGCCCCGATAATGCCCCTTTCAGGGTCGGAGCCAGCTCCAGCAAACGCTGCTGATTGCCCGTCACGGTGTCCATATTGGGCAACAGGGTATACAGGGAGATCTGCATCGGGTCTTTTTCCGACACATCCGGGAAGGACCGCACCAGCACGCCCGTTGCCAGATCTTCTACCTCACCCACCGACTCCAGCAGATAGGGCAAGCGACCTACCACCGTATCCATCAGGTAGTAGGAGGTCAGCTCCGGGTCGAGGATCAAGTTCGACTTGTCTCCCACGGCCGAGATATAGCGCGCCACCGCATTCACTGCCGCCGCATTGGTTTTGCGATTGGCCTCGGCATCCGCACCATTGGGTTTGGGCAAGGTCTGCAGGGCCGTTTTCAGCTTCTGGAACTCTGCTCCCGTTCCCAGGCGATCCGACAGCGATTGCTCCGCCTGCTCCAGTGCTTTCAGGGCCTGGCCGATCTTCTGATCATGCGCCTGCAGGGCGGCGGGCATGGTCTTCTTGTCACCCATGGCCACCCCGGTCACCAAGCCTCGCCGCCGGGCCACCAGGGCCAGCAAGTCATTGGCCGGCGCCAGCAAGGTCAAACCATCCCGCTCCTTGTTGGTAAAGTGGATGTCGTCCTGCATGGCCTGGTTCAGCATCAGCAGCAGTACCACGATAGGCACCAACATCAACAAGGCAAACAGCAGAAACTTCCGGCTATAGCCCAGCCGGTTGAACAAACTGACCGCGGGACGGAACAGACTTTTCATCAGCTTCGCTCCAGTGAATTATTGTCGTGGCGCAGATTCCCGCATGAATAGGCCCCTCACCTTCACCTTAGGCGATCCACCGCCCCCCCGCAAGGCGGGCTTATACCGGGTTCGGCACCGGCACGAAGTGGCAGGCCACCCCGAACTGCGCGCTCCAGTGTGCGGCTAGCGCCTGTACCCCGTACTGCTCGGTGGCATAGTGACCGGCAGACACGAAGGCTACCCCGCTTTCACGCGCCATATCCGCCATCCGTTCAGAGACTTCGCCAGTGATGAAGACATCCACCCCTGCCGCGATGGCATCCTCGAAATAACCCTGAGCCCCGCCTGTACACCAGGCCAGGCGCTGCACAGCTTGTTGTGGGTCGCCCAGCAGCAGCGGCTCACGCTGCAAACGCCGCTGCAAGGCCTCCCCCAATTCCGCCAGCGAACACTGAGAGCCCGTCCCCAGATGCAGCAGCCCCTGCTCACCAGTCTGTGCGGTGGTCTGCCACCCCATCTGCAGCGCCAGCTGCGCGTTGTTGCCCACCTCGGGGTGCGCATCAAGCGGCAGATGATAGGCAAACAGATTGATGTCATGTTGCAACAGCAAGCGGATGCGTTCGCGTCGCCACCCGGTCAAGCAGGGGTCTTCGTTCTTCCAGAAAAAACCATGGTGAACCACAATGGCATCGGCCTGCTGCTCAATGGCCGCCTCAATCAGCAGCCGGTTGGCAGACACTCCCGCCACCACCTTGCTGACCTGTGACCGCCCGGCCACCTGCAAGCCGTTCGGCGCATAATCGCGGAACTGACGTACATTCAGGAATTGTGCGGTATACTCCGACAGTTGATCGACCTGTACCATCTCTTTGTTATTCCAATGAAAAAACTGTGGCTGATTTTTGCACAAACCCTGACGGTCTGTCTTGGCGTCTGGGCCGTGGTGGGGCTTTTTCGTCCTGAGTGGGGCCTGCCCATTCAGCAACCGCGCCCTGTGACACTGCCCCCACCCACGGCTCACGCCGCATCCGGACCTGTGGCAGCACCGGCCATTAACAGCTTCAGCCCTGCCGTGCAAGCCGCCATCCCCTCCGTGGTGAACGTCTTTACCAGCAAACAGGTACGTCGCTCACAGAATCCATTGCTGGAGGACCCGTTCTTCAAGCGCTTTTTTGGCGATCACCAGGATAGCGAAGAGGACGAGCCCAGCTCCAGCCTCGGCTCTGGCGTCATTGTCAGCAAAGATGGTTTCATTATCACCAATAATCATGTGATTGAAGCGGCAGACGAAATCAAGGTCGCCCTCAGCGATGGCCGCAAGCTGACCGCCACCCTGGTGGGCGCCGACCCGGATACGGATCTGGCGGTGCTGAAGATTGATGCTGGCAAGGACTTGCCCGCCATCCATTTTGGCAACCCGGAGCAGGTCAAGGTTGGCGATGTGGTGCTGGCGATTGGCCAGCCTTTCGGTTTTGGCCAGACGGTGACGCTGGGTATCGTATCCGCACTGGGCCGCAATCACCTGGGGCTGAACACGTTCGAGAACTTCATTCAGACCGATGCAGCCATCAACCCCGGCAACTCTGGCGGTGCACTGGTCGACCACAAGGGCCAGCTGATCGGCATCAACAGCGCCATCTATTCACAAAGCGGCGGTTCGCAGGGCATTGGCTTTGCCATTCCGGTCACCACCGCGCGCAACGTGATGGAGCAGATCATCCAGAACGGCAGCGTGACACGGGGCTGGATCGGTGTGGAGGTGCAGGATCTCAATGCCGAACTGGCGACTTCTTTCAACCTGGATACCAGTGAGGGCGCCCTGATTGCGGGCGTGGTCCGTAATGGCCCGGCAGACAAGGCTGGCGTCAAATCCGGTGACTTGCTGGTGGAGATTGACGGCAAGACGCTGAAAGACTCCTACAGCATGCTGGATATCATTGCCGCATTGAAGCCAGGCATCTCCGTGAAAGTGCGCTTGCTCCGCAATAATCAGTCGCAGGAAGTCATGCTGACCGTGGGCAAGCGTCCTCGCCTGCCTCGCCGCTGACCGCTTCCTTGACGGGCGGACCGTGGTCCGCCCGCCTCCGGCAGCCGGCTTTTTCGGCCTGCCAGAATGGCAGGCGCTCTGGTATCATAGTGGTTACACCACTGCCGGTCCTCGCGCCCCCCCCACCGATGCCGTCTGGCAGTGCATGCCGTTGTCCAGCCAGGAATCCGGATGTCCCCTGATCGCGCCTACCGCCATGCTCGCCTTGCACTGGCCGTGTTCTTTATCGCCTGCGGCGCCATTGGCAGCAGCCTGTTTGCGCGCCAGCCCGCACTGCAGCTGCAATACCATCTGGACGCGCTAGGCTGGAGCCGCCTGCTGTTGTCGATGGGGTTGGGAGGGCTGCTGGCTTTTCCGCTCACCCGATGGCTATTACACCACTGGGGTAGCCAGACCATGTGCCTGCGCTGTGGCATGCTGATGGGGCTGGGCTTCAGCCTGATCCCCTTCTGGCCATCACTTGCCACACTTCAAGCGGCCTTGTTCGTGCAGGGGATCATTGGCAGTTGCGTCGGCGTGGCCATCAACAGTCAGGGCGCATTGCTTGAGTTTCAAAGCAAGCAACGCAATATGGGATTCCAGCACGCGGTGTTCTACGTGGGCACATTCACCGGTGCCATTCTGGCCGCGCTGGCAGCCCGGTTACAGTTACCGATTGCCTGGCATTTCCCCCTGCTCGGCATGACCGTCATGGCGGTTTTCATCCTCGCCCATCCCCGCTTGATCCAAGATGAGGTCGCACCGCGTAGCACCAGCCACCTGTTTCAACGCCCTTCGCGGGCCGTACTGCAGCTGGGTGCGCTGGGCTGCATGGCAGCCATGACCGAGAGCGCCATCAACGGCTGGCTTCCTGCTTACTTCAATCAGGTGCTGCATGCGGGTGAGGCATGGGCTGCCGCGAGTCTGGCCTTGTTTGCGTTCGCTGCAACGATTGGCCGCTTTCGCTCGGATGCCCATGCCGAGCGTTGGGGCGCGCCTCAACTGGTTGCAGCCGGAGGTCTATTGGCCGCTGCCGGCCTGGGGGTAGCGACCCTGGCTGGGCGCCTGGATGGCATGCTGCTGGGGATCATTCTGGTGGGCTTGGGACATGCGGCCGTCTTTCCCCTGCTGTTTTCAGCCACCGGCCGACACGGTGCGGCCGCCATCCCGGTGGTCTCCAGCATGGCCTCCCTCGGCTCACTGGCAGGCCCCTGGATATTGGGCTGGATTGCGGATCAAAGCTCGATACGCTGGGTGATGTTTGCCATCACGGGCTGCTTTATTGCTTTGGCGCTACTGGCGCGCGCCTTGCGCCCCGGTACGACCCTCACCACGCCATGAGAAAGCCCGGCAAGTGCCGGGCTTGATCTGGTTGAAGGCACCGCCAGCCCCCGCCGCTCAGACCGTTGGTGCGGCATCCTGCTGCAGTCGGTCCATCACCGCCGACACCGCACGATCAAGCAAGGCGCTGTCATCCACCAGCTCAACCTTGCCTGCCCGCATCTTGGCTGCCAGCGCCTCACGCGGGATCGACATGGCATTACCACCAAAGCGGTTGGTAAACAGGTACATGCCTTTGTGCGGGCTGATCCATGCCAGTTTGGCGCGCGTCACCATGCCATCGTCAGCCATGAAATCCACCCAAGTACCGCGCTTCATTTGTGCCACGGTCCACAGATAGCGGTCCGCCGCGGCCACATCGGCAGGCACCAGAGGCTGCTCAACCTCCGGCAACGGCTCCAGGTGTTCCGGTACCAGGTCGGTCAGCAGTACATCCACCGGTTGCAATTCATGCTGCACCGGCATTTCAGGCACAGGGGGCAGTTCGATATTGACATCAGGCACAGGCTGACGGATTTGAGGCCCGGCGGTGTCTGGCTTCATGCCCGCCTTGATGGCCGCGGAGTGGCAGCGCACCATTTCCGCCAGGAAACGTTCCTTTTCTTCCTTCGGCGTTTCCTTGCTGTCCATCACGGTTTCAAGCCGCTTCAGCATAGGTTGCAGCAAGCTCACCAGCCTCATGCGCTCTTCGGTAGAGGTCTTCGGCTCGCATGACCAGATCAGGTCATCCATGGTTTGCAGGGTTTCCGCCCATGGCGCGCCATTCACCCCACCCTGCTGGTAAGCGTCGATCATGGCCCCGCCCCAGTACTTGGCGAGGAAGTCACGCACCACCGCGGGCACATCGGCTTTCTGTACGCGCTGGCGCAGCTCGGCTTCCACCATGCCGCGCGCCACTTCCAGCTGCTCCTGGGCAAACAGCACCCGCGCAGATTGCTGCGCCAGTTCTGCGGCCAGACGCTCCTCTTCTGCGAGGAACTGCTGCAACAACGCTTCCTGTGTTTCAAACAGGCCGACGTCGTCGGTAAACTCGGTCACGATGGTCTGGACAATGCGCTCGACCATCGCCTTGAAGCGATCGCCCCCTTCAGCCTCTGCGCTCCAGCCCAGCGAGGATTGCGCCAGCACATCCAGCAAACGGCGGGCCGGGTGCTGCTTGCGCGAGAAGAACTTGGCATCCAGCAGGGCAACCTTCAGCACCGGGATCTGCAAACGCCCCAGCAGGGCCTTGATCTCCGCCGGAATATTACGCTGCTCAAAGATATAGTCGAACAACATCGACACGATGTCGATGGTGAGGGTTTCGACCTGCGAGGCCTGACCGTCAAGCACATCCTCTTTCAGGGCACGCAGCACATTGGGCGCACCCAAGGTCTCTAGCGACGTCCAGTCGATATTGGAGCGGAAGTGAACACCATCCGGCATTTCGCCTTGCTGCAAGCGCTCTAGCACCGGCAGTACACTGGCACCGGCATTGGACACCGGCATGGCGGCGCCCCCCAGCGACATCGGCAATTGCGCACGACCGTGCTGCACCATCTGTTGCAACAGCGCCATCAGCCCCTGCTCAACCTGCTCCGGGTTCAGGGCCGCAGCATCCGCGGCGGAGGCGGCCTGAGGCTGCTCCTGCTCAGCGGCGCGGGCCTGCTCCGGATTGAATCCCTGGTTGGCTGCGTTACGGCGACGCACGGCCAGGGGAATCTTGGGCAGTACATTGCGGGCAATCAGAAAGCTGTTCAGCTCGTGGTACATGCTGCGTACGTCACCCGATACCATCTGCTCAAACAGTTTGAGGATGATCAACTTGACGTCCAGCTCAGCCTGCAGGCTGTCACATGCACTGCCAAAGGCTTCACAGATGCGGTGCGGCGACAGCGGACTGCTTTCGTCTTCCAGCTCGGGGGAACTCAACAGCACCCCTAAACGCTGATCCAGCGCGGACAGTTCTTCATTGCAGTTGCTGCGCAGCTTGGTGGCGATGTTTTTCACCGCCAACGATTCTTCGTAGTCCTTGTTATCAACCAGCGACAGCTCCAGCGAGCCCCAGTCAAAGTCCCCCATTTTGGCGGACTGGCCTTTAGGGTTCAGAATGGCCGCGTCAAAGGCTTCCATGAACTGCTGGCGGAAGCTGGCTTCCAGGGTTGCCCGGTTGGTACTGGTCAGGCCACGGGCATTCATATAGAGGTTGCTGCGCTCGCGATCATGCGACTTCTCGGCGAGATCGAACAACACATCCTCGATCTTGTCCATCATGCTGGACAGCGAGCGCGACAAGGTGGTCAGCGCCAGATCGCGACATTCCTGCAGCAAGCGACGTGAGTCGACGCCATTTGCACTCTGACGGTCATCAAAATCGGAGATCGAGATCACATTCGCGGGCTTTGTGGAAGCACTCATGGCAAAACACCCAAAAGGGTACTATTCCTGCCACCCTGTTCTGCAACCAGGGCTGCGGGCAAACAATACTTTGGGGGCAAACTCGCCAGCGGTGCCTGCCCATACTGGCAGGAGCCTTCTGATCCGTGATGCAGCTCCGCTGTCTCTCAGCACCCGATGGCGCGCGTAGACCGGTGGCTTTGCGTCCTCACTTTTCAGTGAGTTTGCCCTTGAAAATCACAGTAACATGGTTGCATGACGATTTTGTGCAGACCATGCGTCTCAGCGTGAAGTATACGCGAACCTTACAGAAAAATTAAGCTCTTAGCATATTTGCCGATGAGCGGTCAGTTTCCGTGGCCAAGGTGCAACAGGCAGATTGCATCTGCGGCAATCCCCTCTTCTCGCCCGGTAAACCCCAGCCGCTCTGTGGTTTTGGCCTTGACGTTGACACAGCTCGCCTCGATCGCGAGGTCGGCCGCAATGCAGGCGACCATCTGCGGAATGTGCGGGGCCATCTTTGGGGCCTGCGCCACAATGGTCATATCGACATTACCGATGTGCCAGCCAGCCTCCCGCACCAGCTGGGCCGCATGGCGCAGCAACACACGACTGTCCGCCCCTTTGAAGCGTGGATCGGTGTCGGGAAAGTGCCGCCCGATATCGCCCAGCGCAGCGGCGCCCAGCAGCGCATCTGTCAGCGCGTGCAGCAACACATCTGCATCTGAATGACCCGCGAGGCCACGCGGATAAGGAATGGTCACCCCGCCGATGATCAGGGGGCGGCCTTCTACCAGCGCATGTACATCAAAACCCTGGCCAACCCGAAATGGAAACTTCATGAGAACCTGCCTGCAACAAAAACGCAGGTAGCAACATAGCAGAAAGCAGCCTGGTCTGCGAGCCAGGCACCGTTAACCCGCCTTGGATTTGAGGGCATGCTCCATGGCGGCAATCAGTTTGGCGGCGTTGAGCGGTTTGACCACAAACCCGCTGGCCCCGGCCCCCAGTGCCGCCCGTACCCGCTCCATGGTCGCTTCGCCACTGACCATGATCACCTTCGGGCGGTGTGCCATCTGCAGCATCTCTGGCAGCACCTCCAGCCCGTCATGATCCGGAAGGTTAATGTCGAGCAGCACAATGCCCGGCTTCAACTGTTCACAAAGCTTCAGCCCGGCATCAGCAGCCGATGCCTCGCCGCACACCACATACTCTTCCTGCCGCAGGATGGAAGACATCAACGATCGCAGCACAGTGTCATCATCAATGATCAGAACAGTCGGTTTGCCTGCCATGGTCAACGCACCCGGAAGTTACAACACTTCCACTGTAGCAGTGGCCTATGCTTTTTGCAGTCCCAATTGCGCCCGCAACTGGCCGATCAGCCCAGTACAGGCATCTTCCAGCCGGTCCAGCACCGCCTCGAAGCCGGCCTTACCGCCATAGTAAGGATCAGGCACAGCCTGGCCGGGGTAAACGGTGCTGTAATGCAGGACCAGCGCCAAGTGCGCCCGAGAGTTCAGCAATCTGGCCTGCATGTGTTGCAAGTGCTGCAGATTATCCTGATCCATGGCCAGTATCAGGTCAAAACGCTGAAAGTCTTCTGCTACCACCGCCCGCGCCCGCAGCGCACTCAGGTCATAGCCTCGCCGGGCTGCAGCGGCAATGGAGCGGGGGTCAGGCGCTTCGCCTGCATGCCAGCTGTGCGTCCCGGCCGAATCCACCAGCACCTGTCCTTCAAGCCCGGCCTGCCGCAGGAGATGACGAAACACCCCCTCTGCACTGGGACTGCGGCAGATATTCCCCATACACACCATCAGCACTGCATACATACCGCCCCCCTGTTTGCTGAGCATGGCAGCTTAACGCAAGGAGCGGGCCAGGTCATTGCCCCAGCACAGCCGTGGCCGCTTTGGAGGCCTGTTTCAGGGCTGCGGCTGGCTCTGCCTTGCCGGTGTAGATGGCCTGCATGGCATCGCTCACCGCTTTGGCGGTATCTTCCCAGCCCGTCACCGTCGGAGCAAACTTGGCATACGGCAACAACTTTACAAAGGTCTGCAACCGCGGGTTACCGGTAAAGTAGGGGGCGGATGCCTCGTCCTTGGTGGTTGGCAGGAAGCCCTCACCCGCCGTAAAGCCGATACGGGGCTCCTTGGTAAACAGAAAATCCAGAAACTGCCAGGCCAACGCCTTGTTCCGGGCGTTGCGGAACATCACCACCGAATCGGTCACCGCATAGGTGGCCCCCCGCTGCTGCGTCGGAATGGGTGCGATGCCGTACTGCATGCCCGGTGCTTCGGCTTTTAGCTGATTGATCAGGAAGGGAGCAGAAATCACCATACCCAGATTGCCCTTCTTGAACAGGTTGCCCACATCCTCACGGCTGTACTGGGTGACATTCGGCTGGGTCAGCCCTTCATCAATCATCTGCTTGTAGAGTGTGGCGGCCTTGACGCCCGGTGTGTTGGCAAATGTCGGCCACTTGCCCACCACCACCTCGCCGCCAAACGACCACAGCGCATAGTACCAGTAGATGTCCGTCTCGATATCCTTGCCCTGCAAACCAAAACCATAGCCACCGCCTGCCTTGATCTTGCGCGAGGCCGTCACCACATCGTCCCAGGTCTTGGGGCCATCCGGGAAACCAGCCTGGCTCAGCAGGCGCTTGTTGTAGTACATGGCACGGGCGGACGCCGCTATCGGCAAGCCCCAGGTCTTGTTGTCGATCTGCGAGGGCTCAAGGAAGGTGCCGATGAAGCGCCCTTCGAACTCGCTGCCCATGTAGCGATCCAGCGGCTCCAGCTGGTCATGCTTCACATAGTCCAGCAGCCAGCGGGTCCCGACAATCGCGATGTCCGCGTTACGCCCCTGCTCCAGATCAACCTGTAGCTTCTTTTGCAGCCCATCCCAACCCGCCATCTCGATCTTGATCCGATGGCCGGGATGGGTGCTCTCAAACTGACGCGCCATTTTTTCGAAGTAGGGCTGCGTTGCCGGACTGTAGTAGGCCACGGTAAATCGCAGGGTATCCGCCTGCGCTGCCACCGCCCCCAGCACCATCACACTGCACAGCAACTTGCGCATGTTTGCCCCTTTTCGCAATTCTTGTTAAGCGTTCTTCTACAACGGCTTGTAAGCCACCACCTCGATTTCCACCTTGCAATCCACCATCATGCAGGCCTGCACGCAGGAGCGGGTAGGTGGGTTCTCTGGAAAGTACTCCTGATACACGCGGTTAAAGGTCCAGAAATCACGGGTGTCATCCAGCCAGACCGTCACCTTGACCACATCCTGCAGGCTGCAGCCGGCCAGCCCCAGCACCCGCTCCACATTGCGGAAGGTCTGCCGCGTCTGCGCTTCGATGCCGCCGTACTCGATCTCACCTTTATCGTTCATGGCCACCTGGCCGGAAATGAACACAAAATCGCCCGCCCGGATCGCCGGGGAAAATGGCAAGCGTTGCCCGCCGGCGCCGGATGGCACCGCGCCGTAAATGACCTTTTCCTTGCTCATGAACATGCACTCCATGAGGGCGGATGCTCTCCGCCCATGACTTGATAATTACTTGACCGCGCCCAGCGACAGGCCCTTGACCAGGAAGCGCTGCAGCCAGGCAAACAACACCGACACCGGCAGCGTGGCCAGCAGCGTTGCGGCCATGACCTGATGCCACTCGACCGAGTAACGACCGGCGACCAGATCGGTAATCCGCACCGTCAGCGTCTTGCTCTCATCCGAGCGGATCAGGGTGTACACCACGGCAAACTCATTCCAGGCGTTGATGAAGGTGAAGATGGCTGTCACCACCATGGCCGGTACCGCCAGCGGCAGGAATACCTTGAACACGGAACGCACCCGGCCACAACCCTCCAGCCAGGCCGCTTCTTCCAGATCACGCGGAATGGTGGCGAAGTAGGAAGACAGCATCCACACCGCAAACGCAATATTGAACGCGGCGTAGGACACGATCACCCCAATGTGGGAATCCACCAGATTGCCGTCACCATAAGGAATCATGGTGGCCAGCCGGAACAAGCCCAGCACCAGCAGGATGGGCGACAGCATCTGCGTGACCAGCAGGAACTGGCGATAAAAGCCCTTGCCACGGAACGGGAAGCGCGCCAGCGCATAGGCAGCAGGTACACTTACCGCAATGGCAATCAAGGTGGACAGCACGCTGATGATCAGGCTGTTCTTCAGCGCGGTACCGAACTGCACCGCCTCCCACATGTCGGCAAAGTTCTGCCAGCGGAAGCTGCTGGGCAGCCAGCGTGCCGGATAGGTAAACACTTCTTCCGGTGGCTTCACTGCGGTAAAGAACATCACCGCAAACGGAAACAGCACAATCAGGGCAAAGGGCGCCAAGGCCAGCCAGCACCACAGGCTGCGCCACAGTTTGGGCTTGTCGATCTGCATCATGCCCCCTCACTCTCTTTGGGCTGCATGCGCACATACAGCACGGTAAAACACATCAGGATTGCCAGCATCACCAGTGATACCGCCGCTGCCTCACCCGGACGGCCCAGGCGGAAACCCAGCTCGTACAGGTAGGTCACCAGAATATGCGTCGAGTTGCTCGGGCCACCCTGCGTCATCACCCAGATGATGGGGAAAGAGTTGAACACGTAAATCACGTTCAACACGACGGCCATATTGATAAAGGGACGCAGCAAAGGCAACGTCAGGCGGCGGAACTGCTGCCAGCGGCTGGCACCGTCCAGTCGGGCAGCTTCGTAAATATCGCCCGGCACCGAGGACAAGCCGCCGAGGAAAATGGTCACGGTAAACGGCACGGATACCAGAATACCGACACCAATTTCTACCGGGAAAGCCCAGTCTGCCGTGGCCAGCCAGTGGATGGGGCCTGAGATTAAACCCAGCTTCTGCAAGGTCACATTGACCATGCCGTATTCGTCATTGAACGCCCAGCGCCAGACAATGGCGGTCATGGTCAGCGATACCGACCACGGCAGCATGACAATGGTACGCGCTACGCCACGACCATAGAAATCCTGATGCAGGATCAGGGCAATGGGCACGGAGACCAGCACCGTGCCACCGACCACGCCCAGCGTCCACCACAGGGTGCGCCAGACGGTGGCCATGAACACCGGATCAGCAAAAACAGTTCGGAAGTTTTCCAACCCGCTGAAATCGCGCAACAAACCAAAGCGGGACACATCGTGCACCGACTGGTTGACGATATTGAACAGGGGGTAACTGATAATGAACAACGCCAGCATGAAGCTGGGGATGATCAGCAGCCACGGCGTCAACGGCCGGCCTGAAGCGGTCTGCGTCATGCAAAACTACCTATGCAAGAGGAAAAACCCGCCGGAGTCATCCGGCGGCAAGCTGCTCAGCGCAGAGGAGATGCGGGCCCCGCCGCTATCGCAGCGGGGCGGCACGGGCTTACTTGCCCAGTGCCTTGTTGGCTTGCTCGGCTGCCGCCTTCAGGGCATCCGCCGGCTTGGCCTTGCCCAGATACACGGCTTGCATGGCATCGCTCACCGCCTTGGCAGTATCTTCCCAGCCGGTAACGGTCGGTGCGAAACGTGCGGTCGGCAGCAGGTTCACGAATGCCTTGGTATCCGGCTCGCCGAACTGCGGCGCAGTGGCTTCTTCCTTGGTGGTCGGCAGGAAGCCTTCACCCGAGGAGAAGGCGACACGCGGGCCCTTGGTGAACAGGAAGTCCAGGAACTTCCAGGCCGTCTTCTTCGACTTGGCGTTCTTGAACATCACCATGGAATCGGTCACGGCATAGGTGGCATTGGCCGAGCCCATCGGCACCGGTGCAATACCGTATTGCAGGTTCGGTGCTTCCTTCTTGATCTGCTTGGCCAGGAACGGAGCCGAAATCACCATCGACACACGGCCCTGCTTGAACAGGTTCTGTACGTCTTCACGGCTGTAGTTGGTCACGCCCGGCTGGGTCAGGCCCTGGTCGATCATCGACTTGTACAGGGTGGCCGCCTTGATACCAGCTGGCGAATTGAACGCGGCCTTGCCATCCTTGCCGACGACGTCACCACCGTTGGTCCACAGGCCGTAGTACCAGTACACGTCAGTTTCGATTTCCTTGCCTTGCAGGCCGAAACCGTAGCCGCCGTTCGCCTTGATCTTCTTGGAAGCGGCAACCACATCATCCCAGGTCTTCGGACCATTCGGGAAGCCTGCCTTGGCCAGTTGTTCCTTGTTGTAATACAGCGCACGGGCAGAGGCTGCGATCGGCAAGCCATAGGTCTTGCCCTTAATCTGGCCCGGTGCCATGAAGGCGCCAATGAAGCGGTCCTTGAATGCGCCGTCCATGTAACCGTCCAACGGCTCCGCCACATCATCCTTCACGAAGTCCAGCAGCCAGCGGGTACCAATGATGGCGAGGTCGGCATTGGTGCCGCCGGAGATGTCCGTCTGCAGTTTTTGCTGCAGGCTGTCCCAGTTCACCATTTCAATCTTGATTTCGCTGCCCGGGTTAGCCTTCTGAAAGGCCTCGGCCATTTTCTTGAAGTACGGCTCGGTCTGATCGCTGTAATACGCCACCGTGACACGCACCGTCTCGGCATGTGCCATCGGCGCAGCCAGGCTGAGCACACCGGTCGCGGTCAGCGCAAAAGCCATACGGGTCAAACCTTGGGTCAAACGTACTTTCATGGTCTCCTCCTGAGTGATTTATTGCGACAAGCCGTGCCTCACACAAGCTCGCCTTTCATGAAACTATCCTACACAACCCCTTGCTTACGCCACACATGGTATCAAACTTGTATCACAAAACAAGTCACGCCCCCGATTTTTGTTTTCCACGGATTTTGCGCCCGACAACCGCTCGAGGCCGCCACAACAATCAAACAAAATAATCCATTAAAAACAATCATCTCAACTTGTGCGGCTTAGTTTGTTCGATGAAAGAACAAATGTCAACTGGCAACGCAACAATATTTCTCATCAAGAAAAAAATACATCAATGGTACTAAAAACGGCTTGCAATTCATAAAACCAGTCTCGTATCATTTGTCGGAAAATTTCACAAGGGCAAGACATGACCACACCACATCGCAGCCTGTACAGCTATGGCTGGGACGTGCTCGATACCGGCGTGACCGCTTTTATCGATCAGTTGCAGGCGCGGAACCTCAATGGCATCACCCTGGCCAGCAGCTATCACGCGGGCAAGTTCCTGCGCCCGCATGCACGTCAGGGCAAGGTGATCTTCCCTGAGGACGGTGTGGTGTACTTCGAGCCGGATGCCCGTCAATACGGTGAGCTGCAGCCCCAGCCACACAGCACACCGGCCTTGCGCCGGGTGCTGGATGAGGTTTTGGACGATGGCCGCGTTGCCGTGCATGGCTGGACGGTGCTGCTGCACAATAGTCGGCTGGGCCAGCTGCACCTGGATTACGTCACCCGCAATGCGTTTGGCGATCCTTATCTGTACAGCCTGTGCCCATCGCAACCGGCGGTGTTCGACTATGCCGTGTCCTTGTGCCGAGACCTCAGCAGTCAATACCCGCAGCTGAGCAGCCTGGTACTGGAAACACCAGGCTGGTTGCCTTATGCACACGGCTACCATCATGAATTTGCCCAGCTGCGCAGCAATGCCTGGCTGGATGCCCAACTGGGCCTATGCTTCTGTGATGCATGCCATCATCTGGGGGGGCTGGCCGGCCTGGATGTCGCCGGACTGCAGCAGCGCATTGCCACCCGCATCGACCGCTATCTGCGCGCGCCCGTCGATGCCAGCAGCACTCAAGCCCTGCACTGGCTGGCAAGCGACCTGCTGGAAGATGACACCCTGCGTCAGTACCATCAATTGCATCAGGCCCGGGTCACCGCACTGGTGCAGCACATTCGCACCGCCTTGCCGGCGTCCATGCAACTGACGGTGATCCCGACCGTGCAACGGCCTACCGCCCATTGCTGGACCGAAGGCAGTGACCTGAAGGCGCTGGCGCAAGTGGCTGACCGTCTGGAAGTCCCCTTCTACGAGCCCAATGCAGATCAGGTCGCAGCTGACGCTCTGGACCTGCTACAGCGCGGCATTCCGGCAGATCGCATTCGTGCCATCCTGCGCCCGGGCCCGCCGGACCTCGCCGATGGTCAGCAACTGGATGCCGCATTGCGTGCGCTCATCGCGCTCGGCATCACCGAATTCGGCTTTTATAACCATGGGTTGCTGCGCCCTCACCTGCTGGACCAGCTGGGCCAGACCCTGTCGTCCTACACACGGAACCTGTCATGAACCGACTTACCTTGATTACCGGCGCCTGTGGCGGCATCGGTCGCAGCCTGTGCCAGTACTTTATCGAACAAGGCGACCGGGTAATTGCCCTGGATCGGGACGCCGCCGCGCTGGCCAGCCTGCAAGTCGAACTGGGCACAGCCTGCCTCACCGTCGCTGCAGACCTGACCGATGCAGACGCCGTACAGCAGGCGCTGGCCCCGCTATTGCAGGCCCATGGCCCGGTTCAGGTGCTGATTGCCAATGCCGGTGCAGCTGCGGCCACCACCTTGCAGCACACCACCCCCGCCTTGTGGCAACAGGACATCGCGCTCAACCTCAATGGTACCTACCACAGCGTGGAGGCGGTTCGACCCGGCATGATGCAGCAGGGCAAAGGGGCTATCGTGCTGATCGGTTCCGTCAACGGCATGGCGGCGCTGGGCCACCCGGCGTATAGCGCAGCCAAAGCGGGCTTGATCAGCTATACCCGCGCATTGGCACTGGAATATGGCCGCCATGGCATCCGCGCCAACATTGTCTGCCCCGGCACGGTCAAAACACCGGCCTGGCAGGCCCGCGTCGACAAGAACCCGCAGGTGTTCGAGCACCTGAAGAAGTGGTATCCGCTGGGTGACTTCGCCACACCGCTGGACATCGCCAAAGCCGCCTGGTTCCTGGCCTCGGACGATGCCCGCATGATCAGCGGCGTCAGCCTGCCCGTCGACGGCGGCTTGATGGCCGGTAACCGGGTGATGGCGGAAGAACTGACACTGGAAGCATTCTGATTGACAACAATGCTGCATCACGCGGCAAGCAGCAGGTAGCAAAAGGGGAACAGGCATGGCAGCGGTACAACTGAAGGGCATTTTCAAGCGCTACGGTGACACCCAGGTGGTGCATGGGGTAGACCTCGACATTGCGGACGGTGAATTTGTGGTACTGGTCGGCCCCAGCGGCTGCGGCAAAACCACGCTGATGCGCATGGTGGCCGGACTGGAAGACATCAGTGGGGGTGACCTGATGATCGGAGGCACCCGAGCCAACCAGTTGCCGCCGCAAAAGCGCAATATCGCCATGGTGTTCCAGAGCTACGCGCTCTACCCGCATCTGTCGGTTTACGAAAACATCGCCTTTGGGCCACGTCTGCGCAAGGAGCCGGAATCGGGCTTTCGTCCGCGTATTGAGGCGGCCGCCAAAATGCTGAATCTGGCCCCGTATCTGGAGCGACTGCCGCGTGCCCTGTCTGGCGGCCAACGCCAGCGGGTGGCCATGGGCCGCGCCGTGGTGCGTGAACCCTCACTGTTCCTGTTTGACGAACCGCTGTCCAATCTCGACGCCAAGCTGCGGGTGCAGATGCGCACCGAGATCAAGGCGCTGCACCAGCGTCTGAAGAACACCGTGATCTATGTGACCCACGACCAGATCGAAGCCATGACCATGGCCGACCGCATCGTGGTGATGAACGCCGGGAATATCGAACAGGTGGGTCGCCCGCTGGAGCTGTACGATCGCCCGGCCAACCTGTTTGTGGCTGGCTTTATCGGTTCACCGTCGATGAACTTCATCCCCGGTACGGTAGCCGCAGGCGATGAGGGCCTGGTGCTGATGCATGATGCCGGTATCGTGGTACCGCTGCCTGCCAACAGTGCCGTGCCAGGCCAGAGTTTGACGCTGGGCATCCGCCCTGAACACATTGAACTGCACGCGCACGGCGGTATCCCGCTGAAAGTGGATGTGGTGGAGCCCACCGGTGCGGAAACGCATTTCTACAGCAGGGTGGGGGATGCGGTATTCTGTGTGGCCGCCCACCGCCGCCTGAATCTGCAGCCCGGTGATATTGCCCATCTGCACTTCCCGGATGACAAGATCCACCTGTTCGACAGCCAGAGCGGCCAACGCCTGAATTGAGTCCTGATATGCCTTATACCCCTTTGCCACGTGGCAGCCTGCAACTGGCCGCCTTGCAGGAAGCCCCCTTGCTGCCTGGCAGCAAGGGCCTGCCCCTGCATGCGCCCCTGCTGCCATCGCAGGTCGCGGCACAGCAGTGGAACATCCTGCGTGGTGACACCCCGTTTCCGGTAGCCGTCCTGAAAAGCAGTGTGCTGCACCATAATCTGCGCTGGATGGATGCCTTCTGCCGCCACTACGGCGTACAGCTGGCGCCGCACGGCAAGACCACCATGAGCCCGCAGCTGTTTGACGCCCAGCTGGCGCAAGGAGCCTGGGGCATGACCCTGGCGACCCTGCCGCAGGTACAGACCGCACACCGCTTTGGCGTTCGTCGGGTATTGCTTGCCAATCAGCTGGTCGCACCGGCTGAGCTGCAGTTGGCGGCACACCTGCTACAAGCCGATCCGGATTTTGAGTTGCTGTTGCTGGTCGACAGTGTGGCCGGCGTAGAACGGCTGCAACACGCGGCCCAGTCAACGGGCTTGCAACGCGGATTCTCAGTGCTGATCGAGCTGGGCTTCAGCGGAGGCCGTACCGGTTGCCGTTCCGCAGCGGACGCACTGGCGCTGGCCCACAGCGTGGCCGCAGCACCCGGCGTCCATCTCGCCGGCGTGGAAGGTTATGAAGGTCTGCTGGTCAGCGCCAATCGTGAGCAAGATCTGGCTGCGGTACAGCACTTCCTCAGCGAACTCGCCAGTGTGCTGCAACAGATCGACCAAGGCCCCGGGTTTGCGGGCGAACAGGTCATCATCAGTGCTGGCGGCTCCGCCTACTTTGACCGGGTCGCGGAAGGCTTTGCCAGCCTGCCCGCCCTGTCACGGCCCCTGCTACCGATTCTGCGCAGCGGCTGCTACCTGACCCATGACCATGGTTTCTACCACGGCCTGATCCGTGAGATGCAGCAACGGCTGGGCGCAAGCGATACCGGGTTGCAGCCTGCGCTGGAAGTCTGGAGCATGGTGCAATCCCGCCCGGAAGCCGACCTGGCCATTCTCACCATGGGCAAGCGTGATGCCTCCTACGACATCGAGCTGCCACTGCCTCAGCAATGGCATCGCCCCGGCAGCAGCGATCCGGTGCAGGCCTTGCCCGCAGGCTGCAAGGTCGAGAAGATGAACGACCAGCATGCCTATCTGCGGCTGCCGGAAGGCGCCATCCGGCAGGACTTGCATGTGGGGGACCTGGTGATGTGTGGCATTTCGCACCCCTGCACCACCTTTGACAAGTGGCCACACCTGCTGCTGGTAGACGACGGTTATCAGGTGCAAGACATCATTCACACCTGCTTCTGACCTGCGGATAGACACCATGCCCTCAGCCAACCTGATCCTGCACATCCGCGACACGCTGGAGCAATTACGCCCGGCAGAACGCAAGGTGGGCGAGGCGGTGTTGGCCGATGTGGACTTCGCCATGCACGCCAGCATTGCGGAGCTGGCACTCAAGGCGCAGGTGTCCGAGCCCAGTGTCACCCGCTTTTGTCGGGCCATTGGCTGCGAGGGCCTGCGCGCTTTCAAGGTACAGCTGGCGCATAGTGTCGCCAGCGGCCTGCCTTACAATTCGGAAACGGTCGAAGCCAGCGATGACACCCACACGCTGATCCACAAGGTGTGCGATGCCATCAGCCATGCCTTCCAGCACAGCCGCGACCTGATCGACCCGTTGGCGACCGAAGCCGCCATCCGGGCGCTGGCACTGGCCCCGCGCATCTACTTCTTTGGCGTCGGCGCCGGGTCCGGCATCGTGGCGGAAGACGCCTATCTGCGCTTCCTGCGGCTGGACATTGCCGCCAGTGCTTTTACCGACGGACACTTGCAACGGCTGTCCGCCGGGCTACTGGAGCCGGGTGACGTGGCGTTTGCCATCTCACACACTGGACGCAGCCAGGAAGTGATCGACAGCCTGAAGATTGCCAAGCAGCGCGGTGCCACCACCATCGCCTTGACCACGGCAGGGTCCCCGCTGGCCTGGGTAGCCGATATTCCCTTGCTGGTCCGCCTGCCACGTTATGGTGACCCCCACACGCCGGGGGTCTCCCGCCTGGTGCACCTGGGCATCATGGACATCCTCGCCATCGGCACCGCCTTGCGGCGCGGCCCCCGCAGCATCGAAAAAGTGCGTCGGGCGCGGGCGCGACTGGAAACCCTGCGCGCCAGCGACGACGCCGACCCACCGGATTCTTCTGGAGTTTTCTGAGTCATGACCACCCCCATCTACGATACCGTACTGCACGGCGGCACCCTGCTCGACGGCAGCGCCACCCCCGGCTATCAGGCCGACATTGGCATACAGGCCGGCCGCATTGCCGCCATTGCCCCGGCTGGCAGCCTGCACGGACAGCAACAGCGCGATGCCAGCGGCTGGATCATCAGCCCCGGCTTTATTGATGTACACGCGCACGACGACCAGCAGGCCGTCAGCGCCCCCTCCATGCAGGCCAAGTTGACCCAAGGCGTGACCACGGTGGTGGTCGGCAACTGCGGCATCAGCCTGGTGCCGTGGGTGGCCGATCGCACGCCCCCCGCACCGCTCAACCTGATCGGGTCCCAGGCGGACTATTGTTACCCCACCGTAGCCGCCTATGCAGCGGCGGTGGATGCGGCCGGGCCTAGTGTTAACATCGGCCTGCTGGTCGGACACTCTACGCTGCGGGTGAACGTGCTGGATGATCCCGCACAAGCGGCCAGCGCCGCACAGGTCGAGCAGATGCAGGCCCTGCTGGAAGAGGGCATGCAGTCCGGCGCGCTGGGTTTCAGCTCCGGCCTGTTCTACCCCACCAGCAAAATCGCCGGTAACGACGAAGTGATCGCGCTGGCCAAGGTGGCGGCACGCCACGGCGGGGTGTACACCTCGCACATCCGTGACGAATACGCCGGGGTGATCGACTCCATTCATGAGGCCTGCGATGCCGGTGAAGCTGCAGGCTTGCAGGTGGTGCTGTCCCATCACAAGTGCGCGGGCCCGGCCAACTGGGGCCGCAGCAACGAGAGTCTGGCCTGCGTCACCGAGCGGCGGCGGCGCCATCCGGTCGGACTGGATGCCTACCCCTACACCGCAGGCTCCACCACCCTGAACCCGGACTACGTGGACGGCAAGATCAAGGTGCTGGTCAGCTGGTCCGAACCCCACCCGGAGCACAATGGCCGCGATCTGGCCGAGGTGGCGGCGGAATGGGGTGTTGACCAGAAAGAAGCGGCGCGCCGCCTCTCTCCTGCAGGGGGCATTTACTTCCAGATGCACGAGGACGATGTACGCCGTATCCTCGCCTACCCGCATACCATGATCGGCTCGGATGGCCTGCCGCGCGATGCCCACCCGCACCCACGCCTGTGGGGGGCCTTCCCGCGCGTGCTCGGCCACTATTGCCGCGAGGAAAAGCTGTTTCACTTGCCGGAAGCCATCCGCCGGATGACCACGCTGTCCGCCGATACCTTTGGCCTGCGGCGACGCGGTCGCCTGCAGGTCGGCTGCGCGGCCGACCTGGTGGTGTTTTCGCCCGCACACATCCGCGATACCGCCACCTTTGCCGACCCCAAGCAGCCTGCCCAGGGCATTCACCAGGTGTGGGTCAATGGTGTGCTCTCCGTGGTCGATGGCGTGCTCACTGGCCAACGGGGTGGCCGCATGTTGCGCCGGCAGCAAGAGCGGTTTGACGAGGGCCAGCCATGACGACCGCACTGATTGGCGTCGATTGGGGCTCCTCCAATCTGCGGGCGTTTCGTTTCAACTCGCAGGGTGAGGTTCTAGAGACGCGCCATGCCGCCCACGGTGTCACCCGCTTCCCGGCGGGCGAAGCCACCGCTGCGATGCTTGCCAGATTGCGCGACTGGCTGGATGCGTGCCCTGGCGTCCCCATGCTGCTGTGTGGCATGGCCGGCAGCAAGCTGGGCTGGCGCGAAGCCCCCTACTTGCCAGCCCCCGCCGACCTCGCCACCTTGAGCCGAGGGCTGGTGCGCTTTGAAGCCGAGCAGCGACAGGTCGCCATCATCCCCGGGGTGTCCAGTTTTGAAGACTGCGCCGGATTCCGCGATGTGATGCGAGGAGAAGAAACCCAGGCGCTCGGGCTCAGCGCACCGGCACCCCTGCTGATTGCGCCCGGCACCCACAGCAAGTGGATCCGGCTGGAAGACGCGCGAATTACCGGGCTGCATACCGCCATGACCGGTGAGCTGTACGCCGTCCTGCGGCAGCACAGCCTGATTGCAGGGGTAACCTGTGATGGCGCGTGGGACGCCGCAGCATTTCAACAGGGTCTGGACAACGCCAGCGCCCATCCAGACTGGCTGACCCAGTTGTTTGGGGTACGTGCCCGCGGGGTGCAGGGTGAAATGCCTCCTGCCAGCCTGGCCGCCTGGCTGTCTGGCTTGTTGATTGGATATGAACTGGTGCAAGGTTTGGCCCGTTATCCGGATTTGCAGCAGGTGGCCATTGTGGCCAGCGCCCCGCTCTCGGACCACTACGCCAGTGCCTTGGCCAGCCGGGGCATCGAGAGTCAGCTGATTGATGGGGATCAGGCCGTCGTGCACGGCTTGTGGCGGGTGGCCAAGGAGGCGCAACTGGCATGAATCATGAAACACGCTTTGAACAGGCCTGGCAGCAGCTACCGATGGTTGCCATCCTGCGGGGTATTACACCGGACGAAGTCGTGCCAATGGCCGACATGCTGTATGCGGCAGGCTGGCGCATGCTGGAAGTCCCGCTGAACTCGCCCGATCCACTCAACAGCATTCAGCGGCTGCTGTCTCACTGTGGGGATCGCATGCTGGTGGGGGCCGGTACGGTGCTCGAAGTGGATCAGGTGCAGCAGCTGGTCGCGCTGGGTGCCCAACTGGTGGTTTCGCCCAACTGCAACCCGGAAGTCATCCGGGCAACCCGGGCGGCGGGCATGGTCGCTTTGCCTGGGGTGCAAACGGCCACCGAGTGTTTTGCCGCACTGGCCGCCGGGGCGCACGGGCTCAAGTTCTTCCCGGCGGAGCTGGTGCCACCCGGCGCCATCCGTGCCTTGCGCAGCGTATTGCCGCCGCACAGCAAGCTGCTCCCCGTCGGAGGGGTGACGCCGGATACCATGGCAGACTATGTGGCAGCCGGGGCCAATGGCTTTGGCATTGGCGGTGCGCTATACAAAGCAGGTGATCACGTTACCACCGTCCGCGAGCGTGCCCTGCGTTTTACTGAAGCCTGGCAACGGCACAAGGCTCAGTCCTGAACACCATAGCGGGCCAGAATGCGGGCCCGCTCCCCGCCACGGATTACCTTGGTGATGGCCTTATCGATTTCAGCTTTGTCTGCCGGGGCAAGCGTCATCTTGTTCAGCATGTAATGCACCGGGCCCCGGCTGGCCACAAACGGCAAGGGCACCAGCTTTATACCATCGTCATGGCGCGAGGTCAGGAACTGCAAGGCCACTTCGTCCCCCATGATCAGCCTGGCCCGACCGACCCGCAGCATTTCCACCCCTTGCTGGTATTCTTCAAAGGGCAGCAGCAAGTGTCCCTCGCTCAGCTGCGGCATCAGCTGCTGGTACTCTGCTCCGAAGAAGCCTCCATGCGGCACCAGCAGTGGCAAACGCCGCTCCAGGATGGTAGAAAAACTGGCTGGCAGGGGCTGCGGAGGATTGCTGGCATCGGCCATCACCCGCACCACTTCATCCCGATAAGAGACGCTGAACAAGGCAAATGTACGACGCTCAGGCGTGTCCGATGCGGCATACATCACGTCCAGCTTGCCCAGCTTGAACAAGGCCATACGCCGCTGCCGAGGGATATTGCCCAGAAACTTGACAGTGCACCCGGCCTCCCTGGCCACCGCCTGCAGTAACTCCACCTCCAGCCCGACGGGTTGGCCATTCGCCCCGACATGAACATAGGGCGGCCAATCTTCCAGCGCCACCCGCAAAGGCTGGCGACATGCAGACCACGCCCAAGGCATGCTCAGGCACATCATCAACACCAGTCCATAACGACGCATGATAGATCCCGACTGTTCTGCTCATTTAGCAGTATAGGGTCTCCAACCCCCGGCACAACAGTGGTAGACAAACGGCCAGCGCCTTTACCGCAAGTGGCTGTTTTCGATATAATTCTGCTTTGCCGGAAGGAACCCCCCGATGCGTGTCATTCGACAAGCCCTCACTTTCGACGATGTCCTGCTGGTTCCGGCGCACTCCGCCATCCTGCCGCGAGACGTGAGCCTGACCACCCGCCTGAGCCGCAACATCACCCTGAACATCCCGCTGCTGTCCGCTGCCATGGACACCGTGACCGAAGCCCGGCTGGCGATTGCGCTGGCACAGGAAGGTGGCATTGGCATCGTGCACAAGAACATGCCCGCTGAAAAGCAGGCGCGTGAAGTGTCCAAGGTCAAACGCTTCGAAAGTGGCGTGGTCAAAGACCCGATCACCATTCCGTCCAGCCTGACCGTGCGCGAAGTGATGGCACTCACCCGTCAGCATCGTATCTCGGGTTTGCCGGTGGTCGACCACGGCAAGGTGGTCGGCATTGTCACCAACCGCGACCTGCGCTTTGAAAACCGGCTGGATCAGCCGGTGTCCAGCATCATGACCCCGCGTGACCGTCTGGTCACCGTGCGCGAAGGCGCCAGCCGTGAAGAAGCCATGAACCTGATGCACCAGCACCGCCTGGAGCGCGTGCTGGTGATCAACGAGGCTTTCGAGCTGCGCGGCCTGATCACGGTAAAAGACATTCTGAAATCCAGCGAACACCCGCTGGCGTGCAAGGATGACCTCGGCCGTCTGCGCGTGGGCGCGGCTGTTGGCGTCGGTGAAGGCACCGAAGAGCGCGTAACCTTGCTGGCCGAAGCGGGCGTAGACGTCATCGTGGTCGACACCGCACATGGCCACTCGGAAGGCGTGCTCAAACGGGTAGAGTGGGTGAAAAAGCATTTCCCGCATGTGCAGGTGATTGGCGGCAACATCGCCACCGGCGACGCGGCTCGTGCGCTGGCTGATCATGGCGCCGATGCGGTCAAGGTGGGCATTGGCCCTGGCTCCATCTGCACCACCCGGATTGTGGCCGGTGTGGGGGTGCCGCAGATCACCGCCATCGACAACGTCGCCACGGCGCTGGCCAATACCGGTGTACCGCTGATCGCGGACGGTGGCATCCGTTTCTCGGGTGACATCTCCAAGGCGATTGCCGCCGGTGCCGATTGCGTGATGCTGGGTGGGCTGTTTGCCGGTACCGAAGAAGCGCCCGGTGAAACCGAGCTGTATCAGGGCCGCTCCTACAAATCTTACCGTGGCATGGGTTCGCTCGGTGCCATGCAGCAAGGCTCCAGCGACCGCTACTTCCAGGACAATGAAGGCAATGCCGAAAAGCTGGTACCGGAAGGCATCGAAGGTCGCGTCCCCTATAAGGGGCCGATCAGCGCCGTCATCCACCAGCTGATGGGCGGCCTGCGCTCCAGCATGGGCTACCTGGGTTGCGCCAGCATTGCCGATGTGAAGGATCGCGCCGAGTTTGTGCAGATCACCAGCGCCGGGGTACGTGAAAGCCACGTCCACGACGTGCAGATCACCAAGGAAGCACCGAACTACCGCATGGAGTAAGCGCGGAAGCAACCCGGTCCTGCAAGGCGGCTGTCACTCTGACAGCCGCCTTTTTAACACGACGTTGAAACGGAGCCCCAGCCCATGCAGCTCTACACCTACTTTCGTTCCAGCGCAGCCTACCGCGTGCGCATTGCGCTGAATCTCAAAGGGCTGACTGCCGAGCACATCCCGGTGCATTTGCTGAAAGACGGCGGCCAGCAGCATGGCGAATCCTACCGTAGCCTCAACCCCCAGGAGCTGGTGCCCACGCTGGTGGATGGCCCGCATGCCCTCACCCAGTCGCTGGCGATCTGCGAATACCTGGACGAATGCCACCCGCAGCCGCCGCTGCTGCCGGGTGATGCCGCCCAGCGCGCCCACATCCGCGCCATTGCGCTGAGCATTGCCTGCGACATTCACCCGGTCAACAACCTGCGCATCCTGCAATACCTCAGCAACACGCTCCAGGTCAGCGATGCCCAGAAAACCGACTGGTACCTGCACTGGCTCCGTCTCGGACTGGATGCACTGGAAACCCAGATTGCCCAACAGGCCGGGCGCTGCTGTGTGGGCGACCACCCCACGCTGGCCGATCTCTGCCTGATCCCGCAGCTGTATAACGCCCGGCGCTACCAGCTGGACCCGGCACAGCACTGGCCAACCCTCGCCCGCATCGAGCAGCACTGCCTGAGCCTGCCCGCCTTCCACGATGCGGCGCCGGAGCAACAGGCAGATGCTGCCTGAGGGTACATCGCGTGCCTTTCGCTACATTTCTGGACGAAACCAGGGTGCTCCTGGATCGCCCCCTGAGCGTCGAGGACGGTCTTCCTGAGGTCGAGCTAAGGCAGGCAGAAACGCGTCTGGGCATCTCCCTTCCCTTTGCACTACGCCTGTTTTATCAGCACCTGGGGCGGGTCGAGGTGCTGACGGAGTCCTTTCAGCGCTTTGCCAGTCCACAGCAGTTGAGTCTTCATCAAGGTCGCATCGTTTTTCTGGAGGAACACCAACAAGTCTGTTACTGGAGTGTGGATCATGCTGGTTCGGTTTTTCAGATACCCGACCTTGGCGAGAAAGAGGCCTACCCCGAGCCCCAGCCGATCGAGGGCTTCTTGCACACCCTGCTTTACTATCAGCTGGCGCAAGGGGGCTACCCCTACTGCGCCCAGCGATACTTACCGGCAGCGGTGACCGCAGAGGAGCAGATCCGGCAGCTGCACCCCGCTGCCGTGAGGCCAGCCGTAGCCATCGACGGACTGCGCATCTGGCTGGGCTCAGGCCCCATCCTGCTCTGGTGCCTGCCGGACCCAGGGGGTTTTGCGCCTGACGGCCTGTTCCTGTCAGCCCTCCATCCACAACCCTTCCAGCAATATTGCGCTCGCTGGAACTTCACCGACCTGTCGGGTTGAGTCTGACCGTCAGACCAGTGACAAGACCTCCTCTACCGGTTTGCGCAGTTTCTGCGGCCAGTTGCCGCTGGCGGGATAGCCAACCGAAATAATCATCACAGGCAGTTCAGTGGGTTCCAGTTCAAACGCGGTACGGAGTTGGTCGGCATCAAACCCGCTGATGGGGCAACTGCTCAGCCCCATCCCTTCCGCAGCAAGCATCAACGTCATGCAGGCCAATGAGGCGGAGCGAAAAGCCTCGTCCCGCTGCAATGCCGGATCATGGCGATGCGACGTACTCGCCAGATCAGCCCAGCTTACGGCAACCTGTGCAGGCATGATCCGGGCCTGCACACTCGCAGACAGCGCTTCGGGCAATTGCTGGTAGCCTGCCAGCTTTCCGCACACAATGAATGAAACCGACGCCTCCACCACTTTGACCTGGCCATTGGCCACCTGCAGCAAGCGCGCCTTGGCCTCAGCTGACTGGACCGCAATAAAACGCCAATTCTGCATATTGAACGCCGTCGGCGCACGCGTTGCCAAGGCCACCAGCTGATGAATGGTCTCCGTGGCTAAAGGACGACCTGCCTGGAAATGGTTAACGGATACGCGAGCGTTGATGAGCTGTTCGATCGTCTGCATGGATGTATTACCCTTCTGATAAAATCAAAAAATGTCACCGCGTCCGGACGGACGTCCACTGCACCACAAACACGCTCGCCAGTACCATCAGCAAGCCAAGCAGTGATGTCCCCGTCATGCGCTGAGACAAGCACAGCCACCCCAATACCACTGCCGTCAGCGGGCTTAGCAAGCCGAGTGACGCCACCGCTACCGTAGGCAGCCGGGATACCCCGCGAAACCACAGGGCATAGGCCAGCAGAGCACCAGCCAGGCACAGGTAGGCATAGGCGGACCACTGTTTCACACTTAACGGCGGCAATGGCACGTCAAACACCATCGCCAGTGGTGCCAACATCAAACCACCGAGCAACAATTGCCATCCCGTCAGGGACAGCACGGGTAAGGTCATTTTCCAGCGTCGCGTAAGCCATACCCCGCTGGCCATGCATACCGCCCCCAGCAAAGCGGCCACCATGCCGATGGGTTCAAATCGGGTTTGCGGTGAGAGCAGGAGTACCGCCATGCCTACAACCCCAGCGGCTGCAGCGGCGAGCGTGGCTCGCGCGGGTGCGCGCCCATCTGCCCCCCACGCCAGCAGCATCACCAGCAAGGGCTGAATGGCCCCCAGCACTGCCGCCAATCCACCTGGCAAGCGATAAGCCGCCACAAACAGCAAGGCCTGGAAGAAACCGATATTCAGAGCAGCCAGGATCAAGAGACGCCCCCACTCGGAGCGCAACGGCAAGCGGCGGGTCCACAGCAATAACAGCAGGCCAGCGGGTAGTGCACGGAGCAGGGCCGCGGTAAATGGACGGTTTGGCGGCAAAAACTGCGTGGTGACCAAGTAAGTGGAACCCCAGATGGTGGGCGCCAGTGCAGTTGAAATCACATCACGCCAATAGCGCAGAATCGCTGTCATATTTATCTTCAAATCAAGTTATAATGCGCACATTGTGCGTTTGCATTTATCTTGAAGTCAAGACATATGAACAAAAAAAAACCATCCATGGGGGATGCGGTTGATCACATCCTTGCGCAGTGGCAACGCGAACGGCCTGATCTGGATACCAGCCCGATGGGCACCATCGGGCGCATCATGCGCAGTGCGGCCCTGCTGGAAGCCCGGCTGGAGGTGATATTCGCCGACTTTGGCCTGTGTGCCTGGGAGTTTGACATGCTGGCGACCTTGCGCCGCTCAGGTGCGCCCTACCGGCTGAGCCCAACCGCAATGTTTTCCACGTTGATGGTAACTTCGGGCACCATGACGCACCGGCTGAAAAGTCTGGAAGCACGAGGGTTGATTGAGCGCATCCCCAATGCGCAGGACGCCCGCAGCATGCTGGTCCAGCTGAATCAGGCAGGGTTCGAGCTGATCGAGCGTGCGCTGGAAGCCCATGTCGCCAATGAGCACCGTATCCTGTCTACCCTGCCCGTGCCGGTAATCCAGACACTGACCGAACAGTTGTCCACCCTGCTGCAGGCGCTGGAAGGCCCTGCCCAATAGGCGATTAGTGGCCTGCGTAGTACCCCGGAGCACAGCAGAACACAAGGCGGCCTCAGTCCTCTTCTGCCAGCGTCTCGATTGGCAAGGCCGTGGTGCGTTTGACCCCTTCCAGCGCGAAGCTGGATTTCACGTCCAGCACCCCGGCCTGTTTGAGCACCTTGTCCATCACAAAGCGGGAGAAGTGCTGCAGGTCGGTGACCATTACCCGCAGCAGATAGTCCATTTCGCCGGTCATGGCGTAGCACTCAGTCACTTCCGGCCAGTGGTGCACCACCTGCTTGAAAGCATCGGTCGCCTGCGGGTTGCGCTTGTCGAGCGACACGTTGACATAGGCCAGCAGCCCTACTCCCAGCTTTTCCGGGTTGACCAGCGCCACATAGCGGTCAATCACCCCTTCTTCCTCCAGCCGCTGCAGCCGTCGCAGACAGGGTGAGGGGGAAAGTGACACCCGGCGCGCAAGCTCGATATTGGAAATCCGCCCCTCCTGCTGCAATACCATGAGGATGCGACGGTCGGTTTTATCGAGTCTGACAGTCTTTGACATTTCATTGCTTCATTAGGAACAAGGCTTCCATTTTGTTGCTTACATTGATCAGATGCAAACAATATTTGGCATCTAATTTTGAAGGCAGGGGCGTAACATACTCTCCACTGCGATGACATGACATCGCCTTGACCCAGATCAATGAGGAGCACACCATGTCGGTTCAATTCGTGTCCCAGCACAACACCCCGCCCGCGCTGTGGGACAACCCGATGGGTACAGACGGTTTCGAGTTCGTGGAATACACCGCACCGGACCCCGAACAGCTGAAAACCCTGTTCCGCCAGCTGGGCTTCAAGGCGGTGGCCAAACACCGTACCAAGGATGTGACCCTGTTCCGTCAGGGCGAGGTGAACTTCATCGTCAACGCCGAGCCGGACAGCTTTGCACAGAGCTTTGCCCGTGTGCACGGCCCTTCGGCCTGTGCCATGGCGTTCCGCGTCAAGGATGCCAAAGCCGCTTACGACCGCGCCATCAGCCTGGGGGCTGAGCCTTTCGTGCAGCAATATGGCCCGATGGAACTGAACATCCCCGCCATCAAGGGGATCGGCGGCTGCCCGGTCTATCTGGTGGACCGCTACGGCAAGCAATCCATCTATGACGTGGACTTTGTACCGCTGGAAGACGACGGTAGTGCAGAATGGGTGGGCGCAGGCCTGACCTATATCGACCATCTGACCCACAACGTACACCGTGGTCGCATGTCGGTGTGGTCCGGCTTCTATGAGAAGCTGTTCAACTTCCGCGAGATTCGCTACTTCGACATCGAAGGCAAGCTGACCGGCCTGAAGTCGCAAGCCATGACCAGCGCCTGCGGCAAGATTCGCATTCCGATCAACGAGTCCTCCGACGACAAGAGCCAGATCGAAGAATACCTGCGTGCCTATAATGGGGAAGGCATCCAGCACATTGCGCTGGGTACCAACGACATTGCCGCCACCATTGAAGCCATGAAGGCCAATGGCATCAAATTCCTCGATACGCCGGATTCCTACTACGAGGCGGTGGATACCCGCGTGGCAGGTCATCAGGAAGACGTATCGGTACTGCACAAGCACAAGATCCTGATCGACGGTGCGCCGAGCGAAGGCCAGGGTTACCTGCTGCAGATCTTCACCGAAACGGTGATTGGCCCGATCTTCTTCGAGCTGATCCAGCGCAAGGGCAACGAAGGCTTTGGCGAAGGCAACTTCAAGGCACTGTTCGACTCGATCGAGCTCGACCAGATTCGCCGTGGCGTGCTGGAAGACCCGGCCGCCGCCTGAGCTCAATTCAGTGCCGGGCACCCCAGCCCGGCTTGACAGACTGACCTGGAGACCATGATGCGTCGCTGGTTGAGTTACCCCCGCGCCGAAGGTACCTATTCCCGGCAAGCCCATTGCGACCTGCCAAGCGGCACCTATGAGCGCGAAATGGGCAAGGAAGGCTTTTTTGGCCCGACAGCCCACTTCCACCATGCCAACCCTCCGACTGGCTGGGTCAAGTTCGAAGGCCCGCTGCAACCGCACGCCTTTGATACGGTAGAGTTGCCGCCCTCCGGCAGCAGCCCGTGGGATGCCCACGGCCTGTTTGGCAATGGCGACACCCACATTCGCTACTGGCAAGTAGATGCACCGATGGACCATCTGGTGCGCAACGCCGATGGCGACGAGCTGCTGTTCATCCACGAAGGCGAAGGCGCGCTGTTCTGCGACTGGGGCCACCTGCCCTACCGCGATGGTGACTACCTGCTGCTGCCACGGGGTGCCATGTGGCGCCTGGCGCCCAGCTCCCCCACCCAGCTGCTGCTGATCGAAGCGGTGAATGGCGCCTACCAGGTACCGGAAAAAGGCATCCTCGGCCCGCAAGCCATTTTCGACCCGATGGTGCTGGATACACCTAAGCTGGATGAGGCCTTTGAGGCACAGAAAACCACCAGCTTCGATGGCAATGGTGAATGGCGCGTGGTACTGAAGCGCCGTGGTGAGCTCTCCGTCATCACCTACCCGTTCAACCCGCTGGATACCGTGGGCTGGCACGGCGACCTGATGGCCTGCCGGCTCAACTGGCGCGACATCCGCCCGCTGATGAGCCATCGCTACCACCTGCCACCCAGCGCGCACAGCACCTTCATTGGCCGCAACTTTGTGGTCTGCACCTTTGTACCGCGCCCGATCGAATCCGACCCCGGTGCGCTGAAGGTGCCGTTCTATCACAACAACGACGACTACGACGAAATCCTGTTCTACCACCGGGGCAACTTCTTCAGCCGCGACAACATCCACCCCGGCATGCTGACGCTGCACCCCTACGGCTTCACCCACGGCCCGCACCCGAAAGCCTTTGCGCTCTCGCAAACCGCGCCAAAGAAGGAAACCGACGAAGTGGCAGTGATGATCGACACCCGCTTCCCGGTAGATATCCTTGACGGCGCCCGCCGGGTCGAAGTCAAGGAATACGTCCACTCCTGGAAACCCAAGGCCTGAGCACACCATGAAACTCGCCACCCTCAAACAAGGCGGCCGTGACGGCACGCTGGTCCTGGTCAGCCGCGACCTCAGCCGTGCGGTAGCCGTACCGCAGATCGCCACCACCCTGCAATCCGCGCTGGACCAGTGGGACAGCGTGGCCCCCCGGCTGCAGGAAATCTACCTGGCGCTCAATCGCGGCGAAGTTGCCAGCAGCATCGCCTTCGACCCCGCCGCCTGCCACTCGCCGCTGCCCCGCGCCTACCAGTGGGCCGATGGTTCAGCCTACGTCAACCACGTCGAGCTGGTACGCAAGGCACGCGGCGCCGAGATGCCGCCGGAATTCTGGACCGACCCGTTGATGTACCAGGGCGGCTCCGACAGCTTCCTCGGCCCGCGCGAACCCATCTGGGTACGCGATACCAGTTGGGGCGTGGACCTGGAAGGCGAAGTGGCGGTGATCACCGGCGACGTGCCGATGGGAGCCAATGCAGAAGCCGCCGCGCCCCACATCCGCCTGCTGATGCTGGTCAACGACGTGACCCTGCGCAACCTGATTCCGGCCGAGCTGGCCAAGGGCTTCGGCTTCTTCCAGAGCAAACCGGCCACCGCCTTCTCTCCAGTCGCCATCACGCCGGACGAGCTGGGCACCGCCTGGGATGGCAAAAAGGTACACCTGCCACTGCGCGCCAGCATCAACGGCACGCTGGTGGGCGCACCGGAATGCGGCGTGGACATGGTGTTCGACTTCCCGCAGCTGATCGCCCACGTGGCCAAGACCCGCGAACTGGAAGCGGGCTCCATCGTCGGCTCCGGCACCATCTCCAATGTAGACCGCAGCAAGGGCTATACCTGCATCGCGGAGAAGCGCATGCTGGAAACGCTGGCCGATGGCAAACCCAGCACCCCCTACCTGCAATATGGCGACACGGTACGCATTGAAATGCTGGACGGCCAAGGCCAGTCCCTCTTCGGCGCCATCGAACAGACCGTGCAAGCCTATCCTGGCTGACCCCGAATACCCTCCCCCCATTCAGCCACTCGGGCGCCGCAAGGCGCCCTTTTTTTAATTATTACTGAGCATGAATAGCTACCGTACTCCACGTCTTACCATCATCGCTTGATTTAATCAAGTACCCATGATAGGGCGTTGTAGCATAAAAACTATTATTCGCACTATTATAGAAAATTTCATTAGCAGTAAACTCTGGCTGTTGACTCTCCTTCCATGTCAAACCACCATCTTCAGTGTATTTCAACTTTCCACGAAACATTATTCCCTTTTCATAGCCGACACCATGCATCTTGTCCTTGAAGAAAGGAACATTCATTAAGTGAGAATATGATGACCCCTGCCACGTCCCTCCAATATCCATACTTTCATATTGATTAATAATAACCCATGGCATGCACTGACACCTCAAGCGTCCATCACCAGACACTGAAAATTGCAATGCCTTTCCCGGCAAAGGATATACTCGACTCTTTCGGCTGAGTATATCAAGAATTGCCATTTCCGCCCCGGGAACAGTGGTTACTAATTTATCTTCAATGATAAACGATACCGGATCAATCCACGCCAAACCGGTCCCATCCAAGTTATCAGGCTTCCCTAGGTAACTCGCCCAAAGCTCCCATTTACCGCTTGAAATAGGTTTGCCATATATCTCAACATTACCATTACGAAGTAACGTAACAATCAAATTTTCCTTCCATTTTTTCAAGTCCACCACAAAACCCAAAGGCAGATTTTCCAAAACAGAATGCCACGAAGCTCCAGCGTCATCTGTCTGCACAAGCTCCCCAAAGCCACCTGCCAGCCAGACACGGTCTGATACTGGTAGTATTGTGTCTAGCGGGGCTCCTGCCCCCACATCAATTACATTAACACGCCCATTGTTAATATTGACCTTGTAGACAACATCGGGCCCAACAGCCAAATAATTCGAATCATTAAGGTGTTTTAAGTTGCCAAGTAAAAAATCATCACGCTTAATCTTGGCAAGTGCTACCCCGCGCCCTTCCAAGGCAGGATCGGACCATGACAAAGCCTTACCATTAATAGCGCTAGTCAAACCCGGAACCAACTCTCTTAAATAACTCTCAGATTTGATACCTTTCGCAACCTGATGCGTAGCCAGCACCTTATCTGCCTCATCAGGCAAACCCACCACGATCATTCCAAGATCCGTTAATTTACCCGGCTCAATGGAAAAACGAAAACTCTTATCATCAATCAGTACATCATAGCCTTTACAAACCAGCATGTTGATACAGCCAAGCCTTGCTCCAATAGTTTCAACTTCATAGACCCCCTCCATAAGCGCTGCTGCATGAATAGGGGTAGGCTTGTTTGCCATGTTTATGGCTGGTATGAGGATGGCACTACCCTTGCCATCCTCTCCAGAAATTCGTCTAACCCATATCTCTGGTGAAGTATTTACACCATTATTAACCCTTGGACTTGACAAAGACAGCTTAACGACAACAGCCCCTTGATTTGGACTAGTTATCCTATTATTAGTCACGCAACCCACAAGCTGCAGACATGATATTATGAAAAATGCAACTCGAAATATCATCTTCCAATCTTTCTGACTATTAGTAAAAATCCGACATATGATAATTATGCCTGACCTTGATAAAATATTCTCTACCTGAACTTTAAACTACCTTGGCACCCTCGTCGCTTTCCCGTACAGTCACCGCCATGAAACCTTCCCTCCTGTTACTGGAAGACGAGGCCGCGATTGCGGATTCCTTGATCTATGCCTTGCAGACTGATGGCTTTGCCGTGCAGCACACCAGCCTGGTGCGGGATGCACTGGTGGCGCAGCGGCAGCAGGCGTTTGATCTGCTGATCCTCGACATTGGCCTGCCGGATGGCAATGGCTTTGAGCTGTGCAAGCAGATTCGCCAGCACTCCGATGTGCCCATCCTCTTCCTCAGCGCGCGCAATAGCGAGATCGACCGGGTGGTGGGGCTGGAGATTGGTGCTGATGACTATGTAACCAAGCCTTTCAGCCCGCGTGAGGTCTGCGCGCGGGTGAAGACCATCCTTAAGCGCACGCGGGTGCGCAGTGCGCCGCCTGCGCTGTTTGAGCATGATGCAGCGGCAGCGCGCATCCGCTACTGCGGCCAGTGGCTGCTGCTTACCCGCTTCGAGTATCAACTGCTGGCCACGCTGCTGGCGCGGCCGGAGCAGGTGTTCAGCCGGGCGCAGCTGATGGATCAGGTGTGGCAGGACCGTACCGAGACGCTGGAGCGGACGGTGGATGGCCATATCAAGACCTTGCGTGCCAAGCTGCGCGAGGTGGATGCCGAGCGTGACCCGATCCAGACCCATCGTGGTCTGGGTTACAGCCTGAGTCTGGCGGGCTGAAATGCGGGTCAGCCTGCGTATTTTGCTGAGCTATGTGCTGATCGTGGCAGTGGGCGCGTGGTTTGTGATGAATACCTTCCGCGATGAGGTAAAGCCAGGCATCAGCCAGTCGATGGAAGACGGGCTGAACGATACCGCGCACCTGCTGGCACATATGGCGGCGCCGGAGCTGCGCAAGCAAACATTGCATGACGGCGCCTTTGCCGCCGCGCTGCATGAGATGCGGCAATGGAAGCCGCAGGCGGTGATCTGGGGGGTACGCAAGCAGCAGATTGATTACCGGGTCTACATCACCGATACCCGTGGCATCGTGATTTTTGACTCCGACAGCAAGGATGTCGGCAAGGATTTCTCGCGCTGGAACGATGTCTACCTCACCCTGCGCGGCAAGTACGGCGCGCGCAGCACCCGCAGCAATCCAGACGATGAGAGCAGCAGCGTGATGCACGTTGCCGCCCCGATTCGCGATGCGCAAGGCCTGCTGGGGGTGCTGACCGTCGCCAAGCCCATCTCTACCGTGCAGCCTTTTGTCGACAAGAGCCAGCAGTCGGTGGTGCGTGGCGGGCTGTGGTTGCTACTGCTGTCACTCGCCATTGGCATCCTGTTCTCGCTGTGGATCACCGGCTCGCTCAACCAGCTGGTGCAATACGCCACCCTGGTCAGCCGCGGCGAGCGGGCTACGCCACCCGCGCTCGGCAGCAGCGAGCTGGCCTCACTGAGCCAGGCGCTGGCTACCATGCGCGAGAAGCTGGAAGGCAAGCAGTATGTGGAGCATTACGTCCACACCCTCACCCATGAAATGAAGAGCCCGCTCGCCGCCATCCGCGGCGCGGCGGAGCTGCTGCATGAAGATTTGCCACCGGCTGAGCGCCAGCGCTTTGCCCAGCATGTATCGGAGCAAACGCTACGGCTGCAGGATCTGATAGACAAGATGCTGGGGCAGGCCAGTGTGGAATCCCTGCAGCATTTGCAGCGGGTGGAGGCCATCGACCTGCCCGCCTTGCTGGCAGAGCTGGCCGAATCACGCAGCCCCCGCCTGCAGCAGCGGCAGCTCCAACTGGCGCTCCCCGATCCCCTCGCCCTCAAGCTTGAAGGGGACCGCTTCCTGCTCGGGCAGGCGCTGGGCAACCTGCTGGACAACGCCATCGACTTCAGCCCGCAGGGTGGCCGTATTGAACTGGGCTGGCAAGCACAGGGCCCGCAGCTGCAGCTCACCCTGCGCGACCACGGCAGCGGCATCCCGGATTACGCACTACCGCGCCTCTTCGAGCGCTTCTACTCCCTGCCGCGCCCGGATAGCGGCAAGAAAAGCACCGGCCTTGGCCTGCCCTTTGTACGCGAAGTGATCGACCTGCACCACGGCCAGATTGACCTGCACAACCACCCGCAGGGCGGGGTGGAAGTGGTGCTCAGCCTGCCCTTACGACAAGGTAACGCATAATAATGACCTCCGAAGCACAAGACTTTGACGACTGGTGGGAGCAGGAGCAGTTAAAGGAAGAAGCTGACCGACGCCGTAAAGCCGAGCCCAAGCCGGAACTCAGCCCGGAAGAATTCCTTGCCTGGCGTGGTGTACGGCGCGGAATCCAGCACCCGACCCGATTTGACCATCCACTGTGGCACTGGCTGGTCCGTACTCACTGGAATGCCTTTCAGGCGAATGAGCAGTACTTCGGCCCCTCGCCTTTCGATGCAGGCCCCATGTGGTGCTTTGACCGCTTTGGCCAGAGCGAAACCACCCTGCCCGATGGCCGGGTGGTTTATATCGGCGGCGAGCATGAAGACCATTACGACCCGGACTTCTACATCTACAACGATGTCACCATCATCGCGCCGGATGGTCAAATCGCCATCTATGGCTATCCGGAAGCAGATTTTCCACCCACCGATTTTCATAGCGCCACACGGGTGGGGGACGATATCTACATCATCGGCAGACTGGGCTACCCCGAAAGCCGTCAGGTTCACACCACCCCGGTGTACAAGCTGTCACTGACCACCCTGCGAATCGAGGCAGTCCCGACCCATGGCGAATCACCCGGCTGGCTCCACCAGCACGAAGCGACGCTCATGGCGGACGGCCATACCCTGCTCATCCGCGGCGGCGAGCTCTGGCTGGGCGACGAGCCTGCAATGCGGGAAAATGTGGAAGACTGGTCCTTCGATACCCGCTGCGGGTTGTGGCAGCGCCTGAGCCGGAAAGGCTGGCAGCACTGGGTCATGCACCGCGTGGATAAACAGCGCAACCGATTGTGGGACACCCGCCGGGAGGCGTGGGATCAGGCCAACCCCGGATTCTCGACGCCAAGATACTGGCAACACCCGGAGTCGCCCGATCTGGAAGCCTTGCAGAGCCTCTATATGTTGCCGGGTGTCGCCGACGAGGTGAGCGAGGGTAGCGATTACAATGTGTTTTACACCTGCATTGATGGCTTGAAGGTACGCTTTCGGGAGACCTCTTTCTGGGTGGAGGCCATCGTGGAGGGCCAGCTCAGCCCGGCCCGCCTCCACGCGCTCCAGCAACATACGCTGGCCTTGCTGGCGCGTATCGACCACGCAGATTACTGCATTGAGGGCATGCCCACTGACAACGGCCCCACGCCCTCCTGAGTAGCCAGCAGGCTCACGCCCGCCCCAGCCGCCACAGGCTGGTGACTTCGGCAGCACGGGCCTGGTGCAGCGGGTCGCTCGTGTCCCGCGCCTTGCCGTGGCGGGGGCGGGTGTCCAGTCGGCCCAGTACCTTGAGGCCGGCATCCGCAATCCAGCCTTGTAGCTGACCCGCTTGCCGCAGGCCGAGGTGCTCGGCGAGGTCTGACATGATCAACCAGCCTTCGCCCTGCGGGGTGAGATGGGCCGCCAGCTCGTTCAGGAAACCGCGCAGCATGCGGCTATCCGGGTCGTACACCGCGTACTCAATCGCCGAGCTGGGCTGTGTCGGTAGCCACGGCGGGTTGCAGACCACCAGCGGGGCTTGCCCGGGCGGGAACAGGTCAGCCTGCATGACAGTGACTTGTGCCGCCAGCCCCAGCCGCTGCAGGTTATCCGTAGCACAGGCCAGCGCGCGTGGGTCCTGATCGGTGGCGATGACCTGACGGATACCGCGCCGCGCCAGTACCGCTGCCAACACGCCACTGCCGGTGCCAATGTCGAACGCCTGCTCCACCCCGGCGGGCAATGGCGCTTGCGCCACCAGATCGACATACTCACCGCGTACCGGCGAGAATACGCCATAGTGCGGGTGAATGGCATCGCCCGCCAGCGCAGGCACCGACACCCCCTTCTTGCGCCATTCGTGGGCGCCAATCACCCCGAGCAGCTCGCGCAGCGACAGCACATAGGGGCCAGACTGTTCGCCATACGCTTCCAGGCAGGCTTGCTGCACATCCTGTGCGCGGCGCAAGGCTATGCGGTGGTCAGCTTCAATCTGGATCAGCAGCAGGGAGAGCAGCCCAGCACGACGTGCCAACTGTTGCCGCTGCCGCTGGAAGGCCTCGCCCGGCGTTTTGGCGGGAGGCGGCGGATTGCGCGGTGGCTTGTCCACCCGGCGGGACAGCGCTTGCAGCAGCTGGCGGGCATTGTGGTAATCCCCCTGCCACAGCAAGCCAACCCCGCTGGACACCAGCCGGAAGGCCTCGCTGGCCGATAGCTGGTCGTCGACACATTGCAGCTGACCCGGTGCCGGGGTGCCATTCTCGGATTGCCAGCGCGCCTGCTGCGGCTGGCCCTGGCGATCCAGCCAATTTACGGTTACTGCGGTCACACCCTGCTCCTGTTGCGGCTTGCCGTACAGTGTACCAGCCTGTGTGCCCTACCCTGCACACACAGCGCACATATTCAGCGCATCATGCCCACACAGACGCACCGCAGACTGGCGCCATCTTCCCCACGGAGCCTGTCTGTCATGTCACGAACCCTGTTCATTAAACTGATGTTGATCGGGAGCCTGTTCCTGCTCCTACTGTTACCACTGACCGCCGTAGAGCGGCTGGTCGAAGAGCGTGCGGCGCACCGCCATGAAGTACGCAGCAGCCTGATGCAAAGCGGCAACCTGCCGCAGACCGTCACCGGGCCGATACTGGTGGTGCCCTATGATGTACTCAACCCGTCCGATGGTACGGTAACCACGCGTCAGCATGTCATCCTGCCGCAGCAGCTGGCCGTCAAGGGCAAGCTGAAGAGCGATGTGCTGTATCGGAGCCTGTACCGGGTACGCCGCTTTGCGATGGATGGCGATTTGTCCGGCCAGTTCCGGCTGGAGCCCGCCGATCTGCCAGCAGAATCGAATACTTTGAGGCTGGGGGTGCCGTATCTGGTGGTGGGGGTCAGCGATTCGCGCGGCATCCATAATCAGCCCGAGCTGCAGTGGCAAGGTCAGGGCCGCGCCTTCATGCCGGGCTCACCGTTGCCGATGCTGAGCAATGGTATCCATGTTCCGCTGCCAGACCTGAACCTGAAAGCCGCCGCAGATTACCAGTTTGCCGTCAACCTGCAGCTGGGTGGCAGCGAATCCTTGCAGTTCACCCCACTTGGCCGGGATACCCGTGTCAGCCTGGAGAGTGACTGGCCGCACCCCTCGTTTGACGGCAATCTGTCGCCGACCACCCGCAATGTCACCCGCACCGGCTTTACCGCAGACTGGCAGACCTCCTGGTTCGCCACCAACCTGAACCAGCGCGTGCTGGAAGCCGTCTCGGGTAAAGAGCGTGCTGAGCTGCCGACCGACATGAACTTTGGCGTCACCCTGGTGGAGCCAGGCGATGTCTACCAGCAAGCGGTGCGTGCGGTGAAGTACGGCGTGCTGTTTGTGCTGCTGACCTTCGTCGCCTGCTTTTTGATGGAAACCCTCTACCAGGTACGCATCCACCCGATCCAGTACGCACTGGTCGGCACCGCGCTGGCGATGTTCTTCCTGCTGCTGCTGGCACTGGCCGAGCATATCGGCTTCCCGCAGGCCTACAGTACCGCCAGCGTGGCCTGCGTCGGGCTGATTACCTACTACAGCCGCTACATGCTGGGTAGCCGGGGCCGGGCTCTGGGCTTCTTCCTGATGCTCTCCATCCTGTACGGCGCGCTGTACGGCCTGCTGCAATCGGAGGAGTCCGCCCTGCTGCTGGGTACCTTGCTGCTGTTCGCTGTGCTCACCACCATCATGCTGCTGACCCGCCGTCTCGACTGGTATCAGGTCGGTGCGCCTACCCCGCAGCCTGCAGTCGCACCCACGGCAACCCAGGCCAGAACCCGAACCAGCATGCTGGACCCATCCAACCCGGACGAAGTCCGCTAACCGGAGACCGCCATGACCTACGCCCTCTACATTCTCGGTGTACCGCTGATGCTGATCCTGATCTGCCCCATGCTGGTGTGGCGAGGGCCCTTCCGGGTCTATGCGGTCACCATCAGCACCCTGCTGCTGCTCAGCTGGCTGGAATTCACGCTGCAGCACAGCATCACCCTGTTCCGCGTCAGTCCCCTGCTCAGCCAGCTGGGGCGGGAAGTGCTGGTCATCTACAGCATCGCCCATCTGGTCGGGCTGGCAGTGCGCTGGGTGTTGCGCAGTGATACCCCAGCCGAGCCACCACGCACCCTGCACCATCCATGAGCTGATGATTTGCGGCTGCCATCCGGCTCAGGTATAAACAAATGGGGCTGCCCGGCTGGGCTGCCCCGCATACAAGCCCTCTGCTCCCTGTGCGGCATGGGGTCAGTTGCCGGGGCAGGATACTGCCCCGGTCACCTGGTTTAGAAGCCGAAGTACTGATCCACTTTCTTTGGCAGCTTCACCAGCCACAGGCGGCTGCGGCTGTCAGAAGCGGCTTGGGCTTCGATCTTGTAGCGCTCTTCCAGCACCTTGCCGCTCAGGTCTTTCACCTGGCCGCTGCTGTCGGCTACCATCTTCTCCCAGTCTTTCTGCTTGCCGAGGCTGGCCTTCAAGCCAAAGTCGTTATCATTGGCCACCGCCAGCGTCTGGCGATCCGGCAGCAGGGTAATCCCCTCCAGCTTTTCTTCCATCCAGCCCAGATCGCGCATTTCCAGCAGCTTTTCCTTGCGCACCAGCTGGATACCCTGGCTCAGCAGGCCCTGACGACTATTGATGCTCTCCAGTGGTTTGCCATCCACCGTGCGCTGTTGCAGGTCGCTGGCACCATTCAGGTCGAGCAGGAACACGCTGTTGCGCATCACCCCATCCGCGCCCTTGCCCTGCTCTACCATCAGGAAACGGCCCTGCCCCAGTGCCAGCAGGTCGCCCATCTTGGCGTCGCGGGATTTTTTGTACACCGGCTCAATCGGGACTGCAAAATTACGGGTCTGCTTGCTGCGGGCGTCGTATTCTACGAGGCGGACAAAGGTTGCCTCTTCCGTCTTGCCCTCAATATCCAGCGTACTTTGCACCAAACCATAGACCTTGCCATGGTCGAACGCGACACCTTCAAAACCGCGATTGGGACGACGATAGCGCAGAATGTCCGGCAAGCCACTGCCCGGCGCCAGCCGTTGCAGCACGCGCCCGGTCTTGGCTTCGACCTGCAGCAGGAAGGGGCCATACTCATCGCACAGCCACAGGGTGCCGTCACCGGCATCCACGATGCCCTCCGGATCCACACCTTGCGCATCATAACTGAGGGCCTGCAGGCGATCGGTCAAGGGCATTTCCAGTGAACTGCCTATGCTGCCCGGTGGCAAGGGGCGGCCACTCAGGGCCTTGCCTTGCGCATCGCGCAGGGGCTGCATCTCCAGCAGGCGTGCGCCTTCCTCGCTGACCTCCACCACACCGAAAGCAGGGGTGAAGTCCGGCACCGGGAACACCTTGCTCGACATGCGCTGCGTACCTTCCTGCCACAGCGGTGCATCGCCATTCGGGCCACGGTCATTCAGCACCCAGAATTGCAGCTTGCCTGCCTTGGCCACTTTCAATGCCAGACCGGAACCCAGGCTTTGCGGGAAGCCGCCCGGAAAGGCCGCCTTGACTTCGGCCGACATGGCATCAGACTTCACGGCAAAGGTGGACGGTACCTGCACCTGCAGGCGGCGTACGGTCACCTCTTCAGCGGTCAGCGGTGCGGCAGACAGGGTCGAGGCATACGCCAAGGACAGCACCAGCAAGACACGATGCAGCTTCATGCGAGGAACTCCAGCAGAAAAAGCTGCAGCTTAGTGGCCCGATGTGACGCCTGCGTGACACACCGTTCAGGGGCGCTTGGACAAACCAAGCAAGGTCGCGCTCCAGCTCTTCGGGAAATGATCCGCCGTCTGGTTGAATTGATCGGCTTCGCTGCGGTAATGCTGCCAGGCCACTTGCTGCTCTTGCTGCATCTGCCGGGCCTGCCACATCCAGTCGCGGTAGTGTGGGTCAATCAACAAGTCAGGGGATTGCTGCAACACTTGCTGATCCAGCTGAAGCACCGTACCGTGCAGGGCCTGCTTCAGGGCCTGGTACTGCTGGAAGGCTACCGCATCGTCGAGCAAGCCTTTGGCCTTCTCGGTGCTTGGCAACCGTCCCAGATAGCTATTCAACTGCGCCAATGCAGGAGCCGAGCTGCCCTTGCCCTGACAGAATTGCAGCAGCTTGGGTAAAACGGCCAGCCAGCGCTGATCCTGCTCCACCACATCGCGCCAGGCACGCTCAGCGGCGGCATGTTGCGAGCGCAACTCACCAAAGCCGCACCCGGCCAAGCCCAGCGACAGCAACAAGGCCAGCGCAACACCCCGCATTGCCCGGATTCGCATTACAATCTCCCCCATCTCTCGCCTGCCGTATGAATCCTGCATTAAACCATATCATGCCTGACTTGCTCACCGAAGTTCGCCTCGACAAATGGGTGTGGGCGGCCCGTTTCTTCAAGACCCGTAGCCTCGCCAGTCAGGCTGTTGATGCCGGACACGTGCGCCTGAATGGCCAGCGCAGCAAACCCGCACGTAGCGTCAAAGTAGGCGACACCCTGCATATTCAGGTGGCGCATGGCCTGTTTGAAGTGGTGGTACAGGCCCTGGCCGAGCAGCGCGGCAGTGCGACGCTGGCACAATCGCTCTATCAGGAAACCCCTGAGAGCGTGAAGGCACGTGAAGCGGTCCAGCTGCAGCAAAGCCTGGCACCGCGTTATGAAGCCCAACACGAAGACAGTGGCCGCCCCAGCAAACGCGACCGCAGACAGATTGGAAAACTCCGTGGCTACTGATTCCCACATCCTGCGCATTGAATATTGCACCTTGTGCCGCTGGCTGCTGCGTGCCGCCTGGCTGGCGCAGGAAGTCCTGACCACCTTCGATACGGATGAACTGGCCGAAGTCGCGCTGGTGCCTTCCAGCGGTGGCATTTTCCGGCTAACGCTGGATGGCGAGGTGATCTGGGACCGCAAGCAGGAAGGCCGTTTTCCCGAGGCTAAAGAGATCAAGCAGCGCGTCCGTGACCGGGTAGCGCCGGAGCGCTCACTGGGGCATAGCGACCGCCAGACGGACGACCCGTCAAACCACTGACACTTGATACCGAGCCACCCCATAGGCCTTTGATGGGCATCAAAGCCCACGCAGCAGTTCACTGCTAGTCTCCGGGTATCCTGTTTACTCCGGACACAGCCACCATGTCTGCCCACCTTGATGTACAGAACCTCCAGTTTGACCGCACGCTGATCGAGCGGCTGGCCGGCAACGGTCCACGCTACACCTCTTACCCGACAGCAGACCGTTTCCATGCTGGTTTTACCGAGCAGGACTACCGCCAGGTGGCATCTTCCTGTTTTGTACCGGGCGTCAATCGGCCACTGTCACTGTACGTGCATATTCCGTTCTGCAACACCATTTGCTACTACTGTGGTTGCAACAAGATCATTACCAAAGATACCGGCAAGGCCGAAGTCTATCTGCAGTATCTGGAGAAGGAACTGGCCTTGCAGCGCCCCCTGTTTGCCGGCGCACGGGTCGAGCAGCTGCACTTCGGTGGCGGCACCCCCACCTTCCTGAGCGATGAGCAGTTGCGCTGGCTGGTGGAGCGCCTGCGCGCCGCCTTTCCGTTCGCACCGGATGATGAGGGTGAGTTTTCGATCGAGATCGACCCGCGCAAGGTGCAGCCGCAAACCATCCAGCTGCTGCGCGAACTGGGCTTCAACCGGATGAGCCTTGGGGTACAGGATTTTGACCCGGAGGTACAACAGGCGGTCAACCGCATCCAGAGTGAAGCGGAGACTTTGTCTGTCCTGAAAGCAGCGCGCGAGTGTGGCTTTCACTCCATCTCCATCGACCTGATTTATGGACTGCCGAAGCAAACCGTAGCCGGCTTTACCGCCACGCTGGACAAAGTCATCGCCGCCCGGCCCGACCGGCTCTCCATTTATAACTACGCCCACCTGCCCCACTTGTTCAAGCCGCAGCGGCGCATCAATGAGGCGGACCTACCCAGCGCCAGTGAAAAGCTGGACCTGCTCAGCTTGTGTATCGACAAGCTGCAGGCAGCCGGTTACTGCTATATCGGCATGGACCACTTTGCGCTGCCGGATGATGAGCTGGCCATTGCCCAGCGCGCAGGTACCCTGCACCGCAATTTCCAGGGTTACTCCACCCATGACGATATTGATCTGCTGGCACTGGGGGTATCCGGCATCGGCAAGATCGGCCACAGCTATAGCCAGAATGTGCGCACCACCGAGGAATACTATGCCTCGCTGGATGAAGGCCGCCTGCCCCAGTTTCGTGGCTTTGCCCTGCAGCAGGATGACGTGATCCGCCGCGACCTGATTCAGCAGTTGATGTGCGAATTTGCCCTCGACTTTAGCCAGATCCGGGCACAGTGGCAGATCGAGTTCCAGCACTACTTTGCCGATATCCTGCCCAAGCTGGCGCACTACCAGCAGGAAGGCTTGCTGCAGATGGGTGAGGATAGCCTGCGCATTCTGCCGCGTGGCCGCCTGCTGGTACGTAATATTGCCATGCTGTTTGACCACTACCTGGGTCAGGGTCAGGTGCTGCAGCGCTACTCCAAGACCATTTAGCCCGGCAAAGCCATCATTGTTACCATATAGGTAATAATGATGGCTTTCACCACTTCAACCACCTTTCAAAAAAAGTTACCAATAAGGTAATGCCTGTGATGTAATACAGGTATGCAAGCCATCCCTGATATTCGCCGCCAGAATCTGCGGCTCCTGATAGCGCACCGCTTTGGTGGTCGCCAGGTGGATTTCGCCCGCACGGTGGGCATCGCTCAATCTTCTTATGTGTCGCGCCTGCTGTCGACGGACGGCAGCGGCGGGCGCAATCTGGGCGAGGAACTGTCGCGCAAGATCGAAATCGCCTGCGAATTGCCCCCGTTCTGGCTGGACCAGCCCCAGATCGGGCTGCCGCTGGACCCGCACGCGGCCACACAACGCATTCAACATCTGATTGGACATCCTGCCATGAACCAGACACGCCATATCGCCAAAACCGACGACACCCGCATCAAGGAAATCAAAGAGCTGGCCCCGCCCTCGCATGTGCTGCGTGAGTACCCCATCACCGAAGGCGCCGCGCAGCTGACCCTGGAAACCCGTCAGGCCATCCACCGTATCTTGCACGGTGCGGACGACCGGCTGCTGGTCATCATCGGCCCCTGCTCCATCCATGACTACGACGCCGCCATGGAGTACGCCCGCCGCCTGCAGGAGGAAAAGGTACGCCATGAGCAGGATCTGCTGGTGGTGATGCGGGTCTACTTCGAAAAGCCGCGCACCACCGTCGGCTGGAAGGGCCTGATCAACGATCCGATGCTGGACGGCAGCTACCGCATCAATGAAGGCATTCGTCTGGCGCGCAAGCTGCTGCACGACATCAACGATGCCGGTGTGCCTGCGGCGACAGAATACCTGGACATGATCACCCCGCAATACCTGTCTGACCTGATCAGCTGGGGCGCCATCGGCGCTCGCACCACCGAGAGCCAGGTACACCGCGAGCTGGCCAGCGGGCTATCCTGCCCGGTAGGCTTCAAGAATGGTACCGACGGCAATATTCGCATTGCAGTGGATGCCATCAAGGCTGCCAATGCGCCACACCACTTTCTATCGGTGACCAAGGCCGGGCACTCCGCCATCGTTTCGACCATGGGCAACGAGGATTGCCACGTCATCCTGCGTGGCGGCAAAACACCGAACTACGATGCGGCCAGTGTGGACGCCTCCTGCCAGCAGCTCTCGGCCGCCGGTCTGGCGCAGAAAGTGATGATCGACTTCTCGCATGCCAACAGCAGCAAGCAGTACCAGCGTCAGATGGACGTCGGCGCGGATGTCAGCAACCAGCTGGCCTCGGGTGACGAACGTATCTTCGGCGTGATGGTGGAAAGCCATCTGTGTGCCGGCCGCCAGGACCTGATCCCCGGTCAACCGCTGACCTACGGCCAGAGCATTACCGATGCCTGCATCGACTGGGACAACAGCCGTGAACTGATGTCCCTGCTGGCAGAGGGCGTGCGTGCGCGTCGGCTGAAGCGTACGCGCGGCGAGTAAAGACCGCGCTCCTGCGCAGATCATGCCATCCGTGACAGGATGGCGTTTGCAAACGCATCGGGGGCCTCCTGCGGCAGGTTGTGCCCTACGCCAGCCAGCACCATGCGGCGATAATCCGCTCTGAAATAGCCGTGCTCATGCTCAGATACCGCAGGCGGCACCACCGTATCCGCGCCACCATGTACCGAGAGCGTCGGCACGGTGATGATGGGTTGACACGCCAGCTGCTGCTCCAGATGCTCCAGCGCGGGGTCACCCGCCACCAGCCCAAAGCGATGGCGATACGAGTGCACCACCACCTCGACAAAATCCGGATTATCAAATGCGGACGCGGTTTGCGCGAAATCGCTGTCGCTGAACGGCCACCCTGGTGACCAATCCTGCCACAGCTGGCGACACAGTTCATGACGATACTGCGTCAAACCATCGCGCCCTCGCTCGCCGTGCAGGTAGAACTGATACCAGTACCGCCGCTCCACTTCCGGTCGCTGCGGCTGCTGCGCACGAGCAATCTGCTGAATGCTGTAGCCATCGACCACTAGCCCCTTAACCCGTTCTGGCCACAAAGCCGCCATCGCACAGGCGGCCCGACCGCCCCAGTCGTAACCCGCCAGTAGCGCATGAGGGACATTCAGGGCATCCAGCAACGCTCGCACGTCCTGTGCCAGTGCGGCCTGTTGGCCGCTACGCAGGGTCTGCGCAGACACAAACCGGGTTGGGCCAAAGCCGCGCAACCATGGAACCACCACCCGGAGCCCCGCTTGCAGCAACCGGGGAACCACATGGGCGTAGGCATGCGCATCATAGGGAAAGCCATGCAACAACACGACAACAGGGGCATCCTGCGGCCCCTCTAGCCAGCAGCCCATACTCAGCTCAGGGGTTTCCAGCTGATGGATGGCAAACGGCGTGCTCGGCGCGGGCATGTGCACCTCCAAAGAGTAGCAGACGAATCAGCTTAACATGCCCGCCCCCATCTGCCTGCCCAAACAAAAAGGGATGCCGAGGCATCCCTTTTTGCTGGATACTGCAACGCTTACTCGCCGAGGTAGGCCTTCTGCACGGCTTCGTCGTGCAGCAGCTTCTGCGCTTCGCCTTCCAGCGTGATCTTGCCACCATCCATCACGTAGGCGCGCTGGCAGGTTTGCAGTGCCAGTTTGGCGTTTTGCTCCACCAGCAGCAGGGTCACGCCCTCCTTGGCCACCTCACGGATGGTTTCAAAGATCTTCTGCACGATGATCGGGGCCAAGCCCATCGACGGCTCATCCAGCAGCAGCAGCTTGGGGCGGCTCATCAAGGCGCGTGAAATCGCCAGCATCTGCTGTTCACCACCGGAGAGGGTACCGGCCAACTGTTTGGCCCGCTCTTTCAGACGCGGGAAGATGTTGAACATGCGGTCCATGTCCGCCTGGATGGCAGCCTTGTCGTCCGTACGAGAGTAGGCACCCATTTCCAGGTTTTCAGTCACGGTCAGGCGACTGAAAATGCCACGGCCTTCCGGTACCAGCGCCAGACCATGCCGCACCAGATCATAGTTCTTGATGCTGGACAGCGGACGGCCCTGATACAGGATCTCACCTGCGGCCGGACGCAGCATGCCTGCCAGCGTCTTCAGCGTGGTGGTCTTGCCAGCACCATTGGCCCCGATCAAGGCCACCATTTCACCTTGCTTGATGTGGAAGGACATGCCCTTGATGGCCTGAATGGCACCGTAAGCCACCTTCAGGTCTTTGACTTCGAGAATGTTGCTCATGCGGCTGCGTCTCCTGCTTCGGAGCCCAGATAGGCTTCAATCACACGCGGGTTGCTTTGTACTTCGGCCGGTACGCCATCGGCAATCTTCTTGCCAAACTCCAGCACCGCCACCCGATCACACAGCCCCATCACCAGCTTCACATCGTGCTCGATCAGCAGCACCGCCTTGTTGTCCTTCTGCATCTTGGCCATCAGGGCACGCAGGCCTTCGGTTTCCGATGCGTTCATGCCGGCCGCCGGCTCATCCAGCGCCACCAGCAGTGGATCGGTCGCCAGCGCGCGGGCAATTTCCAGCCGACGCTGATCGCCATAAGACAGGTTCTTGGCCGATTCATTGGCAAAGCGGCGAATACCCACATACTCCAGCCAGTATTCGGCCTGCTCGCGAATCTCTTTTTCTTCCCGCAAGGTAGAAGGCAGGCGCAGCATGGCGCCAATCACCGTCGCACTGGTCCGCACATGGCGGCCTACCATCACGTTTTCCAGCGCCGTCATGTTGTGGAACAGACGGATGTTCTGGAAGGTCCGCGCGATACCTGCCTGTACCACCTTGTGCGGCTTGGTGGCTTCCAGCGGCTTGCCATTGAAGGTCATCACCCCGGAATCGGCCTGATACAAACCGGTCATCACGTTGAACAGGGTGGTCTTGCCTGCCCCGTTCGGACCGATCAAACCACGAATTTCACCCTTCTTGATGGTCAAGGCCACGTCAGAGAGGGCTTGCAAGCCGCCGAAGCGCTTGTTGATGCCACTGATTTCCAGCAATACGTCTGACATGATTAGCGTCCTTCCCCGGTATTGGCTCGGTTATTCGGTTCATCTTCCGAGATCTTGGCATGCGCGGTCTGGTTCAGATGATGCGCACTCGGGAACGGGGAGTCATCATTGTCATGCAATTCCTGGCGACGGCGAACCGACGGCCACAGACCTTCCTGACGGAAACGCATCACCAGCACCAGCGCCAGGCCAAACAGGAACATGCGCAGGGTGTTCGGGTCCAGGAAGCTGCGAACCACCTCTTCCGGGATGAAGGAAACGTTTTCGATGATTTTCGGTTGCACCCAGCCGAGGAAGTAGCGCAGCAATTCCGGCAGTACCTGCAGCATCACGGCACCCAGAATCACGCCACGGATGGAACCCATGCCACCCAGCACCACCATGGCCAGGACCATGATCGACTCGTTCAGCACAAAGGATTCCGGGCTGATAAAGCCTTGGTAGCTGGCAAACAGCGCACCGGCGATACCGGCAAAGGACGCACCCATACCGAAAGCCAGCAGCTTCACATTGCGCTTGTTCAGACCCATCGCCTCAGCGGCAATTTCATCTTCACGCAAAGCCATCCAAGCGCGGCCAGCACGGGAGTTTTCCAGACGGCTGATCAACAGCACCACAAACGCGGTCACCGCCAGGAAAAACAGGTAATGGTTGATGACGTTGTTACCGCCGACTGTCAAAGTAGAGCCATCCGACTTGGCAAACTCGAACAGGGTCCAGTTGGTACTCAAGGACCAGCCAAACAGGTGGATAGGCTCAATGCCCAGAATCCCTTGCGGGCCACTGGTCACGCCACCAGGATTGTTGTTCATCACAATACGGATGATTTCACCAAACCCCAGGGTCACAATGGCCAGATAGTCACCACGCAACTTCAGCGTTGGCGCACCCAGTAAGGCTCCAGCCACCCCGGCCAGCACCGCGGCCAAAGGGATGATGACCCAGATCGACCATTGTGGCACTGAGGACATCAACCCGATGCTTTGCAGCTGTGGTGAAGACACCCACGCATAGATGTAAGCACCCACGGCATAGAAGCCGATATAGCCCAGATCCAGCAGACCGGCGTAGCCGATCACGATGTTCAGGCCCAGCGCCAGCATCACGTACAGCATGGTGTTGCCCAGAATGCGCACCCAGCCGGTACCCATGAAGGGCAGGATATTGACAATGAAGGGGAGGATGGCCAGCGCAGCCAGCAGCGCGGAGACCCGCAAAATCTTGTTGTTCATCTGTTGTCTCTCCGGTAACTCAAGCGCGCTCGGCGACGCGTTCGCCCAACAAACCATTCGGGCGGAACACCAGCACCATGATCAGCACGACAAAGGACAACACACGCTCGTAATGCGAGCCGATGGCACCATTGGTCAAAATCGACAGGGTCATGATGCCCAAGGTTTCAATCAGCCCCAGCAGGATACCGCCGGCCATGGCACCAAAGATGTTACCGATACCACCCAGCACGGCAGCAGAGAATGCTGCCAGACCCAGCTCCACCCCCATGAACGGGCTGGCCTGACCATAGTTGGCGGACTGCATCACCCCAGCGATGGCAGCCAGGGCAGCACCAATCACAAAGGTCATGGAGATCACATAGTTGATGTTAATGCCCATCAGCCCGGCCACTTCCTGATTCAGCGAAGTCGCGCGCATGGCTTTACCCAGCTTGGTACGTTCCACCAGATACCACAGGCCCAGCATCATGGCGAATGCGGTCACGATGATGGTGACTTTCACATTGTCCAGCGCAGCGCCCAGAATGGTCACGCTCTGGATGTCGATGACCAGCGGGAAGGTCTTGGGGGTACTGGTCCAGAACATCACGGCACCATACTGCATCATCAACGAGATGCCGATGGCGGTAATCAGCGGTGCCAGACGCGGGGCCTTGCGCAGCGGGCGGTAGGCAATACGTTCCATGCCAAAGGCGAGCAACATGCAGCATGGCATGGCGATCAGCAGCGCCATCAGCACCAGCACGGCGCCCGGCAGGTGAATGCCCATGCTGACAAACAGGTTCAAGAGGGTAATGGTCAGCATGGCACCGATCATCACCACCTCGCCATGGGCAAAGTTGATCAGGCCGATAATGCCGTACACCATGGTGTAACCCAGGGCGACCAGTGCGTAAAGACTCCCTTTGACCAGGCCATTGGCGACCTGCTGGGGAATCTGATGTAAGAGTTCATCCACGGATTTGTTTCCTCACTAGCGATTACTGCATGGCAAGCCATGCATGGTGATCCCGTTTTCTTATGTATAGGCGGCGATATCAGGTTTACCTAATAATAAGCGGATCCGTTCGGGCCAGCGTTGTGCGCCAGGCGACTCAGTCCGACTGCGGCATCAGGCGATGCCGGTGAGGTTTGCCACGGTTACAAAACATGTTGCTCCTCGTATATTATTTTGATTACAAAGGCAAAACACACAGAGAAGCATGGGGGGCACCCCTGTGTGACGGGCGATTATCCGGAGCACCCATAGGCGTGTCAATGATGGCCAAAATTGCGGCCCTGCAACATCCATATGCTCAAAAACATTGTTTTAAATAACTTAAATTTGATATTGCAATGCAGCAATTTTATTTGCCTACGTAGTATTACGTAGCCTTGTCCGCATAAAAAAGTGCAGTTTCATGACTTGTGTCGTATTTTGTCAGCTATCGGTCCAGCATGCTGTAGCAAAACTACGCTCCATGCTGGATTTGCCCCACCTTTGTTGACCCTGGCACGCCATGGCTGAAGAAGACCTCGAACGTACCGAACCTGCCACCGGCAGACGCATCAGCGAAGCCCGTGAGCGAGGGCAAGTTCCCAACTCGCGGGAGCTGGCCACCCTGGTCAGCCTGGCCTCGGGCGTCGCCGGGTTGATGATGCTGGGCCCCGGCTTGCTGCACGCCCTCTCCACCGTGCTGCAGAAAGGGCTGAACTTTGAATGGTCGCAAAACAGCACGCCACAGGCCATGCTAGAGCAGCTCTACCGGATGTCACTGGACATGCTGATCGCCAGCCTGCCCTGGCTCGCCCTGGTGGCGGTTGCGGCGGTTATCGCACCGCTGTTGCTACATGGTTGGCTCTTCACATGGCAAAGCATTGCGCCAGACTTCAGCCGGGTCAGCCCACTCAATGGGCTCAAACGGTTGTTTTCGGCGCAAAGCGCGGTAGAGTTGCTCAAGGCGGTATTAAAGTCAGTACTGATCGGTGGCGCAGCACTGTGGGTGTTGTGGCGACAAAAAGAAACGCTGGTGGGTTTGCTGAGTGTGGAGCTCAACACCGGGATCGGCATCGTCTGGACGCTGGGCATCAAGGTGCTGCTGTATGCGCTGGGCGGCATGCTGCTGGTCGCCGCTGTCGATGTACCTTACCAGTTGTGGCAGTACGCCAAGAGCCTGCGCATGACCAAGCAGGAAATCAAAGATGAGGCCAAAGAGTCGGAAGGCGATCCACAAATCAAGGGGCGTATCCGCGCCTTGCAGCGTGAAGCGGCCCGTCGCCGCATGATGAGCGCCATCCCCAAGGCCGATGTGATTGTCACCAACCCGACGCACTATGCGGTGGCCTTGCAGTATCAGGAAGGCATGAGTGCCCCACGCGTTATCGCCAAGGGCATGGGCATCATTGCCGAGCGGATCATGGAAATCGGTCGCGAGCACCGCATCCCTACCCTGCGTACCCCGCCCTTTGCCCGTGCACTTTATCAGCACGCCGAACTGGAGCAGGACATCCCGGCGCCCTTGTATACCGCAGCGGCGGAAGTACTGGCCTATGTCTACCAGTTGAAAACTTACCAGCAGGTGGGCGGCGTAGCGCCCGTGTTTCCGGAGGAGCTGTCCGTTCCGGCCGATATGGTGCCTCCCGCAATGGATGCCTGAGCCTGCGCAGGCCTGATGCGACAGAATCCGCTACAATGACGGGTCAAGCCCCACGCCCATGAGCACCATGCAGAAGTTCAACCTGAACCGACTGGCCGGACCGGTACTCATCATCATGATCCTGATGATGATGATCCTGCCATTGCCGGCGATTCTGCTGGACATGTTCTTCACCTTCAATATTGCGCTCTCGCTGATTGTGCTGCTGGTGGCGTTGTACACCCAGAAGCCGCTGGAATTCTCGGCCTTTCCCACGGTCTTGCTGCTGACCACCCTGCTGAGGTTGTCACTGAATGTGGCGTCCACCCGGGTGATCCTGCTGGAAGGGCATACCGGGGGGGATGCCGCCGGCAAGGTGATCGAGGCTTTCGGTCACTTTCTGGTAGGCGGCAACTACGCCATCGGTATTCTGGTCTTCATTATTCTGGTGGTGATCAACTTCACGGTGGTGACCAAGGGCGCCGGGCGCATTGCAGAAGTGAGCGCCCGCTTCACGCTGGACGCCATGCCCGGCAAACAGATGGCCATTGATGCGGATCTCAATGCCGGCCTGATCGGCGAGGAAGAGGCCCGCAAACGGCGTACCACCATTTCGCAGGAAGCCGAATTTTTTGGCTCCATGGATGGTGCCTCCAAGTTTGTACGCGGCGATGCTGTCGCCGGCATCATCATCATGCTGCTCAATGTCGGCGGCGGCCTGTTCGTCGGCATGCTGCAGCATGACCTCAGCTTTGCCGACTCTGCCAAGACCTACACCCTGCTGACCATTGGCGATGGTCTGGTGGCACAGATACCGGCGCTGATCATCTCCACCGCCGCCGGCATTGTGGTGACCCGGGTCGACACCAATGAAGATATTTCTACCCAGTTGATCGGGCAGTTGTTCCGGCGAGGCCAGGTGATGTACATCACCGCAGTGTTGCTGGCCTTGTTTGGTGTCATTCCCAACATGCCGCATGTTGCTTTCCTCAGCTTTGCTGCATTGGCAGCAGGCATGGGCTATATGCTGGACCAACGGCAAGAGCAGGCCCAGCAGGCGGCACAAGCGGCCGAGCAAGCGGCACCTGCGCCCGCAGCGGCGCCTGAGGTCAGCTGGGCGGACGTGCAGCCGGTTGACATGATCGGGCTGGAGGTCGGCTACCGGCTGATTTCACTGGTAGACCGCAATCAGGATGGTGAATTGCTCAAGCGCATTCGCGGCATTCGCAAGAAAATGGCGCAGGATGTCGGCTTTCTGGTGCCCGCCGTGCATATCCGGGACAACCTCGAGCTCAAGCCCAATGTCTATCGCCTCGCCTTGAAGGGGGTCGATGTGGCGGAGGGTGAGGCCTATGCCAACCAGTATCTGGCCATCAATCCAGGCCGTGTCTTAGGCCCACTACCGGGCAACGAAACACGAGACCCGGCCTTTGGCCTGCCCGCGGTCTGGATTGAGGCCAGCCGCCGCGATGAAGCGCAGGCACTGGGTTATACGGTGGTCGATGCCAGCACGGTGATTGGCACCCACCTCTCCAGCATCATCCAGGCCAATGCGGCCGAGCTGTTGGGTCGCGAGGAAGTGCAACAGCTGGTCGATCATGTGGCCAAGGAGTTCCCCAAACTGGTGGAAGAGCTGGTGCCCAAGGTCATCCCGATCGGGGTGCTGCACCGGGTACTGCAAGCCTTGTTGCGCGAGGATGTGTCGATCCGCGACATGCGCAGCATCATTGAGACCCTGGCCGAATGGGTACCCCGCACTCAGGATGTGGAGGAACTGACTGCACAGGTGCGTATCGCGCTGGCACGCTCCATCGTGCAGCAAGCCTATAGCGGCTTCGGCTACAAAGAGCAGGACGCCCTGCCGGTACTGGCGCTGGATCCCAATCTGGAAACCCTGCTGCTGCAAGCGACGCAAACCCGTGGCGGTGAAGGCGCCGGATTTGAGCCTGGCCTGGCTGAAAACCTGCTACAGCAGACGAGTGAACTGGTGCAGCAGCGTGAGCAGCAAGGTCAGCCTTCCGTGCTGATGGTGCCCGGCCCTTTGCGCAACATCCTGTCGCGTTTCCTGCGGCGCTCCATCCCGCAACTGAAGATTCTGGCGCATGCCGAAATCCCCGATAACAAAGCCATCCAGGTGGTGGCGGTGATAGGCGGACGCAGCTGATGCGCATTCACACAACATATTACGCGTTGAATCTGCGCGCCACCCTTCCCGTTCTGGCAGCCATCGGCTAGAGTGCGCACCATGGTGGTCAAAAAGTTCTACGGCAACAATACCCGTGAGGCGCTGCGCCAGGTGCGTGATGCACTGGGCCCGGATGCGCTCATCCTGTCCAACCGGCAAGTACCGGGGGGCGGGATCGAGATCATGGCTGTCGCCGACACCGATGTGGCGCAATTGACCAGCGGGCCAGGGCAGCTGGCCCCGGCGACACCACAGGACCGCACGGCCCAGGTACACGCCCCACAGGCAGATGCCGCCTTGCAGGCACGCGAGCCCGACTGGCCGCAGGTGACCCGCCGCCGTGGCCGTGAACCTTCTCCAGCCCTGGATCGGGAAGAACCCTTCCTGATCAGCCACTCAGCCCCCCCGCGCGCAGCGCCCCCGCCTGCCCCCAAGCGCTACGTCGCGCCGGAATGGCTGGATGATGGCGAAGCTGCCACGCAGCCGGTTGAAGCACCGCCTGCTGCCACGCCCGCTGCCGCCCGGCCCGACCCGGCACAGGAAGACGTGCTCAATGAAGTGCGCATGCTGCGCGCGCTGCTGGAAGGCCAGCTGGCCGGTTTTGCCTGGGGCGAGTTCAGCCAGAAGCATCCGGAACGACTGGATGCACTGCGACAGATGCTGGCTGCAGGCTTCAGCCCCCGGCTGGCTCGCGAATTGATGGAGCCCCTGCCACCGGGGCTCAACGGCAGCCAGATCAACAAATGGTTGCGCCAATCCTTGCAGCAGCAACTGCAGGTCAGCACCGCCGCAGACGAGCTGGTGGATCGGGGCGGTGTTTTGGCGCTGGTCGGCCCGACCGGGGTGGGAAAAACCACCACCGTGGCCAAACTGGCCGCACGCTATACCCTGAAATACGGCGCGCAGCATGTTGCGCTGATTTCGACCGACAGCTACCGGATCGGTGCCCACGATCAGTTGCGCATTTACGGCAAGATCCTCAATGTGCCGGTGTATTCGGTCAAGGATGAGGATGACCTGCAACTGACTTTGGCCGATCTCACCAACCGCCACCTGATCCTGATCGACACCGTCGGCATGAGCCAGCGCGACCAGCGGCTGGTGGAGCAGATTGCCATGCTCAGCGGCCAGGGCGAGCGCATCCAGCGACTACTACTGATGGCGGCCAACACCCAGGCCGGCACGCTGGACGATGTGGTGCGGCGCTATAGCGGCGAGCACGCGCACGGCCTGATCGGCTGCGTGCTGACCAAGATTGATGAGTCACTCAGCCTGGGTGCCAGCCTGGACGCCATTCTGCGCTACCGCCTGCCCCTGCACTATGTCACCAATGGCCAGCGCGTGCCGGAAGACCTGCACCTGCCCAATCCACTCTACCTGATCGACCGCGCCTTCAAGAATCAGGCCGACAGCGACACCTTTGCCCTGCGGCAAGAAGAATACCCGCTGTACATGGCGGCACAGCCCAGCAACCATCAAGCGATGCCAGCAGCACCAGCCCCTGCGGCCGCGCCCGCCGCACCCATGACGCCACTGGCCCAGGTGCTGCGCTCCAACCGAAAAGGCCCGTCGCTTGGCTGAAGCTCGGTGGCGGCAGGATCAGGCCACCGGCCTGCGCCAGTTGATGCAAGCGCGCAGCCAGCGCAGTATCAGCCTGATCGGAGGCCGGGGACGCATTGGCAAAACCAGTCTGGTCATCAACCTGGCCACCTCGCTGGTACATCGTGGCAACCGGGTGCTGGTGATCGACGAGTTCAACAGCTCCGGCAATGTCGCGGCGCGGCTGGGTATGCGTGCCCGCCAACGTCTGGGCGACGTGTTGCGAGGCGACGCACCACTGGAGAGCCTGGTCCTGGATGCCGCGACCGATTTGCAGATCCTGCCGCTCTCGGTGCAACCCAGCCAGCTGGCACGACTGGACGCCGACGGCGAAGCGCGCTTTGCCCAACAGTTTGCCGACCTGCTGGCGGATGTGGATTTTCTGCTGGTCGATGCCGCACCCATACACAGCCCCGACCAGCCCAGCATGGCACTGGCAACCGATGAACGCTTGATTGTGCTGGCAGACCGGGCAGAAGCCATTACCGATGCCTATACTTTCATCAAGTTATTGAGCCGCGATTTTGCCAAGCGGGATTTCCTGCTGCTGGTCAACCGTGCGCCGGACTACACCGCGGCTAAACAGCTGTTCGAACGGGTGGCCCGCGTGGCACGCCGCCATACCCAGGCCGACGTGCGCTTGTTGGGCTTTGTGCCGGAGGATGAAACCTTGCATCGTGCCAATCACCTGCTGCAACCACTCATGCCTGCCTTTGCGGATGCCGAGGCCAGCCATGCCTGCCTGCAGCTGGCCGAGGTACTGGAGCGGCTGGTGCCGGTGAGCCTGACGCCTCCCGATGCCTTTGTACACCGCTGGATCGAGTGCAACCGTGCTTTTCTCCCGTCACAGCAGCCGTGAAACGCCTTATCCCGCCATGTACAAACCCAGCCCACAGGATCTGATTGCACAACGGGTCACCGCTCTGGCCCCGCTGGTCAAGCGGATCGCACACCATTTGATGGTACGGCTGCCCGCCAATGTAGAAGTGGATGACCTGATCCAGGTGGGTTTGATGGGCTTGATGGAAGCTGCACAGCATTTTGACGAGACACTGGGCGTGCAGTTCGAAACCTTTGCAGGCCAGCGCATTCGCGGCGCCATGCTCGACGAACTGCGGCAGCTCGACTGGCTGCCACGCCAGGTTCGCCGCCAGTTAAAGGAAGTGGAATCCGCGATGACCCAGCTGGAACACCAGCTGGGTCGCCCGGCAGGCGAGTCGGAGCTCGCCCGCCATCTCGGCATGCCCCTTGCCGATTTGCAAAGAACACTGGATGATGGGCGCGGGCATCAGTTGCTGTATCTGGATGATTTTGCGGTGGACGATGACAACCCGCTGATCGACCGCCTGCTGCCCGACCATGCCGCCAACCCGCATACCCTGCTGGAAGAAGACGGCTTCCGCCAGACACTGATCGATGCCATCCGCCGCCTGCCGGAACGGGAACAATTGCTGATGAGCCTCTATTACGAACAGGAACTCAACCTCAAGGAAATCGGCGAGGTATTGGGCGTAACCGAATCACGCGTCAGCCAGTTGCACACCCAGGCCATCAGTCGTTTACGGGCCTGCATGCGCGAGTGGCTGAGCGAACCCCGCCGGAACTGACCCCCCATGCGCTTTGACTACCTCAGCCTCACCGGCATCCTGCTCTCTTTTGTCGCCATCCTGGGCGGCCAGTTGCTCGAAGGCGGCCATATTGGCTCCTTGCTGCAGCTGACCGCTTTTCTGATTGTACTGGGGGGCACCACCGGGGCCGTGATGCTGCAATATCCCTTGCCCATTTTCTGGCAGGGCGTGCGCATGCTGCGCTGGATCGTACGCCCACCGCAGTACGATTTGCCTGCCCTGCTCAATAATCTGGTGACCTGGAGCCAGCTGGCACGTCGCGGCGGCCTGCTGGCACTGGAACCCCGCATCACCGACCAAAAGGATGATTTCAACCGCAAAGGCCTGCAACTGCTGGTCGACGGCGTGGAGCCGAATGCCTTGCGCTCGACCTTGTGGATCGAGCTGGAAACCCGGCAGGACAACGCCAAGCGTGCAGCACGGGTGTGGGAGTCTGCGGGCGGCTATGCCCCGACCATCGGCATTCTCGGCGCGGTGATGGGCCTGATCCACGTGATGGAAAACCTGTCGGACCCGTCCAAACTGGGCGCGGGCATTGCCGTTGCCTTCGTGGCGACCATCTATGGCGTCGGCTCGGCCAACCTGTTGTTCCTGCCCATCGCCAACAAACTGAAGCAGCTGGTGCAGGAAGAAAGCGTACAGCGGGAAATGTATATTGAAGGGCTGTGCGCCATTGCCAATGGCGAGAACCCGCGCATCATTGAGGCCAAGCTGCGCGGCTACCTCGGCAGCCCCCGCTGAGTGGCCGACCTCCAGCACACCGTCGTCAGTGGCCCCAGCGGCGGATCATCGGGTGAGACAAGCCCATATGATCCAGCAGGCGGGCGACCATGAAATCCACCAGGTCCTCAATCGTTTTGGGATGATGGTAGAAGCCCGGGGCCGGTGGCATGATCACCACCCCCAGCCGCGCCAGCTTCAGCATGTTTTCCAGATGAATGGCAGAGAGCGGCGCTTCACGTGGCAGCAGGATCAGCTTGCGCTGCTCCTTGATCATCACATCCGCCGCACGTTCAATCAGGTTATCACTGCTGCCCATGGCAATGGCCGCCAGTGTGCCCATGCTGCACGGGCACACCACCATGGCGTCCGCCGGGTTGGAGCCACTGGCCACCGGGGCAAACCACTCCTCCCGCCCGAAGACCTGCAGCAAGGCCTCATCTACCGCATAGCGCTGTCGCAGCCAGTCCGCCAGCTCCGCAGCCCGCCCCGGGACCGCCAGGTCGGGCAGCTCTTGCCGCAGCACCACCTGGGCAGCCTGTGAGGTCAGGACGTACTGGCGGACCTTTAGCTCGGCCAGGCATTCAATCAGTCGCAGTGCATACGGCATGCCGGACGCACCGGTCAGCGCAACACAAACGGTATAGGGCGGCTGCGGGTCAGGGTTTGGGTTCGCCATTGCCAGGAATCACAATCAGGTTATCGGCCCCATTCGGGGCAGGCGCAGGGGGTGTTGCCGGTTTGGCAGGTGTCAGTTGCGGTTTGCTCGGCGCAAGGGGCGCTTTGGGTGCAGGCACCGGGGTCAAGGGCTTGCGGGGTACCACGGTCAACCCCGTATCATCCGAGGCACCCGGCGCGTTGGGGCTGACCGGTCGCATCGGACACAGCTTCTCGGCAAAGGCATCCCCTATCGAATCCGGCACAATCGGATGAGGATCGGTTTCACTGGCGGGCAATTGATCCAGCAAGCGTCCTTGCCCATCATATAGCAGCCAGTTCAGCTGCAGAATGGTGTGCACCTTGCACTGAATACGCTCGCGAAACAAGGCGGTCACCACGCTGCCCTTGGCAGTTTCCACCGGTGTGGCAAACTGCACCCGCCGCCAGTAGCTGACCTCATCCAGCTCGAACACCAGCTTGCTGGCATCAAAACTGTGTATCGCGGTATCGCCCCCCACCGGCAGCCGCTGCCAGTCCGCCGCTTGGGCGGAAGTCGTCAGTCCAGCCAGCACCATGGCCGTAAGCAGGGTCTTGCAGCGTGCCAAGCCATGGGCAACCATCACAGGCCCCTAGAGCAAACGGCTATCGTGCAGCTCCCGATGCCGCACCAGTACGGTCTGCTGGGCACGGAACCAGGCCCCCAGCATTTCCACCAGATAGACCGAGCGATGCTGACCACCGGTACAACCCACTGCCACCGTCAGGTAGCTGCGATTCTCTTCACGATAGGCGGGCAGCCATTTCTCGACCAGCGACCGGATGTCTTCATACATGGTCTGCACCGCAGGCGCGGCCTGCAGAAACGCCGCGACGGGCTGGTCCTTGCCGGTCAGCGGGCGCAATTGCGGATCGTAATGCGGGTTGGGCAAGGCGCGGGCATCGAACACCAGATCAGCATCCAGCGGAATACCATGTTTGAAGCCAAAGGACTGGAAGACCAGCGTCAACTGCTCGCTGCGCGACACGCCCACCAGCAGCTTGATCCAGGCCCGCAAGGTATTGGCCTGCATGTCACTGGTGTCAATGTGGTGGGCAAAATCCACCACATCAGACAGCTCTTCGCGCTCCAGTTCAATGCACTCGGCCACGGTACGCTGCCCTTCCGACAGCGGGTGCCGCCGCCGGGTTTCCGAAAAGCGTTTGACCAACGTCTCCGTGCGCGCCTCGAGAAACAGCAGGCGCACATCCAGCCCACCGATACGCAAAGCCTGCAAGTATTGCGGCAGGGATGAGACGCTGTGGCCACTGCGGACATCAATGCTGATCGCGGCGCGCTGGTAGCCTTGCGCCGCCAGAAACTCGGCCACTTGCGGCAGGAAATGCGCCGGCAGGTTGTCGATGCAGTAGTAACCGGAGTCCTCCAGCACCGCCAGCGCCACACTCTTGCCGGACCCTGACAGTCCAGACAGCAGTACCAGCTGGAAGTCCTTGTTCTGCAGCTCGACCACGCTTACTCCCCTCCCGCTTCCAGCAGGCGCTGCTGCCGTTCGATGAATTCACGGGTGCTGTCAATGCCCCGCAATTGCAGGATATAGGCACGCACGGCGGTTTCCACCAGTACCGCCAGGTTACGCCCGGCCGCCACCGGCAGCACCACCTTGCGCACCGGCACATCCAGCACATCCTGCGTCTGTGCGTCCATTTCCAGCCGGTCCAGCGCGGCCAGGTTTTCACCGCTGGCTTTTTGCAGATGGATGATCAGCTTGAGGGTCTTGCGCGGGCGGATGGCGGTTTCACCAAACACGGTACGGATATTGAGGATGCCGAGACCGCGTACCTCCAGAAAATCCTTGAGCAGCTGCGGGCAGCGCCCTTCCAGCAGCTCCGGCGCCACCCGGTAGACCTCGACAATGTCATCCGCCACCAGACCATGGCCGCGACTGATCAGATCCAGCGCCAGCTCGCTCTTGCCCATGGCCGATTCACCGGTGATCAGCACACCCACTTCAAGCACATCCAGGAATACGCCGTGCAGGGTCGTCGACACCGCCAGGGCTTTGGCCAGATAGGCCCGCAAGACATCCATCAGGTAGGGGCTGTGCTCCGGGGAGGACAGCAACGGGATCTGATGCTTTTCGCAGAATTCGATCAGGATGGGCGGTACCTGTTCGCCATTGGCGACGATCATGGCCGCCATCGGGTTGGCAAACAAGCGGGTAATGGAAGCATGCAGCGAGGGAAAGTTCAAGCTGCGCAGATAGTTCATCTCCGCCAGACCCAGCACCTGGATGCGGTTGGGGTGAATGAAGTTCAGGTGGCCTACCAGGGCCAGCGAAGCACGGTCTACGTCGTCATTCGACAGGCTGCTATCGGTGGCGGAGCGCCCCGCAACCCAGCTGAGATCGAGCTTCTCACGATTGTCGTCATACAGTTGGGCAACGCTGATACGAGGCATGGATCATTCCTGTCCACTGAGCATGCGGTAAACCTGGTCCGGGTCCGCCGACTGCAGCAATTGCTCGCGCAGCGCACGGCTACAGAACAGCTCAGCCAGCTCGCCCAGGATCTGCAAATGCAGCTCGCTGGCATGATCCGGCACCAGCAGCACAAACAGCAGTTGCACCGGCTTGCCATCCGGAGCATCGAACGGGATGGCCGCCTTCAGACGCACGAAAATGCCGACCGCCTCTTTCAGACCCTTGATCCGTCCATGCGGAATGGCCACACCTTGTCCAAGACCGGTTGACCCCAGTTTTTCCCGGTCAAACAGGCTGTCTGTCACCTTGCTGCGGGCAATCTGGTAGTCATTCTCGGCCAGCAGGCCAACCTGCTCAAACACCCGCTTCTTGCTGCTGACATCCAGATCCAGCACAACATGGCCGGGACGCAATATCTTGTGTAAAAAACTCATGAATTAGGCTCGCCAGTGGGCGGCACGCTCCACCTCGGGAGGGCATCCCCCTCGGGTACGGTGCAAAACAAAACGGCGAGGCAGGGAACCCCTGCCTCGCCGTGGCATTGTACTCCTGTTTGCACCGCTTCGGCGCGACGCTTATTCAGCCGCCTCACCATGGAGATGCTTCAACGAACCGCCATCATGGCGACGATCAGCCCGCTTTTCCTTGTGTTTCAGGACCTGACGGTCCAGCTTGTCGATCAGGGCGTCAATGGCTGCGTACAGATCACTGTCGCTTGATTCGGCAAAGATGTCGTTACCGCGCACATGGAGCGTGGCCTCCACTTTCTGGACCAGTTTGTCCACCGACATGATCACATTCACGTCCAGCACATGATCAAAGTGGCGCGTCACCCGCGTCAGCTTGGAGGTCATGTATTCCCGGATGGCCGGGGTGATCTCAAGATGGTGTCCGCTCATGGTCAGATTCATGGTTTACCTCCTGGGGAAAACTCGGGTCAGACACCGCTCAACCGGCTCTGCCCTATAGCGCCTTGCGCAGATTGACGGGTGCAATGTGCATCGCTTCACGGTATTTCGCCACCGTGCGGCGAGCAACCACTACCCCCTGATTTGCCAACATGTCCGACAACTGACTATCACTCAAGGGTCTGGCTGGGTCCTCCGCTTGTATCAATTGCTTGATCAGCGCCCGTATGGCTGTGGCCGAACAGGCACCACCGGTATCTGTCTCTAATCGACTGCCAAAGAAGTACTTGAGTTCAAAAATTCCGCGGGGGGACAGCAAATATTTCTGGTTGGTGACACGGGAGACAGTCGATTCGTGCAAGTCCAGCTCGTCTGCAATCTCGCGCAGCACCAAGGGGACCATGCCCACGTCACCATGCTCGAAGAAACGCCACTGCCGCTCAACGATGGCTCGCGATACCCGAAGAATGGTGGCAAAACGCTGCTGCACGTTTTTCACCATCCAGCGCGCCTCCTGCAGTTGCTCCTGCAAGCCCTTGCCGTCGGCACCGCGATGTTGGGTCAGGATACTGGCGTACAACTGGTTCACTTTCAGCTTGGGGACGGCATCGGCATTCAAATGCGCCACCCATTTACCTTTTTGCTTGACCACCACCACATCCGGCACCACATAGCGTGGTTTCTCCGTCGAAAAGGGGCGCCCCGGCTTCGGATCCAGGCTGCCGATCAGCTGTTGCACCTGCCGCAGCATGTCGTCATCGCACTGTAGCCGTCTCTTCAGTTTGGTATAGTCTCGCGCACCTAGCAAGTCCAGATGATCAAGTACCAAGGTCAGGGCCATCTGCCGTACGTCGGAATCCGGCAGACGCAGCAGTTGCAGTTGCAGACATTCAGGCAATGCGCGGGCGGCGACTCCTGCGGGCTCACAATGCTGCACATAGCGCAGCGCGATGCGCCATTCCTCTTCGTCGACCTCCCATTCGTCCGGACCCAGGTCGATCAGCTCCTCCAGCCCGCCCAGCAGGTAGCCGTCCTCATCCAGCGCCTCCACGATCAGGCTGGCCAATACTGCATCGCGCTGGGGCAGCTTCATCTCCCCCAGCTGGGCCAGCAGATGCTCGCGCAGGGAGATGGACTCCGGCGTTTGCTGCATCCAGTCCCGCTCTTCATCCTCATCGTCCGGGCTGCCATTGCCCGCAGCGGCCCAGCTCAGCTCGCCCAGTGCCTCGCCTGCGGCTTGCCAGGCGTCATTCAGCTCGACCGAATCGCCTTCCGCCACAGGCTCCGCAACATCATCCGGCCCATCAGCCCGTTCCAGCATCGGGTTGAGTTCGATGAACTGATCGAGCTCCTGCTGCATGTCCAGCGTGGAGAGCTGCAGCAAGCGGATGGCCTGTTGCAGCTGCGGTGTCAGGGTCAGCTGTTGTGACAGCTTGAGTTGCAGGGTCGGTTTCATTGCTGCCCGCTACAGGGTGAAGCTTTCACCCAGATACACCTTGCGGACCGCCTCATTGGCAACCAGCTGCTCCGGGTGACCATCGGCCAGCACCTTGCCTTCGGCGATGATATAGGCCCGGTCGCAGATATCCAGCGTTTCACGCACCTTGTGGTCGGTGATCAGCACGCCAATGCCGCGATCCTTGAGAAAACCGATCATCCGCTGCACATCGGCCACGGCGATCGGGTCCACACCGTTGAACGGCTCATCCAGCAAGATGAACTTGGGGTTGCTGGCCAGTGCCCGCACGATCTCCACCCGTCGGCGCTCCCCCCCTGACAGGCTCTGTGGCATCTGGTCACGCAAGTGGGTCACGTGCAGCTCGCCAAGCAGGGTTTCCAGCCGTGCCATACGCTTCTTTTCGTTGGGCTCGTGCAGCTCCAGAATGGACAGCACGTTTTCCGCCACCGTCATGCGGCGGAAAATGGAAGCCTCCTGCGGCAAATAGCCCAGCCCGGCACGCGCCCGGCGGTGAATCGGCCAGTGGCGCATGTCCTTGTCGTCCAGATACACCGCCCCGCCATTGGCGGGCACCAGACCGATGATCATGTAGAAGCTGGTGGTTTTGCCTGCCCCATTGGGGCCCAGCAGACCGACCACCTCGCCACTCTCTACCGAGAGGCTGACATCATGCACCACGGTGCGTCCGCGGTAGCGTTTCTGCAATTGTTCTGCGCGCAGCTTGCTCATGAAATCATCATACCAGTATGCGGGCCCCTGCGCCCGGCTGTCATTGGGGTGCCGGAGCGGGCGTCGGGGTCGCAGCTGGCGCAGCGGGGCGCGGCTTCGGCGTAATGGTCACCGTGACCCGGCCGCCCCCTTCAGGGCTGGTGGTGGTACTGGCGCCGCCTTTGACGGAATATTGCTGCGTGACCGAGTCATAAAAGATGCTGGACCCTTTCACCTCATCCAGCCCCCGCTTCACCCGGGCGTTGCCCAGCAGTTGCAGCTGGTTCTTGGCGCTGTCGTACTCCATCCGGTCGCCATACCCTTCCACATACTCATCCACATTGTCCTGCTTCTGGCGGAACTGCACCGGCCGGCCCACGCCAACGGCTTTCATGTCGCCCACATCATTGGTGGTCACATCAATCCGCTCGGCCTGCACCCGCAGGGTGCCCTGCACGATCAGGACATTGCCAATAAACTGCCGGGTACCCTTGTTCATGTCCAGCGTCACGGTATCTGCCTGGATATTGATGGGTTTGTCCCGGTCAGCCGTCTCGGCGTGCGCCCATAGCGACAGCAACATCAGGCCACAGGCGGACGCCAGCCACCCCTTACTTCGCTTGTACATAATTTGCCCTCACATGATGTTTCAAGGTGATCTTGCGCGCCTGCTGATCCATCACCATCCCTACGGCATCCACCCTGCTGCTGCCCTGCACCAGCTGCAGCGGTGCTTCCGTCTGTGCCAGCTTGCGGTCTGTCCATACCGTCAGGTTGCGTGTGGTCAGGGTAATGGGAAGCTGCTTTTGCCAGGCGGCCTGGGTAATGATCACACCTTCATTGAAGATGACCCGCTTCTGGCTCCGGTCCAGCGTCGCCCGGCTGGCCACAATCACCAGCTGTGGCTGATTCGGCAGCATCTGCACCAGGCGCGCATCGCGCAGCTCGCTGCTGTCGGTATCCGGATAGTGCTCCAGATGCGCTGCGGTAAGGCGGTATTCCAGATTGCCGGCGGGTCCGTAGCGCTGGGCTTCAAACTGCTCAATGATGTAATCTGGGTCATGCCGGCTGCTGCCATCTCGTGCCGCGGCAGGCGCGTTGACCACGCGTTCGAGCCAGGCAGCCAGTCCGGACAGCAAGGCCAGCACCAGCACCAGAAACCAGGGCGCACCCTTGAGGAACTGTGGCATGCTCAGTCCAGATACCGCGCCAGTTGCGCATCCAGCGTACCTTGCGCGGCCATGATCAGCTCACACAGTTCCCGCGCCGCGCCCTCGCCACCCGCCCGCTGGGTCACCCAGTGGGCATGCTGCTGCACCACCGCCGGTGCTGCCGGCACAGACACCGCCAGCCCACTGCTACGCATGGGCGGCAAATCCACTACATCGTCACCCATGAAACCGGCCTGTGCCGGGCTCAGCTGCAACTCAGCCAACAGCGCCAGAAAACAGCTGCGCTTGTCTTCCACGCCCTGAAACACGTGCGGTATGCCGAGATTCGTCGCCCGCAGTTCCACCGTACGCGAGCGACGTCCGGTGATGATGGCCACCGCCACACCGCTGGCCTGCAGCATCTTCAGCCCGTGCCCGTCCAGCGTATTGAAGGCTTTCATTTCTTCGCCAGCGTCGTTCAGATAGAGCTTGCCATCGGTCAACACGCCATCAACATCAAATGCCATCAGCCGTATGGCCTGGGCTCTGCTACGCAGTTCTGGGGAAAGATCAGTCATTGTGTTCCGGCTCACAGCAAGCCTGCATTCAGCAGGTCGTGCAGGTGTATGGCGCCGACCAGCTGTTGTTGTTCATCCAGCACCAGCAAGCTGGTGATTTTGGGTGCCTGTTCCATCAAGGCTATCGCCTCGACGGCCAGGGTATCCGCCTGTACACAGCGTGGCTTCGGGGTCATGACTTGCCCCACGGTCACGCTGCGCAAATCCGCAAAGCGGGAGACCGCCCGCCGCAGGTCGCCATCGGTAAAGATGCCTACCAGGGCTCCCGTGTCATCCAGCACTGCGGCAAACCCCAGACGCTTGCGGGTAACCACTTCCAGCGCCTGCGGCAACACATCGCTGATGCGCACCACCGGCAAGTGCTCACCGGCATGCATCAGGTCAGCCACCTGAATCAGCAGGCGTCGTCCCAAGCGTCCACCGGGGTGTGACAGGGCAAAGTCATCCGCACCAAACCCGCGCCATTCCAGCAGCGCCACCGCCAGTGCATCACCCAGAGCCAGTGCAGCCGTGGTGCTGGTGGTGGGCGCCAACCCCAATGGGCAGGCCTCTTCCCGTACCCCGGCATCCAGCACCACCTCGGCGGCCTTGGCCAGACTGGAGCCGGGATTACCGGTGAGCACCACCAGCGGAATCTTCTGCCGTCTCAGATAGGGCAACAGGGCCAGCAGTTCATCACTCTCGCCGGAGTAGGACAGCGCCAGCAGCACGTCATCCTGGGTCAGCATCCCCAAGTCGCCATGGCAGGCCTCTGCCGGGTGCAGGAAAAATGCGGGCGTACCGGTACTCGCCAAGGTCGCCGCAATCTTGCCCGCGATATGGCCGGACTTGCCCATGCCACTGACCACCACTCGACCACGACAATCCCGCAGCACCTGCAAAGCTCGCAGCGCCTGACCATCCAGCCGATCGGCCAGTGCGGTCAGCGCCTCGGCCTCGACCCGCAATACGCGCCGCGTCGTCGCCAGCAAGGAATCGTCATCCGCCGGCATGGCGGACAGGGAGGAATAATCACTCATGGGTACACAGTATAGCAGCATGCGCGCGCCCTCCCAATGTACACACGGCATCTGGCCGGATTATTGCTTGGCTGTCGCATGAGCTGTGTTAAGCTGAAATGGTCTGCAACCTGACCCTTGGCCTAATCCATGAGTGGTGCCCTGCAACCCGTCCTGCTGCTCTTGGCCATTGCGGTGCTGGTGGTGGTGGCCTGCCGTTTGCTGAAGCAGCCGCCGATTCTGGGTTACCTGCTGGTTGGGGTATTGATCGGCCCGCATCTGCTGCACTGGATGCCGGAAAGCGAAGGCACCGAGATCCTCGGGGAGGTGGGTGTCCTGTTCCTGATGTTCTCCATCGGACTGGAATTCAGCTTGTCGCGTCTGAAGAGCATGCGCAGCAGTGTGCTCGGACTGGGTGGCGCACAGGTCCTGCTCAGCCTCGCGATCACCCCACTGCTGGCCATGCTGCTGCAACTGGACTGGAAAGCCGGGCTGGCGCTGGGGGGCATCCTAGCGATGTCCTCCACCGCCATAGTCAGCAAATTACTGAGTGAGCGCCGTGAGCTGGACAGCCCCCATGGCCGGCAAGTATTTGGGGTGTTGCTATTCCAGGATTTGTCAGTGGTGCCCTTGCTGATCCTGGTGCCGGCACTGACCCTGGCACCCAGCGGACCCGCCCTGCTTAAGCAGCTGGGTATTGCAGCTCTGCAGGCCGTGGTGGTGCTGGCCGCTATTTTCTATTTTGGCGACAAGCTGCTGCGCCGCTGGTTTCATCTGGTGGCACGGCAACACTCCAGTGAACTGTTCATCCTCAATGTCTTGCTGGTCACACTGGGCATTGCCTGGCTGACCTCGCTGGCGCAGCTGTCGCTGGCGCTGGGGGCCTTCCTCGCTGGCATGTTGATCTCGGAAACCGAGTATCGCTTTGAAGTGGAAGACAGCATTCGCCCGTTCCGCGATGTGCTGCTGGGACTGTTTTTCGTCACCATCGGCATGCGGCTGGACCTGCGCCAGCTGTGGCATGTCTGGCCATGGGTGCTGCTGTTCTTCGCCCTGCTGCAGCCGGGCAAACTGTTGATCATCAGCGGTCTGTCCCGACTCTTCCGTCACCCGAGTGGAGTGGCATTGCGCACCGGTTTGCACCTGGCCCAAGCGGGTGAGTTCGGCTTTGTGTTGCTGGCGCTGGCCACACCCGAGGGGCACAGCCTGTTGCCACCCGCCATTCAGCAAGGTCTGCTGGCCGCCATGGTGCTCAGCATGTTCACCGCGCCGCTGCTGATCCAGCGTAGCGACAAGCTGGTGCTGCGACTGGTGCGTTCCGAATGGATGAGCCAGTCGCTGCAGCTGACGCGCATCGCCATGCAGAGCATGGAACACGACGGTCATGTCATCCTGTGTGGCTATGGCCGCAGTGGGCAGTACCTGTCCCGCATTCTCAGTCAGGAAGACGTCCCCTTCATGGCGCTGGATCTTGACCCGGAGCGGGTCGCCGAAGCGACTGCCGCAGGCGAAACCGTGGTGTTTGGTGACGCCGGCAAGCGTGAAGCCCTGCTGGCCGCCGGGCTGAAACGTGCCCGGGCAGTGGTGGTGACCTTTGATGACACCCACCAGGCCCGCAAGATCATCAGCCATGTACATAGTCTGCAACCTGGCCTGCCGGTGATCGTCCGCACCCAGGGGCAAGGGGAAGTCGAGCACTTGCGGGAGGCCGGCGCTGCCGAAGTGGTGGCCGAAGTCCTCGAAGGCAGCCTGATGCTGGCCAGCCACACCCTGATGCTGCTGGGCACGCCCCTCTCCCGCGTACTGCGCCGCATCCGCGACACGCGGGAGCAACAGTATGCCTTGTTCCGGGGCATATTCGTCGGTGAGAGCGACAGCCATGACGGCCTGGACTGGCGTGAAGCACAGCTCCATTCCGTCACCCTGCCCGAGCACGCGCATGCAGCGGGCAAACCATTGGCCGAGCTGGACTTGAGCCCTTTCGAAGTATCCATCCGGACGGTACGGCGTCGGCAAGGCGGCCAGCTCACCCCGACACCCGACCTGTGCATTGCGGCTGAGGACACGCTGGTTCTATTGGGCCGCGCCGACAATCTGGCCGCCGCCGAGCGCTATCTGCTGCAAGGGCCGTAAGCATCTTTGGTTACCCTTTTTTACCATTTTGCCTGACGCGCATTTAGGCTATGTCCCGGCTTTCTGCGTTAGAATTGCAGCCGACCCCACGATCAGGTAATACCTTTGCGCCCTTCCGCTCCGCTCCTGGATTTGAACGACGTCAGCTTCAGCTATGGCCTCACCCCCGTTCTGCAAGGGGTCAGCCTGCGTCTTGAGCGAGGTCAGATGATCGCGCTGATGGGCGGCAGCGGCAGCGGCAAAACCACGCTACTGCGTCTGATTGGTGGGCAACTGCAGCCGTCGCAGGGGCAAATCCGCTTCAATGGCGAGAGCACGCTCGGTTTCAACCATCGCCAGCTGTACGCGATGCGCAAACAGATTGGTATGCTGTTCCAGTTTGGCGCCCTGTTCACCGACCTCTCGGTCTACGACAACATTGCCTTTCCTTTACGCGAGCACTTTGATTTACCCGAAGTCATGGTGCGTGACCTGGTTCTGATGAAGCTGCATGCGGTGGGCCTGCGCGGTGCCGCCCGCCAGATGCCGCACGAGCTGTCCGGTGGCATGGCACGACGGGTGGCGCTGGCCCGTGCCATCGCCCTTGACCCGCTGCTGATGCTGTATGATGAGCCGTTTACCGGGCTGGATCCCATTTCCCTGGGTACCGTTGCCAAACTGATCCGCGAATTGAACGATGCCTTGGGCACCGGCGCCATTCTGGTGACCCATAATGTGCAGGAATCCCTGCAGCTGGTGGACCATGTCTACTTCCTGTCACGGGGGCGCATCGTGGCCGCAGGCAAGCCCGCTGACATCCTGCAGGAGAACGACCCCTTCGTGCACCAGTTCATCCACGCCGAACCTGACGGCCCGGTTCCCTTTCATGTCCCGGCGGGGGACTACCTCAGTGAACTGGGGCTGCGTCCATGAACCCGCTCAAGCCGTTGACCTTGCTGGGCGGCCGCACCCGGCGCATGATTGAGCGCCTGGGCTTTGCCACCCGCTTCATGCTGTTTCTGTTGCGCCAGTCCGGCACCAGCCTGCGCCGCTTCTCGCTCACCGTGCGTGAAATGTATTTCAGTGGTGTGCTGTCGCTGGTCATCATCAGCGTCTCTGCCTTGTTTGTCGGCATGGTACTGGGCCTGCAGATGTACGAAACCCTGAAGCGATTTGGTTCCGGAGATGGCGTTGGCACCGTGGTAGCCCTGGCCCTGACCCGAGAGCTCGGGCCGGTACTGGCCGCCTTGCTGTTCGCCAGCCGTGCGGGCTCAGCCATGACCGCAGAAATCGGCCTGATGAAAGCCACCGAGCAACTGCGTGCGATGGAAATGATGGCGGTAGAACCCGTCGCACGTGTGGTCGCGCCGCGTTTCTGGGCCGGTGTCTTGACCATGCCGCTGCTGGCCAGCCTGTTCAACATGATCGGCATCCTTGGCGGCTATCTGATTGCCGTGCCGGTCATCGGCATTGATGCCGGTGCTTTCTGGGGGCAGATGCAAGCCAATGTCGACTGGCAGCATGACCTGCTCAATGGCCTGATCAAAAGTACAGTTTTCGGGATTGCGGTCTCTTTCATTGCCGTGTTTGAAGGCTATGATGCGCACCCCACCGCAGAAGGGGTGTCCGCTGCGACAACCCGCACCGTGGTGACCTCTTCACTGGTCATCCTGATGCTGGACTTCATCCTGACTGCCTTCATGTTTCAAGGAAATGCCTGATGAACAAATCCGTGATGGATACCTGGGTGGGTCTGCTGGTGGCAGCCGGGATGGGAGCCATGCTGTTTCTTGCCCTTAAGGTAAGCAATCCGGCCGGCTTTGGCGATGAACCCAGCTTGATACTGAACGCATCGTTCAATAACATTGGGGGCCTCAAAGTCAACGCCCCCGTCAAAAGCTCGGGCGTGGTCATCGGCCGGGTGAACCGCATCCAGTTCAACCCCAAAACCCATCAGGCCGATGTCACCCTAACCCTGAATACCACCGCCGCTTTCAGCACCGACACCTCGGCCGAGATCCTGACCTCTGGCCTGCTCGGTGAGCAGTACATCGGTCTGGCGACCGGGGCCGAGGCAACTAATCTGAAATCGGGTGGTCGCATCCAGTATGTCAGTGATGCACTGGTACTGGAACAATTGATCAGCCAACTTATAATGAACAAGGCAGCGGACGCCAAACCGTCGCCTTGACCGAACAGGACGTTTCATGATGTTGTTTGCCGCACTCAGAAAATATTTTGCCGTTTGCATGTTGCTATGTAGTTCCTTGGCCTTCGCCGCTCACCCGGCCGAGACCTTCGTGGAATCCACCAGCAATGATGTGCTGGCCATCCTCAAGCGTGAAAGCCGTGCCGGCAACGAGAAAGCCGTGCGCGACCAGATCATGGCCCGGGTACTGCCCCACTTCGACTTTACCCGGATGACTGGGCTTGCCGTCGGCAAGCACTGGCGCAGTGCCAGCCCGCAGCAACAGCAGGCATTGACCCAGGAGTTCAAAACCCTGCTGATCTACAGCTACGCCAACGCCCTGACGGCCAACAAGGTCGAAGCCATCAATGTCAAACCCGTCACCGCCGTCAGTGACAACGGTGAGGTCACGGTACTGACCGAGGTGATGGTCAGTGGCAAGAAACCGATTACCATTGACTACCGTCTGTCACCCAGCGGAAATAGCTGGAAAGTGTTTGACGTGATGGTGGCTAGCGCATCCATCGTTACCACTTACCGTAACAGCTTCAACCAGTCCATCTCGCAAAACGGCGTGGATGGCCTGATCAAGCAGCTGACAGACCGTAATCAGCAATTGGCCAAAGGGGCCACGGGTAGCTGACATGCTCAAGCGCGAAGGCCAGATCTTGTTTCTGCCCGAGCGGGTTACCCTCAGCACGGTAACCGCGCTCGGCTCGGCTTTTGCGGAAGCCCTGCGCCATAACCAGGATGCACTGGTACTGGATTGCGCGCAGGTCACGGAAGTGGATTCGTCAGCGGTCAGCCTGCTGCTGCATGCACATCGGCTGGCCAATGAAGCACGCACCACCTTGACCATCGCGCATATCCCGAGCAATCTGGCCCAGCTGATCAGTCTCTACCACCTGCCGGACTTGCGGCACAGCCCCCAGCCGGGCCCCAGCGACTGATCCTGCAAACCCTGCTAAAGTACATACAATCCCCATTGGCTTCATCACGTCTATGTCAGCCCGCTTACCACTCTCCAGCCTGATCCTGGTCGCCGCCCTTGCCGGGTGTGCCACCCCACAAAACCAGAATGACCCGCTGGAGGGCATTAATCGCCCCATCTATCGCTTCAATACGGCGGTTGATCAAGCCTTGCTGCGCCCGCTGTCCCAAGCCTACACCGCGGTCGTCCCCGCCCCTGCACGGCATGGCGTGCATAACTTCTTTGGCAACCTGAACGATATCTGGATCGGCATCAACAACCTGCTGCAAGGCAAGCCCAAAGCGGCCGTGTCTGATTGGGGCCGGGTGCTGATCAACAGCACGGTAGGCGTCGCTGGCCTGGTGGATGTCGCCAGCAAAATGGACCTGGAAAAGCACGACGAAGACCTGGGCCAGACCTTGGCAGTGTGGGGCGTGGGCAATGGCCCCTACCTGGTGCTGCCGTTCTTGGGCAGTACCACCTTGCGGGACAGCACCGACCTGATCGCTGAGCATGCCCTGTATCAGGACATGATTCCAGACAACTCCACCCGTGACGGCGTCACGGCTTTGCGCATTCTGGATGTTCGCGCCCAGTTGCTGGGGGTCGACCACGTGATCAGCGAGGCGGGCGGGCTGGATGAATACGCTTTCATCCGTGACGCTTACCTGCAGCGCCGCGCCAGTCTGGCTGCGGATGGCGCCACACCCGCAACGGCAGACGAGGATGATCCCGGCCCGACCCCGGAACCCGCCACACCCGCAACAGCCACACCAGCAACACCCTGAGTAGATATCCTCCGTTCCGCTGGGGCAGAAATGGGGTAGAATCGGTTTTTGCCTTTCCTTCACCCCATGTCTGCCGCCATTGATATCCAGTCCGTCAGCAAGCGCTTTGGCGCATTGCAGGCGCTCGACCAGGTCAGCCTGACCGTACAGGAAGGCGAATTCTTTGCCCTGCTCGGCCCAAATGGCGCTGGCAAAACCACCCTGATTTCCATCCTGGCCGGTCTGACCCGCGCAGACAGTGGCACCATCCACGTCATGGGGCACGATGTACGGGGCGACTACCGCGCTGCCCGCCGCAAGCTGGGAATTGTGCCGCAAGAGCTGGTGTTCGACCCCTTCTTTACCGTGCGGGAAACCCTGCAGTTCCAGTCGGGTTACTTTGGCTTGCGGCAGAATGAGGCCTGGATTGACGAGCTGCTGGTCAACCTCGGGCTGGACAGCAAGGCCAACCACAATATGCGAAGCCTGTCCGGCGGCATGAAGCGGCGGGTGCTGGTGGCACAGGCCTTGGTGCACAAACCACCGGTCATCGTACTGGACGAACCTACCGCCGGGGTCGATGTGGAATTGCGGCAATCGCTGTGGGAATTTATCCAGAGGCTGAACCGGCAGGGCCACGCCATTGTGCTGACCACCCATTACCTGGAAGAAGCGGAAGCGCTGTGCAGCCGCATCGCCCTGTTGAAGCAGGGGCGGGTACTGGCCCTGGAAGACAAGCAGAAATTGCTGTCACGCGCCGCACCGCGCCAGGTCTTGCTGCGGCTGGCACAGCCCTTGCCGGAAGCATTGCGTCAGCGCAGCCTGGGGCAGCAGCCCGATGGCTACTGGGCATTTGAGCTGAACGATGTGGCTCAGCTCGAACCCCTGCTGCACAGCCTGCGTGACGCCGCACTGACCATACAGGACCTCAGCATCACCCAGCCCTCGCTGGAGCAGGTATTCGTGCAGATGATGCAGACACAGCAGGTGGCAGCATGACCGGCTTCCTCACCCTGTTCTACAAGGAAGTGCTGCGCTTCTGGAAAGTCAGCACCCAGACCATCCTCGCCCCGGTGGTGACCTCTCTGCTGTATCTGACCATTTTTGCACACGCCATTGGTCAGCATGTTCAGGCCTACGGCAAGATTCCCTACGCCAGCTTTCTGGTGCCGGGGCTGGTGATGATGGCCATGCTGCAGAATGCCTTTGCCAACACCTCTAGCAGCCTGATCCAGAGCAAGATCACCGGCAACCTGGTGTTCATCCTGTTGCCGCCACTGGCACACCATGAGTTCTTTGCCGCCTATGTGCTGGCCGCCGTAGTGCGCGGACTGGCAGTCGGTGCGGGTGTGTTTGTCGCCACCATCTGCTTCTTCCCGTTTGCCCTGCCCCATCCACTGTGGGCGCTGCTGTTTGCACTGATGGGCTGTCTGATGCTGGGAACCCTGGGGTTGATCGCCGGTATCTGGGCTGACAAGTTCGACCAGCTGGCGGGCTTTCAGAATTTCATCATCATGCCGCTCACCTTTCTGGCCGGGGTGTTCTACTCGACCCACAGCCTGCCGGGCGCATGGATGACCCTGTCACGACTCAACCCTTTCTTCTACCTGATTGATGGTTTCCGCTTTGGTTTCATCGGCGCATCGGATATCGCGCCGACCACCAGCTTTACCATCATTCTCGCCAGTACCGCCCTGTTGACGGTACTGGCCTTGCAACTGCTGAAGTCCGGCTACAAGCTGCGCCGCTGAGCCGGATACTGGAGAGACTCATGCTGACACCCGAACAACTGCATGCCTATATTGAAGCTGGCCTGCCCTGTGACCGGCTGGAAGTACGCGGTGATGGCCATCACTTTGAAGCCCTGATCGTGTCACCGGAATTTGCCGGCCTCAATCGGGTACGCCAGCACCAGCGCGTCTATCAGGCCCTGGGTGATCGCATGCGCGCCGAGATTCATGCCCTTTCGATGCAAACCTTCAGCCCGGAAGAATGGCAAAAACAGAACCCGAACTGACCCCGGAGCGGGGACGGAAAAAACGCGAACCCGGTCTGGCCGGACTGGTCTTGCTCAGCAACCTGCCACTGCTGATCGCCTTGGTGGCCTGGTTGCTGTGGCGATACGGCTGAGCCACACCTTCCGCATTGATACAACGCTTGACCTACAGGCCACGCAATATGGACAAACTGAATATCACGGGCAATGGCCCGCTCAACGGCCAGATCCGCATCTCCGGTGCCAAAAACGCCGCCCTGCCGATTCTCTGCGCCGCCCTGCTGACGCCGGAGACCCTGCGCCTGACCAATGTGCCGCAGCTCAAGGATGTACACACCATCCAGAAGTTGCTGCAAGGCATGGGCGCGCGGGTGATGACCGACAACGTACACGAATTCGAGCTGACCTGCGCCCACCTCGACAAGCTGGAAGCCCCCTACGAGCTGGTCAAGACCATGCGCGCATCCATTCTGGTGCTGGGCCCGATGCTGGCCCGCTTTGGCGAGGCAAGGGTCTCGCTGCCGGGTGGCTGCGCCATTGGCCAGCGCCCGGTTGAGCAGCACATCAAGGGGCTGGAGGCGATGGGCGCCACCATCACCATCGAGCACGGCTACATCCACGCCCGCGCCCCACGCTTGCAAGGTGCCCGCATCGTCACCGACATGGTCACCGTCACCGGCACCGAAAACCTGCTGATGGCGGCGGTGCTGGCTGAGGGCACCACCATCCTGGAGAACGCCGCGCAAGAACCGGAAGTCACCGATCTGGCCGAATGCCTGGTGAAGATGGGAGCCAAAATCAGTGGCATCGGCACCAATACCCTGACCATTGAAGGGGTGGAGCGCCTGCACGGTACCGAGCATGCGGTGATGGCCGACCGGATTGAAACCGGCACCTTCCTGTGCGCCGTCGCCATGGCAGGCGGCGATGTCACCCTCACCCATGCGCGCCCGGATACCCTCGATGCCGTCCTGGACAAGCTGAAGGAAGCCGGGGCCGAACTGAGCTGTGGCGACGACTGGATCCGCATCGTCATGAAGCAGCGCCCCAAGGCTGTCAGCCTGCGTACCGCGCCTTACCCGGCCTTCCCTACCGACATGCAAGCCCAGTTCATGGCGATGAACACCATCGCCGAAGGCACCAGCAAGGTGACCGAAACCATTTTCGAAAACCGCTTCATGCACGTCTCCGAGCTGTGCCGCATGGGAGCCAATATCGAAGTGGAAGGCAATACCGCCATCATCCAGGGGGTTGAACGTCTGTCCGGTGCCACCGTGATGGCAACCGACCTGCGCGCCTCCGCCTCACTGGTGATCGCGGGGCTGATCGCCGACGGTGTCACCACCGTGGACCGCATCTACCACCTCGACCGTGGCTACGAGCACATCGAGGCCAAGCTGGGTGGGGTTGGCGGCCTGATCGAGCGGGTGAAGTAAACACCGTGGTCCAAGCAGAAGATAGCCGCCTGCTGGCACAGCTCTCCGAACAGATCCAGCGCATGGATCATGATGCGGCGGGCTGTGAAAATGCAACGGATCGGGAAAAATTTCGCCGCTCCGCCTTCCGCTTGCGTACCATGCAGGCGGAAAGCCAGCTGTATCAGCTGGTCGGCAAGCATGCCTCGCTTGCCAAGTTCCGCAACCGGGAAGCCGCAGAACACTTGCTGGACGCGCTGGCCACCCACGCCCGCACCGCCGGAGAGCTGGCCCAGGTCGCGCAATTGCGCCATGGCCTGCAACGCAGCCTATACGCCGTGACCCTGCCTTTTGTAATGTTTGCGGTGCTGATCCTGATCGGTGCCGTAATGACCCTGTGGTAGATCGCCATGATTACGCTTGCACTGTCCAAAGGACGCATCTTTGAAGAAACCCTGCCGCTGCTGGCGGCAGCAGGCATTACCCCACTGGACGACCCGGACAAGTCGCGCAAGCTAATCATCGGCACCAACCGCGATGATGTTCAGCTGGTGATCGTGCGCGCGTCCGACGTACCCACCTATGTGGAGCATGGCGCGGCCGACCTTGGCATTGCCGGGTCGGATGTGCTGCAAGAGCATGGCGGCAATCGTCTGTACATGCCGCTCGACCTGCAGATTGCCCGCTGTCGGCTGATGGTGGCGGTGGCCAAAGGGTTTGACTACAACGGCTCGGTGCAACGCGGCGCGCGCCTGCGGGTCGCTACCAAGTACACCGAATCCGCCCGCCGCCATTTTGCCGCCAAAGGCGTGCATGTAGATTTGATCAAGCTGTATGGTTCAATGGAACTGGCCCCGCTGGTCGGGCTGGCCGATGCCATTGTCGATCTGGTCAGTACCGGTGGCACCCTCAAGGCCAACAGCCTGGAAGCAGTCGAGCATATTTATGAGGTCAGCTCCCGCCTGATCGTCAACCAGGCGGCCATGAAGCTTCGCCGCAATCGCCTGCAACCCATCATCGACGCCTTTGCCTCTGTCACCTCAGCCGCCTGATACCACCATGACCCTCATTCGCCGCCTCTCCGCCCGCCAAGCCGACTTTGCCGACCAACTGGCGCAACTGCTGGCATTTGACGCCGCCTTGTCACCTGCCGTTGAACAAGGAGCACGCGACATCATTGCCGCCATCCGCAGCCGGGGTGATGAAGCACTGCTGGAATACACCCGCCGCTTTGACCAGCGCGAGGTAGGGCATGTCGGCGAACTGGAGTGGCCCGCTGCGGAGCTGGAAGCGGCTTACCAGCGCTTGCCTCAAGCAGAGCAAGAGGCGCTGCGCATCGCAGCAGAGCGCATCCGCCGGTTTCATGAGCGACAGAAGCAGGACTCCTGGCAATATACCGATGCCGATGGCACTTTGCTGGGCCAGCAAGTCACCGCACTGGATCGGGTCGGTATCTACGTACCCGGCGGCAAAGCCGCCTACCCGTCTTCGGTGTTGATGAATGCCATTCCGGCCCAGGTCGCCGGGGTGAGTGAGGTCATCATGGTCTCGCCGCTGCGTGGCGGTGCCGAGCAGGACAGGGTGCTGGCGGCAGCCTGGCTGGCCGGGGTACACCGCTTCTTCAGCATTGGCGGCGCCCAGGCCGTCGCTGCACTGGCCTATGGCACCGCCACCATTCCCGCTGTGGACAAGATCACCGGACCGGGCAATGCCTGGGTCGCGGCTGCCAAGCGGCAGGTGTTTGGTCAGGTGGGCATCGACATGATCGCCGGTCCCTCGGAAATTCTGGTGATTGCCGACGGCCAGACGCCCGCAGACTGGGTGGCGATGGACCTGTTCAGCCAGGCTGAGCATGATGAAGTGGCTCAGTCCATTCTGCTGTGCCCGGATGCTGCTTACCTGAACGCGGTGGAGGCCAGCCTTGCCCGCCTGCTGCCCACCCTGCCGCGCGCGGATATCATCCGTCAGTCACTGGCCAACCGGGGCGCGCTGATTGAAGTCGCCGATCTGGCCGAGGCCTGCCTGATCGCCAACCAGATTGCTCCGGAGCATCTGGAACTGTCGGTGGCCGACCCACAGGCGCTGTTGCCGCAGATTCGCCACGCCGGAGCCATCTTCATGGGCGCACATACCACCGAATCGCTGGGTGACTACTGTGCCGGGCCTAATCATGTCCTGCCCACCTCACGCAGCGCCCGCTTCTCCTCTCCGCTGGGGGTCTACGACTTCCAGAAGCGCAGCAGCCTGATCCAGGTCAGCCCTGAGGGGGCGGACCAACTGGGACAGGTGGCCGACCTGCTGGCACAAGGCGAAGGCCTGATGGCGCACGCACTGGCCGCCCGCTACCGGACGCGTCGCTAAGCCAGCTGTTTCACCACCTCTGGCACACCCGGCAACCCGCCGGGTGGTGACACAGACTAAGCATGGCGCCGCAAAATCTAAGCCTCAGACGGCACAAGGCGATGACAGGCTGCTACAATGGCCTGATTCAACGACTCTTTCACCGTGCCTCGCCTTGGTCATGCCAATTTCACCGGAAGCCTTGATTCGCGATGATGTGCGCGCCATGCGCGCCTATCAGGTTCACGACAGCAGCGGTTGCATCAAACTTGATGCCAATGAAAACCCGCATGCCTTGCCCCAGCCTCTACGCACAGCCCTGGCCGCGCGTCTGGCCGAGGTCGCCCTGCATCATTATCCGGATGGCAGCGTCGGTGCGGTGAAACAGCAACTGCGCGCTCACCTGCAACTGGCGGACGAGTACGACATCCTGTTTGGCAATGGCTCGGATGAGTGCATCCAGTTGCTGGTGCATGCGATCGCGGCAGACGGCGTGAAGGTGATGGCCGCTGAGCCCACCTTTGTGGTCTACCGCATGGCCGCACAAGCCTGTCGGGTTACGTTTGTCGGCGTAGAACGCCGGGCGGACCTGACAGTGGATGTCGAGCGCATGCTGGACGCCATCGCCACCCACCAGCCGCAACTGCTGTTCCTCACCTCGCCCAATAACCCGACCGGTGACGTGATTGTCGAAGCAGACCTGCGCCGCCTGATCGCAGCGGCACCGGGGCTGGTGGTACTGGATGAAGCCTACATCGCCTTTGCAGAAACCCCCATGCTGGGGCTGCTGGACGACTACCCCAACCTGCTGCTGATGCGCACCTTCTCCAAGATCGGCGCTGCCGGGCTGCGCCTGGGCTATCTGATTGGTCGCCGCGCCTGGCTGACCGAGCTCGACAAGCTGCGCATGCCTTACAACATCAACAGCCTGACGCAGACCGCCGCCTGCTTCCTGCTGGAGCACCATGACGCCATTGAGCAGCAGGTGCAGCAGATTCGACGTGACCGTGACCAGCTGATGGCCGACCTCGCCACCTTCCCGGCGCTGACGGTCTTGCCCAGCCAGGCCAATATGTTTCTGGTGCGCAGCGAGCACGCCGAGGCGCTATACCATTTCCTGCACGAGCGCCGCATCCTGGTACGCCTGACGAACTGGCACCCGCTGCTGAAACACTGCATCCGTATTTCAACCGGCACCCCGGACGAGAACGCCAGCCTGCTGGCTGCCGTCCGTGACTTTTTTGCGACCCGACAAGCCTGAAACCATGCGTCAAGCCACCGTCACCCGCAACACCCTGGAAACCCAGATCACCGTCAGCCTCAATCTGGACGGGACAGGCCAGAGCCAGCTCGATACCGGCGTCGCCTTTTTCGATCACATGCTGGACCAGATTGCCCGCCATGGCCTGTTCGACCTGAACATTCAGGCCAAGGGCGATCTGGAAGTCGATGCCCACCACACCGTGGAAGATGTCGGCATCACGCTGGGGCAAGCCTTTGCCCAGGCGGTGGGGGACAAGAAAGGCATCGTCCGCTACGGCCACAGCTATGTGCCGCTGGATGAGGCCTTGTCCCGCGTGGTGGTGGATCTGTCCGGCCGCCCCGGCATCGAGTACCACATCCCGTTTACGCGAGCGACCATCGGCCAGTTTGACGTCGACCTGCTGCTGGAGTTTTTCCGCGGCTTCGTCAACCACGCGGCCGTCACCCTGCATATCGACAATCTGCGGGGTACCAACAGCCACCATCAGGCCGAGACGGTATTCAAAGCGTTTGGCCGGGCGCTGCGCATGGCCGTGGCGGTAGACGAGCGCATGGCCGGGCAAACCCCGTCGACCAAGGGGACGCTGGTCGGATGAGCACGCCGCAATGTATCGCCGTCGTAGACTACGGCATGGGCAATCTGCGCTCGGTTCATCAGGCCATGCGCCATGTTGCGCCTGAGCACGAGGTGCTGCTGACCGGTGATCCAGACGTGGTCGCCCGAGCAGACCGGGTGGTGTTCCCCGGCCAAGGTGCCATGCGCGACTGCATGGCCCACCTCAATGACTCTGGCCTGCGCACCGCGCTGATGCAAGCTGCCGATGAAAAGCCCTTTCTGGGTATCTGTGTCGGCATGCAGATGCTGTTTGAGCACAGTGAAGAAGCCGCCACGCCCGGCATCGGCCGCTACGCGGGCCGTAGCCTGCGCTTTCCGGCAGCGCTGATGGTGGGCGACGATGGCAGCAAGCTGAAAGTGCCGCACATGGGCTGGAACCATGTCCGTCAGGTCAAAAGCCACCCGATCTGGCAGAACATCGAGGATCACAGCCGTTTCTATTATGTGCACAGCTACTTCGTACACCCGGCAGACAGCCAGCTGGTGATCGGCACCACCGATTACCCCTTCTCCTTCTGTGGAGCAGTGGCCGACCGCAAGCTGGTTGCCGTACAATTCCACCCGGAAAAGAGTGATCGTGCAGGCCTGCAATTGCTGCACAATTTCGTCAACTGGAACGGTAACGTTTAACGCACCCCACGACCACAGCTATGTTGATCATTCCCGCTATTGACCTGAAAGATGGCCAGTGTGTCCGCCTGCAACAAGGCGACATGAATGCCGCCACCGTGTTTTCTGAGGACGCCGGTGCCACTGCCCGCCACTGGCGTGAGCAAGGCGCCCGTCGGCTGCATGTGGTGGACCTTAACGGAGCCTTTGCCGGCAAGCCGGTCAACCTGCCCGCCATCCGCGACATCCTCTCGGTCGCCGGTGACATGCCGGTGCAACTGGGCGGCGGCATCCGTGATCTGGACACCATCGAAAAATACCTCGATGCCGGTATCAGCTACATCATCATCGGCACGGCTGCGGTGAAAACCCCAGGCTTCCTGCACGAAGCCTGTGATGCCTTCCCCGGCCACATCATGGTGGGGCTGGACGCCAAGGATGGCATGGTAGCCACCGATGGCTGGAGCAAGATCACCAAGCATGAAGTGGTCGACTTGGCCCGTCGCTTCCAGGACTATGGTGTGGAAGCGGTGATTTATACCGACATTGGCCGCGACGGCATGCTGTCTGGCGTCAATATTGAAGCCACCGTCCGGCTGGCACAGGCGCTGACCATTCCGGTGATTGCCTCCGGCGGCCTCACCGGCCTCGACGATGTGCGCGAGCTATGCAAGGTGGAGGGCGAAGGCATTTCCGGCGCCATCACCGGCCGTGCCATCTACCAGGGCACCATCGACTTCCGCGAAGCCCAGGAACTGGCAGACAGCCTGAGCTAACCGCCCCCATACCGCCCGCCCTTGCGGGCGGGCTGCTGCCGATCCAGAAGTGAAGTCATCATGACCTTAGCCAAGCGCATCATCCCCTGTCTCGATGTCACCGACGGCCGGGTGGTCAAAGGGGTCAATTTTATCGGCCTGCGTGACGCGGGTGACCCGGTCGAGATTGCCCGCCGCTATCAGGAGCAGGGTGCGGACGAGCTGACCTTCCTCGACATCACCGCCAGTTCTGACAACCGGGATCTGATCCTGCACATCATCGAAGACGTCGCCAGCCAGGTGTTCATTCCGCTCACCGTGGGTGGCGGGGTGCGCGAAGTCGAGGATGTACGCCGCTTGCTCAACGCCGGCGCCGACAAGGTCAGCATCAATTCCGCTGCCGTCAACCACCCGCAGCTGGTGGCCGAAGCCGCTGCCCGCTATGGTTCGCAGGCGATTGTCGTCGCCATCGACGCCAAGAATACCGGCTGCGACGAGCTGCCAAAATGGGAAGTGTTTACCAAAGGGGGCCGCCACAATACCGGGCTGGACGCCATTGAGTGGGCCTTGAAGGTTGAAGCACTGGGTGCCGGGGAAATCCTGCTCACCAGCATGGACCGTGACGGCACCAAGGCCGGCTTCAACCTGCCGCTGACCCGTGCCATTTCGGACATCGTCAACATCCCGGTGATTGCCTCCGGTGGCGTCGGCAACCTGCAGCATCTGGTGGAAGGCGTGCTGGAGGGCCATGCGGATGCAGTGCTGGCCGCCAGCATCTTCCACTTTGGCGAGTACACGGTGCAACAAGCCAAGGCAGCGATGCGCGCCGCGGGCATCGAAGTACGCGACTGAGCCCCCTCAACCGGTGCTTCATGGGTAAAATGGAGCGCTGTCATGAAACCGCAATACGGGATACACACAATTGAGCGCCTTGCACTGGCTGGATAATGTCGCCTGGAACGAGGATGGCCTGATTCCAGCCATCGCGCAGGATGCCGCCAGCGGGCGGGTACTGATGGTGGCGTGGATGAACCGCGAAGCCCTGCAGCTGACGGCGGCGCGCCATACGGCCACCTACTGGAGTCGCTCCCGCAACAAGCTGTGGCACAAAGGCGAAGAATCCGGTCATGTACAGGTGGTGAAGGAAATCCGGCTGGATTGTGATGGTGATGTGGTGATCCTGCAGGTGGAACAGCAAGGCGGCATTGCCTGTCATACCGGGCGGGAAAGCTGTTTTTACCGGGTGCTGGCGCAGGAAGGCGATGCACCACAGTGGGAAATCCGCGACGCGGTGCTGAAAGACCCCGCGCACATTTACAGCAAGGGCTCAGGCCATGAGTGACAGCAGCCGGATTCTGGCACGGGTTGCCGAGACCATCGCCACGCGGCGTGACGCCTCGCCGGACAGCTCTTATGTGGCCAAGTTGTTCAGCAAGGGGCCGGACGCTGTGCTGAAAAAAATTGGCGAGGAAGCCACCGAGGTGGTGCTGGCCGCCAAGGATGGCGACGCGCAGCATCTGCTGTATGAAGTGGCCGACTTGTGGTTTCACTGCATGGTGCTGCTAGAGCAGCATGGTTTGCGTCCGGAGCAGGTGGAGCAGGAGCTGGCCCGGCGTGAGGGTTTGAGTGGTCTGGCTGAAAAAGCAGCCCGTCCGACAAAGTGAGCAAAGGAAGAACGATGGACGATTGCCTGTTCTGCAAGATCAGCCGTGGCGAGATCCCCTGCCGCAAGGTGTATGAGGACGATGAGGTGCTGGCGTTTCATGACATCCGCCCGGCGGCCCGGGTGCACTTCCTGATCATCCCCAAGCAGCACATCGAATCCATGCTGTCGGTGGAGCCCGCTCACGCGGCCCTGATGGGCAAGCTGATGACGCTGGTGCCACAATTGGCCCGCGAGCAAGGCCTGGGCGAGGGTTTCAAGGTCAACATCAATACTGGTCGTGCTGGTGGGCAGGAAGTCTTCCACCTGCATCTGCATGTGTTTGGCGGTGGTCCGGCGGCTGCCTGACCCCATTACAGGAGTATCTATCATGCGCGCATCCCGTAATCTCCGGCGTCAGGCTGGTTTTCTCAGCATTCAGCATCTGCTGATCCTGCTGGTGATCGTGGTTCTGGTGTTTGGCACCAAGAAGCTGCGTAACGTCGGCCAGGACCTGGGCTCGGCCGTCAAAGGCTTCAAGGATGGCGTCAAGGGTGAAGGCGAGGCCGAGGCCAAGCCAGAAACCAAGGCCATTGAGCAGAAAGACGACAGCAAGGCATGAGGCTGATCCACCCGCCTGCGGGGTGCCGCCGTGTTTGATATCAGCTTTGGCGAGCTGTTCATCGTGTTCGTGGTCGCACTGCTGGTGCTCGGCCCCGAGCGCCTGCCCAAGGTCGCCCATACCCTGGGCCGCCTGATTGGCCGCTTGCAGCGGCAGGTCTCCGACATCCGCCACGAGCTGGCACGCGAGGGGGAGCTGGCCGAGCTGCGCAAGGCGCACGAGGAGGCCACCCGATCGCTGCAAGACCTGAGCCAGCAGATGCTGGCGCCGCTGCACGAGGCGGAGCGCAGCCTGCAAGACGGCGTACAGGCGGTCGAAACAGTTGTGCATGAACCGGTGGTAACGGAACCGCTGTCGATTGCCTCCCCAGCCGTCAAGGCTACGCCGCCCGCCGAGACACTGGCAACACCAGACCTGTTCAGCCCGCCCGAAGTGGCGACCCTCTCGCTTGAGCCTGCAGTAGAAACCCTGCCGGTCCGTGAAGTGGACGAGCGCCAGCTGGACCTGTTTGATGAACCTCCGCGCAAGGAACCGGTGTGAGCAGTCTGCAAGGTGAATCCCTGATCTCGCACCTGATCGAGCTGCGCAATCGCCTGCTGTGGGTGGTGCTGGCTTTTGTGGTAGTGTTCTTTGCCGGGCTGTATTTCTCCAATGCACTCTACAGCTGGCTGACCGCCCCGCTGCTGAAGATTTCCCCCGCCGGACTGATCTCGACCGGGGTGACCGCCCCTTTCGTGATCCTGATGAAGATTGCGGCACTGGTGGCCTTTGTACTCACCCTGCCACACACCCTGTACCAGATCTGGGCGTTTGTGGCGCCGGGCCTGTATGCGCATGAGAAGCGGCTGGTTCTGCCCTTCATCATTTCGGCCACCGTGCTGTTCCTGATTGGCATGGCCTTTGCCTATTTCTTTGTCTTCGGCATGGTGTTCAAGTTCATTGCCGCCATCATCCCGCCCAATATGCGCTGGACGCCAGATTCCGCTGCCTACTTTGAATTCATCCTCAACATGTTCTTCATGTTCGGGCTGACCTTTGAAGTACCGGTAGCCGTGGTGCTGCTGGCCAAGCTGGGGGTGGTGCCGGTGACCAAACTGAAAACCGCTCGTCCCTATGTCATCGTAGGCGCCTTCGCCGTCGCCGCCGTCGTCACCCCGCCGGATGTTGCCTCGCAACTGATGCTGGCGATCCCCTTGTGGTGGCTGTACGAGCTGGGGGTGGTGGCCGCCGGGATCATGGTGCGGCCCAAACCGACGCGGGAATAACCCTCCCGCACCGCTTATACCGCCTGCGCTGCCGCAAAGGCGCTGGACCAGGCCCACTGGAAGTTATAGCCGCCCAGCCAGCCGGTGACATCCACCACTTCACCAATGAAGTACAGACCGGACCGCTCGCGTGCCATCATGGTGCGGGAATCCAGCGCGCGGGTGTCCACGCCGCCACGCATCACCTCGGCCTTGCGGAAGCCCTCCGAGCCATCTGGCCGCAATGCCCAGTGCTGCAATCCGTGCGCCAGTTGCCGCAGGGTCTTGTCACTCACCTCCGCCAGCGCCCGCCCCAGCAAATCATGACGTTGCAACCACAGTTCAGTCAGACGACGCGGCAGCAGTTGCGACAGTACGGTGAGCAATTGCTGGCGGCTGCCCTGCTTGGCCTCCAGTAGCAAGGCGGCCAGATCCTGCTCGGGCAGCAGGTCCACCACCAGCTCGTCGCCATGCTGCCAGTAGGAGGAAATCTGCAGGATGGCAGGGCCGGACAGCCCGCGATGAGTCAGCAGCAGGTCCTCACGAAATTCACCCTCATTGCAACGAAGCATCACCTCTAGCGCGACCCCGGCCAGTTCTGCGAAAGGGGCCCAGTCTTCACGGGCAAAGGTGAGTGGTACCAGCGCCGGGCGTGGCGACACCAGGGGCAAGCCTTGCTGCTTGGCCAGCCGCAATCCCCAGTCCGTCGCGCCAATCTTGGGGATGGCCATACCACCGGTCGCCACCACCAGTGACGGCGCTTCAAATGTGCCCTGATCGGTGGCAATCGCCCAGCCGCCCGCCTCAGGCGTCACCGCCGTTACCGAGCACGGCATGCGCCAATCCACCCGGCCATCGTCACATTCAGCCTGCAGTAGGTCGATGATGCGCTGACTGCTGTCCTCACAGAACAGCTGCCCCTTGTGTTTCTCGAACCAGCGGATGCCGTGGTGCCGCACCCGCTTGAGAAAATCCTGCGGGGTGTGCCGCGCCAGTGCAGAGCGGCAGTAGTGTGGATTGTCCGACAGGTACTGTGCCGGGCTGGCGTGCAGGTTGGTAAAGTTGCAGCGTCCACCACCGGAGATGCGAATCTTCTCACCGAGCCGGGTGGCATGGTCGATCAGCAACACCCGGCGACCGCGCTGTCCGGCCAGCGCCGCGCAGTACATGCCCGCCGCGCCCGCTCCGATCACCAGCACATCATATTGCGCCATATGGCCCCGCAAGTACGCCGATGAACCAGCGTTTAGAGTAAAATGGCGCCCATTATAGCAAGCCGGGCCCACCCTGCCCGTGCAGCTTCCCCCATACGCCAGCCCAGGAGACCCCGCATGGCCGTTCATCTCGTGAGCCACCCCCTCGTACAGCACAAAGTTGGTCTGCTGCGCGAAGTCGATATCAGCACCAAGAAATTCCGCGAACTGACCGGCGAAGTCGGTCGCCTGCTCGCCTATGAGGCCAGCAAGGATTTTGCGCTGGAGACCGTAACCATCGAAGGCTGGTGTGGCCCGGTGGACATTCAGCAGATCAAGGGCAAGAAAGTCACCGTGGTGCCGATCCTGCGCGCCGGTATCGGCATGCTCGATGGCGTACTCGACATGATCCCCAGTGCCAAGATCAGCGTGGTGGGCCTCTCGCGCAATGAGGAAACCTTGCAGCCAGAGCCCTACTTCGAGAAGTTCGTGGGGGACCTCGGCGAACGCATGGCACTGATCATTGACCCGATGCTGGCCACCGGGGGCTCCATGGTTGCCACCATCGACATGCTGAAGCGCGCGGGCTGCAAGTCGATCCGCGCCCTGGTGCTGGTGGCTGCGCCGGAAGGCATCCGCACGGTCGAAGCCGCCCATCCGGAGGTGGACATTTACACCGCAGCAGTCGATTCCCACCTGAACGAGCATGGCTACATCATCCCGGGCCTGGGTGATGCAGGCGACAAGATCTTCGGCACCAAGCATCGCTAAGGCCCGCTGATGCAGAAGATTCTGGTCAGCGCCTGCCTGTTTGGTGCGCCAGTCCGCTACGATGCACGTCCGGTGCCGGTGCCCCATCCGCTGTGGCAACAGTGGCTAAATGAAGGTCGTCTGGTGTCGTTGTGCCCGGAGATGGCCGGTGGCTTGCCTGCACCACGCGCTCCGGCAGAAATCCTCGGTGCCGGTGGTGGTGATGCGGTCTGGCGCGGGCTGGCCCGGGTTGTGGACAAGGATGGCAACGACTATACCCGCCCTTTCCTTGCCGGCGCTGAGCAGGCACTGCAGCTCGCCCGGCAACACGCTTGCCGGGTGGCGGTGCTCAAGGCCGGTAGCCCCTCCTGTGGCCATGGCCTGATTTATGATGGCCGCTTTAGCGGTGGCAAAACCGCAGGAGACGGTGTCACCGCTGCGCTGCTGCGTGCTAACGGTATCCATGTGTTTGATGAGCACCAGCTTGAGCAGGTCGCGGCCTGGCTGGCGAGCGTGGACAGCTGAACCCGCGCCTGTTATGATTTGCCCCGTCTTGGGGGAGTAGCCAGCCGGTCGCCCCGACCGGAACCCGTTGTCAACATACTTGCCGGAAAGCGCGGCATGGCACGGGCAGGCAGACGGCAAGTCTGTCGTGGCAAGACCTTTGACCCTGATGTCGCCCCTGTGGGAGCTGCGGCGCATCTTGGGTCATCGGTATGGCAGCTCCCGAGGTATTCCCATGCATCCTTTCCTGACCTCGACCGGCGTGGTTGCGCTGGCGGAAATTGGCGACAAAACCCAGCTACTGGCCTTGATGCTGGCTGCACGCTATCGCCGCCCTGCTCCCATCATTCTGGGTATTTTCCTCGCCACCGTGTTCAACCATGCCGGGGCCGCCGCATTGGGCCACTGGTTGACCCAGCTGGTGCCACCACACTGGATGCGCTGGCTGCTGGGTGGCAGCTTCATTGCCATGGCGGCCTGGCTGCTGGTACCGGACAAGGTGGATGAGGAAGAGGCGCAAACCCGGGGGCACTTTGGCGTGCTGCTGACCACCATCGTGGTGTTTTTCATGGCGGAGATGGGAGACAAGACCCAGATCGCCACCGTGGCGCTGGCCGCCCGTTATCACGACATGCTGGCCGTGGTCATGGGCACGACGGTGGGCATGATGCTGGCGAATGTCCCAGCGGTGCTGATGGGTGAAGCCGCCGCTCACCGCCTGCCCACTCGCTGGGTGCATGCGGTGGCGGCACTGGTGTTTGCCGTGATCGGCGTGGCAGTGCTGAGCGGGCTGTCGTTCGGGTTCTAGCGGCCTGGCGCGGGCTTGCCGTGCTCAGTGGCCGTCAAACTGGCAGACGGTGAACAGCGGAATCTGCTCCTGCGCAATCAGGCGGGAGCCGCCCAGCTCCGGCAGGTCCACGATGACCGCGGCTTCCACGACTTGTGCGCCCAGGCGGTTGAGTAGCCGGTTGGCGGCCAGCAGGGTGCCGCCTGTGGCGATCAGATCGTCGATCAGCAGCACCCGGTCGCCCGACTTGCAGGCATCGGCATGCAGCTCCACCGTGGCGCTGCCATATTCCAGCTCGTAGTCTTCCGACACCGTCTGGAACGGCAGTTTGCCCTTCTTGCGAATCGGCACGAAGCCCAGGTTCAGCTCATAGGCGACCACCGCACCGAGGATAAAACCACGGGCATCAATCCCCGCCACCACGTCCAGCTGCTGGTCCATATAGCGGTGGACAAAAATGTCGACCAGCACGCGGAAGCTCTTGCGGTCCTGCAGCAGCGGCGTGATGTCGCGGAACTGCACCCCAGGCTGTGGCCAGTCCGGCACAGTACGAATACGGTCACGAATGTAATTGGCGTCCAGCATGGGGGCTTTCCTTGCTCAAGCCGCGCGATGGCGGATGCGGTAGCAGTGGTGGATTTTCTGGTTGCGGAAGTCTTCCGGCACACTGCGGGCCGACAAGTCCTCGACCTGAGCCATGGCGCGGATGCCCGCATCGAGCTCAAACTGCCGCAGATTGTTGGAGAAGAACAGCGTGCCAGTGGGGGACAGCAGGCTGAGGCACTGCCGGATCATCCATGGATGGTCTCGCTGCACATCCAGAATGCCCAGCATCTTCTTGGAGTTGGAGAAGGTGGGCGGGTCGAGCACGATGAGATCGTAACGATCTCCCCGCCCAACCGCCTCCCGCAACCAGCTGAACACATCCGCTCGGTGCAGTCGGTGCTGCGGGCCGGTAAAGCCGTTCAATTCCAGATTGCGAGCAGTCCACGCCTGGTAGGTATTGGACAGATCAACGGTATCGGTACTGACCGCCCCACCCGCCGCCGCATAGATGGTGAAGCTGCCGGTGTAGGCAAACAGGTTGAGGAAGCGCGCACCGTCCGCCAGTTCACCCACCCATTGCCGCGCATTACGATGATCCAGAAACAGGCCGGTATCCAGATAGGCCCCAAGGTTGACCCAGAAGCGGTGGCCGCGCTCGCTGACCACAAAATCCTCACCTTCCTCGCCGGTCTTCTGGTACTGGGTTTCGCCACGCTGACGCTGGCGCAGCTTGAACCAGATCTGCTCTTTCGGCACCTGCAGGGTTTCGCTGACCGCCGATTCCACCGCCATCACCCAAGCGTAGTGCTGCTCTGGGGTCTGCTTCCAGCCGGTATCAAACTCCTGCAGGTGCAGGCGACCATCGTACCAGTCCACTGCCAGCGGGAAGGCCGGGATGTCCCGATCGTACAGACGGTAACACTGGAGATCGTTGCGTCGCGCCCACTTGTGCAGGTGACGGGCATTCTTGGCCAAGCGATTGGCAAAGGGGGCGATGTCTACCGCCTGCAGCAGGGTTGCACTATCTGGCAAAACGGGTTCAGTCATCGGTGTGTAGCTTTGGCTTTCAGCAAATCCAGTACTGCAGGGGGCACGTACTTGCCCAAAATCAGCTCCCAGCCTTCCGGGCCCACCATGCCCTTGACCATGGTGGAGCTGACTTCCGCGATCTCGCGAGGCGGCATCAGGAAGACGGTGGTGATGGTGGGTACCAGATCATCGTTGACGTAGCGCATATTGCGCTCGAACTCGTAGTCGCTGTTGCCGCGCACGCCACGCAGGATGTAATTGGCCCCGACCGTCTGGGCATAGTTCACCAGAAACTGGTTATCAAAGGCATCCACCTTGAGGTTGGGCAGGTGGCGCGTGGAATCGCGCAGCATCATCAGCCGCTCTTCGCGGGTGAAGGTGTATTTTTTGTCCGGATTCACCCCCAGGGCGACCACCAGTTCATCAAACAGGTTTACGCCCTGTTCGATCATCCACAGATGGCCCTTGGTGACCGGATCAAAGCTGCCTGCATATACGGCTTTGGACATGGCCCTGCCTCGTTGAATGTTGCGCAGACTATACCGCGCATCGGGTGGATACGCTACCCATGCGGCCCAAAGTAAAAATGCCCGCCGGACCAGCCGGCGGGCATCATGCGCTTGACCTGTTTTACTGGTTGATCTGTTCGACCAGATGGCAGGCAATCTGCCGGTCTTCTACCTTGCGCAGTTGCGGTACTTCGCTGCTGCAACGGCTGTTGGCATAAGGGCAGCGCTTGTGGAAGGTGCAACCCGATGGCGGATTGAGCGGCGATGGCAATTCACCGGTGATCTTGATCTTGATCGTACGGTGTGCCGGGTCAATGGTGGGCGTGGAGGACAGCAGCGCCTTGGTGTACGGGTGCAGCGGGCGGCTGAAGATCTTTTCCTTGTCGCCGAACTCGACCGCGCTGCCCAAGTACATCACCATCAGCTGGTCGGCAATATGTTCCACCACCGACAGGTTGTGCGAGATGAACACGTAACCGACTTTGGTCTCTTCCTGCAAGTCCATGAACAGGTTGAGGATCTGTGCCTGAATCGACACATCCAGTGCGGAGGTCGGTTCATCGGCAACGATGATCTTCGGGTTCAGCATCATGGCGCGGGCGACTGCAATCCGCTGGCGTTGACCGCCAGAGAACATGTGCGGGTAGCGCTGCACGAACTCCGGACGCAGGCCGACCTTTTTCATCATCGCCTGCACCTTCTCGCGCCGCTCGTCACGGCTGAGCTGGGTGTTGATGATCAGCGGCTCTTCCAGCATCTGGCCGACGGTCTTGCGCGGGTTCAGCGAGCCGTATGGGTTCTGAAACACCATCTGCACCTTGCTGCGCATGTCTTTCAGTGTCGCGGTATTGGCAGTGACAATGTCCACACCGTCAATCGCCAGCTCGCCACTGGTGGGGCGCTCGATCAGGGTCAACGCACGGGCCAGGGTGGACTTGCCACAGCCAGACTCACCGACCACCGCCAGCGTCTGCCCAGCGCGCAGGTCAAACGATACGCCGTTCAGCGCCTTGACCGTGGCGTGCGGTTTCATGAAACCGCGCGACACATCGTAGTAGCGGGTCAGGTTGCGCGAAGAGAGGATAATGGGTTGTGGCTTGCTCATGCCGGCACTCCTGGTTGGTCGGCACGCGTCTCGGCCAGATTCAGGGGGAAGAAACAGCGCGCTGCGCCACCGTTAACCGGGGTCAGCTGCGGGCGTTCCTTACGGCAGCGATCGGTCGCAAACTTGCAACGCGGTGACAGCAAGCAGCCTTGCGGACGGTCATACGCACCCGGCACCACACCCGGCAGGGTGGGCAGGCGAGCCGCACCCTTGCTGTGCTCCGGAATCGAGTCCAGCAGCGCCTGGGTGTAGGGGTGATGCGGCGCTTCAAAAATCGCCGGGACACCCGCGGTTTCCACCACCTGACCCGCGTACATCACCGCCACGCGTTGAGCGGTCTCCGCCACCACGGCCAGATCGTGCGTGATCAGGATCAGGCCCATATTGTTCTGCTTCTGCAGGCGAACCAGCAGCTCCAGCACCTGCGCCTGAATGGTCACGTCCAGCGCGGTGGTCGGTTCATCGGCAATCAGCAGCTTGGGATTACAGGCCAGCGCCATGGCAATCATCACCCGTTGCGCCATCCCACCCGACAACTGGTGCGGATAGGCGGTCAGACGCGATGCCGGATCAGGGATCTCCACCAGCGAGAGCAGCTCCAGCGCACGGTCCTTCATGGCCGAGCGGCTGGCCGGCTGGTGCTCCTTCAGGGTTTCAATGATCTGGTGACCCACCGTGTAGCTCGGATTCAGGCTGGTGCCCGGATCCTGGAAGATCATCGAGATGTCCTTGCCGATGATCTTGCGACGCTGACGCGGCGTCATCTTCAGCATGTCCTGCCCATCGAACATCAGCTTGTCCGCCGTGACCCGACCTGGGGCATCAATCAGGCCCATCATGGCCAGCATGGTGACGCTCTTGCCCGAACCGGACTCACCCACAATACCAACCAGCTCACCCGCATCCACCGACAGGTCCATGCCTGATACGGCGGCAAACGCTTTACCGACCGGTCCGAACTCGACCGACAGGTTTTTGATTTCCAGCAAACTCATGGATTCAGTCTCCGCTCAGGACAGGCGCTTCAGTTTCGGATCCAGCGCATCGCGCAGGCCGTCACCCATCAGGTTGATCGCCAATACCGTGATCAGGATGGCCAGACCCGGCAGGGTCACCACCCAGCTGGCGGTTTCCATGTAATCACGGGCGTTAGCCAGCATGGTGCCCCACTCCGGCGTCGGCGGCTGTGCGCCCAGCCCCAGGAAGCCAAAGGCAGCCGCTTCCAGAATGGCATTGGAGAAGCCCATGGTAGCCGTTACGATGATCGGTGCCATGCAGTTCGGCAACACGGTATTGAACATCAGACGCAGGATGCCCGCCCCGGCTACGCGGGAGGCAATCACATAATCCTTGGCCAGCTCGGCCATCACCGACGCGCGGGTCAGCCGCACGTAGCCCGGCAAGCCCACCACCGCAATGGCGATCATGGTGTTCACCAGCGAGGGCCCGAGGATGGCAATGATCACCAGCCCCAGCAGCAGGGAGGGCAGCGCCAGCATGATGTCGGTCAGCCGCATGATGGTCGTCCCCAGTGCACGCGGGAAGAAGCCCGCCAGCAGGCCGAGAATCACCCCCGGAATCATGGACATCAGCACCGAGAACAGGCCGATCAGTAGCGACAGGCGAGCACCAGACAACAGGCGGGACAACATGTCACGACCTACATCGTCGGTACCCAGCAGAAACGTCGAATTGCCCCCCGCCCAGGAAGGCGGTTGCAGCATGGCTTCGCGATACTGCTCGATCGGGCTGTGGCTGACCAGCATGGGGCCGAACAAAGCGCACAGGATCATGAAAATGAAGACGAACAGCCCCGCCACGGCCCCCTTGTTCTGGGAAAAACTACGCCAGAACTCTTTCAGTGGGTGCGGATACTGGGCTACGGGTTCCTCTGCGGCTACTGCCGCCAGGGTTTGATTTTGACTCATGCTAGTGTCTCACTCAGTGCATGCAGGGGCCACGCCTTAGCGGGCATGACGGATACGCGGGTTGACGACGCCATAGAGCAGGTCCACGATCAGGTTAACCAGAATCACCATGGTCGCTGTGATCAGGATACCGCCCTGCACCACCGGGTAGTCGCGGCGGCTGATGGCATTGATCAGCCAGCTGCCCACACCAGGCCAGGAAAAGATGGTCTCCGTCAGCACAGCACCCGCCAGCAGGGTACCCACCTGCAGACCAATCACGGTAATCACCGGGATCAACGCATTGCGCAGGGCGTGTACAAAGATCACCCGCATGGACGACAGTCCCTTGGCCCGAGCAGTACGCACATAGTCCTCACGCAGCACTTCCAGCATAGAGGAGCGGGTCATCCGGGCAATCACTGCCAGCGGAATGGTGCCCAGCACCACCGTCGGCAGAATCAGGTGGGTCCATGCTGAGCGGAAGGCACCCGCATTGAGCTCCGGATCTGCAGATTCGGCCATCCAGCTGTCGATCAGCATGAAGCCGGTCTTCGGCACAATATCAAACTCCAGATCCATCCGGCCGGATACCGGCAGGGCTATCTCTGGCCACAAGGTCCGCATGTAATTAGAGAAAAACATGATCAGCAACAAGCCCCACCAGAAGATCGGCATGGAGAAGCCCGTCAGCGAGATGCCCATCACGCCATGATCAAAAATGGAGCCACGCTTGATGGCGGCCAGCACCCCGGCCAGGATACCGAACACAGCGGCGAACAGCAGCGCACAGACCGACAGCTCGACGGTGGCCGGGAACAGCTTGATGAATTCACCCCAGACAGGCTCATGTGTTACCAGGGATTTGCCCAGATCCAGATGCAGTGCATGCTTCACATAGTTCAGATACTGCTCATACAGCGGCAGATCCAGCCCCAGGTTGTGCATGGCACGTTGATAAAACTCGGGATCCAGCTTGCGCTCGCCCACCATCAGCAATACCGGGTCGCCGGGTATCAGGTGAATCAGGGCAAAGGCGATGATGGTAATCCCGATAAAAGTAGGGATCACCAACAGCAAGCGGCGCAGAATGAACGAAAACATAGGGGTTCGCCTGTGGTTGGTGGGGGTGAACCATGCCTGACGGACACGGCTACCGGTTAACAGAAGTGCCTGACCTCATTCTAGGTAATTTTACGTAGAGGCGGGCGCGATAATACCCGCGCAAGGCGGCTTGTTCAAGCAAATCAACTGGTTGCAGTGCAACAAAAAACAGGGTTTGTGTTTTAGTGCAACAAAAAACAACTGTTCAATCGGTCAGATAGACTTTATAAAAATTGTGGCTGCCAAACGGGCTTTGCACAAAGCCCCGAACCGACTTGCGCATGGCAATCGGCTGCATCGGGTATACGGTCGGTATCCAGGGCGCTTCTTCATGAAACAGTTGTTGCGCTGCTTCATACAGCCGCGCACGCTCCCGGATGTCCGAAGAGGCACGGGCTCGGCTCAGCAACATGTCAAAATCCGGGTTGCACCAGCGCGAGCGATTCCCCCCGCTGGCGACAGCCGCACAAGAGAGATTGGGCGTGAGGAAGTTATCAGGGTCACCATTGTCACTAACCCAGCCAAACAAGGCCAGATCGTGCTCGCCACGCGCGGTTCGGCGCAATACCTCACCCCATTCCATCTGCACCACTTTGAGTTTGACGCCAATTTTGGCCCAGTCGGCCTGCAGCAGCTCGGCCGCTTTCTTGGCATCAATCAGGCCGCCCGTTCGCGCCAGCATCACCAGCTCCGTGCCGTCGTAGCCGGATGCTTTGACGAGCTTGCGGGCTTTGAGCAGATCATAGGGGTAATCGGATGTCGTAGTACTATACGACCACATACCGGGCGGGATCGGGTTCCAGGCCGGTGTCGCATTGCCGCTCAGTACCGCCTTGATGTAGGCGGCCTTGTCCATGGCCATCCAGAGCGCCTGGCGGAAGCGCTTGTCCGACAGCCAGCGCCGGGAGGTATTGGGAGCCACATACATGGTCCACAGCGCCGGGATGCTGTTTACCTGAATCTCAGGGTGGCTGCGCAATTGCGGCAGGCTTTCCGGCTTGGGTTGAATGGCAATCTGGCACTCATTGGCCAGCAAGCGCTGCACCCGCACAGCATGGTCCGGCGTGATGGAAAAGTACAAATTTTCAATACGAGGTGCGCCGCGCCAGTAATCGGCGTGCGCCTGATAGCGGATGGTCGCATCCTTGTCATAGCGCTTGAACAGGAACGGGCCGCTGCCAATCGGGTGGGTATTCAAGTCTTCCAGACGGCCCGTCCGCAGCAGCTGATCGGCATATTCCTTGGACAGAATGGATGCAAAGCCCATCGCCAGATTGGCGATGAACGGTGACTCGGTCCGCTGCAAGGTAAAGCGGACCACATAGGGGCCCTGCTTGTCGATGGACTTGATCAGCCCCGCCAGGCCCAGGCTACTGGCAAAGGGATAGCCGGAGGGTGCAGAAGCATACCAGGGGTGATTGCGATCTAGCATGCGCTGGAAGGTGAACAGGACATCATCCGCGTTCAGCGTCCGCGTTGGGGTGAAATACTCGGTGCGATGGAAGCGCACGCCCTGCCGCAGATAAAAGGTGTAGCTCAGCCCGTCGCGGGATACCTGATAGCGCTCCGCCAGACTGGGGATGACCCGTGTGGTACCGCGCTCAAAATCCAGCAGACGATCATACAGAGCCTCACTGGAGGCATCATTGGTCACAGTCGACTGGTAGCGCGCCATGTCGAAACCTTCCGGCGCATTCTCGGTGCATACCGTCAGGCTCTTGCTGGCACTCCAAGCGGAGAGGGAGACGCCGCAAGCCATCGTCAAGGCAACCAGGAACCGTAACCGCACTGTTTGGCCACTCCACCGGGACGCTACAAACAAAAACCGCCGGGCAGCCAAAGCCACCCAGCGGTTTCACGGGTTACTGCATTACTTCAGGCTAACACCCTTGAAGATCATGTCACCCAGCGGGCTTTGCACGAAGCCTTGCACATTCTTGCGCATCGGCACATACACCACCGAGTGGGCGATGGTTTGCCACGGTGCTTCACGCTTGAATACGTCTTGGGCTTGCATGTAGTACTTGGTGCGTTCCTTGACGTTGCTGGTCAGCTTGGCACGGCCCACAAGGTCGGAGAACTCGTTCTGGCACCAGCCCGCACGGTTGTTGCCACCTGCGACAGCATCGCAGGACAGCAACACGTACAGGAAGTTGTCCGGATCCCCATTGTCACCGGTCCAGCCCAGCAGCATGGTGTCATGCTCACCAGCCTTGGTACGCTTCAGGTACTCACCCCATTCGTAGGTCACGATCTTGGCCTTGACGCCGATCTTTTCCCAGTCTGCCTGGATCAGTTCGGCCATCTTCTTGGCATCCGGGTTGTACGGACGCACGACCGGCATGGCCCACAGGGTGGTCTCAAAGCCATTCGGGAAACCGGCCTTGGCCAGCATGTCCTTGGCCTTGGCGGTGTCGTAGCCGTAGTCTTTGGTGCCCTTGTTATAGGACCACATGGTCGGCGGGATCGGATTCACAGCAGCGTTACCGATGCTGATGTCACCACTTTTGTACACCGCATCCAGAATGGCTTGCTTGTTGATGGCCATCGACAGGGCCAGGCGCACATCACGGTTGTCGAACGGCTTGTGACGCACGTTGTAAGCCAGATAGCCAACGTTCAGGCCAGCCTGGTTGGTCATCTTGATGTTCGGATCACCCTTCAGGCTGCTCAGTTCTTGCGGCTTCGGGGCAAAGGCCACCTGGCACTCATTGGCCTTCAGCTTCTGGGCGCGGACAGCGGAGTCCTTAGTGATGGCGAAAATCAGATTGTCGATGGCTTGCTTGCCGCCCCAGTAGGTCGGGTTGGCGGCAAAGCGAATCTGCGCATCCTTTTCGTAGCGCTTGAACACAAAGGCGCCGGTGCCGATCGGGGCGTTGTTCAGTTCATTGGCCTTGCCTTCAGCCAGCAGCTTGTTGACGTATTCGGCGGAGATCACGGTGCCGGTCGGCGGCAGCGCGATGTCGGCCAGGAAGGTGGCGGACGGCTTGTTCAGCACGAAACGCACGGTCAACGGATCAACCTTTTCCACCGACTTGATGGTGGTGTCCAGGCCCATGTCGCCAAAGTACGGGTATTCCGGAGCCGGGCTCACTGCCTTGTTGTACGGGTGGTCTTTCTTCAGCTGGCGTTCGAAGGTCAGCACCACGTCATCAGCGTTGAAATCACGAGTCGGCTTGAAGTATTCGGTGGTGTGGAATTTCACACCCGGACGCAGCTTGAAGGTATAGGTCAGGCCGTCTGCCGACATTTCCCAGCTGGTAGCCAGTGCAGGAACCACTTTGGTGGTGCCGCGTTCGAATTCAACCAGACGGTTACCCACGGTGTGGGAGGAGGCATCAAAGGTGGTACCCGCGGTATAACGGGCCGAATCGAAACCTTCCGGGCTGCCTTCGGAGCAGTACACCAGGGTCTTGGCTGCCTGTGCGCCCATGGCGCTCAGCGCCAGTGCGACAACAGCGGCTACTTTCACAGTGCGAAGCTTCATCATGTAGATCGTCCTCTCTCAGAATACCTTGGCTTTTTGGTTTATATGAACCACCACGGCGACATACCGAACTGCAGCACATATGGCGCGCAAATTAGCATAGTCCAGCGTGCAGGTGAACAGGATTTTTTGCCCTCGCCAAACTTTTTCTTTAGCAATTTGACAAGAGCATGAACACTGTCCACCCGAACAGGTCGCCGCAACAACCCTGCAAGCCGCATTACAACTCGACTTGCGTACCCAGCTCCACCACCCGGTTGGTCGGGATGCGGAAAAAGTCTGTCGCCTTGGTCGCATTCTTCGACATCCAGGCAAACAGCTTCTCCCGCCAGATGGCCATACCCGGCACCTTGCTGGCAATCAGCGTCTCACGGGTCAGGAAGAAGGAGGTTTCCATCATCTCGAAAGCCAGGTTGTGCTGCTCGCCACTGATCTTGAGAATCTCATGGATATCCGGCTCCTCCTTGAAACCGTAAATGGCTTCAACCTGCCAGAAGTTATGACCGAGGCTCTGCACCCGTAGCCGGTCAATATCCGGCACATAGGGAATGTCCTCAGTAGTGATGGTCAGCAACACGTTGCGCTCATGCAACACCTTGTTGTGCTTCAGGTTATGCAGCAGGGCATGCGGCACCCCGGTTTTGCTGCCTGTCATGAACACGGCGGTGCCCTCCACCACGTGCGGTGGGTGCGCCCCGACACTCTCGACAAACATTTCCAGCGGCAGGCTGTCTTCGTTCAGGCGTTTGAACAGGATGCTGCGGCCACGTTTCCAGGTGGTCAGCAGGGTGAAGGTCACGGCACCAATCGCCAGCGGGAACCAGCCGCCCTCCGGAATCTTGATGGCGTTGGCCGAGAAGAAGGCAATATCGACAATCAACAGCATCGCAATGCCGGTGCTGATCAAGCCGATATGCCACTTCCAGATGCGGCGCATCACCACAAAGGTCAGGATGGTGGCCATCACCATTTCGGTGGTCACCGCAATACCGTAGGCTGCACCCAGATTGCTGGAGGAGCGATAGGTCAGCACCAGCAGCAACACGATGATCATCAACACCCAGTTGATGAAGGGGATGTAGATTTGACCAATTTCCCGTTCAGACGTGTGCAGGATGTCCAGCCGTGGGCAATAGCCCAGTTGCACCGCTTGGCGTGCCACCGAGAATGCACCGGAGATGACAGCCTGCGATGCAATCACGGCAGCACAGGTAGCCAAAATCACCATCATCCAGCGGAACCCCTCGGGCACCAGCAGATAGAACGGGCTCTTTACAGCGGTTGGGTCTGCAATCAGCAGGGCGCCTTGTCCAAAATAGTTCAGCACCAAGGATGGCATCACAAAACCAAACCAGGCGGCCCGAATCGGAAAGCGTCCAAAATGCCCCATATCGGCATACAGCGCCTCAGCGCCCGTAATCGCCAGCACTACAGAGCCCATCACAAAGAAGGCCTGCACCTTGTGCTGCAGGATGAAGCTGAGCCCATACCATGGGTTAATGGCTTTCAGCACTTCCGGATGATGCACAATTTGCGCCAGACCCAGCACCGCTAACGCGCCAAACCAAAGCAACATGACCGGTCCAAACAGCTTGCCCATGCTGGCCGTACCGAAGCGTTGAATCGCAAACAGCAGAAACAGGATCACCACGGCAGCCGGCACAACATAGTGCTCAAATACCGGGTTCAACAGTGACAACCCCTCGACCGCCGACAACACGGACATGGCCGGGGTAATCATGCCATCGCCAAAGAACATCGAGGCCCCAAAGATGCCCAGCACCATCAGGAACCAGCGCGTGGTTTTACGCTCGGTACCACGCAGCGCGAGCGTCATCAGCGCAAGAATGCCGCCCTCGCCGTTGTTGTCGGCGCGCATGATGAACACCACGTACTTGATGGACACCACGATCATCAGCGCCCAGAAAATCAATGACAGCACGCCATAAATACTCTCCGCGGTGAACGGAATGGCATGCGGGCCACCAAAGCATTCTTTCAAGGTATACAAGGGGCTGGTGCCGATATCGCCATACACCACGCCGATTGCGCCCACAATCAGTCCGGCAGCTTTCTGCGGACTGGTGGCTGAGGACGAACTCATTTGGGAGGAACTCCAGAATTTGGAGTAAGCATGCTAACAGTTTGCACTGCAGCACGAAAGCTCAGCCCCGAGGATGATGCTCGCTGTGCAGGGCTTTCAGTCGCGCGCGCGCGACATGGGTGTAAATCTGGGTGGTGGAAATATCGGCATGCCCCAGCAGCAGCTGCACCACGCGCAGATCGGCACCGTGGTTGAGCAAGTGGGTGGCAAATGCATGGCGCAGGGTATGCGGGGAAATCGTACGTGAACTTCCCGCAGCGACGACGCCCCCCACCAGCAGATAGCGCTTGATCAACTGCCAGAACATCTGCCGTGTCATTGCCTCGCCCCGGCGGGTAACAAACAGGGCTTCACTCTGACGTCCTTGCAGCAGCTCAGCACGCGCCTGCCGCAAGTAGCGCTGCAGCCAGTCCAGCGCCACATCCCCAAGTGGCACCAGCCGCTCCTTGTTGCCCTTGCCGAACAAGCGCACAAAGCCCGCGGTCAATTCGGTCTGGGCCAAGGTCAACTCGGTCAGCTCGGTAACCCGCAGCCCCGTTGCGTACAGGGTCTCCAGCATCGCACGGTCGCGCAGCCCCAGCGGGGTCGCCACATCAGGGGCCTGCAGCAAGGCGACGACCTCCGCTTCAGACAGGGTACTGGGCAACGGTCGCGGTGCGGCTTTCATCTCCAGTGCCACGCTCGGGTCTTGCAGCACGGCAGACTCACGCAGCAGATATTGATAGCAACGCTTGATGGACGACAGCGCACGCCGCACGCTGCTGGCCTTGCTGTGTTGCAGGCGCTCACCCAGGTACGTTCCCAACAGACTGGCATCGGCCTGGCGCAGACCTAGCCCTTGCGACGCCAGCCACACCATCAGTTGCTGCAGATCCAGCTGATACGCCGCAATGGTCTGCCGTGACAGACCATCCTCCAGCCAGATGGCATCCAGAAAACGCGCCAGCCACTGCTGGCTGTCGGCATCAATCGAAGAGGCTGGCTTGTCGGGATTCATGTTGCAGTAACCAGTGCTTGATGGACAGGGGGCCATCCTGTTTGCCCTGCATGAAGCCTCCCAGCCCGTCCTGCCCCACCACCCGGTGGCAGGGAATCAGCAAGGGAATCGGATTACGCCCGCAGGCATTACCCACCGCTTGGGCACTCGAACCCAGCACGGCTGCACCCTCGCCATAGCGGGCAGGCTGCCCAGCCGGCAGCTGGCAAAGCCATTGCCATACCTTGCGATCATGCTCACTACCCTGCGGTTGCAAGGGTAGCGTAAAACTGAACTGCCCCTGCGCCCGATATTGCAGCAGTTGCTGCCAGAGCGTACGGGCCAGTGCAGACGCCCCTTCCTCGCCGGGATGTACCGGCAAAAAGGCGGCTTCCAGCACGGCATCGGTGCTACAGCGCACGCCCAGCGAGAAATCCGGAAAGGGAAAACGCAGAGTCCACATGCTCACTTCTTGCGCGGCTTGGCGGGGGATACCGGCTTGTTTGCCGCACCCGCAGTTTCCGCGGCAGGCGCCGCCTCCAGCGCTTGCGCTTCGGTCACCGCACCCAGCCGATACAAGGCCTGCCGTGCCAGCAGGCTGGCTTCCTGTCGAGCTGCGCCCGTCAAGCCTTGCCGTGCAACCATGGCGTGTGCAGCCGTTTCCGTCCACAGGCCCAGCCCCAAGGCGGACCTGGCACGCTGCAACTCACGTTGCGCACCCACTTCCGTGCCCGCGCTACGTACCAGCGCCTGCCACAGTGCAGCCAGTTCGCCCGGTTTGGCTTTTTCTGTCCACAGCGGCAATGCGGTCAACCATTCATCCGTGGCACCTGGTTTGGCCCATGCCAGCAAGCGCTTGCGCGCCTCATCCCGGGCACCAATCGCCAGCAGGTCACGCTGGCGTGCCAGCTGCGCCGGGGCGGGCAAGTCATCGGCCAGCCCCGGCCACCATTTGGCGGCCAACAGCGCGTCGCCCCCCTCTCGGCCTTGCGGCCCCAGACCCAGCTGCATCGCCAGCTCCTGCCGTTGCGGTGCGGATAGCTGCGCCTGCCATTCAGCCTGCCCCTGCGGCATGAGTTGCGGCAGCAATTGCCATTGTGCTACCGGCTGGTTAGACCATTGCGCCAGCAGCGCCTGTGCCGCTTGGCTACGACGCTCCGGGCTGCTGGCTTCACGGTTCTGGTAAGCCAGCAGCGGGATGGCCTGCCATTGCTGTTCGGGGGGCAGCTTGGCCTGCAAAGCCCACCAGGCGTCATCATCACCGGTCAGCAATTGCGCCTGGTTACCAATGCGCTCACCCTGCCGGGCCCATTGCGCCAATAGCGCCGGGGCCTCCACGCCCTTCGGCAGCCGGGCTTGCGACAACAGCACGCGTCCGATCTCGACTTGCAGGCGGGCATGATTCAGATCGGTCGACACCCGATACAGCAGCTGCAGTTCCTCAGCTTGCCACGTCATGCTCGGGTTTGTCAGTTGTTTGAGCAGCCAGGCCACGAGCACCGCTTCATTGGCCTGACCACTGCGCCAGGCCAGTACCTGCGCAGGCAGGCTGTCTGCCGGGAGCGGCAGAGCCTTCACGGCAGCAAGGTCGGGCTGGCTTTGCAGCAAGGCCTGCACCGCCAGTTGGCGCAACAATCCCTCAGGCAAGCGCAGCCCCAGCCCACCGGCTCGCCCCGCCTCACGCAAGGCATCGTCCAGTTGATTGTCGCGCAGCAGGCTCTCCAGCAACGCGGCTGAGGCTTGCGCCCGCATCTCGGGGGGCAGGGTATTTTCTGCCGCCAGCAGCGGCGCCAGATACTGCCGTGCGGCGGTCAACTGCCCTTGCTTCAACGCTTGTTGCGCCACCCACAGATTGGCCGCAGGCCACAACAAGGGCGCGCCGGGTAGCAGATGCTGCTGCAGGGCGGGCAGTTGCTGCTGTTGCAGCAAGGCTTGCAGGCGGAAGGTTTCGCGGTTGGGCCAGGCAGGGTCGGTAGGCTCCACAGCGGGCTGCTGATCCAGCCAGTACAATACCGCCGTCGCCTGCCCGTCCTTCAGCCACTGCGCCAAAGGCATATTGTCTGCCAGCGCCTGCCCGGTTAACCATAGCCCGGCACACAGGCCTATCCACCATGTCTTGCTTTGCATCACGCCTCAGTCCATCCACAACAGAATCCTGGCGGCATGTTGCTTGGCCCGTTCCGCAAGAGCAAGAGCAATCATGCATTTTTTACATCTTTAGCCGCAAAAAAAAACGCGGAGCTTGCGCTCCGCGTTCTCCGGATCAGGGGATGCTCAGGCATCCCGAAGTCCTGACTTACTCTGCAGCCGGGGCAGCCACGGCAGCAACCTTGCGTGCCGGCAGCTTTTCCTTGATGCGGGCCGACTTGCCGGAACGCTCGCGCAGGTAATACAGCTTGGCGCGGCGCACGTCACCACGGCGCTTCACTTCAATGGCAGCCACTTGCGGCGAGTACAGCTGGAACGTACGTTCCACGCCTTCGCCGGAAGAAATCTTGCGCACGATGAAGGAGCTGTTCAGACCACGGTTACGCTTGGCGATCACCACGCCTTCGTAAGCCTGCAGACGTTCACGGTTTCCTTCCTTCACCTTCACTTGCACCACTACGGTGTCACCCGGGGCGAATGCCGGAATGGTTTTGCCCAGGCGGGCGATTTCTTCTTGTTCCAGAATCTGGATCAGGTTCATGATGCTATTCCTGTTGCTTGGTGTCTTGTTCCTGCGGCGGACAACCCGGGGCGCTCGCATCTGGGCGAGCGGCCTGCCGCGTTTCCTCCTGAAACGCAGCCAGCAGACGAGACTCCTCTTTCGACAGCGGGCGTTGTTGCAGCAGATCCGGCCTACGCAGCCAGGTGCGCCCCAACGCCTGTTTCAACCGCCAGCGGTTGATCTCTTTGTGGTGACCGGACAGCAAAACACCGGGCACCGCCATATCTTCATACACTTCCGGCCGCGTGTAATGCGGACAATCCAGCAAGCCGGAAACAAACGAATCTTCTTCTGCCGACGCGGCATCATTCAGCACGCCCGGCAATAGCCGGATCAGCGCGTCCATCAGTACCATCGCCGGCAGCTCACCGCCAGACAGTACATAATCGCCAATCGACAGCTCTTCATCCACCTGGCGTTCGATCAGGCGCTCATCCACGCCCTCGTAACGCCCGGCCAGCAAAATCAAACCTTCACGCTGGCGCAAATTCTGTACTGCAGCGTGATCCAGTCGCCGCCCCTGCGGCGACAGGTACACCACACGCGGCTGCGCCACGCCAGCGGCCTGCTGTGCGGCGCGCGCGGCAGCCAGTGTTTTCTCCAGTGGCTCCGGCAGCATCACCATGCCCGGCCCGCCCCCGTACGGACGATCATCCACCGTACGGTAGGCATTGCTGGTGTAATCCCGTGGATTCCAGCATTGCAGGCTGCACGCCCCAATGCGGAAGCCTCGTGCGCTGACCCCCACATCAGTCAACGCCTTGAACATCTCCGGAAACAAGGTCACCACATCAAAGCGCATGACCCTGCCCCCGCACCAAGCGCTTAATAGTCGCGCTCCCAGTCCACCGTAATCTGCCGGTCAGCCAGGCTGACTGCATGCACAATCTGCCGCACAAACGGAATCAGCCGCTGCGGCTCACCTTGCAGCACCAGCAAATCATTGCCGGCAGACTCCAGCAAGTGGTCCACCACACCCAGCGCCTCGCCACGCAGGTTCACCACCGACATGCCAACCAGATCAGACCAGTAATACTCGTCCTCTTCCGGCACCGGCAGCTCGCTGCGAGGCACAGCCACCGTCAGGTTGCGCAACAGGGCGGCCTGATCGCGGTCATCACAGCCCACGAACTTGGCAACCAGCCCCTTGCCGTGCAGCTTGGCGGTTTCCAGCTGATAGGGTCGCCAGACCTTGCCGTTACCCAGATGCCACTGCTCGTAATCGAACAGGCTGTCCGGATATTCGGTATCGGCATAGACATGCACCCAGCCGAGCACCCCAAAAGGCGCGCCGACCTTGGCCATGGGCACGAGGTCGGCGTCGGGTACCGCGACAGGCGTGTCAGCGCGTTGCAAGGTGCTCACCCGCAGCTGGCCTGTACAGACTTACTTGGTGCGCTTGACCAGCTTGGCAACCGAGTCGGACACTTGAGCGCCAACACCGATCCAGTAGGCCAGACGATCCTGAGCCAGACGCAGGCCTTCCTCGCCCTCGGCAGCCACCGGGTTGTAGAAACCGATGCGCTCGACGAAGCGGCCATCACGACGGTTGCGGGAGTCCGTTACCACCACGTTGTAGAACGGACGGTTCTTTGCACCGCCACGAGCCAGACGAATTACGACCATGATTCTCTACCTGAATAGTAAAATGGGTGTTATGCCAAAGAGGGCAGATTTTACGCGCACATTCAACTGTTTGGCAAGTCTTTGCACATATCAGCCCTAGCCACCACACCAAGCTGTTGCAAGACCGCCAAACACCGCCGTCCGCGCCGGCTCAGCGCATGCCGGGGAACATGCCCTTCATGCCACGCATCAGCTTGCCGATACCGCCCTTGCTGAATTGCTTCATCATTTTTTGCGTGGTTTCAAACTGGTTCAGCAGGCGGTTCACTTCCTGCACCGTTACCCCCGCCCCCGCCGCGATACGACGCTTGCGTGAAGCCTTGATCAGCTCGGGCTTGCTGCGCTCCTGACGGGTCATCGAATTGATGATGCCTTCAATGCGGTTGATGGCCTTCTCGTCCGCGCCGGCAGGCAGCTGCCCGCCCAGCTGTCCGGTCAACTGCGCGGGCAGTTTGTCCATCAGCCCGCTGATGCCGCCCATCTTGCGCATCTGCACGATCTGCATCTTGAAGTCTTCCAGGTCAAAGCCCTTGCCGGACTTGACCTTGGCCATCATCTTCTTGGCCTCTTCCTGATCGACCGACTTCTGCGCTTCTTCGATCAGGCTCAGCACATCGCCCATGCCGAGCACGCGGGACGCCATCCGCTCCGGATGGAAAGGCTCCAGCCCGCCCACTTTTTCAGCCACACCGACAAACTTGATCGGCTTGCCGGTAATCTGCCGCACGGACAAGGCTGCACCGCCACGAGCATCACCATCCAGCTTGGTCAGCACCACGCCGGTCAGCGGCAGCGCCTCACTGAAGGCGCGCGCGGTATTGACAGCATCCTGGCCCTGCATGGCGTCCACCACAAACAGGGTCTCGATCGGATTCAAGGCGGCGTGCAGCGCCTTGATTTCCTGCATCATGGCCTCGTCAATAGCCAGGCGACCCGCCGTATCCACCATCAACACGTCGAACAGATGGCGGCGGGCATGTTCCAGTGCCGCGCGGGCGATGGCCACCGGCTCATCGCGGTCGGACGAGGGGAACCATTCCACCCCTACTTGCTCGGCCAGCAAGCGTAGCTGCTCTATGGCCGCCGGGCGGTACACGTCACAGCTGACGACCAGCACTTTCTTCTTGTGCTGCTCGCGCACGTACTTGGCCAGCTTGCCCACGGTGGTGGTCTTGCCCGCCCCCTGCAGACCGGCCATCAATACGATGGCCGGAGGCTGTGAGGCAAAGTTGAGGTCGACATTGGCCTCACCCATCAGCCGCGTCAGCTCCTCATGGACCACACCGATCACGGCCTGGCCCGGGCTCAGGCTGCCAATCACCTCCTGCCCCATGGCCCGTTCCTTGACCTGGGCGATGAAGGCCTTCACCACCGGCAAGGCCACATCGGCCTCCAACAGCGCCATGCGCACTTCACGCATCGCATCGCTGATATTGGATTCAGTCAGCCGCGCTTCACCGCGCAGCGTTTTCATGATGGTCGACAAACGACCGGTCAGATTATCAAGCATGGCGTCACATTACTCACCGGTTTGACCGGCGGAAGGTTCAGGAAAGCAAAGGTGTGCCCTGTTGCACACCCGCAAGCAGTGCAAGTGATGATAGACTGCCATTCTGTCGATTTTACCCGACTCACACGCGGCTTACATGTTTTCCTTTGTCATAGCCCTGATTTACCTGATGCTGGCCTGGCACTTCCAGCGCACCCGCTGGGCCGGGCGCTCGCCTTTGCTGCCGGTTCGAGTCGAGCCTTACGTGCTCGGCGTCGCCCTGCTGGCCCACGCTGCAGTCCTGGGGCTGGCGGTAGTGACCCCACTGGGCGTTAACCTGGGCATTGGCAACGCCACCTCCATGCTGGCCTGCCTGATCTTGCTCATGGTGTATTGCAGCGCGCACTGGCAAAACCTCTCTGGCCTTTACCCTTTGCTACTCCCACTGGCCGCGCTCGGCACCGGGCTGCAGGCCATCCTGCCGGCCCAGCACTTGCTGGTGGATGCCAGCCAGCCCTGGTTCAAGCTGCACCTGTTGCTGGCGCTGATGGCTTACAGCCTGTTATCCGTGGCCACGTTGCTGGCGCTGTTCATGACGGTAGTGGAGTACAACCTGCATCATGTTCAGAACCATCGCAGCCTGCAGCAACTTCCGCCGCTGCTGGGACTGGAGCGATTGCTGTTCAATACCATCCTGGTGGGATTCCTGCTGCTGACTGCAGCGCTGATTTCTGGCGCGCTGTTCTCTCACAGCCGTCTTGGTGCCTGGTTCCTTCCCAATCACAAGAATATTTTCTCGCTGATCTCCTGGCTGGCCTTTGGTGGTCTGCTACTGGGCCACCACACCCTGGGCTGGCGCGGACGTCTGGCCACGCGCTTGACCCTGCTGGGCTCCGTCTTCCTGTTGCTGGCCTATGTCGGCAGCAAGTTTGTGCTGGAAGTGGTGTTGCGGCGCTGACGATCCAGCCCTGAGGCCCTGCTTTGGACGACATCCCCTCCTACCGCCTGCTGTGGCTCACATTGGGCTTGCTGGCCGGTTGCGGCCTGCTGGCGGCAGCAGAATTCAGCCTGCTTTCTGTCAACCGCCTATTGCTGCGCCAGCATGTCCAGAACAAGCACTGGGGGGCTCGACTGGCGCTGCGCCTGCTGCAGCAACCCGAGCAGCTGCTGGCGACCCTCCTGCTATGCCGCATTGCGCTGTATCTGAGTCTGGCCGGTTTCGCCACGCTGTGGGCAGTCGATCATTTTACCGAGCTGGCCTTGCCCGCCATGCTGTTGACCTGGGCATGCTGCCTGCTGGCCATCGTGGCCGTCAGCGAGCTGGCACCACGACTGGCGGCATTGCTGCCCGCACCGGCCCTGGCCTACGCCTGCAGCTATCTTCTGTATGTGCTGCGGGTCATCTGCCTGCCGCTGAGCCAGGGCTTGCAATGGAGTATCCGGCAATTGCTGCGGCCACTGGCCAATGCCCGGCCGCAGGATGACCATGATGCCCTGCGACTGCTGCTCGGCGAGTCGCCGCACTTGTTTCAGGCGCAGCATCGCACCCTGCTACTGAACCTGCTGGACCTGTCCTCCCGCACGGTGAATGACATCATGACGCCGCGCCAGCACATGGAGCGATTTGACCTGTCGCAGCCTGCCGGACAAGGCTGGCATCAACTCGCCATGGCCCGGCACACCCTGCTGCCAGCCTATCAGGGGGACGACGAGCAGATCAGCGGCATCCTGCACGCCCGCAAAGCCCTCTCCCTGCGCCAGCGGGATGACAGCCCCTTGGCCACCCTGCAGCCACTGATTCGCCCTCCCCTGTTCATCCCCTCCGGCACCCCCTTGCTGACGCAGCTACGGGAATTCCAGCGGCAGCGGCAGCGCATGGGGCTGGTCGTGGACGAATATGGGGAGATTCAAGGCCTGCTGACTTTGACCGATATACTGGGCGAGGTGCTCGGTGAACTCCCCTCGGAGGGCCGCAATCAGGCTGGCTGGCAAGCGGCCGAGTCGGGCTCGGTACTGGCCGATGGCGCCTGCCTGCTGCGCGACCTGCAGCAACAGTGCGGGCTGCCGTTACCGCTGGATGGTCCGAAAACCTTGAATGGCCTGATTTTGCAGCAACTGGAAGGACTACCCGAAGTGGGGACCTGCCTGCGCCTGGGCGAGGTCATCATCGAGGTCATCAGCATGCAGGAACGGGGCGTCAAGCGGGCCCGCCTGAGCCACAGAGTGTCGCAGGCAAGCAACACTTGAAGGTTTTGCTGGGCAGTCCAGCAATAATTCCATTATCATTGCGCCGCTCCCGGCCTGCTCTAACGCCGGAAATTGCGCTAAAGTTAAAGACGAATTGTTAGCGAAAGCGATACCGTGGCAATCTCTCCCAACATGCTTCCTGGCCTGGCCCGGGCCCTGATCCAGCAGAACCTGCTGAGCGAAGCCGATGCGCTCACCCTGCAGGAGCAAGCCCAGCAAGGCGGGATTGGCTTTGTACAGCAGCTGGTGCAAAGCAAGAAGATGCCCGCTCGCAAGGTCGCCGAATTTGCAGCCAATACCTTCTGCTTCCCGTTGCTCGATTTGTCCAGCTTCAACCTGGACTATCTGCCCAAAAACCTGCTCGACCAGAAACTGATGATGTCACGCCGGGCGGTGCCGCTGTACAAGCGCGGCAACACGGTGTTCATCGGCATTGCAGACCCCACCAATAACGACGCGCTGGATGAGATCAAGTTCAAGCTCGGTTCAACCATCGAAGCCGTGGTGGTCGAGGACGACAAGCTGGGCAAGCTGATTGACGCCCAGATTGAGGCCAGCGGTGCCAATCTGAAAAACCTGATGCTCGACGACTCGGACCTGCAGCTGTCCGCGGGCGAGGAAAAGCAGGAAGAGGCCGATGGTGGTGCGGACATTGATGATGCACCTGTCGTCCGCTACATCCAGAAGATCCTGATGGACGCCATCAATGGTGGCGCCTCGGATATTCACTTCGAGCCTTACGAGAAGTTCTACCGTATTCGCTACCGTACCGATGGTGTATTGCATGAGGTTGCACAGCCCCCGCTCGCCATCAAGGAAAAAATTGCCTCCCGCATCAAGGTGATTTCCAAGTTGAACATCGCCGAGAAGCGGGTGCCGCAGGATGGCCGCATGAAGCTGGTGCTGTCCAAGAGCCGCGCCATCGACTTCCGGGTGTCCACCCTGCCGACACTGCATGGCGAAAAGATCGTAATGCGTATTCTCGACCCCAGCAGCGCCACGCTGGGTATCGACGCGCTGGGCTATGAGCCGGAGCAGAAAGAAAGCTTGATGAATGCCATCAAGCGGCCTTACGGCATGGTGCTGGTCACCGGGCCCACCGGCTCCGGCAAGACGGTGTCGCTCTACACCTGCCTGAACATCCTCAACGAGCCTGGCATCAATATTGCCACCGCTGAAGACCCGGCTGAAATCAACCTGGCCGGGATTAACCAGGTAAACGTCAATGACGCAGCGGGTCTGACCTTTTCCGCCGCCCTGAAATCCTTCCTGCGGCAGGATCCAGACATCATCATGGTGGGTGAAATCCGGGACCTGGAAACCGCAGATATTGCCATCAAGGCCGCGCAGACCGGTCACATGGTGTTCTCTACCCTGCACACCAATGATGCGCCTACTACGCTGACGCGCCTGATGAACATGGGCGTGGCCCCGTTCAATATTGCCAGCTCAGTGATTTTGATCACGGCGCAGCGGCTGGCGCGGCGCCTGTGCAGTGCCTGCAAGAAGCCGATTGACCTTCCGCCCGCCGCCTTGTTGCGTGCCGGTTTCACCGAGGATGACCTGGACGGCAGCTGGAAGCCCTACCAGCATGTGGGCTGCGATGCCTGCAAAGGCTCCGGCTACAAAGGTCGCCTGGGGATCTATCAGGTGATGCCGATCAGTGAAGAAATGCAGCGTATCATCATGTCCAACGGCAACGCCATCGACATTGCCGATCAGGCGAAGCGCGAAGGGGTTCGTGACCTGCGACAATCCGGCTTGCTGAAAGTCCGCCAAGGGCTAACCTCGCTGGAAGAGATCGAAGCCGTTACCAACGAATGAACCATTACGGATAACTGCCATGGCCACCGCAACTGCAGTCAAGAAAACCGCCGGCAAGTCCGGAACCCAGGAAGCCCTGTTCCTGTGGGAAGCCAAAGACAAAAGTGGCAAGACCGTCAAAGGCGAAATGCGCGCGGCTACCCGCGAGGCCATCGCCTCCCAACTGCGCAAGCAGGGGCTGAAACCTGCCGTGATCAAGAAGGCCCGCCGCTCACGCGGCAAGCGGATCTCGGAAAAGGACATCACCCTGTTCACCCGCCAGCTGGCCACCATGATGAAATCCGGTGTGCCGCTGCTGCAAGCTTTTGACATCGTGGGCAAAGGCCATGGTAACCCGTCGGTGGCCAAGCTGCTGATGGACATCAAGTCGGATGTGGAGACCGGTAGCAGCCTGTCGCAAGCCTTCCGCAAGTATCCGCTTTACTTCGACAACCTGTTCTGCAATCTGGTCGAGGCCGGTGAACAGGCTGGTATTCTGGATACCCTGCTGGACCGCCTGGCCATCTACAAGGAAAAGATCCTGGAAGTGAAGGGCAAGATCAAGTCTGCCCTGTTCTATCCGGTATCCATCATTGTGGTGGCTTTCGTCATCACCGCCGTGATCATGATTTTCGTGATTCCCGCGTTCAAGGAGCTATTCACCAGCTTTGGCGCGGACCTGCCAGCACCTACCCTGTTCGTGATGGCGCTGTCAGATGCCTTTGTCGAGTGGTGGTGGGCCATCTTTGGTGGCATCTTTGGCGGCCTGTATGCCTTCTTCTACATGTGGAAACGCTCCCGCACAATGCAGATGCGCATGGACAAGCTGATGTTGCAGCTGCCGGTTTTTGGCGATGTGATCCGCAAAGCCACGCTGGCGCGCTGGTCGCGTACGCTGGGTACCATGTTTGCGGCTGGCGTTCCGCTGGTGGAGTCACTGGACTCGGTGGGGGGCGCGTCCGGCAACCAGGTCTATGTCGAAGCCACCAAAAAGATTCAGGCTGAAGTCAGCATGGGTACCAGCCTGACCATCGCCATGCAGAACAGCAAGGTGTTCCCCAATATGGTGCTGCAGATGACGGCCATTGGTGAGGAATCCGGTTCGCTGGACTCCATGCTGGCCAAGGTGGCCGACTTCTACGAAGAAGAAGTGGACCGTGCCGTCGAAGCCCTCTCCAGCCTGATGGAACCGATGATCATGGTGGTACTGGGTACCCTGATCGGCGGCATGGTGGTAGCCATGTACCTGCCCATCTTCAAGATCGGTCAGGTTGTCTGATGCAGGAACTGTTCGGTAGCATGCCACCCGCAGTATGGGTGGCCATTGCGGGTGGGTTTGGTTTGCTGGTGGGCAGCTTTCTCAACGTGGTCATCCACCGTCTGCCGAAGATGCTGGAAACCGGCTGGCTGAGTGATGCCCGTGACATCCTGGGTCAACTGGGCGAGGACGGTGGCCCCCATGCGGCCGCCTATCAGCAAGCCTCCAAGGTGGTGGGTGGCACCCTCAGCCCGCAGCGCTACAGTCTGGTAGTGCCGCGCTCAGCCTGCCCGCACTGCGGTCATGCCATCAGCGCGCTGGAAAACATCCCCTTGCTGAGCTATGCCTTGCAAGGCGGCAAGTGCAAAGGCTGCCAGGCGCGCATTTCGCCGCGTTACCCGCTGGTGGAGCTGCTCAGCGGGCTGGCTGCGGCCAGCTGCATGGCACAGTTTGGCGGCCATGACCTCTGGCTGGCACTGGCGCTCTATGGGCTGTGTGCCATCCTGCTGGCCTTGACCTTCATTGATCTGGACACCATGTACTTGCCGGACGATCTCACCCTGCCCCTGGTGTGGGCCGGCGTATTGCTGGCGTGGGCCGGTCACGGTCTAGTCGCCCTGCCACAGGCCGTGCTGGGTGCAGCCGCTGGTTACCTGCTGCTGTGGAGCGTGTACTGGCTGTTCAAGCTGTCCACCGGCAAGGAAGGCATGGGTTATGGTGACTTCAAGCTGCTGGCCGCGCTGGGTGCCTGGCTTGGCTGGCAAGCCCTGCCGCAGATCATCGTGATCGCCTCAGCGGTTGGCGCGGTGGTGGGCATCCTGATGATCGTGCTGGGCAAGCATGCCTGGCAGAAGAAGCTGCCATTTGGTCCCTATCTGGCAATGGGCGGGGTCATCACCCTGTTTGCCGGCAACCTGATTCTGCACTAGGCATGCACCGCCCCTGGGTCCTGGGCCTCACCGGCGGCATCGGCTCCGGAAAGTCTGCCGCTGCGGACATCCTGCAGCAGTGGGGTGCCACCGTGGTGGATACCGATCAGCTCGCCCATCAGCTCACCGCACCGCAAGGCGCAGCCATGCCCGCCCTGATCCAGGCTTTCGGCACTACCATTGCTGCAGCGGATGGCAGCATGGATCGCGCAGCGATGCGTGAGCGGGTGTTTCATGACCCCGCCGCCCGTCAGCAGCTGGAAGCCATCCTGCACCCGATGATCCAGCAAGCCGCTGAAGACGCCGTGCAGCAGGCACCGGGCGCATATGTGGTGTTGGTGGTGCCCTTGCTGTTTGAAACCGGCCATTACACGCAGCGGGTGCACCGTACGCTGGTGGTAGACTGTCCGGAAGACCTCCAGATTGCGCGCGTGATGCAGCGTAGCCAGCTGGATGCGGACATGGTTCGCCGCATCATGGCGCAGCAATGGAATCGTCAGTGCCGCTTGGCTGCTGCCGACGATGTGGTCGATAATCAGGGCAGTTTGGCCGAGCTGCAGGTGCAATTATGGCCTTTGCATCAGGCTTACCTTGAAAAAACCCGCCTATGGCGCGCCAATACAGGCTTTGCATGATGAAGCGGTTTGTATATTTGAGCTTGTTGGTGCAGAATGTGGCAAACCTTACTCCTGCCAGGCCATCGTGATCCAGTACGAGTTCCCTTTGAGCGAACGCATCCGCAGCTTGCTGCGGCTGGAAGACCTGTACGAGCGCTTTGAGCACTTTTCCGCCAAGACGGCGGGATTTGAACACCACTTTGCCTTGCAGACCCTTTTCGAGATCATCGAAATTGGCGCGCGTGCGGATTTGAAGTCTGATCTGCTGCAAGAGCTGGAACGCCAGCGCACCACGCTGGAAGCCTTGCGCAGCAATCCACAGATTTCAGAAGATGCGCTGGACCGCATCCTGCAGGAGATCGAACAGACCAGTGCCCGCTTGCTGGAAGTCACCGGCAAGTTTGGCCAGCACATCCGCGAGAACGAGTGGCTGATGGGCATCAAGCAGCGCATGAGCATCCCGGGTGGGGTCTGCGAGTTTGACATCCCGTCCTACCATTTCTGGCTGAACCACGAAGCCATGGTGCGGCAGTATGATCTCGTTGCCTGGATGAAGCCGCTGCTGCCCATCCGCGATGGCGTCGCCATCGTGCTGCGCCTCTTGCGAGACTCCGGCAAAACCCATCAGTACGTTGCCCGCAACGGCATGTTCCAGCAGATGTCGGGCGGCAAGCTGGTGCAGCTGCTTCGCGTCGACATGCCGGACGAGTTGATTGGCGTACCCGAGCTCTCCGCCAACAAATATGCCATCAATATCCGCTTCACCAGCCCGGGCGGCGAAGTCCGCCCGAAAACGCTGGATTGCGATGTGACGTTCACCCTGACCTACTGCAACCTGTAATGCCTTCCCGTACGATCCGGCAGGTTCCCTGCCCTAGCTGTGGCACCCTCACCCCGTTTTCACCGGATAACCGCTGGCGTCCCTTCTGCAGCGAGCGCTGCAAGCTGATTGATCTTGGCCAATGGGCCACGGAGCAATACCGGGTTGCCGCAGAAGATCAGGACGAAACCGGCGCAGAGCGTCTGAACTAAGCAGCGCCTCAGCGTGATGGCTGCTGGAACTGAAAGCGGTAGGGCGTACCATCCGCCCAGACCGTCACCTGCCAGTCATGCCGCCCCTGCACACATACCGGCAAGATGGCTGCACCCTGCCAGGAGCCTGCTTGCTGTTGCAGGGCAAAGCGAGCAGGCGGCATCTGCATGCCTTGCATATCAAACTGCACCGATAGCTGCTTTGCTTGTACGCCACTGACCGTGACGGCAAACCGCTGCAGGCCAGAGGCAGGCTGTAAAAAGCGCAATTGCAATGCCGAGCCGGTCTGATTAGGCCAGTGGCAACCTTGCAATGGGTCTGCACAACTTACCACGTGGCCCGTCAACTGGCTACGCTGCTTCAGCCAGCCCCAGGCCAAGGCCCCCACCACCAGCAGGGTCAGCAGCAACCACCCTGCGCGAAACAGCAACTTCATCGCAGCAATCCGTGCACCCCGATGTAACGGGCCGCCGCCAGCCCCTTAGGGAAGCGGTGCGTGCTGGCAAACAAGGGCAAGGGCGGGCCATCCACACACCATGCCTGTATCTCCGCCAGGGTCACGCTGTCATCCGCCCACACATAGTCCAGCCCCAGCCGGGCGGCATGCAGCAGCTGCTCGTGCAACTGGACCTGCGCTCCGCACCAGGTCACCGCGGCAGGCCGAGCCGACTGCAGCATCAAATCGCTGGCCGACCAATGCTGCAAGGGCTGTGGCCCAAGTACACCACACACCTCGCCACGCTGGCTCTGCTGCGGCGGCTGTGGCAGCAATACACCCTCTGCCGCGGCACTGCCCACCTGCATCTGGTCCGGCAGGGCCAGCCAGCGCAGGATCGCGGCATTGGCCGGCAACACCGGTTCAACCGCATGATGCGCAGGTGACACCCACGCCAGCTGCTGGCCCTCGTGCGCCTGCGGTTCACCCTGCCATTGCTCCACCTGGAAGAAGTGCAGGCGCACCCGCGCATGGGTGTAATCAAAGTTCTGCGTCACCCACGGCAGTGCTTGCTGTACGGTAATGCCCAGCTCCTCATGCAGCTCACGCTGCAGGGCCTCCGCAGCGGACTCTCCAGCCTCGATCTTGCCGCCGGGAAACTCCCAATAACCCGCCATCGGTTTGCCTTCGGGACGGCTGGCCAGCAGGAACGTGCCATCCGGGCGCTTGATCACGCCTGCCGCAACGTGCACGAAGCGCTTGGTCATGACTGTACCCCGCTTTGCCGACCGGCATAATCGCGGGCAAACTGCCACGCCACCCGCCCGCTACGCCCGCCACGAGACAGCGCCCACAGCAGCGCCTGCTGGCGTGCGGCCTCATCCATCACCGCGCCAAAATGCTGCAACCAGTGTGCCGCTGCCGCCAGATACTCGTTCTGGTCAAACGGGTAAAACGACAGCCACAGACCAAAGCGCTCCGAGAGGGCAATCTTGTCTTCCACCGCCTCGGCGGGATGGATTTCCTCGCCCACCAGTTTGCTGCGGGCATTGTCCTCAAAATACTCGGGCACCAAATGGCGTCGGTTACTGGTAGCGTAAATCAGCACGTTCTCACCCGGTGCCGTCACCGTACCATCCAGCGCCACCTTCAGCGCCTTGTAGCTGCCGTCCCCTTCGTCAAACGACAGGTCATCGCAGAACACGATAAAGCGCTCAGGCCGCCCGTAGAGTTGCTCGATCAGCTCCGGCAGATCCTGCAGCTCGCTCTTGTCCACCTCCACCAGCCGCAGCCCCTGATCGACAAAGGTGGTCAGCATGGCCTTGATCAGCGAGGACTTGCCGGTCCCCCGGCTGCCGGTCAGCAGTACATTGTTGGCAGGACGGCCCGCCACAAACTGGCGGGTGTTTTGCAGCATCTGCTGCTTCTGCGGCTCGATGCTGTGCAGATCATCCAGCGCAATGCGGTGCCAGTGCGGCACCGGCTGCAAATAGCCCCGCGCCCCCTGCCGCCGCCAGCGGTAGGCACTGGCCTGCCAGTCGTTGACGGGCAATGCCCCGCCCTCGAGGGCATCGGCAATACGGGCCAGCTGCTGCAGCACCTGCTGCTGAATATCCAGGCTCATGCAGCTCAGCTCCGGTAATCCGCGTTGATCTTCACATAGTCATAGGAGAAATCGCAGGTCCAGACGGTGCTGCGTGCCGAACCCCGGTTCAGCACCACCCGGATCAGGATTTCGGCCTCCTGCATCACCGCCTGGCCGTCCTCTTCACGGTAGCTGCTGGCTCGGCCACCGTGCTCGGCCACCAGCACCTTGCCCAGATAGACTTGCAGCGCGCTGGTGTCCAGATCCGCCAGACTGGCGCATTCGCGTGGTGCATAGCCAATCGCCGCCAGGATCCGCCCCAGATTGGGGTCGGAAGCAAAAAACGCCGTCTTGACCAGCGGTGACTTGGCGATGGCGTAGGCCACCGCCTTGCACTCCTCCAGCGAGCGCCCGCCTTCCACCGCCACCGTCATTAATTTGGTCGCGCCTTCGCCATCACGCACAATGGCCTTGGCCAGAAACTGTGCCACCTCACGCAGCGCCGTGTAGAGCTGCTCCAGTGCCAGGCCCGGCTGTGCAATCAGGGCATTGCCCGCCTGGCCCGTCGCCATCACGATGAAGGAATCGTTGGTTGAGGTATCACCATCCACCGTGATGCAGTTGAAGGACTCATCTGCCAGACGGCGCGTCATTTCCTGCAGCAAACCGGGGGCCACGGCCGCGTCGGTCGCCACATAACCCAGCATGGTCGCCATATTGGGGTGGATCATGCCTGCCCCCTTGGCGATACCGGTAATGGTGACGGTCTTGCCATCCAGCTGCAGCTGGCGCGACATCGCCTTGGGGGCGACATCAGTGGTCATGATGGCGTGCGCTGCCTCGTACCAGTTGCCCGGCTGCAAGCGGCTCACAGCTTGTGGCAGCCCGGCCAGCAGGCGGTCCATCGGCAAAGGCTCCAGAATCACCCCGGTCGAGAACGGCAGCACGGCCTGCGCCGGCACATCCAGCAGCTCGCCGACGCGCTGGCAGGTCGCCAGTGCATCACGCAAGCCCATTTCGCCCGTACCGGCGTTGGCGCAGCCGGTGTTTACCACCAGCGCCCGCGCCGGGCGCTGCGCCAGATGGTCCTGACACACGGTGACAGGCGCGGCGCAGAAACGGTTACGGGTAAACACCCCGGCCACCGCCGTGCCTTCTGCCAGGCGCATGACCAGGACATCCTTACGGCCCGGTTTCTTGATCCCGGCTTCCGCCCAGCCCAGTTCAACACCGGGCACCGGCAGCAGGTCGGCAGGTTGCAAGGTCGGCAAGTTCACCGGCATGGTCAGCGCACTCCAGAAAGGGTTGAGTTCAGCACCACTGCATCCTGCAATGGCAAGATTAAGCTTCGGATTGTAAACGAAAATCCTGCTGCATCGCGGCCGTTGCCTGCAGGATTTTTCGGATCGGCTGCGGCAAGCCCAGTTGCAAGGCATCCGGCAGGGTAAACCAGCGCCCATCAAGCGGCGGAGGCGCGGCCTCCGGCCACACGCTCAGACAGGGGCTGATCTGCAAGCGGAAGTGGGTAAACACGTGGGTAAAGGCGGGTAAATGCTGCCGCGGCACCGCGCCGGACAGCACCGCAATCTCGTCATCCCCGGCATACTCCGGCAAACACCACAGCCCGCCCCACAACCCCTGCATGGGCCGCTGTTGCAGGCACACCTGATCACGCCACAGGCACACCCATAGCGCCACTGCACGCTCTGGCTGGGTTTTGCGTACCTTGGGGCGGGGCAACTGCTGCTGCAAACCCTGCGCATGCGCGGCACAGCTGCTCTGCAATGGGCAATCGTCACAACGCGGCTGGCGGCGGGTACAGCGCAAATTACCGAGGTCCATGCAGGCCTGGGTGTAGGCCACCATCTCGGCATGGCTGGCATCTGCGGGCACCAGGGCCTGTGCCTGCTGCCACAGCTGCTCATGCACCCGCTTCTGGCTCAGGTCCGCATCCAGCGCCAGCCACCGCGCCAGCCAGCGTTTGACGTTGCCATCCAGAATGGCCACCGGCGCGCCCCAGCTGAAAGCCGCAATGGCGTGCGCCGTCGAGGGGCCAATGCCGGGCAAGGCCTGCAGGCCTTCCGGCGTGCGCGGAAAGCCGCCCAGCGCCACCACCTGCTGTGCGGCGCGATGCAGGTTACGGGCGCGGGCGTAATAGCCCAAGCCGCTCCACAACGCCAGCACGGCATCCGCGGGGGCCACCGCCAGCGCTTCCACATCCGGAAACGCCGCCAGAAAGCGCTCGTAATAGCCGATGACCGTTGCCACCTGTGTCTGCTGCAGCATGATTTCGGACAGCCATACCCGGTAAGGGTCCGCCGACTGCTGCCACGGCAAGCCGCGCCGTCCATGCTGACGTTGCCACGCTACCAGTTGCTGGAACACTGCCGACATGCTGCATCCACCTCATTTCAGACCGCTGCGATGGTAGCACACCCTGTCGCGAGCACTTGTATAGACAATTTTTTTCTCCTATACTGCACGAACTTGTCTATACAGGATGCCATCATGACCGAACTGACCCTCCACCCCGGCCACCTGACCCTGGCGCAACTGCGGCAGGTCGCCCGCAGCCGGACGACCCTCAAGCTGGCGGCGGACGCTGTTCCGGTCATTGAAGCCGGTGCGCAGGCGGTAGCTGCGATTGTCGCCAAAGGCGAGCCCGCTTACGGCATCAACACTGGTTTTGGTCGCCTGGCCAGTACCCATATCCCGAACGATCAGCTGGAGCTGCTGCAGAAAAATCTGGTGCTGTCGCACGCCGTCGGCGTGGGTGAGCCGATGTCGGCCCCGGTGGTACGCCTGCTGATGGTGATGAAACTGTCGTCGATGGCGCGCGGCCACTCCGGTGTGCGCCTGCGTGTGATTGATGCCCTGATCCGCCTGTACAACGCCGACGTGCTGCCGCTGATCCCGGTCAAAGGCTCGGTGGGTGCATCCGGCGATCTGGCCCCGCTGGCGCATATGGCAGCGGTCTTGCTGGGGGTGGGTGAGGTATTTATTGAAGGTCGCCGCTGCAGCGCCGTGGAAGGCCTGCGTCACATCGGTTGTGAACCGATGACGCTGGCCGCCAAGGAAGGGCTGGCCCTGCTCAACGGTACCCAGGCTTCCACCGCGCTGGCCGTCAAACATCTGTTCGACATTGAAGACCTGTACCAGACCGCGCTGGTGTCTGGCGCGCTGTCGGTGGACGCGGCGGCCGGTTCGGTCAAGCCGTTTGACCATCGTATCCACGCCCTGCGCGGCCACCAGGGCCAGATCGACGCTGCGGCAGCCTACCGCACGCTGCTGGATGGCTCCGACATCAACCTGTCGCACCGTGAATGCAGCAAGGTGCAAGACCCTTACTCCCTGCGCTGCCAGCCACAAGTGATGGGCGCCTGCCTGGACCAGATTCGCCACGCCGCCAGCATCCTGCTGACCGAAGCCAATGCGGTATCCGACAACCCGCTGGTGTTCCCGGACACGCTGGAAGTGCTGTCCGGTGGCAATTTCCACGCCGAGCCGGTGGCGTTTGCTGCAGACAATCTGGCGCTGGCCGTGGCCGAAATTGGCGCGCTGTCCGAGCGCCGGATTGCGCTGTTGATCGACGCCACCCTGTCCGGCCTGCCACCCTTCCTGGTCAAGGATGGCGGTGTGAACTCCGGCTTCATGATTGCACACGTCACCGCAGCGGCACTGGCCTCGGAAAACAAGACACTGGCCCACCCAGCCTCCGTCGACTCGTTGCCGACTTCCGCCAACCAGGAAGACCATGTGTCAATGGCGACTTTTGCCGCCCGCAAGCTGGGGGACATGGCCGAGAACACGGCCAACATCCTGGCCATTGAACTGCTGGCGGCGGCACAAGGGGTGGACATGCACGCACCGCACATCACCAGCCCGCGCCTGCAAGCCGTGATGCAACAGGTGCGCAGCCAGGTACCGCATTACGATATCGACCGCTACTTTGCACCGGACATAGCAGTCACCCAGCAACAGGTCAGCGCCGCCGTATTTGCCGCGCACAGCCCGTTCCGCTTTGCTTCGCAGGGCTGACCATGAGCGTCCCGGCTTACCAGCAGATCAAGCAGTTCATCCTCGACCGCATCCATAGCGGCGCGTGGAAGGAAGGCGATCTGGTGCTCTCCGAGAACGAGCTGGCCCGCCAGTTCGCGGTGGCCCGCATGACGGTGAACCGGGCGCTGCGCGAATTGACCGCCGAGCAGGTGCTCACCCGCCTGCAAGGCGCTGGCACCTTCGTAGCGCAACCCAAGTACCAGTCCACGCTGGTGGAGATCCGCAGCATCGCGGAAGAAATCACCGCACGCGGTCACCGGCATGAAAGCGTGGTACTGCAGCTGGACGCGATGGTGGCAGACGATGCCCTGGCGCTGGAGCTGCAAGTCAAGCCACGCTCACCACTGTTTCACTCGCGCCTGCTGCATCTGGAGAATGGGCTGCCGATCCAGCTGGAAGAGCGCTGGGTCAACCCGGCACTGGCACCGGAATATGCGGCCCAGGATTTCAGCCTCATCACCCCCAATGAGTATCTGGTGCGGGTGGCCCCGCTGCAGAAAGTGGAGTACCGCATTGAAGCCCGCAGTGCCGACGCGGCTTGCCGCAGCGCACTGAAGATGGACGCCCATGAACCTTGCCTGCTGCTGCACCGCCGCACCTTTTCACAAGGCCAGGTGGCCTCACTGGCCGACCTGTGGCACCCCGGCAGCCGTTATCAGTTTACCGGCCACTTCTGAGCCGAACCCGAAAGGACCCTGACATGACCGACCCACGCCATGATCCCAGCCGCATCATCCAGGCCCCACGCGGCAACACCCTGCATTGCAAGAGCTGGCTGACCGAAGCCGCGTACCGCATGCTACAGAATAATCTGGACCCGGAAGTGGCCGAGCATCCGCAATCGCTGGTGGTGTACGGTGGCATTGGCCGCGCCGCCCGCAACTGGGCCTGCTTCGACCAGATTCTGGCCTCGCTGCGTACGCTGGAAGACAATGAAACCCTGCTGATCCAGAGCGGCAAGCCGGTCGGTGTGTTCCGCACCCATGCCGACGCACCGCGCGTGCTGCTGGCCAACTCCAATCTGGTGCCGCACTGGGCCAACTGGGACCACTTCCACGAGCTGGACCGCAAGGGCCTGATGATGTACGGCCAGATGACGGCCGGCAGCTGGATCTACATCGGCAGCCAGGGCATCGTGCAAGGCACCTATGAAACCTTCTACTCCGTCGCCAACCAACACTTCGACGGCAACCCGCGCGGACGCTGGATTCTGACCGGCGGCCTGGGCGGCATGGGCGGCGCACAGCCGCTGGCCGCCACCATGGCCGGTTTCTCCATGCTGGCGGTGGAATGCGACGAGTCGCGCATCGACTTCCGCCTCAAGACCCGCTATCTGGACCGCAAGGCCACCACGCTGGACGAAGCCCTCGCCATTATCGACGAAGCCCGCCGCAACGGTCAGGCGCTGTCGGTCGGCCTGCTGGGCAACGCCGCCGACGTGTTCACCGAGCTGGTGGCGCGCGGCATTACCCCGGACTGCGTCACCGACCAGACCTCGGCGCATGACCCGATCAATGGCTACCTGCCGCAGGGCTGGACCATGGCGCAGTGGAAAGCCGCCCGCAACGATAATCCGCAAAGCATTGTGCAACCAGCCAAGCAGTCGATGGCGGTGCAGGTCCGCGCCATGCTCACCTTGCAGGAACGCGGCGCGGCCACCCTCGACTATGGCAACAACATCCGCCAGATGGCACTGGAAATGGGCGTGGACAACGCCTTCGACTTCCCTGGCTTTGTGCCCGCCTATATCCGCCCACTGTTCTGCGAGGGCAAGGGTCCGTTCCGCTGGGTGGCGCTGTCCGGTGATCCGGAAGATATCTACAAGACCGACGCCAAGGTCAAGGAACTGATCCCGGATGACCCGCACCTGCACAACTGGCTGGACATGGCCCGTGAACGCATCGCCTTCCAGGGGTTGCCTGCACGTATCTGCTGGGTCGGCGTCAAGGATCGTTACCGCCTTGGGCAAGCCTTCAACCAGATGGTCAAGAACGGTGAGCTGAAAGCACCCATCGTGATCGGGCGCGATCACCTTGATACCGGCTCGGTGGCCAGCCCCAACCGGGAAACTGAGGCCATGATGGATGGCTCGGATGCGGTGTCTGACTGGCCGCTGCTGAACGCCCTGCTGAATACGGCAGGTGGCGCCACCTGGGTGTCGCTGCACCACGGCGGTGGCGTCGGCATGGGCTTCTCGCAGCACTCCGGCGTGGTGATCGTCTGCGATGGCAGCGATGCCGCGCACGAGCGGCTGGGCCGGGTGCTGTTCAATGATCCGGCCACGGGCGTGATGCGACATGCCGATGCCGGTTACCCGCTGGCACAGCAAACCGCACGCGAAGCGGGCTTGAAGCTGCCGATGCTGGGCAACGCGGGCTGACGTGCTGTACTGGCAAACCATTCCATACCACCGCCTCACGCCCACCCCGTGGAAAAACGGGGGCGGGCTGACGCGGGAGATCGCCCGCTTTCCGGCCAACAGCAGTCTGGACGACTTTGAATGGCGCATCAGCAGCGCCGAAGTTGCGGCCAGCGGGCCGTTCTCCCGCTTTCCTGGGGTGGACCGCCACTTGCTGTTACTGGATGGACAACTCCAGCTGCAGGAGGAAGCGGGGCCGGTGCAGACACTGTCGCCGGATAGCCCGGCCCATGTTTTTGCCGGTGAGGCCAGCATCACCGCCACCCTGCCCGGCGGCCTAGTATGCGATTTCAACCTGATGCTGCGGCGTGGACGCTGGCACGGCAACCTCACCAGCACGCAGCAAACCTGTGCGCTCGAGGTCAGTGGCACGGTCCTGTTGCACGCCACCGCAGCGCCTTGCATCATTACCCTGCCCCGCGCCCAACAGCCGATGCCGGGAACCGAGCCCCCCAATCTGCCACAGACCGTGCTGCTACACCCAGGGGACAGCTTGCTGTGCTGGAGCCGTAATGACACGCCAACCCTGCAGCTGCACCCGGCTGGGCGATTGATCATCGCCCAGCTTCATCGATGTGGAGATCACGATGTCGAATGACAGCTTCCTGCTGCGCCATGTCCATCTGGCCACCTTTGCACCGGAGCAAGCCGACTACGGCCTGCTGCCAGATGCCGCCCTGTGGGTGCAGGATGGCCACATCGCCTGGCTGGGCGCCGAGCAGGACCTGCCCGCTGGGCTGCCCGATTGCCCGGAACAGGATGGTCAGGGTGCCTGGCTGACGCCGGGCCTGATCGACTGCCATACCCATCTGGTGTACGGCGGCAATCGTGCCCACGAGTTCGAGCTGCGCCTGCAGGGGGCCAGTTACGAGGAGATTGCGCGCGCCGGTGGCGGTATCCGCTCCACCGTGCAGCATACTCGCGCAGCCGATGAAGCCACGCTGCTGCAATCCGCATTGCGGCGGCTGGATGACCTGCTGGCGGAAGGCGTCACCACCGTCGAGATCAAGTCGGGATACGGGCTGTCCCGCGATGACGAAACGCGCATGCTGCGAGTCGCCGGACAACTGGCGCAGGCTCGAGCAGTAACGGTACAGCGCACCTGCCTGGCGGCCCACGCGCTGCCGCCCGAGTTTGCGGGGGATGCCGACGGCTATATCGACGCGATCTGCCAGTGGCTGCCGCAGTGGCACGCCGAAGGGCTGGTTGACGCAGTGGACGCCTTTTGTGAAAACATCGGCTTCAGCCCGGCGCAGACCGAGCGCCTGTTTCAATGCGCGCAGCAACTGGGCTTGCCGGTCAAACTGCATGCCGAGCAGTTGTCTGATCAGGGTGGTGCGGCGCTGGTCGCCCGTTACCATGGTCTCTCGGCAGACCATCTGGAGTGGCTGAGCCCCCAAGGCATTCAAGCCATGGCGCAGCAGGGCACGGTCGCCGTACTGTTGCCGGGCGCTTTCTATTACCTGCGCGAAACCCGCCTGCCGCCAATAGACGCGCTGCGTGCCGCCGGGGTGCCGATGGCCGTTGCCACCGATTGTAATCCGGGCACCTCGCCGATGACCTCGCTGCTACTGGCCTTGAACATGGCCTGCACCCTGTTCCGCCTGACACCTGCTGAGGCACTGGCGGGCGCCACCCGTGAGGCCGCGCGTGCACTCGGTCTGCTGCACGATCGGGGCACGCTGGAGGTGGGCAAGCGGGCAGACCTGGCACTCTGGGCCATCCATCACCCGCGCGAACTGGTCTATACCTTGGGCGCCAGACCGCTGTTGCAACGCTGGGTGGCCGGACAGGCCAGTTAAAAAGGAATCTTCATGTTTCAGCATACCGATTTCAAACTATGGCAAGGCCGGGTGGATGACGAAGAAGGGGAGCGCGCACTACGCTGGCACCAGCAAGTGCAGGCACTGCAGGCCGGGGCTGCGCCCGGCTTCGCCCTGCTCGGCTTTGCCTGTGATGCCGGCGTCGCGCGCAACCAGGGCCGCACCGGCGCCAAAGCCGGGCCGGACCTGATCCGCAAGGCACTGGCCAATCTGGCCTGGCACCACCCGCAGCCGGTCTATGATGGCGGTAGCGTGGTATGTGAAGGCGACGCGCTGGAAGCGTCGCAAGCACTGCTGGGCACACATGTCGCTACAGCCATGGCGGCCCGGCACACCCCTATCGTGCTGGGCGGCGGCCATGAGATCGCCTGGGGCAGCTGGCAAGGACTGGCGGCACATGCAGCAAGCCTGGCACAGCCTCCGCGAATTGGCATCCTCAACTTCGATGCCCATTTTGACTTGCGGCAAGCGGCACGCGCCAGCTCCGGCACCCCGTTCCGCCAGATCGCGGAAGACTGCCAGGCACGCGGCTGGCCCTTCCATTACGCCTGCCTGGGGGTGGCCGAAACCGCCAACACCCAGGCGCTGTTTGCCCGCGCTGAGTCACTCGGCGTCTGGTGGCGGACCGACCAGCAGATGCTGATCAGCCAGCTGCCCGCTATTCGTGCGCAGCTGGAAACATTTCTAGCCGAGGTCGACTGGTTATACCTGAGCATTGATCTGGACGTGCTGCCCGCAGCGGTGGCGCCCGGCGTTTCGGCACCCGCTGCGCACGGGGTGGAGCTACCGGTGATCGAGGCCCTGCTGGATGACATCCTGCGCAGCGGCAAGCTAAAGCTGGCCGATCTGGCCGAATTCAATCCGCAGCATGATCAGGACCACCGTACCGCCAAAGTGGCAGCCCGTCTGGTCTGGCTACTGGCACGCGGGGTTTGAAGGTGATCAACGGTCGCTACTCCGTAGCCAAAGGGAATTGACAGAATGCGACGAACAAGCGACATTCCCCCCTTCCTTTCAGCGGTACGCAACCATGTTTGACCTGCGAGAACTTCCCAGCCATGACACCATGCTGCGCTTTGCCCGCAGCTATCCGGACTTGGACATCAGTGCGCTGGAAAGCTGGCTGACTTTGCTGCGTACCGCCAGCGATGAGGTCCACGCGTTTGAGACCTTTCTGTCGCAGTATGGTGTGTCGCCCACCAAGTTTTTCGTACTGCTGTTGCTCAAGCGGCACCCGGACGGGCTGACCCCCTCCCGCCTGGCGCAGGGGGTGGATGTGTCGCCGCCGACCATGACCGGTATCGTCGAGCGCCTGGCCCGTGACGGGCTGGTGGCCCGGCTGGATACACCGGTCGATCGTCGCAGCGCACTGGTTTGCCTCACCCAGGCCGGCAGTGATCTGATGGACACCCTGCTGCCACCGCACTACGCGCGGATTGCCCGCCTGTTCACCCGTCTCAACGAGGAAGAGCGCATGCAGTTGCGCCAGCTGCTGGCCAAGCTGCGTCCACCCGTTTCGGACTCCGAGTAAGCCGGCAAGCGGCGCTACCCGATTGACATGTCGCACGCGTTTGATCAAGCGTGCGCTCAATCTGTCCGTTCCTATTCTCAAGCCTTTTTGATTGCATTAGACTTGCCCCGGAAAGCCAACATCGGGACCAACACCGGTGAAGCAACCGACTGATCACCCTTCGGGTGTGCGTCAGGCATAACAAAGACATAGAGTGAGGATACACACGATGCGCTTGCGACATCTTGTCAGCTTGCTGGCTGCCTGCAGCCTGACCGCAACCGGCGTTTCAGCCGCCCCTGCTGCCGCCCCCGCCGGCAAACCCGACATCATTGTAGGTCAAGTCGTCGATCTGACCGGCTCGGATGGTCATAGCGGCAATGAGTATGTAGTCGGTGCCAAAGCTTACTTCGATGAGGTCAATGCCAATGGCGGTGTGTTTGGTCGCCAGATCAAGCAAGTGGTGATCGACAGCAAAGGCAGTGCACCCAAGGCTTTCCAGGCTACCCAGCAACTGATCGACACCGACAAGGCCGATGTCCTGTTTGGTTATACCGGGACCGCTGCCGTGTCGCTGGTGGTGCGCAGCAAGCTGCTGCAAAAGAACAATATTGCCCTGGTTGCCCCGCTGACCGGTGCCGATGCACTGCGCGCCACAGCCAGCGATGTGGCCATGCCGGACTCGGAAGGCTTTGTGCCCCAGCTGTTTCACCTGCGCGCCAGTTACAGCCAGGAAGCCCGTAAACTGGTGAAGCAGGCCATCAACTTGGGCATGAAGAAAATCGCAGTATTCTATGCCGACGATGCCTTCGGCAAGGGCGGGCTGAAGGCGGTGGAGGCCGAACTGGCCAAGCGCAACATGACACTGGTTGCCAAGAGTGCCTATGACCCGCGCAAGCTGGATGTCAGCGAGCCGGTGCTGATGCTCTCCCGGGCGCAACCGCAAGCAGTGATCATGGTGTCGGAAACCCAGGCTACGGCAAACTTCGTCAAACAGTTCCGCGGCAAGATGACCGGTACCCAATTGATGGGCCTGTCGGTGGTGAACCCCAAGGTGCTGATCCGTGAGGCCGGCATCGAGAACGTACAAGGCATTGGTCTCACCGTGGTGGTACCCAACCCCTACAACCCGGTCACCATCATTGCGCGTGAGCACAAAGAGATGGTGACGCCGTATCAGAACCAGGCCGAACTCTCCTACAACACCATGGAAGGCTATCTGGCAGCCAAGCTGCTGGTGGAAGGCCTCAACCGGGCCGGTGCGCAAATGAACCGGGAGAAGATCCAGCGCGCACTGGAGTCCATGGGCAGCGTGAGCCTGGGGGGATACGAGATCAACTACTCGCCCACAGACCACCGTGGTTCCAGCTATGTGGACATGGCGGTGATCAATAAAGACGGCAAGCTGCTGAACTGATCGCGCGGTCAGGCTCTCCTCCCCCCTTAAGCCGCCCCAGCCGGGCTGGCGGAGTACTCATATGCGTAAACTCATTACCCTGGCCATCCTGACCGGCAGCCTGTGCTCGCCGGTATGGGCAGACGATATCCTCATCGGCCAGGTGGCCGACATGACCGGTCCGGAAGGGGCCTGGAGTACCGACTTCACCAATGGTGCCAAAGCCGCCTTTGACCAGATCAACGCTCAGGGTGGCATTAACGGCCGCAAGCTCCGCCTGGTCACGATCGACACCAAGGGTCAGCCTGGCAAAGGCGTGACCGCCACCGAGCAACTGATCGAGAAAGACAAAGTGCAGGTCTTGTTCGGCTTTACCGGCTCTGCGCAGATTGAGCAGATCGCGCGACGCAAGGTCTTGCAGAAAAATGGCGTGTCCCTGTTTGCGCCCTTGTCGGGCTCGGACATGATCCGTGGCATTGCCAATGGCAGCGGAGACAGCCGCGATGTCTATGTCCCGGAGATGTTCCACATTCGTGCCAGCTATAGCCAGGAAGCCCGCAAGCTGGTGAAACAGGCGATCAATCTGGGCATGACCCGGATTGCCGTGTTCTATGCCAACGACAGCTTTGGCACGCGAGGCCTGGAGGCGATTGAGGCCGAGGTGGGACGCAAGAAGCTGGCGCTGGCTGCCAAAGGTAATTATGACCCCAACAAGAATGAGGTCACCGAGGCCGTCAACCAGATCAGCCAGGCACAACCGCAAACCGTGATCATGGTGGCAGATGAAGCCAATACTGCGCGTTTTGTGAAGGCCATGCGTGCACGCATGCCCGGCTTGCAGCTGCTGGGGCTCTCCCTCATCAGCCCGCAGCAGCTGATCCGTGATGCTGGCCTGGAAGCCGCGCAAGGCGTTGGGCTCTCGCAGGTGGTACCCTCGCCCTTCAACAGCACCACACCGGTGGCCCGTGCTTATCGTGATGCCGTAGCCCGCAATGGCAGCAAGGAAATCACCTACGCCGGCCTGGAAGGGTATCTGGGCGCACGTAGCCTGATTGAAGTCCTGCAGAAAGCCGGTGCGCAGTGGAGCCCCGACAAACTGAGCAAGATTGCCGAATCCATGGGCAGCATGGACTTGGGTGGCTACACCATTGAGTACAGCACGGGCGACCATCGCGGCTCCAGCACCGTAGACATCGCGGTCATCAGCAAGGATGGCAAGGTATTGAATTAAACGGTACAACCGCCACTATGCAAAAGGCCCACCATACGGTGGGCCTTTTGCATGGCAAGGTGCCGCTTATTTGCCCAGCAGCCCCTTCAGCTTGTCTTTCAGCTTGGCCTTCTCGGCATCTTCTTTCTGTTTCAGCTTGGCTTTCTCGTCTGCCAGCTGCTGTTTGACCTTGTCCTGCTCGGCCTGCAATTGCGCTTTGGCTTTCTCTTCCGCCGCCTTGGTATCAATCTTCAGCTTGTTTTCCAGTAGTTGCTTGGCCAGCGCGCCGTAATCCACGGTAAACGTGGGCGCGGCAAAGGTGCCACCAATTTTCACCGGCACGGTGACACCGCCCAGCGCACCCGCATCCTTTTTGTACTCCACCCCGGCCAGCAGCCCGTAGTCTATGGTCTGGGCAGGCAGATTGAAGTGGCCCTTGCCGCTACCCTTGAGCAGGGGGCCGACCATGCTGAGGTCGTCGTTCTGGGCAACACCATTGTGAATATTGAAGCTGGCGGACAGATCGGAGAACTCGGTCTTGGCGTTGGACTTGGCTTCCGGCTTGGCCTTTTCCCGCATCTGGTTGATGGAAGACTGCGCCTTCTGCACGGTATCGACAATGCTGATACCCTTGATGGCCCCATTCTGCACCCGCACCTTGCTGTTGCCATTCAGAGTGGCCAGCCACTGTGGCACAGTGCGACCACTCATGCTGAGGGTACCGGACAGGTTGCCGGTACCGGTGACTTTATCCTCGCCACTGACGGTTTTCATCAGGGTGCCGACGGACACCCCGCTGAACTGATGCGTCAACGACAGCACCGGTTGTGCCCCAAAGCGTGCCGATGCACTACCTTGCAGCTGGCCTTCCAGCAGCTGGGCAGAGAACGGGTCCAGCCGCCAGTTGCCGGGTTTGGCGTCAAAGTGCAGCTTGAGGTCATTCACCACCCACGGTGCCTTGCTCAAACGACCGATGCGAATGTCCGCCACCCCGCTCAGCTTGTGGAACAAGGGCAGATCCGGCAGCACAACACCGCCACCCTGGGCTGGCGCCACCGGCCCGGGCTTCGACGGTGGCAGATAGCGATTCAGATCCAGCGCATCCAGCGAAGCGTCCAGCTTGAAGGCCGGGATGCCACTGAAACCCTGCAATGACGCTGCCAGTTTCAGCGCCGAGGCATCCAGTACGCCGTTAAGCTGTGTATCCAGTTGCTGGGCCGCCAGATTAGTCTGCAACTGGCCCGCCAGCTTCCAGCTCAGCGCGGGCGCGCCGGGCAAGACAGCCTTGCCCTGGGTGGATAGGCCTGTCAGACGCAGCAGCTCGGGCTTCAGGTTCGGGCTTTGCTTCAGTATCACTTGCAGCGCAGCATCCAGCCGCATTTCCAGCCCGTTGCCGCCCATTTGGCCATGGGTTGTCAGCGCCACCTGTTTGGCCTCAATCTGCTGCAGGCTGCCCGACAGGCCCGAGATGCTGCCTTGGAGCACCATATTGTCCTTGCCTTGGGCAAAGTTGGCTTTCAGCTGAATGGTCTGCCCGCTGACCGCCGCTTTTGTTGCTTTCAGGCTAGGGGCCTGCACCGAAGCGCTCAGCTTTCGCCCAGCGCCTTCTTGTGCGAACTGCATGTCCAGTTTATCCACCAGCAATTCCGCTGGGGTGACCCGCAGTTTGGGTGCCCGCACGGCAGCGCTGAGCTGCTGTCCTTGTCCTTGCTGCTTCAGCTCGGCATCCAGCTGCTCCACCAGCAATTCGGTCGGGGTGGCCTGCAGCTTGGGCAGCTTGAGTGCCACGTGGCGTGTCAGCCCTTCTGCGGACTGATCCAGCAACACCTCCAGCTGATTGGCGGCCAGTTGCTGTGCCTCGTAGTGAGCGTCCCCCGTCACCTTGAGCGCCAAACCCTTTTGCTGCTGGGCGCTGCCATTAAAGGTCAGCAGCAGGCCTTTTGCATCCAGCGCTTTGGTAGAGGCTTGCATGGCGAGTGTACCACTCAGGCCCAGCTTACCCTCCACCAGCGCGGTGGGGCCCTCCAGCGTTCCGGCGCTCAGCTGGGTGTCCAGCTTGAGCTGCGCCCCTTTCTCCGGGTCTATATCGGTCGCTTCCAGATTCAGGCCCTGCACACGAGCCGTCTGCTTGCTCACCGCATCCTGCCAGTCCAGCTGCGCCTGGGTCAGCGTCAGCCTGGCCATTTGCAGCGAGAACTTGCGCTCTTCCCCGGCGGGCTTGGGTTTTGGTTGCATCAGGTCGTCGATGTTCAGCTTGCCTTGCTCATCCCGGCGCAGATGCAGCTGCAGGCCATCCACCGTCACCGCATCCACCTCCACCCGCCGATCCAGCAAGGGCATCAGGCGCACCCCGGCACGCAACTCGGTGAGCCGTGCAAACTCGTCCGGCTTCTGGTATTCCGACAGCGACACATCATGCAGCTTGAGGCCAATGTTCGGAAAAATCACCAGCTCGATCTTGCCGCCGATCTTCAGCTCACGCTGCGTCTGGTCACGCACGGCCGTGACGATACGATCCTTGTAATCATTCGGATCAAAGGTGGCAAACAGGATGCCGATGCCCACCGCCAGCAGCACCAGCAAAATCCCGAACCCGATTGCAATCCGCTTTACCCAGCGCATGCCCATTTACCCTCACACTCAAATACCGACAGCCCGTGCTGCCCCATGCCAACAGTCTAACGGAAGACGGGTCTACTGACTGCAAAACTTCGTCACGTCTCAGTGCAGTTGCTCCCTAGCAGACAATAAAAAACCCACAGCCAGGCTGTGGGTTTTTCGAGGCCGCCAAGTCTCAACCCAGCAAGCCCTCTTCCTTCATGGCCGCCTGCACCGCAGGCATCGCAGCAGCGCGCTGCAGGAAGGCGCTCAAGTTTGCAAACTGCTGGGTATCCATATTCACATAGCGTGCCCAGCCGCTCACCACAAACAGATAGGCATCGGCCGCAGTGAACGTCTCGCCGGTCAGCCAGGTCTTGCCTGCCAGCTGCTGATCCACCCATGCAAACTTCTTCAGCAGGGTGGCATGGTGGTAAGCCTTGGTGGCCTCATCCGCCGCCGGGTTGAACATTGGGCTGAAGCCCTTGTGCAGCTCGGAGGTAATGTAGTTCTGCCACTCCATCACCCGGTAGCGCGCCATGCTGCCCGCCGCAGGCATCAGCGACACCTCACCCGCCCGATCTGCCAGATACTGCACGATGATTGGCCCTTCAGTCAGCACGCTGCCATCATCCAGCTGCAATGCCGGTACACTGCCCTTGGGGTTGATCTGGAAAAAATCTCCACCATCCGGCGTCTTGTACTTGCTCACCTTCACCAGTTCAACATCCTGATTGGTGGCCTTGATGATGATATGCGGCACCAGCGAGCAGGCGCCAGGGGCGAAATACAGTTTCATGGCAATGACTCCTTGCAACGGGATGAAGGGCTACCATAGCAGGCGGGCCGTTCTGCCGCAATCTGCACCTTGCAAGCCGGGCTGAGCAGGTCCTCGAGCTATAAAAAAAGCCAACCGCTTCCGGTTGGCCTTTTGGACAGGCATGCGCTGTCAGAATTCGCGTTGGAGCGGGCGATGGGAATCGAACCCACGGCACAAGCTTGGGAAGCTTGGGTATTACCATTATACGACGCCCGCGAAGGATGGGTATTGTACGACAGGCAGTCCGTCATGCACAAGGGACGAACAGAGCCATTGACAGCATCGCATATAAATTCTATAAAGCGCTTGCTTGGTTGACGCGAGGTGGTGGCATGAATCCCCTGTTCCGCAAGCTGGCCCTGTATGTTGCTGCCCACCCTAGGCTGGCGGCACGCGTCATGAAGCTGGGCTTTAACTGGTTTCCGGCCATCCGCCGTACCGGTGGACGCATCACCCACGTCTCGCCCGATGTCCGGCATGTCCGGGTCACCTTGCCTCTGAATTGGCGCACCCGCAACATCAATGGCACCCTGTTTGGCGGCAGCATGTTTGCCATCACCGACCCGATCTACATGAGCCTGCTCTATTTCAATCTGGGCAATGACTATGTGGTGTGGGACAAGGAAGGCAGCATCCGTTTCAAGCGCCCTGGCAAACGCACCCTGTACGCCGACTTCAGGCTGGACGATGCCGAACTGGCTGCCGTGCGAGAGGCATTGACACAAAAGCCGGAGATTGACCGCCACTATCGTGTACCACTGGTGGACGCGGAAGGACAGGTTTACGCGGAAATTGAGCGGGTGCTATACATTGCACACCGCCATGTCTATGAGTCCAAACTGGCGGCGCGACGGGCGGAACCGAAAGCAGCTGGCTAACGGTTGCCCTCAAGGAATCTGGTGCCGGGTATGCATTCCGCTCCCCCGGCCCGGAGCGGTGCGGCGTCTGGCGCCGGTTACACGGGCGCAACATTAGCAGGCGAGCATGACAGGTTCATGACACGGATCAGTGCGATCCCCACCTATAATGTGTCATGCCCTTCCATGGAGCACTGCCCATGCCTTCACCCGCCCTGCCCGGCGCCTTGATCCCGCTGCAGTACCATTACCACATGCTGAGCGATCAGGCACGACTGGGGGCTTTTCAGCAAGCCATTGCCGCCGTGATCCAGCCAGGGCAAGTGGTACTGGAGCTGGGCTGTGGCACCGGCGTGCTGTCGTTTTTGGCTGCGCAGCGTGCCCGGACAGTGTTGGCGGTAGAGCTGCTACCTGAAATGGTCAACACCAGTCGGCATTTGCTGGCCCAAAATGGCGTAGCGGACCGAGTAGAGGTCATTCACGCGGATGCGCATGACTATCTGCCGCCCGAGCCGGTGGATGTGGTTATCTGCGAGATGCTGCACAGTGCGCTGCTGCAGGAATCCCAACTCTCTGTCATGCGCACGTTCTGTCAGCGCTATCAGGCACACTTTGGCAACCTGCCCCGCTTTCTGCCTGAGGCTACCTTGCTCGGCGTGCAGCTGATTGAACAGCAGTACGATTTTGCTGGTTACCACGCACCGGTCCCGCTATTTCGCCAGGCCGACAGCCTGGACGAGCACGTCCGGCTTCGCTCCGAGGCACAGTGTGTCTTGTCACTGGATTATCGGCAGCCCTTGCCAGCGTCCATGCAGTGGGCACATACCTTTCACATTGAGCAGAGCGGCCTGTGTAACGCGTTGAGGCTGATCACCAAGCATTTGCTCGCCATCTTGCCGGACACTGCACGCAGCATCGACTGGCACAGTCAGTACCTGCATTGGCCCCTGCCCAAGCCGATGCACCTGCAGCCCGGCATGAAACTGACAATACGTGCGAACTACGCAGCCGGTGCACCGGTTATGGCGCTGACACAAGGCTTGCAGATCGAGGTTCACTAAGGCCTGCCCGATTGTTGTGATTTCACGACAATTTGAAATATGAACATAAGTTTACAACCCAGCAGTGCATCCACCCCGAGAAAATTTTCATAAAATCTATATCCCTATGTTTTATATGGACATTTAACATGCCATAGACATTAAAAACCATCAGGTCAGCAAGTCACTTTCATGCCCGTTGCATGGATATCGATATGGTAATAACAAATTGTTCAATAGTAACAATGCATTACACTTAATTAACGTTAACGTTAACCCTTAATATTTACGTTAACGTAAACGTAAATATGGCTTTCACTTTTTGCTTGACGCTGCTTCCGAATACTGGAGAATGGCGAAACTCATCACCGATTGAGTAGCCGGCCTCAGCACCCACCACCGCTAACGCCGGACGCAAAGCGCAAACACAAAGGAGATGCAGACACCCGCGACCATCCTGTACGCCGGTGCTGCACGAAAAAAGAGTAGAGACCCTGAGCCCCGCTGGTAACAGCGGGGCTCAGTTTTTCAGGCCTGCCCACGCAGCGCCCACAAGGCGGGGGAGGCAAAATCCCGCCTATACAGAATCCACACTACCAGCGTGCATAGCCCCACCACCAGCCAGGGCTGGATGAACCAGCTCGCCGCCGCCAGCCCAAAGTAGTAGGCCCGGATCCCCCGGTTGAACTCATCGCCGGCGTAGCTGTTAATGCGGGCCATCTGCTCCGCCTCGGATTCCAGTGTGGCCGTATCCTGCACGGGTTGTGGAGCCGCCCCCATCAAGATGCACAGGAAATTGAACTGTCGCATCGACCAGGTGAACTTGAAGTAAGCAAACACGAACACCACCAGCATCAGCAGCAGACGTATCTGCCACCAGCCGCGGCTGCTGGCATGCGCAAACGGCAGGTTGGCGGCAAACACCATCACCTTGTCCACCGTTCCCATCAGGGCCAGCAGACCCGCAATAATGTAGATGGTGGTGGAGGCATAAAACGACACGCTGCCCATCAGATTACCCACCAGCGCCGCGTCCACCACCCGGTTTTCCCGCTGCAGCAACGCCCTTGCCCAAGCCACCCGGTGCTGATGGGTTGCTCCGATCAGCCCGCGCGCCGCGCGTGGCCCTCGCTCAGCCAACCAGCCATACCCCGCCCAGCACCCCAAAAACCAAAGCAATGCCAGCGCATCGTCCCATTGCAACCCGCCTATCCATCCTTGCAGCATGTTCACCCTCCTCTGCCTTCACCTTGCATGGCAGCAACGGAAAAGGCAAGCCTTCTGCCTGCTCTGCGTCTACAATAAAGCCGTCAGCCGCTCATCGCCGGAGTCACCGTCATGTCGGTCACCGTTATCCTGATCCCCGGATACCTGAATTCTGGCCCGGATCACTGGCAAACTTTGTGGCAGCTGGTTTTTCCGCAGCATGTGCGGGTACGCCAGCTGGACTGGAATCACCCGCGTCGCCAGGCCTGGATTGAGGGTCTGCACGCTGCATTGCGTTGCTGCCAGGGGCCGGTGGTATTTGCCGCACACAGCCTGGGCTGCACGACGGTGGCAGCCTGGTGTCGACAAGCCGAGCCGGATACACTCCGTCGCGTTCGTGGCGCGCTGCTGGTTGCGCCCCCCGAGCTTGAGCGGCCAGACAGTCTGCCCGCCCTGCATGACTTTCAGGGCATTCCCGCCCACCCCCTGCCCTTTCCCAGCCGAGTGATCGCCAGCAGCAATGACCCCTACAGCAGTCTGGCGGCTTCGGAACAGCTGGCACAAGCTTGGGGCAGCCAGTTCACCTTGCTGGGCGCGTGCGGTCATATCAATGGCGAAAGCAATCTGGGCACGTGGCCCGACGGGCAGGACTGGCTACGCCAACTGATGGTTAGCCCTGCTTGATGGCCAGCATGATCGCAACACCCTTGGCCGAGCGCAGCCTCTATTCCGGAAGCCACGCCGCGCGCCAGCTGGTATGCCTGCAGTTGCTGCGCCAATTGTTTGACCAGGGGCTACTGACCATTTTCATTGCCCCGTTTGCCTACCTGCTGATCCTGCATATCCTGTCACCCGTCACCTCCAGGCCTCGGCTTTGGGCTTGGACAGGCTTGCTGGCGCTGGAGTGGGTCTATCACCTGGGCATCACCCTCTGGTTTCGTCGGCGCGAGCGTCGGGTGGAGGAGGTGCCGCGCTGGCTGACAGCCAAGTGCATCAGCACCATCCTGTCCAGTGTGGCCCTGTCCGCCGTCGGCTGGCTGGTATTCCCCCCTTGGGATCAGTTCACCTACATCCTGATGCTGTTCATCTTCCTGAGTACCGCGACGGCCGTCACTGCCGTCGCATTCAGCGCCTTCAAGCGCATGCTGTTGCTGTACAACGTCATCAGCTGGCTTCCTTTCCTGTTGCAGCTGTTGTTCAGTACGCAGTCACAAGCTTTCCTGCTGGGAATAGGCGGCCTGCTCTACCTGACAGTGACGCTGATCTATGGCTGGGGCGTGCACCGCATTTACCACAACGGGGTGATGCTGCAGGTGACCAACGCCCAGCTGGTGGCCGATTTGTCCGCCTCCAAGACCGAGCTGGAGCGTGCCTTGCAGCGCAGTGAAGGGTTGGCACGTCGTGATGAGCTGACAGGGCTGTATAACCGCCGGGAAATGTGGGTGCGCCTGGATACCCAGCTCAAGCTGCAGCAGCGGCTGGGGCAGCCCTTCTGCTTTGCTTTGCTGGATCTGGATTTTTTCAAATCCATCAACGATCAGCACGGCCATCTGGTAGGCGATGAGGTGTTGCGTACGCTGGCTCAGCTGACGCAAGGCTGTCTGCGCGACATCGACTTCATCGCCCGCTATGGGGGTGAAGAATTTGCCGTCATCCTGCCGCAAACACGGCTGCAGGAGGCCGAGCAATCCATGGAGCGTTTACGCCAGCATGTGGCCGCGCACAGCTTGCAGGTAGATGGCCAAAGTTTGCGGATCACGGTGTCGATCGGGCTCACCCAGTATCGGACTGGGGAGCCCTTGAACATCACCCTGGCACGCGCAGACAGCGCCTTGTATCAGGCCAAGGCAGCGGGTCGCAATCAGGTTATTTGCGATTTTGACGTGCTGCAGCCCCGCTGAATACGCTTACTGTTTGCGCAGCAACAGTCCATTCAGGTAGTCGCCCTCCGGGAAGGATAGCGCGCTTGGGTGATCCAGATCGGCATGCAAACGCCCGATGGCTTGCGCCGAGACCCCGGCATCCAGCGCCGCACCCGCCACCACCTTCTGGAACAGCTCCACCCCCATACCACCTGAGCAGGTAAACGTCGCCAGATGACCGCCCGGCTTCAGCAGCTTCAAAGCCCACAGGTTAATGTCCTTATAGGCGCGGGTCGCTTTGGCCACGTGCGCGGCGGTCGGGGCAAATTTGGGTGGGTCCAGCACGATCAGGTCAAACTGGCGGTTCTGGTCCCGCAGGCGGCGCAAATACTGGAACACATCGGCTTCGACCCACTCTGCACGGGCAGCCTCCATGCCGTTGAGCAACTGATGCTGCCGCGCCAGTGCCAATGCCTCCGCCGAAGAATCGACCGACAGCACCGAGCTCGCCCCGGCCTGCAAAGCCGCCAGAGAAAACCCGCCAGAGAAGCAGAAGCAGTTGAGCACATCCGCGCCCTGCGCCAAGGCCGCTACCCGCTGCCGGTTCAATCGCTGGTCCAGATAAAAGCCGGTTTTTTGGCCGCTGACGATGTCCACCTGATAACGCAGCCCGTGCTCTTCGATCATCACCGGCGCATCCGGCGCATTGCCACGCAGCGGACCGCTGACCTGCTGCAGCCCCTCCAGTGCGCGCACCTCGACGTCAGAACGCTCGTAGACTTGCTGAATGCCGGTCAACGCCACCAGCTCATCGACCAGCACATCACGCCAGGCTGCCGCACCGGCAGACAGTAGCTGTACCACCAGCCAATCGCCAAAACGATCAACAATCACCCCCGGCAAGCCATCCGACTCGGCATGCACCAGCCGCATGGCATTGGTCACTGCGTGCAACGGCTGGCGGGCCGCAATCGCTGCGCTGAGGCGCCGCTGAAAGAAAGCACGGTCCACCGTGTCGCGCTCTTGCGCCGTCCATACCCGCGCCCGAATCTGTGAGGCCGGGCTGAACGCGGCCCAGCCGAGGAAGGTGTGATCGTGCGCCCGCACGGCGACGGTCTGCCCCGCCTCCAGCCCCTCCGGTTGCTGTGCCACCGCGCCGGAAAATACCCAGGGGTGCCGCTGGCGCAAGGATTTCTCGCGACCGGGTTTCAGGATCAGGTTGGGTGTGGCTGGGCGGGTTGACATGGTCTTCTCCAGGCAGATGAAAATGAAACCGCCCCCAGTACGGGGGCGGAGCATGCAATGCTAACGGCGAGCTACAGGACCATCAGTCACCGTAGCGACGACGGCCTTCCGGGCGACCTTCAGTACGGCCACCACGGCGGTTGCCGTCTTCAGACCAGCGACGCTCGGTCGGACGGCCACCATCGCTGTGCGGGCGGCGCGGTGCCGATTCAGCCTGACCGTCACCGTAGCGACGGGCCTGACCTTCGCCGCGGTTGTCCTGGCTGAAGCGACGCGGTGCACCTTCGGTACGGCCTTCTTGCGGAACACGACGGTTTTCGCGCGGTGCGCCATCACGGAACGACACGCCCTGACCTTCGCCACGCGGCTGGCCGTCACGCTGACCCCAGCTACGTTGCTCGCCGTCGCGACGCGGGCCCGAGAAGCCACGACCCTGACCACGGCCTGCACCGTTGCGCGGTGCACCCGGCTTGCCACCGGCGGGGCGCGGCTTCACGCGCGGCTCCAGCCCCGGCACCACGGCGGCGAAAATACGGTTGCCGATGAAACGCTCGATCCGCGACAGCAGACCGCGCTCACGCGGCGACACCAGCGAAATGGCCACACCGCTACGACCAGCACGGCCGGTACGGCCAATGCGGTGGACGTAGTCTTCGGCGTTCTTCGGCAGATCGTAGTTGATCACATGGCTGATACCATCAATGTCGATCCCGCGCGCCGCCACATCGGTAGCCACCAGCAGGCGGACGTGCCCGTTGCGCAGCTGGGTCAAGGTCCGGTTGCGCTCGCGTTGCTGCATGTCACCATGCAGGGCAGCGGCAGCCCAGCCTTCATTGGCCAGGTGGTCAGCCAGATCATCGGCATCCAGCTTGGTCGCGGTAAAGATGATGGCTTGCTGCAAGGTCTGGTCGGTCAGCAGATGACTGAGCAGCTTGCCCTTGTGTGCCAGATCATCGGCGTAGTGCATGCGTTGTTCGATCTTGCCTTGCTGGGCCTGAGTCGCCGCAATCTGGATGCGTTGCGGCTCACGCAGCAGACGGTGGGCCAGGTTGCCTACAGCACCATCCAGCGTGGCGGAGAACAGCGCGGTCTGGCGGCTCGGTGCAGTCATGGCGCAGATGGCTTCCACGTCGTCGACAAAGCCCATGTCCAGCATGCGGTCGGCTTCATCCAGCACCAGCATTTCCAGCTGGGACAGATCGATACGGCCACGCGACAGATGGTCCAGCAAACGGCCCGGGGTGGCGATCAGCACTTCGAACGGGCGCGACAGCAGGCGGTTTTGCACCGGATAAGGCATGCCGCCCACGATGGTCACGGTCGCAAAGCGGGACAGGAACTTGCCGTACTGGCTGGCGGCAGTAGACACCTGGGTCGCCAGTTCACGGGTCGGGACCAGCACCAGTGCGCGCGGGCCAAAATAGCCTGCCGGGCGCGGGGTGCTGGCAATGCGTTGCAGCGCAGGCAGCAGGAAGGCAGCGGTCTTGCCGGTACCAGTAGAGGCCGAAGCCATCACGTCAGCCCCTTCCAGCAGTGCCGGAATGGCAGCCGCCTGGATCGGGGTGGGTTTTTCATAGCCGGATTCTTCCAGGGCACGCAGTACGCGCGGGTCCAGATGAAAATCGGCAAACATGGGGGTGGCGGTTTCGACCGTCATGCGGCTTCCTATCAAAGCAAAATGGTTACTACGCGAGCAGGCAGAATGCGTCCCTGCTGCCCGCGTTACCATAGGCAACGGGCTGGCTGCAGACACAAGAATTCGGACAGATTGCTAGCGCACGACATCGACGCTAACCGGAGAACCACATCTCAATGTGGCAAGACACGCAGCCAGAAAGGCCACGGAATACAGTCAGGGTTCGATGTTGAAGCCCCGGAAACAGACCGGGCTGCTGCCCCTCAGGACAGACAGCCCGAGACTGTAATGATTTTTTTAATAAAAATCAAGCACTTTTTGCTATGCAGCATTCGCTGCCCTGCACGGCTGCGTTTTCAACGCTTCAGGTTGTCGCGAATCTCACGCAGCAGCAGCACTTCTTCACTGGGTTCTGCCGGTGCCGCAGGTGCGGCCACTTCTTCTTTCTTGAAGCGGTTCAACTGCTTGATCACCAGAAACACCGAGAACGCCACAATCAGGAAGTTGACGATGGTATTGATGAAAGCGCCATAGCGCAGTACCACCGCGCCAGCATCGGTCGCCTCCTTGAGGGTGGCATACGGTGCGGCGGCCTTGGTGCCTTCTTTCAGCACCCAGTACAGGTTGGCAAAGTCCATATTACCCAACAGCATGCCAATCGGCGGCATGATCACGTCGTCCACCAGCGATTTGACGATGGCACCAAAGGCAGCACCAATGATGACGCCCACCGCCAGATCGACCACATTGCCCTTCATGGCAAACTCTTTGAACTCTTTCAACATCGGGTACCTCCTTCAATATGGGACACACAGCGTGTTGCATTATTCAAAGTTGCTGACCGACTGTACAGTCGGCAAAGGTTAAGGATGGTTACCGCTTCCGGGACGACAGACGCCGCAGGTAGACCGTGATCTCTTCGCGGTCGTGATACAGCTGCCTTGCTTCGAGTTGATGCGGCACCCCGCTCAGGCGCTCCCGTATTTCGTCAAAGCAACGCTCTACTTCCGCCAGACGCTTTTTCATCGGCAGCTTGAGGTTGAAGATTGCTTCGCGCGCCAATCCGTCGGCCAGCCAGTCCGCCATCAGGCGCGCCACCCGCACCGGCTGCTCTACCATGTCGCACACCAGCCAGTCGACCGGCTGGTCAGGCCGGAAGCGGAAGCCATCCTGCCGGAAGTGTCGCACTTGCGGGTGACCTTGTACATTGCCTTTGAGTGGGCCATTGTCCACCGCCAGCACCTTGAGCCCCCGCGTAATCAATTGCCAGGTCCAGCCCCCGGGGGCCGCGCCCAGATCCACCGCACGCATGCTGCTTTTGAAACGCTGCTGTTCCTCTTCAGCACTCATGAACACCTGGATGGCTTCGGCCAGTTTAAGGGTCGATCGGCTCGGTGCCTCAAATGGCATGCGCAGACGTGGAATGCCTTGCGGCCATTCGCTGCGATTGCCGGGCATGGCCAGCGCCAGATGCACCTGGGCATGGCTACGCCAGAACAGGACCAGCCGCACGCCATCCTCCGGCCCCACCAGCACCCCGACCTGCCGCAACGCCGGTGCCAGCTTGTCACCAAAACGGCGGCAGAAGCCGGACAACTCTTTGGCTTCGTTGGTGTCTGCCGTCTCCAGCCAGACCGAACCCACTTTGAGCGGCAAGCCCTGCAGCGCCGTCAGCAAGGGGGTCAAACGGTCGCGCTCCGGCAGACCGGTCAATTCGCCCACCTCCAGCAGCAGCTGCCGCGCAAAGATCAGGTCGGCCCATTGTACCTGTTGCAAACGGCGGTCCGGACGCACACTGCACAGCCGCACAAAACCACTGCCCGCCTCCGCCTCTACGCTCACCTGGCAGCCGATTTTCAGCCCTGCCTGCAGCAATTCCTCGCCACACTCCGCCTCAAACCCGGCGCGGCAATAGGCCAGCAGGCCGGTAATGGGCAACTCTGACGACAAGGAGACGGTACGGCGCATGCGAGGCTCTGGCTTGGACACTATGGCAGCGGATTGTCCTCTTCCGTTTGGGGGACGACAAGCGGATTCTGGAGGCCCCCGTTTGCGGCTGCGCAAGCCGCGTGCAGATAACCCCTTGAGCGAGAGGGGAATTTGACGCGGATCAAGTGCAAACCGTTCAGACCGGCGTTAGATGGAGGCATGCCCCGAACTCGGGTACCGCTTTAACTCGGGTACCGCTTTCATTTCACATGGAGTAATCATCATGCCGCAATGGATCACCGTCCTGTTCACCACAGACATCGGCTTACTCAGCATGGCCGTCATTGCCTTCATTCTGGTGATGGCGACTTATCTGTTCTTCTTCGTGCGACGCCATGTCCGTGAGGACAGCTTGGCACACGACCGCCAGAGCCAGAAGCTGCCGCAGTAAACGGCAGCGCAGGCTTCGGGTACACTAGGGCGCATGAAGCGCAAACCCACCCCGACGCCCGCCCCCGATTGCCCTTGTGGCAGCACGCTGCCTTTGGCGCAGTGCTGCCAGCCCATCCTCAGCGGCCAGCAAACAGCCCCAACCGCAGAGGCGCTGATGCGCTCCCGCTATACGGCCTATGTGCTGAAAGACGTTCACTGGCTGCTGGCCAGCTGGCACAGCCGTACCCGTCCTGCCGAGCTCGATCTGGCGACGGATGACAGCCGCTGGCTGGGGCTGACCGTGCACGAGCATCAACAGCAGGATGCGGACCATGCTACGGTGCGCTTTACCGCCCGCTACAAGGTCGGCGGCCGCGCTTGGCGATTGCATGAGCGCAGCCGCTTCGAGCGCGAAGCCGGACTATGGGTCTATGTGGATGGGGAGCAAGACCCGGCAGCGTGATGCTGCCGAAGGGCCTGCCGATGGGCATGGCTTGCCTCAGGCCTGCCCGGCCAGATAACGCCGCTCCCACGGCGTGATCTCGTTATAGAAACTGGCCAGCTCCATCTCCTTGCTGGCGATGAAGGCGCGGGTGAATTCGGCGCCAAACAGGCGTTCGGCTGTCCCCTGCTCTTCCATGCGCTGCAAGGCGGCGTCCAGTGTGCGCGGCAGGGTGACCGCTTCACCATAGACATTGCCGGTGGCGGGCTCATCCGGCTGCAAGCCTTCAGCCATGCCCTGCCAGCCGCTGACCAGACTGGCGGCCAGTGCCAGATAGGGATTGGCATCGCAACCCGGCAGGCGGTTTTCCACCCGGCGCGCCGCCGGCCCGGACAGGGGAATGCGCAGACCCACCGAGCGGTTGTCATAGCCCCACGCCAGATTGATCGGCGCGGCGGAGCCTTTGACAAAGCGCCGGTAAGAATTGACGTGCGGGGCAAACAGCGGCAACAAATCCGGCAGATAGCGTTGCTGACCGGCAATGAAGCCATAGAACGCCGCCGAGGGTTCGCCATCTTCGCCACTGAACACATTGCGCCCCTGCTCATCCACCACACTCTGATGAATGTGCATCGAGCTGCCCGCCACACCGGCAATCGGCTTGGCCATGCACACCACCAGCAGGCCGTGGCGAGCGCCAATTTCACGCAGCGCATACTTGAACAGGAAGGTTTGGTCGGCCAGCTCCAGCGCAGGGCCGTGCTTGAGATTGATCTCGAACTGGCCCGGCCCCATCTCATGGACAAAGGTATCGCCATCAATGCCCAGCACCGGCAGGGCAGCGTAGAGGTCGTCAAAGAAGCCATCAAAGGCATTCAGGGCCGAGAAACTGAAGGAAGCCTGCCCCACCTCACGCCGTCCCAGCGGGTCCAGCGGCGGTTGCAGCGGCTGGTTCGGGTCCGGGTTCGGGGCCAGCACGTAGAATTCCAGCTCAGGGGCCACAATCGGCGTCCAGCCGCGCCCGGCATAACGTGCCAGCACGCTCTTGAGCACCGAGCGGGACGCCAGCGGGGTCAGCTCGGTATCACTGTCCATGCAGTCGTGGATGGCCAGTGCACGCGGTACCCTCGCCCACGGCACCGGGCGCAGGGTTGCATAATCCGGCTGCAGTCGCGCATCCGGGTCATGTTCGCCATAAAACTGGTAGTCCGGGTAATCTCCGGTGATGGACTGGATCGGCACCGCACGGGCGATCCGCAGCTCCTGGCCCGCGGCAAAGGCCGCAGCGGGCAGGGTCTTGCCGCGTGGCACACCGTTGATATCCGGAAAAATACACTCCACTTCGCGGATGTGGTGGCTGTCGAGCAATTCTTCTACGTGATGGGGGATCGGGGTCATGTCTGCCTCAGCTGCAGCCCACTGCTGCATTGTTAATTCCGCATAGTGAAACACAAATCCATCATGCGGTTTTCAGACATGCTACCAGATGGGGGGCACGCTGCCAACGCGTGCTCCTCCCCCGGCATCAACAATGACTTTTAAAGCGGTAGCTGACAGCGCGCCGACAAATGACGCATAACGGCATGCAGGGAATTACAGACCGTGATGCCATGCGCCAGCAGCGCGCTGGAAGGCGCCTTGAGGTCCGGCACCATCAGTGGGGTCATGCCTGCGGCCAGGGCGGCTTGCACCCCAGGCTCGGAATCTTCCAGCACAACGCAGTGCGCCGGTTTCACCCCCAGCCGCTCGGCGGCGGCCAGAAAGATGTCGGGTTCCGGCTTGCCACGGCTGACCCGATCGCCACCGATCACATGTTCAAAGTAGCGCTGCACGCCGGCATGCGCCAGCTTGCGCAGCGCCATGTCATGCCGGGTGGAAGTGGCCACGGCGCGCGGCATGTTCAGTCGCTGCAGCCAGTCCAGCAGCTCGAACAAGCCGGGCTTGGTCTGCAGTCCACCATCAAACAGCGCCGCCTCATAACGCGCCTTGAAGCGCTCACGCACCGCCAGCGGGTCGAAGCCCGCACCGAAATGCGCGGCCAGTATCTGGTCGGTATCGCGCGAATTGCGCCCCACCAGTTGCATGGCCAGCGTACGATCCATCACATAACCGTGATCCGCACAGGCATCCATGCCAGCCTGCTGAGCAATACGCTCGGTATCGAGCATCAGCCCATCCATGTCAAACAGCACGGCATGCAGCTTCAAAACAGACATCATCCCTCCTTAGGGCTGGGCCTGGATACGGCCCATCAACAGCGCTTTACTGGCTTGCGGAATATACTCGGACACCGGCAAGGTGCTCCAGGCATATCCCAGCGGTACCCCGTTCAGATCGGCATACAGGCGGATGGTACCGCGCCCGACACCGTTGGCATTGCCACCCGGCAGCGCGCGGCTATCGCGCGGGCCGTGTGCCGACTTGCTCGAGTCAATCACCTTGACCTGCCACTGGTAGGTGCCCGGCACCTTGGGCGGGCTGGAGCCGCCGGACTCAACCGGTGCCTCATCCACGATCATGATGTGACCGGTATCGTCATCCTCAGGCGGATTACGAATCACGATCAGATCCCCCGGCTGCAGGTTCTGCACCCGGGTGACGGCCTGAAAACCCTGGTTCTCGGCCACCGCCTGAAAGTAATGAATGGCTTGTGGCTCACGGCCGGCCCGGCTACGCAGGCTGGCCAGCAGCTTGGGCTGCGTCCGCGAGAGTAAGCCATTCACCAGACCGCTGCAGTCGGTATACGCCGTCGCTTTGCCACTATCCGGCCAGGTGATCTGGCTCTGGTGTTGGTAGTGGCTGGCCCCGGCGCTCAGGTTGCCCAGCAGGCTGCGCACCAGCGTCAGGTGTGCAGGGGCTTCTGCCGACCAGGCCGGTAGCGCCAGCAACAGTGCCAGCCCACACAGGGGACGTCCAAGCGTACGAAAGATCACCATGGGCTACATACCTCCTTGTCGCTATGGGCGCACCAACACGCGATGCACCCGGTCCTGCGGATAACGGCGCAGGGTGGATTGCAGAATACGATACAGCTCAGCATCAAACACGGGCAACGGAGCCTGCAACAGGTCCATGGCCGCCGCCTCGGTAGGGGCTGAGCCCAGATAACGCCATTGGTACAATGCATGCCAATCGGCATGCAGGCCGCTGCTGTCCGGCTCTTGCAACAGAACGGGCCCTGGATACGGCCACTCTGCCAGGCGCAGCTTGCCGAGTGCGGTCATCAGTCGGGCACTGTGAAAGGACAATGGTTCCCGCCCGACGCAGGCCCCCGCACATTTGCGCCCCTGGAAGGCAAAGCAGGGACTATTGACTTGGCGTCCCGGCTGCTCCAGCCCAAGATGGATGAGACAGAGCTGGTAGCGTTCCGCCAGCTTGCGCAGGGCCTGCTGCGCCTCACGCGGGCTGCGGTAGAGGCCGTGGCAGGCCTGTCCATCCGGCAGTGGATCGCGCAGAGAGACCAGAACAGGCCGAAACACCTCATCCCCCACTCGCTGCAGTACCCAGCTCAACACTTCCGCTCCGGCGCGCCCCTGCGGATTGGCGGCAGGCTGGTGTTGCTGCAACCATTGCGCCTCCAGCAGGCTGGCACCCAGCTCGCCACAGGTACTGACATGCTCAATGCGGCGAACCTGCGCGCCCAGCCCCGGTGGCAAGCCCTTGCTCGGTTTGTCACTGAAATGGGCCAGTATCCGTTTGCGCAGGTGGCTGGCCTTGCCCACATACAGCGGCCCCTGCTCACCCCACAGCTGATAGGCCCCGGGGCCATCCGGCAGCTGGTCCAGCGCCTCCGCATCCAGCCCCGGCGGCAATACCGGCCCTTGCAGCATCTCGGCCACCGCTTGCCATACCACCTCCGCCCCCAGCTCCGCTTCAGCGGCCTGCAGAAAGTGCCACAGCAGGCGAGCATCGCTCAGCGCACGATGGCGGGTCGCGTCTGACGGCAACTGGTGCCGTTCCACCAGCGCATCCAGGTTGTGTTTGTAATGTTGGGGGTAGAGCTTGCGCGACAGTTTGACGGTACAGAGCACAGGCGCCCGGAACGTCAGCCCGACATCGGCAAACGCCTGTTTGAGGAAGCCATAGTCAAAGCGGGCATTGTGGGCGACAAACAGCTTGCCCTGCAGCCGCGACCAGACTTCCCCTGCCAGCGCGTCGAAATGCGGTGCGTCTGCCACCATGGCATCATCAATGCCGGTGAGCCGGGTAATGAAAGGCGGGATGGCTTGCTGCGGGTTGACCAGGCTACTCCACGCCTGCACCTCTCCATCCAGCACCTCTACCAGTCCTATTTCGGTGATACGATCCCGCTCCACCGAAGCACCGGTGGTTTCCAGGTCCACGCACACCAGCGCCGGGCGCTGCACCATGCCATGCTGCCGTTCAATGAAAGCTCGCATTGTACGCCCTTTGCCGACATACGGCAGGCAGGGTGCGCCTGACCCCGCTACACTGAGCATGTACCACCCTGCACCATGCCGCTGGAACCGACATGATCCGCTTATTCGCTGTCTCCATTTTGCTGGGGCTCACGGCACTCCCCGTCCAGGCCTTCCGCCTGTGCGTTCCCGAGCAGGACTTCTACCCTTTGATGGTCCTGCAAGGGCGGGATGGCACCGCGGTGCGCCTGACCAATATGGTTTTTGATCAGCTGGATATGTCGCTGGAGGTGGTGCACCGCCCCATTACCCGATGCCTGCAAGAGCTGCAGCACAATCTGGTGGATGGTTTCCTCGCTTCGCCCTTTACCCCGGAGCGCAGCCAGATGGGGGTGTTCCCGTTGAAAGATCAGGATGGGTTACCCGATGAGCGATTGGCAACGTTGGAGTGGACTTATGCCCTGTACCGCCGCAAAGGGGATACGGTAGGCTGGGAAAATCGCCGTTTCACCGGACTGAACGGACCATTGGGCATCTCATCGGGTGCTGCCATTACCCTGACCATGCGGCAGCAAGGCGTGGAGGTGGATGATGGCGCCAGTACGGTCATCCTGAATCTGGAGAAGCTGGCCGCCGGCCGGGTGCAGGCCAGCCTGCTGCCCCGCTCGGTGGCGGACTATCTGCTGCTGCACACCCCAAAGTTGCAGGCCACCATCGAGCAAGCCCACCCCGAAGTGGCCACCGGCAAGCTCTATCTGCTCCTGGCCAAAGACTGGTTCCAGCGCAACCCGATACTGGCTCAGCAGCTCTGGGCTGCTTTCCCCAAAGTGCGGCGCTCCAAAGCCTACCAGCGCAGTGAAGCGGACTTCCTGCGGCGTTACCCCTGAGACGGTACCCCTGTTTCCCGCGTGGCCAGCCGGGTATAGCCATACCAGGCGGCGATGGAGAGCACATTCAGCACCAGCATGCCCGCTGACAATCCCGCCAGGGAGGGTGACAGCCAGGGGGACAGCACACCGCTGACCACGGCCGAAAACGCCACCTGCAAAGAGGCTTGCAAAGAGGCCACCATGCCCCGTCGCGACGGGTTGCACTCCAGTGCCAGCAGCGTGAGCGTGGCACTGCCCAGCGACATGCCGATGTTGAACACCATCAGCGGCCCGATATTCAGCCAAACCGAAGGCTGCCCCCAGCAGCTGTGCAGCAGGTTGAACAGGGCCGCCCCGCCCAGCATGGCAAACGCCAGTCGCATGACCTGCATCGGTGTCAGCTTGCCCGCCAGCCTGCCTGATAGCCAGCCGCCAAGGAAAATCCCCACCACGGCCGGTACAAACATATAGCCAAACTGGGTTTCCTTCAGCCCAAGATGATGGACCAGAAACACCGGAGCGGAGGAAATGTAGAGGAACAAGCCACCAAAATTGAGGGCCACGCAGGCCACCAGCAACAGGAAACGGCCGTGGGTCAGCAAGTCGCGATACCCCTCCAGCAGCGCATGCGGAGCCAGTGATTGGCGCTGATGCAGGGGCAAGGTTTCCGGCAGGGCCCGCCAGCACACCACTAACAAGATGGTCGCCACCAGGCCGACAAACAGGAAGATGGAATGCCAGCCAAACGCCACATGCAGGGCGCCCCCGATGATCGGGGCAATGCCTGGCGCAATGGAAAACAGCATGGTGACGCGGGACATCAGCACTTGCGCCACATGGCCGTCAAAGCGGTCGCGAATCATCGCTCTGCCCACCGCAATACCGGCTCCGGCAGACATGCCCTGTAACGCCCGGAACACCAGCAGGTATTCGATACGGTAAGAGGCTGCGCAACCGAGGGTGGCAATCGCAAACACAAACAGCGACACCAGAATCACTGGCCTGCGCCCGACGGCATCGGAAATCGAACCATGCCACAGCATCATGGCGCTATAAGCCAGCATGTAGACCGACAGCGTCTGCTGCACCTGCAAGGGCGTAGCGTGTAGCGTACGGCCGATTTCGGCGAATGCCGGCAGATAGGTATCAATCGAGAAAGGGCCCAGCATGGCCAACGCAGCCAGCATGGCGGCGAGGGTCCAGTCAGGGTGGTGGCGGGTGGCGCGGGTCATGAACGGTCCTTGCTAAAGAACCATCATGCGTGGGTGACCATACAAGGTACAGGTACAGCCGGGCAGAAATCAGGCGGACAATTCTGTTGAGATCAGTCACGCCGCCATTGCCACTCCGCCTGCCAGTTTTCCGCCCGCTTGGGCGTGATGCCCCGGTAAAAGGTGCGTAGTTGCTCCAGATCCTGATCCATATTGCCGCTGGGTATGATGGCCGGGCCAAAGCCGCCACGCTTGCGTCGGTAATCCAGATAGGCGGGTATCATGGGCACTGCCGCCCCTAAGGCCACATGATAGAAGCCGGTTTTCCAGGTTTGCACCACACCACGGGTACCTTCCGGGGTGATGGCGAGGGTCAGCTGCGGATAGCGCGCCACCGTCTCGACCAGTTGCTCGACCAGATTGTAGGCACGATCGCGTTTGACCGGGATGCCGCCCAACCAGCGCATCACCGGCCCGGCTGGCCTCTTGAACAGCGAATGCTTGCCCAGCCAGCGTGGCTTGCCCCCTCCGGCAAAGCACAGTGCCAGTCCGATCGGGAAATCCCAGTTGCTGGTGTGGGGGGCGACCACCAGCACATATTTCTGGTGCGCCGGGAACGGGTTATCCAGCTTCCAGCCGCTCAGCCACAGCCCGACGCGGGATACCAGTACAAACAGATGCCGCAGTATCGGCGTTTCAAATACAGTGCGCTGCATGCCGGACCACTCAAACGGGAAAAGGCGTTCACTATACTGCGTTCTGTTGAACCTTGCTCACCCGACCGGTCAGTAATGCGGGTGCCGGGGCGGCGTGGCACAATAGCGGCATTGCACTCTGGTAGACCCGCATGGCCATCCGCCCCGTCCTGAAAATGGGCCACCCCACCCTGCTGCTGCACGCCGAACCCGAAACCCGGTTTGGCAGCCCCGAATTGCGTGCGCTGATTGAAGACCTGCACGACACCATGCTGGCGGAAGGTGGTGTGGGGATTGCCGCGCCACAGATTGGGGTGTCCCGCCAGGTGGTGATCTTTGGTTTTGAGCGTAGCGAACGTTATCCGGAAGCCCCGCCCGTCCCCTATACCGTCTTGCTGAATCCGGTCATCACCCCGCTGGACGAGGTCGAGGAAGAGGGCTGGGAAGGCTGCCTGTCGGTACCCGGTTTACGTGGCAAGGTGCCACGCCATGTGCGCATTCGCTACCAGGGCCAGGACCCGGATGGCCAGCCGATTGACCGGGTTGCCGAGGGCTTCCATGCCCGCGTGGTTCAGCATGAGTGCGACCACCTGTGGGGTACCCTCTACCCCACCCGCATCCGTGACCTCAAACAGTTTGGCTTTACCGATGCCCTGCTTGCCACACCGTCACCCACTACTGACTGACGCTTAGCCCAGATAGAAGCAGCGGGCACATACCGAGCGGTAACGGCTGTTGCCGCCCACTTCCACCTGCTCTCCTTCCCTCACCCGCTGCCCTTGGGCGTCGATGCGGGTGTTCATGGTGGCTTTGCGACCACACAGGCAAATGGTCTTCATTTCTTCGAGGTCATCCGCCAGCGCCAGCAGATAGATGGCACCGGGGAAGGGCTCGCCCTGAAAGTCACTGCGGATGCCGTAGCAAATCACCGGAATATTGCGGGTGTGGGCAAAGCGGTGCAGTTGCCGCACCTGGCCCGGGGTCAGAAACTGGGCCTCATCAATCAGCACGCAGGCCAACTGCTGCTCATTGGCCAGCGCGGTACCAAAATCCAGCTGTGGCGAAAAGGTACGCGCCTCCCGCTGCAAACCCAGCCGTGAGGCGATCTGCCCCACCCCAAAGCGGTCATCCAGTTCTGCGGTATACAGCACTACCCGCTGCTGCTGTTCTTCGTAGTTGAAAGCCACCTGCAGCAAGGCGGTGGATTTGCCTGCATTCATCGCGGCATAACGGAAATACAGTTTGGCCATGGTTTACGCCTTGAGGCTACGGGACGCTGGATCCCCTTGCAGACAGCTGAGTCGCACGGTGACCGAATGCTCGCCATCCGTGAGCCAGACCTCACCATCCTGCAGGGTACACTGCAACTGCATGTTGCGCTGGGTCAGCCGGGTCATGGCCTGACTATCCTCTGCGCTCACTCGCCACACCAGCAGATTGTCCAGCCCGGACAGCTCACTGCGCTGTTGCCCCCACCAGACATCGGCTGCCGCGCCGCCATACACCAGCAGCACCACCTGCTGTGCCCGGCGGCTGGCCTTGCGCAGCTGTTTGGGATCAGGCAGACCGACGTCGATCCACCACAACAGCTCACCGCTGTAGTCCTGCTGGGCCAGCGCGGCTTCATCTTCATTGGAGAGTCCGCGCCCGAAGGCCAGCCGCTCATCGGCATAGAGGGCAAACGCCAGCAAGCGCACCATCAGCCGCTCGTCGGTCTCGGAGGGATGCCGCGCCAGAGTCAGCGCGTAATCCTGATAGTGGCCGCGCTCCAGATCAGCCAGCTGCAGATTGCATTTGAATACGGTTGCGCTGAGCGCCATGATGCATCCCGGCAAAAGCCGCGATTCTAGCGCGCTTCTGTCTCGGTGTCAGAGGCAGCACACACCGGCAGCAGGGTAAAGAAGGTAGCCCCCTTGCCGGGCACGGAATGGAAGCCAAGATCTCCCTTCATCAGACCCATCAGTGCCTTGGAGATGTTGAGGCCCAGTCCGGTGCCCCCCTTGCGGCGACTGTCCGAGGCATCAGCTTGGGAAAAACGGCCAAAAATGCGCGACTGGAAGTGCATCGGGATGCCCGGGCCGTGATCAATCACGCTTACACGTACCCAGTCGCCTTCGATCTGGACACGGATCACGACTTCATCATCGGCCCGGGAAAATTTGGCAGCATTGGACAGCAGGTTGGCCAGCACCTGACAGTAGCGGATACCATCCACATTGACCCATACATCCGGCACATCCCCACGCAGATGGTAGTTGACCCGATACTGGGCCGCATACCCGGCATTGGCGGTCAGGGATTGCTGCAGCAGGGGCAGCAGCGGCTGAGGCTGGCAGACACATTGCAGCTGCCCGTTTTCCAGCTTGTCCATATCCAGCAGGTCATTGATCAGCAACAACAGGCGCTCGGTGTTGCGCGCCGCCATCTCGATCATCTGCTGCACCTGGGGCTGCAATTCGCCCATGGCACCGGCGGACAGCAGACCCAGCGATCCACGGATCGAGGTCAACGGTGTCCGCAGCTCGTGACTAACCGTAGCCACAAATTCCGCCTTCAATTGCTCAGCCTGCTTGCGGGTGGTGATGTCAGACAGGATGCCGGTCAGGCGGGTTGGCTGCCCGGCCTCATCCTGCTGCACCAGCCCATGTGTCATCACCCACAGCAGCTCACCATCAGACCGCTCAATCCGGTACTCCACCATGAAGCTGTTTTCATGACTGGCCAGGCATTCTGCCAGCGCACGGTCCAGAAGGGGGCGATCCTCCATCACGGCACCGTGTTTCCAGCCGTCCAGCCCGCCAGCTACCGCCCCCTCGCGCACCCCGACAATGTCACGCCAGCGGGGGGAGAAATAGCTGGTTCCGGTCAGCAGGTCACAATCCCACAAGCCATCTGCCGCCGCCTCCAGTGCCAGCTGCAGCCGGGCCTCACTATGCACCAGCGCCAGCTGGCTGGCTTGCAGTGCTGACTGGTCATGTACCACCACGATCACCTGCCGGGTATCGGCATGTTCCAGCACGCTCACTGCCAGCGACACCGGGAAGCGCAGACCATGCTCGCCATGGGCTTCAGCATGTCGGCTGGATTGGGAAACGGCGCGGCGTACGGCTTCATCACCATGGGCAATCCGGCGGATGGTGTCCCCTGCCAAGTCAGGCAGTAATCCGCCAACTGCCTTGCCCTTGGCGCCACCCGGCATCAATCCCAGCATCAGTTCGGCGGCGCGGTTTGCCGTCAGGATGGCCCCATCCTCGCCGACGGTCAGAATGCCATCGCCCGCGGCAGCCAACACGGCCTCGATATAGCTGCTTTGCTTGCGGAAGCTGGCGCTCATCCGGTCTGCCAGCAACAAGGCCCGCTGGCGACGCCCCAGCAGCGACGCGACCAGCGCCGCCAGGGTCACGCTCAGCATGAGGCCCGCACCCAGCACGACCCAGACCCCATGCAGGGGATAGCGAGCCTCAAAGGCGGGTTGACTGCAGATGCGCAGGGTCCAGTGGTGACCGGCAATATTCAGGGTGTGCTGCAGCACGCGAACCTTGTCCAAGGGGGGGGCACTACTTTGATACATCAGGCTGGACGGCCCGACATCATCACCATCATGCACTTCCAGATAGACTTGGGCCGACTGGTTGCCCAGCACCCCTTGCATCAGGTCCCCCATCCGGAACGGGCTATAAACGTAGCCCTGCAAAGCAGCACGGCGCTCCACCAGATTGCGCAAAGGCAGATCTTGCCGGTACACCGGCACATAGATCAGAAAGCCCGCCTGGACATCCTTGCGGGTTTCCTGCACCAGGGTAACCTTGCCGGACATGGCGGGCTCGCCCGTGTCACGCGCACGAGACATGGCCAGGCGGCGGGTGGTTTCACTGAACATGTCAAAACCGAACGCCCGCTGATTGCGCAGGTCGAACGGCTCCAGCATGGTGATGGCGGTATATTCGTCTCGTAAACCGGGTGGACGGACCCGGTAACCGGGAAACCCATCTTGCTGGATGCGCGTTTCATGCTCGGCCAAGCGGGCGGCAGGAATGTACTCGGCAAATCCCAGCCCCTGTATGCCGGGGAAGTGGCGGCGCAAATTTTGCGGGGAGGCAAACAGGTTCCATTCCTGCCGACTGACTTCGCCCCGCGAAGCAAACAGGCCACTGCCCGCCCGCAAAATGGCGATGTAGGCCTGCAGGCGATTTTCCAGCCGCAAGGTGCTGTCATTGGTCAAAGCCTGAAAAGCCAGCTCAGCCTGCTCGGCACGCTCCTGGCTGGCACGCCAGGCCAGCTGTGCGGTGACGCCCAGTCCCAGAGCAAGGGTAAGCCAGACCAGCCAGGATTGATGCCTCCAGCGCGCAGGGCGCTCTTCGGCCATCGGTTCCGCAAATGATGAGGGGGATGGCGTCATGCCACATTGTCCGTACACGGGTGGTTTCAGTATAGGAAACCCGACTCAGGAAGCAATGTTCCTTACTCTGCTCGCCAGCCTGATACCAGGGCCAGCTTGGCAGGACGAGACAGACGCTTGATCCGCGCCTCTTCCCGCAGCGCCTCGCTTTGGGTAGCAAACGCGCGGCTTGCCAGCAGTTGCTCGGGGGGAAAGGCGCGGGTAAAACGTGCGCCCTTGCCACTCACGTGCTGCTGGTAACGGGCATGAGGGTCTCGTGCAATACCGGTATACAGGCGATCACCCCGGCATTGCAGCACATACACCCACCAGAGGTCGTCACTCACCGCGCAGCTTGCAACGCGGCCACCGCTTGCTCCAGCACTTCCACCCGCTGCAGCAGCGAAGCCAGCAGGTCGGATGCTGGGGCGGCGACTGGGGCATCCTCGGCCACCTCGCCCAGCAGATGCACCCAGCGACTCTCCCGTGCCCCTGGCTGGCGCGGCAGCAGGCGTACCAGCGCGCCGGCTGCTCGCTCGGACAGTTCTTCAAGAAAGGCTTCCACCGCGGAGATATCGGCAAAGCGATGCATGCGCTCACAGTTGAGCCGTAGCTCCCCTGCCGTTTGCGGCCCGCGCAGCATCAGCACGGTGAGGATGGCCACCGACTGGCTGGGCAACTGCAATGCCTTGTCAAACTGCTGCGCAAAGCGGCTGGCGCGACCGCCACTCTGCTCCGTGATCCAGCCCAGATCACGCAGCTCATCCAGTGCAGCCAGAATCTCCGCCTCAGAAAGGGTCAGCACCGGTTCGCGGCTGGTTTTCTGGTTGCAAGCGGATTGCAGCGCATTGAGCGTCATCGGGTAGGTATCAGGCACTGTGCGTTGCTTCTCCGACAGGGAAGACAGCACACGCAAGGCTGCGGCAGACAGCTGGGGCACACTCATGGCAAACATCCGCAAGGAAACATGCCTGCCATTATGCCATGTGGCCTAGTGCTCCTCCGCACTCACTTCACAATCGGCATCACAACCCACCCCCACCCCCAGCCAGCGCCGCAAGCAGCGCTGCCCGAGGCGGCTCCGCCACCAGGCAGCAAACGGCAAGTAACGCTCTGGTGCCAGCAGCATCCCGCAACCATACTGCGTTCCACGCCATTGCAAGGCAGGGCACGGCCCTTGCCGTTTCAGAAAACGCAGGCGTGCCAGCGGACAGAGCTCGGCGGCACAGCACACCCCGCAGCCATTGCACGGTTGCCCCATCTGCGGCTTGTGCGGCGCCTCGGGGTGTAGCTTTACCCATTGAATGAGGGTTGAGCGCAAAATAAGCCGACTCCTGCATATTCTTAGAACGAATCAGCCTAGCCATAACATGCGCTGACGCAATAAAATTCTAAACCGTTCAGGTACAATATCAATTTTGCAGCGCATCACGCGAAGACTTCATACCATGGCCAACTACGCCCAAGAGACCGTGACCAGTGTGCGCCACTGGAACGACACCCTGTTCAGCTTCAAGACCACCCGCGATGACGGACTGCGCTTCGAGAACGGTCATTTTGTGATGATCGGACTGGAAGTGGATGGCAAGCCACTGATGCGCGCCTACAGTATCGCCAGTGCCAATTATGAAGAAGAGCTGGAGTTTTTCAGCATCAAGGTGCAAAACGGTCCGCTGACCTCTCGCCTGCAGCATCTGAAGGAAGGCGACACCATCCTGGTGTCGCGCAAGCCAACCGGCACGCTGGTGGTGAGCGACCTGAAACCCGGCAAGAACCTGTTCCTGTTTGGTACCGGGACCGGTCTGGCCCCGTTCCTGAGCATCATCAAAGACCCGGAAGCCTATGAGCGCTTCGACAAAGTGATCCTGTTCCACGGCGTGCGCTATGTCAACGAACTGGCCTATGCCGACTACATTCAGAACGAACTGCCGCACCACGAGTACTTTGGTGACATGGTGCGCGACAAGCTGGTGTATTACCCCTCGGTGACCCGTGAGCCATTCCGCAACCAGGGCCGCCTGACCGATTTGCTGGAATCCGGCAAGCTGTGCGCCGACTTGGGCCTGCCGCCGATCAATCCGGAAACCGACCGCGCCATGCTGTGTGGCAGCCCCAGCATGTTGAAAGACACTGCCGCCATTCTGGACCGTTTCGGTTTCCAGGTGTCTCCGCGCGTGGGCGTGCCGGGCGACTATGTGATTGAACGCGCCTTCGTCGAGAAGTAAGCCTCCCGACAAACAAAACAGGCCCTCAGAATGAGGGCCTGTTTTGTTTTACACCACGGTAATGCGCACTCCGGCGCATTCCACCACTTGCCCGGCCCGAATCTTGGCCGCCTTGCGCAGCTCAACTTCCCCATCGACGGTGACGATGCCGTCACTGACCATCTGCTTGCCCTGACCTCCACTATTGGCCACGCCCACCAGTTTCAGCAGATCACACAGGGCAATGTATTCGCTCGTTAATTCAAATTGTTCATTTTGCATCGTTTTTCCAGATTCTCAGTTTGCAGGCTGCCGCCTGATTCAAGCCTTGGCTTGGGCATTTAACAAGCGTGACAACCACAGTGCCAGCACGATGGCCAGCAACGAGACTACCATGCTGAGCACCCCCACCCAGGGGAAGTGCAGCAGGTGTCCCGCTTCGTCCTTGAGCAGAATCGCGCCTGCGATCGCAGCCCCCGCCCCGCTGGAGAGGTCACGAAACACATTGATGAAACTCATGAAGCTGCCGCGCAGGTGAGGCTCTGCCACCCGCGAGGTCAGGCTCATCAGCGGGGTAAAGCGCCCGGACACCAGAATCATGAACGAGGTTGACACCAGCAACGCCAGCCACAAAGGCATAGGGCCATACAGGCAGGTGGTCAGCAACATGGCCGGCATGGCACACAGCGCCACCAGCGTGAACACCTTGCCGGCACCAAACCGGTCAGACCAGCGCCCGATCAGGGGTGCGGTGAACAAGGTGGGAATACCCCCGGCAATATACACCCAGGGCAGCTCGGATTCCTTCACGCCGACGTTGGCCACCAGTGAGGGACTGAGGAAAGGAATGATCAGGAAGCCGGACACAATGACCGCAGACATCAAGGCAAACGCTACTTGATGATGCCGTGGCGTAAAGATGGCGTGCAACTGTCCCAGCAAGGACAGCGGGGCTCGCCCCATATGCCCGCGCAAGCTGGGCAACTGCTGCCAGGCCACCAACAGCATCAACACGGCGAAGCCAGCCACGGCCAAGAAAGGTACGCGCCAGCCCCAGTGCGCCGCGAGGTAGAGGCTGAAGGGCACGCCAATAATGGCTGCCAGACTGAAGGCGCCCATCACGATGCCCATGGCCGGGCCACGACGCTCCACCGGAATCACATCCACCAGGATGGCCATGGTGCCGGCACTCATGACCCCGGCAAACGCTCCGGCCAGAACCCGCCCGATCATCAGCGACCAATAGTCTGAGGCCACCCCGCAGACCACGGTAGCGAGGATAAAGCCGACATAGAGCACCAGATGGGCCTGACGCCGGTCAAACCGGTCCAGCAGGAAACCTGCCACCAACCCGGCCAGCGCTGAGCTCCAGGCGTAGCTGGACACCAGAAAGGAAAACGCCGCCGGGGTGATGTGCATGCTGCGCATCAGCTGCGGCCCCAGTGGCATCATAATCATGAAATCAACGATGTGGGTAAATTGCACCCCACACAACAGCAGCAACAGGATACGTTCGTTCACCTGCTGGCTCAAACTGCGCGGTTCACTCACCCGCTTCTCCTGGTTGGGACATCAGCGCCTGCCAGCCGGCATGGCCTAACTGTGTCAGGGTTTCGATATTGCGCCAGTAGATGGTGGAAGGATCCGGAAAGGCCAGCACGGCACGTTCGATACTTTGCTCACGCAACAAGTGCAGCGTGGGATAGGGCGAACGGTTGGTGTTGTTGTCAATGTCGTCCGGGTCCGTCCCTTCGAACTGGAATTGCGGGTGGAAGCTCGCCACCTGCAGCACCCCCTCCAGCCCATGCTCCACCACTGCTTCTTCGGCAATCTGCGTCACATCATGGAACACAAGGAAGTCGTTCAGCAAGCTTGGGTGGATCAGCAGCGTGGTATCCACCTGCTCCGGGTCGGCTTCGTTCAGTGCCAGCAGTTCCCGGTCCAGATCCTCGAGGAATCCATCAAGATGAGGCGCCTCACTCACCACAATCCGCACCTGATTTTTGACGTACACCGACTTGGCAAACGGGCACAGGTTCAGGCCAATCACGGCCTGCTCCAGCCAATGTCGGGTCGCGGCGATGACCCTGTCAACGCTTGGGGTAGATGCTTGCATGGGGGAACCTGAAACAGAAAACGGGGAAACCTGCATTGTAGCGTCTGACGGACCGGACAGGCGATGCAGCCTGTCCGGTCGGACCTGATCAGTGTGCAGGCAAGTAGAATCGCCTCACCACTTGGCCTTACGGCGCATGAATTGCTGGAAATCATCAATCAGGGTGTAGAACACCGGCACCACCAGCAAACTCAGGATGGTCGAGGTCACCAGGCCACCGATCACCGCAATCGCCATCGGTGCACGGAAGCTCGGATCCACCCCAATCCCCAGCGCAATCGGCAGCATGCCTGCGCCCATGGCAAGGGAGGTCATCACGATCGGCCGCGCTCGCTTGTGGCAGGCATCCATCAGCGCCTCAAACCGCGCCATGCCCTGATCCCGCGCCGTTACCGCATACTCAACCAGCAGAATGGAGTTCTTGGAGGCAATCCCCATTAGCATGATCAGGCCAATCAGCGCCGGCATGCCCATCTCGCTGCCACCAATCAGCAGCCCCATGAACGCCCCCCCCAGCGACAAGGGCAAGGCGATCAGGATGGTGATCGGCTGCAGGAAATCATGGAACAGCAGCACCAGCACCATGTAGATGCACACGACCCCGGCCAGCATGGCCAGACCGAAGCTGGCAAACAGCTTGCCTTGCTCTTCACTGTCGCCCACTTCCTTCTTCTTCACACCGGCAGGCAGGTTCTGCAAGGTTGGCAATTTATCCACCGCCATCGCCACCTCACCCAGCGAGCGACCATTGAGCTCGATATTGAACATCACCGAGCGCGACTGGCTTTGCCGCTCAATCTGTGTCGGGCCACTGGACAGCCGCAGGGTGGCCACTTGCCCCAGCATCACCGGTCCTTTGCTACCCGGCACCATCAGCCGCGACAACAGCTCCAGATTGTGGCGCACATCCGGCCCCATACGCACCACAATGGGCACTTGCCGATCGGGCAGATTCAGCTTCGACTGCTGGGTGTCATAGTCCCCGACGGTCGCCACCCGCACCACTTCGGCAATGGCCCCCGGCGTCACCCCCAGGTCTGCTGCACGTGCCGGGTCGGGACGAATCTCGATCTCGGGTCGCTCCAGACTGGCATTGGCCGTCACCGCGCCCAATCCCGGGATGGTGTACAGCTCCTGCTTGACCTTCTCGACGGTGCGATACAGCATTTGCGGATCATCGGACACCAGCACCATCTGGTACTTCTCGCCATTGCCCCCCAGCCCCACCGTGACCCGCACGCCGGGCAGTACCGACAGTTTTTCACGCAGCAAGCCTTCCAGTCGGGTCTTGGTGATCGGCCGCTCATGGCGATCCGCCAGCGTAAGCATCAAGCTGGCCTGGGTCACACTGGCCGCACCGCCATCGGCAAACAGGTCCGTCCCGGCAGAGCCGCCACCAATGGCGGTATACACCCGCTTGATGTAAGGCTGCGTCATCAGCAGCTTGCGCGTACGCTCTGCCATGTCCCGGGTCTGCTCAAAGGTACTGCCAGGCGGCAATTCGATCTTGACCGCAGTTTGCGACATGTCATCGGCAGGCACGAAACCGGTTTTCAGCAAGCCCGACAACGCCATCGAGCCGATGAAGAAGCCGATCGTCATCAGCACGGTGAGCAGGCGATGCCGCAAGCACCAGCTGGCGACCGCCATGTACCCGCGCGTGACCGCGCCCTCTTTCGGGTGGTAATCAATCTTCTTCAGCATGTAGGCGGCCATCATCGGCGTCAGCAGACGGGCCACCAGCAGGGATGCCAGCACGGCCAGTGCCGCAGTCCAGCCGAATTGCTTGAAGAACCGCCCCACAATGCCGTCCATGAAGGCCGTCGGCAGGAACACCGCCACCAGCGCCAGCGTGGTGGCAATCACCGCCATACCGATCTCGTCAGCTGCCTCCATGGCTGCCTGATACGGGGTTTTGCCCATGTGCAGGTGGCGTACGATGTTCTCGATCTCCACGATGGCATCGTCCACCAGAATCCCCACCACCAGCGCGAGTGACAGCAGCGTCACCACATTGAGGGTGAAGCCAAAGTAGTGCATGCCGATGAAGGTCGGGATCACCGACAGCGGCAAGGCCACCGCCGAGACAAAGGTCGCGCGCCAGTCCCGCAGGAAGAACCACACCACGATGATGGCCAGCAAGGCGCCTTCATACAGCAGGTGCATGGAGCCATCAAATTGCTCCTGCACCGGCGTCGCCATGTCAAAGACCTCGGCATACTGCAGGCCAGGCACGGCTGACTTGAGTTGGGCCATGCGCGCACGCACCGCGGTCGCCACATCCATTTCCCCGGCACCGCGGGAACGGGTCAGCTCGAAGCCGACCACCGGCTTGCCATCGAGCATGGCGGCGCTGCGGCGATCCGCCACCGTATCCTTGACGGTGGCAATCTGGTTCAAGCGGATGCGCCGGCCATCCACCAGTGCCAGCTCCATATTCCCTACTTCTTCAGCAGTCTTGACCGTCCCGAGGGTACGCACCGCCTGCTCCGACCCGCTGAGCTCGGTACGACCACCGGAGGCGTCTTTCTGCGTGATCAGCAACTGGCGCGACACATCCAGTGCCGTCACGCCAAGCGCCTGCATGCGTGCCGGGTCCAGCTCAACACTGACCTGCCGGTTCAAGCCGCCCACCCGTGTCACCCGGCCAATACCGGCAACCCCACGCAAGTCCTTGGAAATACGGTTATCAATCAGCCAAGACAGCTGCTCCTCGTCCATGCCGGCGACACTGATGGTGTACACCAGAATGGCCTGGTCGCTGAAATCGACCTTGCTGATCACCGGGTCTTTCAAGTCCCCCGGGAGGTCACTGCGCACCCCGCTGACCGCATTGCGGACATCGTCCACCGCCTCGGTGATCGGCTTTTCCAGGATAAATTCGACCGTGACCAGCACCAGACCGTCCTGAATCTTGGAGTACACCTGTTTGACGCCCCGCAGCGACGCCACGGCATTTTCCAGCTTGCGCGCCACCTCGCTTTCCAGCTGAGCGGGCGCGGCACCCGGCAGCGCTGCGGTGATGGTGACCATCGGCAGCTCCACATCGGGGAAACTCTGCACCTTCATGGCTTTGAAGGTCAGTATCCCGGCCAGTGTCAGCAGGATGAACAACATCAGGGACGGGATCGGTTTCTTGATCGCCCATGCAGAAAAGTTCATTGCAACCTCTTGTATTTAGCGGTCCGGAAACGCCTTAGCGTGTAACGACCTTGACCGTATCGCCGTCATTGAGGAAGCCACCACCACTGGCAACTACCTGACTGGTCGCCGGCAGACCCGATACCTCGACACGGCCACTCAATTGCTGTCCGGCCTGCACCCGTTGCAGATGAATGCGGTTCTTGGCCTGCAGCACAAACACATGTGCGAAGCCATCCCGCAGTACGATGGCGCTGCCCGGCAAGGTCAGGGTCGTACGGGTGCCCACCTGTAGCTCCCCTTTGGCGAACATGCCTGGCTTGAGCTTGCCGAGCGCCGGGTCGGTGCTCGGAATGTCGATGAAGACCTGCACATTGCGGCTTTGCGCATCCACCACGGGTGATACCTGCCGTACCGTACCGGTCTGTACCGTGCCGTCCGGCCCGGCCAGGCGAGCAGTTTGTCCGGGGCGTACCCGCACACTCTCCGCCGCGGTCACATCGGCTCGCCATTCCAGCCGGCTCTGCCGGACCAGGCGCACCAGTTCTACTCCAGGTTGCCCCACGCTGCCCAGGGTGGCCGGGCGGGCGCTGATCACACCACTGTCCGGGGCGAGCACTCGGGTACGCGCCAGCCGTAGTTGCACGGTCTGCAGTTGCGCACGAGCGGTTTGACGACGAGCATCCGCCATCTGTTCCTGCGCGAGAAACTGGCTGACCTGCTGTGCGCTCATGGCTCCGGTTTTATCGACCTGGCGCGCACGGTTGGCATTGTCTTTGGCTTCACGGTAAGCGGTTTCCGCTTCATTGACGGCTGCCGAGGCTTGTTTCAATTCTGCCTGCACCGTCTGATCATCAAAACGGGCCAGCAACTGCCCCTTGCGCACCACATCCCCGACCGACACCGGCAGCTCAACCAGCCGCAGCCCCTGCAGCTCGGTGCTGACGGCTAGCTCTTGCCATGCCGCAATGCTGCCATTGGCTCGGATAATGTCCGGCATGTTCACGACTGTGGGTTGCGTGACTGTGACCGCCAGCGCGGGGCGCGGAGGTGGGGCAGCAGGTTTCTCCTGCCCGGATTGGCCGCATGCGCCCAGCAAGGCTGTCATCATGGCCAGCCCTCCCAAGGTGGCCCACGCCAATGGTCGCATCTGGCGTGGCGAAACCGTCTGCTGTGGGTCACCCGGCTCGCTGCTGTTGAACAACATTTTCGGTACTCCTGACATGTTTCAATCCAGTCCAGTTAACGAGGCTGCTGACGTACTTGGGTCCAGTCGCCGCCCGTAGCTTTATACAAGGCGATCCAGTAGCTGACCCGTTCACGCTGCAGCTGTGCCAGCGCCATTTCGGCACCACGCCATTGGCGACGCGCCTCTTCCAGCTCCAGCTGGCTAACGCTTCCCGCCTTCCACAAAATATCGGTATTCCGGTACACCTGCTGATAGGCGCTCACGGCCTGTCGCAATTGCTGCTCGCGTATGCGGCTCCCTTCCAGCCGCACCAAGGCCTCTTCCACTTCACGCACCGCTTGCCGTACCAGACCTTGATAGGCGGCAACGCTTTGCTGGTAGCGGGCCTCTGCGGCCTCTTGTTGCGCCTTGAGCCGGCCGCCATCGAACAGCGGGAAGCTGATGCTGGGGCCAAAGGACCAGCTGTTGCCCTCAATGGTTGCACCAGCACTTCCTACCCGCAGGCGGCTGATGCTGCCCAGCAGCGACACCGAGGGGTAGCGCAGCGCCTCGGCCACTCCCACTGCGGAAGCGGCAGAGCGAATGCCATCTGCCGCAATGCGGATATCAGGCCGCTGCTGCAGCACATTGGCGGGAACGTCATCCACCACCAGTCCTGGCGGTTGTGGCTGGCTGGCATAGCCCACTGCCACCCAATCACGTACGTCACGCTCGGCACCCCCCGTCAGGGCGACCAGCCCCTTGATGGTCAGGTCACGTGCAGACTGCAACTCCTGCAGCTGACTCTGGCCATTGGCCAGCGCGGCATCCAGATTCAACACATCGGTTGCCGACGACCATCCGGCCTGACGACGTTTCTCAACCAGCAAATGCGTCTGCTGCAATGAGCGCTGCTGCTCTTGTTGCAGCTGGATTTGCTGTTCCAGGCTGCGCAGCATGACATAGGTATTGGCCACCTCTGCGGCCAGGCTGATGCGGGCATCGTGCCATTCGGCATCACGGGCCGACTGGGTGGCCAGATAACTCTGCCGCGCTGCCGCCACCCCGCCAAACAGGTCCAACTCCCAGCTGGCATCCAGCCCCAGGCTTTGTGTATGCAGGCGCTCGTTCGGCTGCTGCACTTCGTTGCGACTATGGGTATCCGCGCCATGCAGGGTCAGCCGGGGCCACAGCGCCGCGCCCGCAGCGGCAGCATCCGCCCTCGCCTCCTGAATACGCGCGGTTGCTTGCTGCAGCGACGGGCTGGATTGCTGCGCAGCCACCTGCAGGCGCTGCAGCACGGCATCATGCCAGCCTGCCCACCAATCTTGCAGCGCCACCACACGCTGCGGGTCCACCACCGGCTTGCTTGCCTCCCAGCGGGTGGCCTGCGGGTTCATTGTTGCTGCATCGGGCTGGGGAACTTGAACCGCACACCCCGTCAGCAATCCCACCACGATCAGTCCCGTCATTTGCGGGCGTTGCACGATCCACTCCCCAAACCGCCTCATTGCTGGCTCCTGTGCTCAACGCTATTGCTGGTTCAGCTCACACCTTTCAGCGCAGCCAGAGTGAACTGAACAGTTCAGTCAATCCTACATTGACCGAACCGTTCAGTCAATATAGAATAACTTCATGTAACCTTAATTGAAACTGCCCCTATGGATACGCGATTGTTTTCCAGCGCCCCCGCAGGCTTTGCCGGATAAGCCCGCTGTGGACAACCCAAGCTACAGCCTGCCCGTGCTGCGCCCGGGCCTCAGCAAAGCCAAATACGACCAGATTCTGCGTGGCGCGCGTCAGGTCTTTCTGGAATCCGGTTACGGCAGCGCCAGTATGGACCGCATTGCGCGCGAAGCGGGTGTCTCCAAAGGCACGCTCTACAACTACTTTGCCAACAAGGAAACCTTGTTCGCCACCATGATCCAGGGGGATTGTTATGATGCCACCAGTGGCAGCCATGCTCATGACACGCCACTGGACCCGCAAAACCCCGCTGCGGTTTTGACCGAATTTGGCCTGCACATGGTGGAAGAGTTGCTCGACCACGAGCACATGACCTTCATCCGCATTGTGCTGGCAGAAGCGGTCAATTTCCCGGAGCTGGGCAAGATGGTGGAAGCCACCGGCCCTGGTCTGGCGGTGCAGCACATGGCCGATTACTTTGGGCTGGTCAATCAGGTAGGCCAGTACCACTTTCCCGACCGTCCACTGGCCGCCGAACAATTCATGCAGCTCTGCGATGCCGGCTGCTACCGGCGCACGCTGCTGGCACTGGATGCGCCGACCCGCGAGCAGTTGACCCAGCAAGTTCACAGTGCTGTCCGGCTATTCCTGCAGGGTCACCGGGTCGAGCGTTAAATTCGTCAGTCCGCCTGCAAGGCGGCGCGCAGGGATTCTGGCAGACCGGTCAATACCAGCCGGTCATGCTGACGCTCATAAATGACCTCGCCACTGCGCAGGCTGCGACGGTCGAACTCCAGCCGCCAGTGCTCTCCGGCCGCTTTGAAGCGCGTCAAAGGCTTCAGCGCACGCCGGTCCGGCACAAAGCCATCGGTCACCGCCTGCTCTGCCAGTACCGTTTGCAAGCGGGCAGGCGCCTCAGGCCAGCTCTGCTTGATCAGCTCGTCCAGCGCCAGCGGCGTGCCGCGCTCGCCCAGCGCCTCCAGTGCGCCATGCATCTGTGCAAACACTTGATCTCGCTGCTCCGCAGGAACCGCCTCCTCCTCTGCAAAACGGGTCAGGCCCTGCACCAGCTTTTGCGTCTCTTTCAGCGGCACCATCACGTCCTCACAGCCCAGCAGGCGCTTGAAGCCCGGGCTGCCATCACCCCGCCCCCGCAAGAAGCCAATGCAGCGCTCAGTGCCTTGCTGCCAAGCGGTCAGATCAATCCGCCCGGCCAGCTGAATCGACGGCAAGTCCAGCACCGACTGCACCTGCAAGTGCCCTTGCTGCATCTGCAGCACCTGCCTTTGTGGCAGCAAGGCCAACAGGATCACGTCGGCAGAACCTTGCTGCAGGCGGGCAAACATCAACCAATGGCCTGGAACCGGCCCGCCCTGCAGGCACTGCCTGGCGTGCCCATGCCAGTGCTGGCACAACGTCGCAAAGTCCAGCGACTGTGCCACGGCATGCGCCGTCAGCCAGCGCTTGACCTGGGCATCATCCAGTTCGCCAGGGCGACCGTATCCTTTGCCCAAGCGGCTGGTATATTGCTCCAGCACGCCTTCGAGCAAGGACTGCGCCTGATCTTGCTGAACATCCAGCGACAGCGCCACGCCATCATGGCCGGAAGCCAGCTCTGCCTCTGACAGGGGGAACAGTAACAGCTGGTGCAATTGCTGGACAGCAGACATCAAAATACCTTCGTGAGAATCAGGATACTGCGACATTTTCCCATGTCCGCCCTGCTTTGTGGTTTTGACCTGTAACCGGCCCTGCAACAGCTTGATCGCATGCTGTTTTTTTCCCGAAAACCGCTGAAGGCTGGTAGGATGCTGTGCTGCCATCATTGCGTACGGCAATAATCCATTATTTTGATGTACTGGCCCCCAATCGCAGCCCTGACCACTTATCAGATCGATGTCCTACTCCCCCCTAGAGCTCGCTGGCAAGCATCAATCCGTTGAATCCTGCTGGGAAAGCTACCGGAAACGACCCGAGTTTGAAGGCTTTGTCGAGTTTGTTATCTCGCTCAACAGCCTCACGGAATTTCTGCAGGACAAAGGTCTGGCCGGGCTGAATCATGCCGGGCAGTCGCTGGAGCAACTGGCGCTGAGCCTGTTTGGTGATGATAGCAATCACCCGCTGCCCGCGGAGGCCCAGATTGAGATCTCAGGGCAGATGGCACGATTGTCGCAAGCCATGCAGCAGCACCTGGCCGACGTCAAGCTCCGCCAGGAGCGGCGCGCCGTACACGGCGAGGCTGAGCCGGTAGCGGATGCGCCAGGCTTTCGCAGCATCTGGTTGCTCTCCAAGCAGGCCGAACGCTGGCAGGACATGCTGGCGCAGCTGGGCTACTTTGGCATGAAGGCCAGCAGCCACCATTATCACGAGCTGCCGCCAGTGATGGATGACATGCCGATGCTGCTGCTGGACGCAACCGGGTGTGAACTGGAGGAATGGCAACATCGGCTGGCAACGCTGCGCGCGCAATTGCCGGCCTGCCGCATCATTGGCCTCTCCATGCGCGCGGAGTTCAATCTGCTGCAAAGCTCACTGGCCGGCGGCTGTGACATTTGCTTGCTGGAGGACACCCCGGTGGATCAGATTGTCGCTCGCCTGCTGGAGCTGGGTGAGCCGGTCGATCTGGAGCCGTTCCGCATCCTGATCGTGGAAGATTCATTGACAGCGACCAAGCTGGTGCAACGTGCACTGGACGAGCGCCAGATCAGCACGCAGGCCATACAGGATCCGAAGCAGGTGCTACACGCCCTGCACCAGTTCAATCCGGAACTGATCCTGATGGACATGCACATGCCGGGTTGCACGGGAGTGGAAGCCACTCGCATCATTCGCCAGGACAATCACTACCTGTCCATCCCCATCGTTTACCTGTCCGGCGAGACCGATGTGGCCTTGCAGGTGGAGGCTTTGCGTCTCGGCGGTGACCTGTTCCTGACCAAGCCATTCAACCCGGTGTTTCTTAACGCCATCGTCAAGAGCAAGGTCGAGCGCTACCGTGCGCTGCGCCGCTCCATGTATCACGACAGCCTGACCGGTTTGCTCAACCATACCAGCACCAAAACCTCGCTCGAGGCCAGTCTGTCCAGCATGCTGGCTCAAGGGCAACCCATGACCATCGCCATGATCGACATTGATCACTTCAAACGGGTCAATGACACCTATGGCCATCCGATGGGGGATCAGGTCATCCGCAGCCTCGCCTGGCTGTTGCGTCAGCGCCTGCGCAAAACCGATATCGTCGGGCGCTATGGCGGTGAGGAATTTGTGGTCGGCCTGCCAGGTGTGGATGCCGAACAGGCACAGGGCATCCTGGATCGCATCCGCACCGATTTCGCCTGCATCCGCCACCCTTACCGTGACCAGCATTTCAGTGTCAGCTTCAGCGCCGGTGCCGCCGATCAGACGATCTCCAGCGATGCGGAAGACCTGATCAATGCGGCCGATGAAGCCTTGTATCATGCCAAGCGCGAAGGCCGTAACCGCATCCACCTTGCCCGCCGCACCCCGAATGCGGCCTGACCCAGCCAACTGAGGTTTTCCCCTGAGTACCCGCACCCCACCCCGTACGGACAGCACACCGCTGGATCATTGGCTGACCCTGCTGGGCGCACGACTGGTACAGGGTGATGGTGTCGTCGCCCTGTCACTCGGCGGTACGGTGCAGGCAGGCTCGTATACTGTCCGCTACCAGCTGATCCCCGCCAATGGCACCCTGGCCAAAAGCGGCAAATGGCAAAAACTGGGGCCGGAAGGCCAGTATGAGCTGGTGCATTCCCGCTTCCCGCAAGATACAGCGCTCACCTTTCAGCGCGATGTGCAAGCGTTTGTGTTCAAGGCCATGCTGCTGGCAGAGCGTTTGGGCGTTGATGCCCTGCCGCACTTTTCCGCCCTGGTCAGCGATGTGCAGCTGGCGGCCCAGCGCTTCCAGGTGGTGGAAGAGCGGATAGAAGCCGCCGCAGAGCGTGCACGTGAGCAAGAAAATGCAGCACTGGCCCAGTCCTCAATCAAACTGGACCAATACCCGGAAACCTTTATCGCCGCGCACCGGATGGTGCGCCGCTTCATTGCCGTGCTTGGCCCTACCAACTCGGGCAAGACCCACCGCGCCATGCAGGATCTGGCGCAGGCCGCCAGTGGCGTCTACCTAGCCCCACTGCGCTTGCTGGCGCTGGAGAACTTTGAGCGGCTGGAGGAGCAAGGCGTCGCCGTCAGCCTGATTACCGGCGAAGAACAACGTTTAACCCCGGGTGCAACCCACGTTGCCAGCACCATCGAGATGCTGAATACCCGGCGCGTGGTCGAAGTCGCCATCATTGACGAAATCCAGATGCTGGACGACCCCGACCGGGGCAGCGCCTGGACGGCTGCCGTCTGCGGCGCCCCCGCCGAGCGTGTCTATCTGGTCGGGGCGTTGAATGCCCGCCCCGCCATTGAGGCGCTCGCCCGCAGGCTCGGTTGCCCACTGGAAATCATCGAGCTGGAACGCAAGTCGCCACTCACGCTGGAGCCCCAGCCAGTACGCAGCATGGGTAATCTGCGTCGCGGTGATGCCGTCATCGCATTTTCCCGCAAGGACGTGCTGTACTGGCGGGATCAGATCACCGCTGCGGGCCTGTCCGTCGCCACCATTTACGGTAATCTGTCACCCGAAGTGCGACGCGCTCAAGCCAAACGATTCCGCGAAGGCGAGGCCGATGTGCTGGTGGGTACCGACGCCATCGGCATGGGCTTGAATCTGCCGGTGTCCCGTATCGTGTTCACCACCGCCGAAAAATTCGATGGCAAGGAAGAAACGGTCCTCGAACCCTGGCTGGCACAGCAGATTGCCGGGCGTGCCGGGCGCTATGGCATGCACGAAGCGGGCTTTGTGTCGGGTTTCGATGACGGCACGCACCGTTTGCTGAAGCGTTTGCTCAAGGCACGCATCGACCCCTTGCGCGACACCGGCTTCAAGGTTGCCCCCTCGCTCGATCAGCTGCAGCAAATCAGCCGAGCCACCGGCGAGCAGGGACTGGAAAAACTGCTGAAGCTGTTCGCCCGGAACATCGACGTAAGCGACGACTTTTTCATCCCGGCCAATCTGGCTGAACAAGTGGAACGTGCAGCCTGGCTCGATGTGCTACCCCTGCAACTGGCCGACCGCTTGATGTTGTCACTGGTGCCGATTTCCACCCGTATCCCACGCCTGAGTGACGCCCTGATGGGCTGGGCTCGTGGTCTGGCCAAACAACAGCGCATGCCCTTGCAGCAGGAAAACTGGCGTCATGCCCGCTTTCCGCTGCAAGCCGCTGAAGATGCCTGCAAGTGCTACTCCGCTTACGCTTGGCTCAGCTACCGCAAGCCCGAATACTTTCCAGATGGTGAGGCCGCCGTTGAACTGGCGCGCAGGGTCTCGGTAGAAATTGATGCCATGCTACAGGCACAGAATGCCAGAGTACGTCCGCAACGTCGCAGCCGCGACGCCAAGCCTCAGCAGCAGCGCCGGTCACGCCATAAGCAAGGATGATGGCCAGCATCGGCCCTGCCGATAGCGGTTTCCACCTCCGGCCGCCTTTCCTATACTGCCCTTTCCACACTGGGAGGGCATAGCATGGCAGGCGTGCAACACGGCGGCACCATCGAGCAAGTCAAGCAGATGGTGTCCCGGCTGGAGCAGCGCTCCAGGGATATCGGCAGCATCACCGACACCATCACCCAGATTACCAAGCACACTAACCTGCTGGCCTTGAATGCTGCGATTGAGGCGGCCCGTGCTGGTGAGCAGGGGCGCGGCTTTGCGGTAGTCGCTGATGAAGTGCGTAAACTGGCCGAACGTACCGCCACCGCCACCGCTGAAATCAGCGGCATGATCCAGCAAATCCAGCAAGAAACCGGACACGCGGTAGAAGGTGTGGAACGCGCCGAGCAAGAGGCAGTGCTGCAGAAAGCGGATGCCATTCTGGCTGGTGAAGCTGCCACCCTGTCTGCTCGCTTTACCCGCATGGCAACCGTTGCCGATGGTTTGCGTCACCTGCTGGTCAGCACGGTGGCGGCGGGGTGCGCCCTCAGTCGTGAGCAGATCAATACACAAATGCGCACCCTGCTGGGTCGCTACCCCGAATTGTTCGCCCTCTCCAGTGGCTGGGAGCCGAATGCGCTTGACCAGCACGATGCCGATTACATCAACCAGGAAGGGCACGATCACAGTGGTCGCTTCTTGCCGTACTGGAACCGCGCCAATGGCCAGGTCGCCCTCGAACCTTTGGCCAATTATGATGTACCCGGTGAGAATGCCTGGTATGAGCTTCCTCGTAAACTAGGGCGAGATGTGCTGATGGAGCCCTACTATTATCAGGCGGCAGGGCAAAGCGTACTGATGACCTCGCTCATGCTGCCTTTGGTGGTCAACCAGCGTTTCCTGGGGGTCGTGGGGCTCGACTATGCACTGGCACAACTGCAGGAAGAAATGCATGGCAAGCAGCCTTTAGGCCAAGGCCGCTTCATGCTCGTGTCCAACGAAGGTGCCTGGGTCACTCACCCGGACAAACTCAAACTCGGCAAGCCTGCGCGCGAACTTCCGGCAGCCCTGTTGCAAGCCATACGGGAAGGTCGGCCTCACCAGGCCATGCTATCCCCGCACACCGCCCAGCTCGTACAGCCCGTGGCATTTGGTGATGCCCCAACGCCATGGGCACTGATGCTGGAACTTCCGCTTAATCGTAGCGAGGCAAGCCAGACTGGACCAGCAAGATGAACAGCCCGACAGCATGGCAGAGGCCATAAACGGTACAAATCAGCGAACTCCACCATATGAACGGGGTGCGCAGCTGTGGCATGAAGACCGCCGCCAGCATCGGCAGCACACCACGCAACAGGTAGATCAAGGTGATCCCTGCCAGCGCCCAGTCCAGTAGCGGGAAGGGCGGCAGTAAACCCGCTCCGGAAAAGGCATACAACGCCCACAGCAGCAAAACCAATGCGATGCTGGCGGTGATCAATGCGGGCTCTAGCTTGCCCTGCTCTGCAAGGGTTGCCATGCGCTCCCCTGCGCCAAACAAGCGATACCATGCCGGGCCTTTGTAGATGATGGCTACATGTAGCGCAGCTGCAACCAGGCTAAGCACACCCCCGACGATCAACCATGGATTGTCCATGACAGGGCTCCGCAACAATACAATACCTGCATTCTACTGGATGACGGTTTGATCGGTGGCCGTTTCAACAGTTACCGCTACTGGTAGAACTGCGGCAAAGGGGTAGTGCCAGCAAGGGCGCGCCTCGGCGTCTAGCGAGAGTGAATTTTGAGCGATTGTGTCCGTGGGTTGGCGACTACGCGCACTACAAAGCGAGAAGCCCCTGCAGCTGTCTGCAGGGGCTTCAAATGGGAGCCTGGCGGTGACCTACTTTCACAAGCGATCTGCTCACTATCATCGG
>NZ_JAYREC010000006.1:0-304051 GCF_041909055.1 Leeia sp. | reverse complement strand
CACCTGCACCTGCACCTGCACCTGCACCTGCACCTGCACCTGCACCTGCACCTGCACCTGCACCTGCACCTGCACCTGCACCTGCACCTGCACCTGCAGAAGAGGATAGCCCGGCGCCTGACGAGGTCAAGGCTGAACCTGAACCACATGAGGCACCTGAATCCGTGGCAGAGCCCCGCCCGGAGGATAAACTGCCAACAGCTGAAGCCGAGGCAGAGGTTGTTACTGAAGCCGTGGTCACAACGCCGCCAGTGGACTTGTTGAACCTGCTGGACCCGCAGCGCCCGCGCGACCGCTGGCGGCCGCTGTGGGCCTTGCTCAGCCTGCTGGCCTTAGCGGGGCTGATCGCTCAGGCAGGATGGCTGTATCGCGAGCCGTTGTACAAGGCACTACCGTTCACCCGTAGCATCTGGCCGCCGCTGTGTGCGCAATTGGGCTGTAAACCGCCCCTGCTGCAGGATGCCGACGTTCTTCGCATCGACAATGTGGTGCTGGAGGCACAACCCGGCCAGCCGGACTTGGTGCACTGGTCACTGGAGCTCTCCAACAAGGCGGATTATCCGGTCGCCATGCCGTTGCTGGAGTTGAGCTTGACCAATACACAAAATGAAGTGGTGGCGCGCCGCATCCTCACGCCACAACAGTACGCACCACAGCTGCCGGGGCATGCCACCCTGTCAGCGGGCAGCGCCATGGCCATTCAACAGTGGCTGAAGCTCGATGGTGTAACCGCAACTGGATACAAGGTGGATGTGGCCTACCGGCAGCCATGACAACGGGCTTGCCAAGGGACGTTTTCTGTCCCATCCTTACAAGATATGACCCCGCTGCCTGGCAAGCAGCTCGACTGAGGAGAGACGGACCATGGCAACCGTGATGCTGAAAGGCGAACCGGTCAATGTAGGCGGCACCTTCCCGCGTGAAGGCGACACCGCCAAGAGCTTCATGCTGGTGGACAAAAACCTGAACGATGTCTCTCTGTCGATGTATTACGGCAAGCGCAAGGTACTGAACATTGTGCCCAGCCTGGATACGTCGACCTGCATCGCCTCGGCGCGCCGCTTCAATGAGCTGGCTTCCAGCCTGCCCAACACCGTGGTGCTGGTGATTTCGGCGGACACCCCCTTTGCCCAGGCTCGTGCCTGCGCCACCGAGGGGCTGGACAACGTGGTCACCCTCTCCTCCATGCGGGGTCGCGATTTCTTTAAGGACTACGGCGTGATGATCACCGATGTACCCTTGTCGGGCCTGATGGCGCGTGCGGTGGTCGTGCTGGATGAAGAGGACAAGGTGCTGCATGCCGAACTGGTGAGCGACATCACCAGCGAACCCAACTACGCCGCCGCACTGCAGGTGCTGCTCCCCAAAGCTGAAGCCTAAGCCCACCTCCGGCCCGCCATGGCGGGCCGACCTACTGTTTTCCGCACCTTGGTCTACCCCCTTGTCCGCTTGGCATGGCAGTTTGTCACGCTTCCAAGACTGGCCGGGGCTGGACTGGCTCAACCATCACGCCATGCTGCACGGTCTGTGCAATCAGCATGGCATTCCACTGCGCTTTGTACAGCAAGATGCGCCACTGTCCGCGCTGGCCTTCGAGCAGCAGATCGACCAGTGCGGTACCATCCCTTGCCGCCCCCGCCACTGGCATGACTGGTTCAATGCCCTGATCTGGCTACGCTTCCCACTGAGCAAAGCCATACTGAACCAGCTGCACGTCCAGGCAGGAGATAGCGCCCGGCAGCGAGGCCGCCTGCGTGATGCGCTGACCCTGTTTGACGAATGTGGCATCATCATCCGCTACCGTGACCCGATCCTGGCCCGGGCGCTGCAACAACATCAATGGCATGAAGTGTGGTGGCAGCAACGCCAACAGGCGTCCACCCAGCTGGACTACACCCTGTTCGGTCACGCCGAATACGAGAAAGGGCTGGCCCCGTTCCGGGGCTGGACGGCCAAGGCACTCTACCTGCCAGACAGTCCGCTCCCGCTGGATCAGCAGCTTGCCGCAGCCTTGCGCGACGGCGCACTAAGCTCCCCGCGCGATCTGAAACCCTTGCCGGTACTCGGGGTGCCGGGCTGGCACGCAGGGCAAGATGAGGCTTTTTACCAAGACCAGGACTACTTCCGGCCACTGCGCCAGCCACATCCTGCACCCGATGCTCGTCTTGGTCTGAAAACGAAACAGGCGGCCACAGCCGCCTGAATGTGTCAATCGGCTTATTGTGGTGAACCCGGTGCCGGTGGCTGTACTGGGGCAGGCGTCCCGGAGCTTCCCGACTTGGCCGGCGTACCCGAACTGCCTCCCGCGGGCGCATTGCCGCCACTGCTTGAGGAGCCGCCTCCGGTTCCGCCTGCAGCCGGGGTTCCCGCCTTGCCCGGCTGCGGTGCCGCGGCGGGAGGGGGTGTTGCAGCCTTGGGCTGAGTACCCGGCAGACCCTTCATGCTGGTGCGGGGATAGCCCGCAGCATCCAGCGCCGCATTCCAAGATGCTTCATCAAAACCCTTGAGCACTTTCTCGCCCACCAGCAATACCGGCACCTCTTGCGAACCGATGCGCTTCTTCAGTTCAGCCGAGGCTGCTGCGTCACTCTCCGGATTCTTGCGGCTGTGCGGGATGCCTCGCTTTTCCAGCAATTGCTGGCCCTGCTTGCAGATATCGCAAGCATTGGCATACAGCGTGACCGGGTTACGTTTGACGGCATCCTGCACCGAAAATGGCAGCTCGCTGGTGGACACCACATTGGGCTTGTAGTCCTTGCTGGTTGCATTTTTGACATTCGGCGGCGGCGGCTGATCGGAATAGATCTTCTTGCCCGTCGCCGGGTCAATCCAGGAATACACCTGGGCCTGGGCCAGTCCACCGCATAGCAGGGCCAAAAGGCCAGCGGCAATATGTTTGCGACTAAATGCGTAAACCATGCAATTTCTTTCTGTAACGATGTTCCAGCCAGAGGATACCCAATAGCACCCCCAGCACGAATGCGCCCAATACCAGCACCAGCCAGACAATCGGGTTCAGTTGCACGGGCAACGGGTCCATCACCAGCGTCGACGCCGGTTTGGCCGGCGTCTGGCTGGCTTGCACCTGCAATCGCCGTATCTCCTGCTGCGCAAGCTTCAGTTGCTGCTGTACCGTCTGCAGCTCGGTCACCGTCGTCGGGGGCGCCACACTTGCCGCCACCGGCGCAGAGGCCGCGCTGGCCGGAGCAGTCGCATCAAGCTTCAACAGACGGTTCAACACCCAGCCCGTGGTACCGTCCGGTGCCTTGATCTGGGTAAAACTGTCGCCCGTTTGCAACACTTCCAGCACCGTCCCTGGCGGCAAGGACCGGATAATGCGGGCATGCTCGGAACTGCCACTCCGGACATTGGCATTCACCGCCCCTTGCACCACAGCGCCTGCAGCCACGGCTGCGCCACACAGGCAGGCCATGAGCAGGCTCATGCCAACGTACCATACGCGCTTGCTTGCTCGCATGCGTTCCTTCCACGCTGTCAGGAAATGCCGTTGTAATACAGGCAGGGGGGGCTTGGCAAGCGCTGTGTCAGTGCGGCTGCAGGCCGTTGTGCCTGAGCAAGGCATCTACTTGCGGCGCCCGACCCCGAAAGGCCACGAACGACGCCATCGCCGGGCGACTACCGCCCACCGCCAGAATCTGGTCACGAAAACGCTGCCCGGTCACCGGGTTGAGCACCCCCTCCTCCTCAAAGGCCGCAAATGCATCAGCAGACAGCACCTCGGCCCATTTATAACTGTAATACCCCGCCGCGTATCCGCCACCAAAAATGTGGGAAAAACTGTTGGGGAAACGGTTATACGCTGGCGGAATGGCGACCGCCACCTCCTGCCGCACCTGATCCAGCAGGGATTGTACCGACTGACCAGCGCTGGGCAGAAAGCCCTCATGGATGGCCATGTCAAACAGCGAAAACTCCAGCTGCCGCACCATCTGCATGCCGCTCTGGAAATTGCGTGCGGCCACCATGCGGTCAAACAAGGCTCGCGGCAGCGGCTCACCAGTGTCAACGTGATGGGTCATCGGCTGCAATACCTGCCATTCCCAACAAAAGTTTTCCATGAACTGGCTGGGCAACTCCACCGCATCCCACTCCACACCATGGATGCCGGACACCCCACGCACCGACACCTGCGTGAGCAGGTGATGCAAGCCATGGCCGCACTCATGGAACAGGGTGGTCACTTCATCAAAGCTGAAGCAGGCGGGCTCATCCCCCACCGGCGCCGGGAAATTGCACACCAGATACGCTACTGGCATCTGCAGTTTGCCGTCACGCTCGCTGCGGCTACGGGCATCATCCATCCACGCCCCGCCTTGCTTGGCATTACGGGCATACAGGTCGAGGTAAAACTGGCCCACCAGCTCACCTGCGTGGTTGCGCAAGGTAAAGAAACGGACGCTGGGGTGCCAGACCTCGGCCTCGGCAGGCTCTACCCGAATGGCGAACAGGCGGTCGATCAGGCCAAACAGCCCCTCCAGCACACTGTGCTCGGGCAGGTAACGGCGCACCTCTTGCTCGGAGAAGGCATAGCGGTCCTGCCGCAGCTTTTCCGACACATAGGGTACATCCCACATCTGCAGGTCATGTAAATCCAGGCGCTCGGCGGCAAACTGCCGCAGCTCCACCATGTCCTGTGCCGCAAATGGCTTGGCGCGCTGCGCCAGGTCACGCAGGAAATGAGCCACCTCCGCCGGACTCTCGGCCATCTTGGTGGCCAGTGACAACTCGGCATAGTGCGCAAACCCCAGCAGCTGGGCCTCTTCTTGTCGCAACTGCAGCAAGCGGTCGATCAGCGGCTGGTTATCCCATTCCGCCGGACCAAATTCCGAGGCGCGGGTGACATAGGCATGGTAAACCGACTCGCGCAGCGCACGGTTATCGGCATACTGCATCACCGGCAGGTAGAACGGCATCTGCAAGGTCAGCCGGTAACCGGTCTGCCCTTCGGCTTCCGCCGCGTGCTGGAACATGGCCAGCACTTCAGGCGGAATCCCGGCGAGCTCCTCCACATCGGTAATCAGACGGCTCCAGGCGTCGGTGGCGTCCAGCAGGTGATTGGAAAACTGGTTGGAGAGCTCGGCCAGTTCGTCCTGAATGGCCGCAAAGCGTTGCTTCTCGACATCCGGCAGCTCGGCACCGGACAGGCGGAAATCCCGCAGCTCGTGCTCAATCAGACGCTGCTGGGCCGGGTTCAGGCTGGCATACTCGCCAGACGTCGCCAGCGCCTTGTAGCGCTCGAACAGCGCCAGATTCTGCCCCAAAGCGGTATAGAACTGGGTCAGCCGTGGCAGATTCTGCTCATAGACTTCGCGCAGCTCCGGTGTATTCATCACACTGTTCAGGTGGCCCACCACGCCCCAGGCGCGCGACAGCGGCTCCAGCGCGGCGTCGAGCGGCTCGACAAAGGCCTGCCAGCCCTGGGCCTGCGGGTCTGCCAGCAACTGGTCCACCGTCTGCTGGGCATCCGCCAGCAAGGTATCCATGGCGGGCGTCACGTGCTCGGGGCGAATGGTGGTAAAGCGGGGCAGGTCAGCAAAATCCAGCAAGGGGTTCATCTCGGCTCTCATAGGCGATTCACGATAAAGACGATTATACTGCGGCACCCGTACTCTGCCCGGAAACCTGTCATGCCGATCGCACCCTTTCAGCAACACTTGCCACAACTGGCCGAGGGCTGTTACCTGCACGACAGCAGTCAGCTGATCGGTGATGTCCAGCTGGGCGAGCACAGCTCAGTCTGGTGCAACGCGGTACTGCGTGGCGACGTGAACCGGATCCGGGTCGGCCGCAACAGCAACATCCAGGATCTGGCCATGTGCCATGTCTCGCATAAGACGCCGGACAAGCCCGAGGGTTCACCGCTGATCATTGGTGACCATGTCACCGTGGGCCACAGTGTCATCCTGCACGGCTGCCGCATTGGCAATGAGGTACTGGTGGGGATGGGCAGCATCGTGATGGACGATGCGGTGGTAGAAGACCAGGTGATGATCGGTGCAGGCAGCCTGGTGCCGCCGGGCAAGACCTTGCGCAGTGGCTGGCTGTATATCGGGCGCCCGGTGCAGGCAGTACGCGAGCTGACCGCGCAGGAGATCGCCTATCTGCGCTATTCGGCCGAGCACTATGTGCGGGTGAAAAATCAGTATCTGGCGCAGGCGGAACAGCCGAAATAAAAAACCCCGGCCAGTGGCCGGGGTAAAAAGACCTTGATTGAGCAAGGTACCCGCTCAGGGAGGGAAGCGGGGAGCGCCGCAGCACTCACAAACTGAGAGTGGGGCTGTCACTAAAAAGTTCACGCCTCCGCTGAATTTTCCATCTCGTCGTCATACAACCAGCTCAGGATCTGCTTTTCCGCCTCGTCCACCCCCAGCTTTTTCAAGCTGGAGAACAGCTGCACGCTGATCATGGGGCGGTCTTCCACTGCGGCTTTGACCATCGCCAGCTGCTTGGCCGCTTCCAGCTTGGTCAGCTTGTCGTACTTGGTGAGCAGGATGTGGATCGGCTTGCCGGTCACCGCAAACCAGTCCAGCATCTGCCAGTCCAGCTCCTTCAGCGGGTGGCGCGAATCCATGATCACCACCAAGCCGCGCAGGGTCTCCCGCGTCTGCAGATACTGGCTGAGCAGCACCTCCCAGTGCCGCCGCACGGCGGTTGGCACCTGCGCATAGCCATATCCGGGCAAATCCACTACAAATCGGTTGTCACTCACCTCAAAATAGTTGATATGCTGCGTACGGCCTGGCGTTTTACTGGTAAAGGCCAGCCGGGTGTGTCGTGCCAGGGTATTGATGGCGCTGGATTTACCCGCGTTGGATCGGCCGGCAAAGGCAACCTCGGCCACGGTTTGTGGCAAAGAGCGCAAATCATTGACGGTGGTGAAGAAATGGAGTTGTTGCAAACTGGGCATGGCCGTGGCGCCGCGAGGAAAAGGCGTTTAGAATAACGGGTTTAGAATAGAGGCGGAAGCCCGCAGCCTTCCGCAACCTGCTGATTGTCCTTTTTTGTGCACATACCGCACCGGCCACAGCAGGCGCAGCATGACAAAACCACAAGGAGTTTCTGCATGAAACACACTCGTCTCGTGGCGCTTCTGTTGGCCACTGTGCTGGCTTCCGCCGCCAGCGCCGAAGCCAGCAAGGCAGATCCGGCCAAGGGCCAGAAGATCGCCAGCACCGTCTGTGCAGCCTGTCATGCGGCAGACGGCAACAGCACCGTGCCAGCCAACCCTCGTCTGGCCGGGCAACCTGCTGATTATCTGGTCAAGCAGCTGAAAGCCTTCAAGGCACCGGTTGACCCGAAAAAGCCGGAAAGCTACCGCGACAATGCCACCATGCGCGGCATGGTGGCCAACCTGTCTGAAGAAGACATGCTCAATGTGGCCGTCTACTTCGAGTCACAGAAAGCTAAGTTTGGTGTGACCGATACCAAGCTGCGCGCGCAGGGCGAGAAAATTTACCGGGGTGGCATCGCCAGCAAGGGCGTACCGGCCTGTATGGCCTGTCACGGCCCGACCGGTGCCGGCATGCCGTCGCAGTTCCCGCGCTTGGGTGGTCAGCACCCGGCCTATGTGGAAGCGCAAATGAAGGCCTTCCGTGACGGCAAGCGCGCCAACGACCCGGCCAAGATGATGCGCAGCGTGGCTGCCAAACTGTCGGACGATGACATCAAGGCAGTAGCCGCCTTCGTGGCAGGTCTGCACTAAGCGCCGCACCGTACCGCCATGCCGGTACGGACAGGCTGATGCAAGAGGCGGGCGTCCCGATGGGTCGCCCGTTTTGCTGTACGGGGCCAGACTGCGACAAAAGGTCGCAGCAGCCCCGGTTGATTTGCAACAAGGTGAGCATCTGCGGCTTGCGGCATGCTGCAGCCTGCCCGCTGTTTGCCCTGAAATGAGTATTGCCCGTGCGTAAACCCTCCATGTTGCGTGACGCCTATGACACCCTGAGCTCGATGCGCTTTGCCATCAGCCTGCTGGTGATCCTGGCGCTGGCAGCCATCATCGGCACGGTACTCAAGCAGAACGAATCCTATACCGGCTATCTGGTTGAGCTTGGCCCTTACTGGTTTGAGGCCTTCCGCCGCCTGGGCCTGTACGATGTCTATGGCAGTGGCTGGTTTATGACCATCCTCGGCTTTCTGGTGGTGTCGACCACCCTGTGCATCTATCGTCACACCCCGCAATTTGTGCAGGACATGCGCAGCTTCCGCGAGCAGACCACCCTGAAGTCGTTACGCCTGTTCAAGCACCACACCCCACTGGACACGCCGCTGCCCGAGGTCGAGCAGCTCCCGCTGCTGCAGCGCTACCTGCAAGGCAAGGGCTACCGCTTCAGAGTGGTCGACAACCGCCACACCCAGGAGCCTCATACCCTGCTGGCCGCCAAGACGGGCTCCTGGCAGCGCGCAGGCTATTTTGCGGCGCATCTGGCCATTGTGATGATCTGTCTGGCCGCGCTGATGGACGGCAGCCTGTCGCTGCGACTGCAGCAATGGTTTAACGGCAAACAAGCGGAAACCCGTGATTTGCCGGTCAGCCAATTGTCTGCCGCCAGCCGCCTGGATGACAGTAACCGCTCCTTCCGCGGCAATGTCAGTATCGCGGAAGGCGAACAAACCGACGTGGTGTTCCTCACCCAGGACAACGGCTTCTATGCCCAGACCCTGCCGTTCACGCTGGAGCTGAAGCGCTTTCAGGTCGAGCACTACCCCACCGGGCAGCCCAAGTTGTTTGCCAGCGATATCGTGGTGACCCGCAAGGACACCGGCGAAAAAATCATCGGCCGCACCGAAGTAAACAAGCCGGTGATCGTGGATGGTGTGGCCATCTATCAGGCCAGCTTCAGCGACGGTGGCTCGGCACTGGACTTCCAGCTGTGGCCGCTGGCGCAGCCCGGCGCACCGGCCCTCAAAGGCAAGGGTACCTCCTTGCGCAGCCAGCAGCTGACCATCGCCGGCAAGCCCTATACGCTGGAATTCCAGGAATTCCGCCTGTTCAACATCGAAGATTTCAGCAACAGTCAGGCCAAGCCCAAAGCCAAAACCACGGCAGACCAGCTGCAGGCCGAGATGGCCGATGCCCTGAAGGAAACCCGCGACCGTGCCTTGCGCAACGTGGGGCCCAGCATCACCTTCCGCCTGCGAGATGCCGCCGGCCAGGCGCGGGAATTCCAGAACTACATGCAGCCAATCCAGCTCGAAGGCGCCAGCTACTTCATCAGCGCCATGCGTACGGATGTCGGCGGTGCCCAGCAGTTCTTCCGCTTCCCGGCCGATACGGATGGCACGCTCACCGGCTATATGAAACTGCGGCAGCGCCTGCTGGACCCGGCCAACCGTGATGCCCTGACCGAACGGGTAGCGCGTGCCACGCTGGGCAATGGCGTACAGACCAGCCCGGCTCAGCAGCAATTCCAGGCCGCGACCCAGCGCATGCTGGAGAGCTTTGCCCGTAGCGGCTTTGCCGGTATGGATGAGCAGCTGCGCAAGAGTGTGCCGGAGGCCAAGCGGAGCGAAGTGGCCCAGCTTTATCTGCGCATCATGCGGGCCGCCGCCATGGAGGCCTTCCTGCAGGACAAACCGGAAGGCTACACCCCCACCGAAGCGGATGGCCGCTTTGTGATCGACAGCATGGTGTCCATCAGCATCAGCAAGGACTACGGCATGCCCTACCTGCTGCAGCTGGAACGCTTCCAGCAGCGGCAGGCCAGTGGTTTCCAGATTGCACGGGCGCCATTCCGCCCGTTGGTGTATCTGGGCTGCCTGCTGCTGGTACTGGGCGTATTCGCCATGTTCTACCTGAGCGAGCGCCGCATCTGGCTGGTGTGTCGGGATGGCAAGGTAGAATTCAGCATGGCGGGCAATCGCCAGACTCTGCAGTTTGAAGCAGAATATCGGCAACACCAGACTGCGCTCGCCACCCTGTTGCGCAGCCCTACGCAAGGAGCCTGAACATGGAACTCAGCCGTGAACTGCCGCTGACGCCTCCCACCCGCTGGCTGGACTGGAGCGGCATTGTATTTGCCCTACTGGTGCTGGCAGGGGCAGGCTTGGTGTGGGCACGCTTTCCGATGGACAACTACGATCTGGGCATCCTGCTGCTGGTCACGCCGCTGTTGATGGCATTTGGCCTGTACTGGCGTGCCATGCGCTGGGTGCTGCCGCTGGTGGGCGCGCTGAGCATGCTGTCGATCAGCCTGTATCAAGGCCAGGTGGCGAGGGCCGAAAACGTCTTCCTGCTCAAATATTTCTTGGCCAGCCAGAGCGGCATCATGTGGATGTGCACGCTGTTCATGTTCGCGCTGGTCATTGGGCTGGCCAGCCTGCCCTTGCGCTCGGCCTTTGCCGCCTCGTTCGCGCGCGGCCTGACCTGGGCTGCCGTGGTGATGGGCTTGACCGGCCTCTTGGTGCGCTGGCATGTCAGCTACCTGCTGCTGCCGGGCAATGGGCATATCCCGGTCAGCAACCTGTATGAAGTCTTCGTGCTGTTCTGCCTGATTGCGGCACTGGTGGCCTTGTTCTACTGTGAACGCTACCGCAGCCCGCAACTGCTGCCGCTCGCCTTGCTGGTGGTCAATGCTGCCGTGGCCTTCATCTTCTGGTACATCTTCAGCCGCGGTGCGCACGATATCCAGCCGCTGATCCCGGCCCTGCAATCCTACTGGATGAAAATCCACGTCCCGGCCAACTTCATCGGCTATGGTGCCTTCTCGCTGGCCGCCATGTGCGGGCTGGCCATCCTGCTGAAGGAGCCCACCCAAACCAACGCCTGGCTACCGGATGCCGAGGTGCTGGACGAAATCATGTACAAGGCCAACGCCATCGGCTTCTTCTTCTTCACCATTGCCACCATTCTGGGCGCGCTGTGGGCGGCAGAAGCCTGGGGTGGCTACTGGTCGTGGGACCCGAAGGAAACCTGGGCACTGATCGTATGGCTGAATTACGCCGCCTGGCTGCACATGCGGCTAGTGAAAGGCCTGCGTGGCCCAATCCTGGCCTGGTGGTCTTTGGTCGGTTTGCTGGTGGTGACCTTTGCCTTTGTCGGCGTCAACACCTACCTGAGCGGCCTGCATTCTTACGGCAAGCTGTAGCCGCCTGCAGAATACCTGTGCAGCAGCTACACTGTCTGATGAAGCAACTGTTTTCTGTTCACCCTGGAGTGTTGTCATGAAACGTTTTGCACTGCTGTTGGCGTCCTGTCTGGCCTTGAGCGCACTGAACGCGCAAGCCAGCATGGATCTGGCCAAGAAGCATAACTGCATGGCCTGTCACGCGATCGACAAGAAAGTGGTCGGTCCGGCATTCAAGGATGTGGCTGCCAAGTACAAGGGTGTCAAGGACGCGGAAACCACCCTGATCAACAAGGTGAAGAAGGGTGGCTCCGGCGTCTGGGGTCCGGTGCCGATGCCGGCCAATTCGCCGCAGGTGTCGGATGCCGACATCAAGGCCCTGGTCAAATGGGTACTGACCCAGAAATAAGTCCAGCACACGGGCTGCCACTTGGCGGCCCGTGTACTTTCGGACCCTGTACCTTCGCGCTGCCAACAGATTGTCATGTTGGTCTTGCATCATCCGTGGCTTGTCCGTTACCCTCTCTTATTCACTTCGTTGCCAACCGACGGTAAAAGATCATGGAAAACCGCGCTCTGACTGAAGAAGACATCCGCAACGACAATGGCGACGACTACATGAACGCGCGCCATCTCGAGTTCTTCAAAGGCTACCTGCAGAAAATGAAGCAGCAGCTGCTGGAAAATGCCAACGCTACCAGCCAGCACCTGCAAGAGCAGGAAGCCACCCCCGATCCGGCAGACCGCGCCACACTGGAAGAAGAGTACGCACTGGAGCTGCGCACCCGTGACCGTGAGCGCAAGCTGCTGATCAAGATCGACCAGGCCATTGCCCGCATTGATGCCAATGATTACGGCTACTGTGAAGACACCGGCGAGCCCATTGGCCTCAAGCGCCTGCTGGCCCGCCCGACCGCGACGCTGTCGATCGAGGCGCAGGAGCGCCGCGAGCGGATGAAGAAACAATACGCAGACTGATCCGCGTGTCTGCTGATCTGGATGCCGAGTCCCTGCTGCGGCGAACCGGGGAGCGGGTTACCCCCGCCCGCCGCCGCATTCTGGCCTTGCTGCTGGCCTCGCCCACGGCGCTAAGCCAGCAAGAGCTACTGCATGCGCTCGTGGATGGCCCTGCCATTGACCGGGTCACCGTCTATCGTGTGCTGGAGTGGTTATCCGAAAAGGGGCTGGCCCACAAGATCGCGGGTGAAGACCGCATCTGGCGCTTCAATGCCGCCAGCCACCGCATTCACCAGCACGCCCACTTCCAGTGCCAGCGCTGCCAGCGCATCTATTGCCTGGAGCATATCCAGGTTGACTGGCAGCCCCAGCTGCCAGATGGCTTCCGCCTGCATCATGCCGACATCACCCTGAAGGGCGATTGTCCGTCCTGTTCTCGCTGACCCTTTTCGACTGAATCCGGAAGTCATGCGCTTTAATGCAATCCGGTTGCATTTGAAAGGGCTTGCATGATTTAATGCAACAAAGTTGCATAAGGATAGACCATGCCCATTCCTGTTACCGTGCTGTCCGGCTTTCTGGGGGCCGGCAAGACCACCCTGCTCAACCACATCCTCTCCAACACCCAGGGGATGCGGGTCGCTGTCATCGTCAACGACATGTCGCAGGTCAATATCGATGCCGCGCTGGTGGCCCAGCACCCGGACATGGTGACCCGCACCGATGTCCGCATGGTCGAGCTCAGCAATGGCTGCATCTGCTGCACCCTGCGTGAGGACCTGCTGATTGAAGTCCGCAAGCTGGCCGAAACCGGTCGCTTCGATTATCTGGTGATAGAGTCAACCGGCATTGCAGAACCCTTGCCGATTGCTGAGACCTTCACCTTTACCGATGAAGATGGTTGCAGCCTGTCGCAGTTTGCCCGGCTGGATACCCTGGTCACCGTGGTGGATGGCTTCAATTTCCTGCGTGACTATGCCGACGATGCATTGTTGCGGGAGCGCCTGGACACCCCCGAGGACGATGATCGGGCGCTGGTCGAACTGCTGATTGAGCAGATCGAATTCTGCGATGTCCTGGTACTCAACAAGACGGACCTGATCAGCGAGGACGAACTGGCCCGCCTGCACCACATCCTGCAGCGCCTCAACCCGCGCGCGCAGCTGATCACCTCCCGCTTTGGGCGCATCCCGCTGGATACCATCCTCAATACCGGCCGCTTTGATTTTGAGGCCGCTGCTGAAGCACCAGGCTGGATGGCCACCTTGCGCGGCGAGCTGCACCCGGAAACCGAGCGTTACGCGATCGGCAGCTTTGTATGGCAGGCACGGCGGCCGCTGCATCCACAGCGCTTCTGGAACCTGCTGCATGGCGAATGGGCGGGTGTACTGCGCTCCAAAGGCTTCTTCTGGCTGGCCAGTCGTCCGCACCTGGCTGGTAGCTGGTCACAAGCAGGCGGGGCATGCCGCCATGGACCCGCTGGCTACTGGTGGGCTGATGTGCCTGAAGACCACTGGCCACAGGATGATTCTGCACGTGCCCACATTGCAGCCCGCATGGATGCGGAAACCGGCGACCGACGGCAGGAGCTGGTCTTTATCGGCATGGACATGGACGAAGCAGCCATCCGCACGGCACTGGACGACTGCCTGCTGACCGAGCCAGAATGGCAGGCTGGACCAGCGGCATGGCGCAGCTTGCCTGACCCGTTCCCGGTCTGGGAGCAGGATCTCACCCCTGAGGAAAGTCATGCTTGAGATTCGACAACTGCGTTACGCTTATCCAGGCCGGCCTGTGCTGCAGTGGCCCGACTTCGCTCTGGCCCGCGGTGAACAAGCCTTGCTGCTGGGCCCCAGCGGCAGCGGTAAAACCACCTTGCTGCATTTGCTGGCCGGCATGCTGACCCCGAGCGGGGGTGACATCCGTGTGGCAGACACCCTGCTCAACACCTTGTCTGGTGCAGCGCTGGATACCTTCCGGGGTCAACGCATTGGCGTGCTGCCCCAGCGGGTGAGCATGCTGGATAGCCTCAGCGTGCTGGATAATCTGCTGTTTGCACAATACTTTGCCGGTCAGCGTACGCAACCTTCACGCGCCCTGCACCTGCTGGAACAGCTGGACTTGCCCGAAGTGGCACCGCGCCTGCCAGCCCAGCTGAGCCAAGGCCAGCTGCAACGCGTGGCGCTGGCACGGGCGCTGATCAACCAGCCCGCTGTATTGCTGGCGGATGAACCTACCGCCAGTCTGGACGACACACGCGCAGCGCAGGTGGCCGACCTGCTGGCTGAGCATAGCCAGCAGCAAGGTTGCAGCTTGCTGATTGCCACGCACGATGCCCGCCTTAAAGCCCGTTTCACGCGCCACCTGACACTGGCAGAACCCATCCGGGGGCAAGCATGAAGCTGCTACATCTGAGCTGGCGCAATCTGTGGCACCGCCCCTTGCCCACCTTGCTGAGCCTGTTCTTGCTGGCCAGCGGTATCGCCACCCTGGTCGTGCTCTGGCTGGCCAGCCAGCAGCTGGGGGGGCGGCTGCAGCAAGAAGCCAAAGGCATTGATCTGGTGGTGGGGGCCAAGGGCAGCCCGCTGCAACTGGTGCTCTCCAGTGTGTACCATCTGGATATTCCGACCGGCAATATCAGCCAGCAGGATGCCCAGCGCTGGATGCATCATCCCATGGTGGCACGCGCCATCCCGCTGGCGCTGGGGGACAATCTGGGCGGCTTCCGCATTGTCGGCACCGACCCCGGCTATCTCGCGCTGTATCAGGGCCAGCTGGCCACCGGGCGACACTGGCAACAGCCCATGGAAGTGGTGATCGGGGCCGAAGTGGCCCGCGTCAAGCATATCCAGCTGGGCGATACCCTGGTGGGCAGCCACGGGCTGGAGGCCGGTGGTGAACTGCACAGCCACTCGCCGTATCGGGTTGTCGGCATCCTGCAAGCCAATGGCAGCGTGCTGGATCGACTGATCCTGACGCCTGTTGCCAGCGTCTGGCAAGTGCACGCACACGAGGCGGAAGAAGAGCACGAACATGAGGCGGACGGGGAGCACGAGCATGAAGCGGAGGCTTCCCATGCCCAAGAGGCAGAAGCCAGCCATGCTGATGAACACCATCAGGAGACCCATACCCCGACAGCTTCGCCCGCTTCCGAGCGAGAATTGACCGCACTGCTGCTGCAATTCCGCAGCCCGCTGGCGGTCGCCACCCTGCCGCGGGAGATCAACCGGCAGTCGGCGCTACAAGCGGCCTCCCCGGTCATGGAGGCAGCACGCCTGCAGCAATTGACCGCGCAGCTGTTACAAGCGGTGCAGGCCATTGCCGGCTTGCTGGTGGTGGCTGCCCTGCTGAGCCTGTTTGCGACCTTGTATCAAGCCCTGGAGCAACGCCGTGGCCAATGGGCGCTGATGCGCATGCTGGGTGCCAGCCGCAGCAAACTGTTTGGCAGCATGGTGCTGGAAGGCGCCTTGCTGTCAACCTTGGGAACACTGCTGGGCCTGCTGCTGGCGCACGGTTTGCTGTGGGGGCTGTCGCTGTGGCTGGCAAGTACGCGCCATGTGCCGCTGCCCCTGTCGGCGTTTCATCCCGCCGAGCTATACTGGCTGGCATTGGCGCCTGCTGCGGGCATAGTGACAGCCCTGCTCCCGGCGTGGCGCGCCAGCCGTACGTCGGTGGCGTTGACCCTGACACAAGGATAAACCGTATGCGCATCCTGGCCTTGACGCTACTGATGCTGGGTCTGGCAGCACAAGCCGCCCCCGCCAGCAAGCCGGCCCCCGCGTCCCCGCCCGCCCAGCCGGCCGTGGACCCTGGCCCCACCTTGCCAGCGCGCAGTGATGTGGTGTCATGGTCCATCCTGAAGCGCATACAGGTGGTGCAGCAAAACCGGGTGATGGTGCCTCGTTTTGACCCGGTGATCCTGGCGCTGGAAGGCAAAGTGGTCAAGGTTCAGGGCTTCATGCTGCCGCTGGACATGACCGAGCAGCAAAAACACTTCATTCTGTCTTCCGTCTCCCCCAGCTGCCCATACTGCCTGCCCGCCGGGCCGGAAGGGCTGATGGAGGTGGTCAGCCCCAGTGCGATCCGCTTCAGCCAGGACCCCGTGGTAGTGCAAGGCAAGCTGGTGCTATTGCACAAGAATGAAAACGGCCTGCTGTACAAGCTGGTGGATGGCAAAGCGACGCGCTGAACCTAGCCTTTGGCCAGCTGCTTCAGTGCCAGACGGATACCGTCTTCCACCTTGCAATCCGTTGGCAAGGCTTTGACCGCCAGTGCGGCCTCCTTCTCGCTATAACCCAGTGCCAGCAACGCTTGCAGCACATCATCACCGGTCGAGGTGGGCGGGGCAAACAGGCCCCCCCCCGCGACACCGCCCGGGTTGAACTTGCCACCCAGCTCCAGCAGCAAGCGTTCGGCCGTCTTCTTGCCAATGCCTGGCGTCTTGGCCAGCCGTGCCGCGTCTCCATTGGCAATCACCAGCGTCAGCTCGTTCACTGACAGGCCCGACAACACCGCCAGCGCCAGCTTGGGGCCTACACCGCTGACCTTGACCAGCTGGCGAAAGGCGTCCCGCTCTGCCCGTGTCAAAAAACCATACAGCTGCTGCGCATCCTCACGCACCACCAGATGGGTAAACAGGCGAACATCACCACCGGTCGGCGGCAGGTCGTAGAAGGTGCTCATCGGCACATCCAGCTCATAGCCCACTTGCCCTGCCAGCAGCAGGACGGCAGGTGGGGTCTTTTCCAGCACGGTGCCTCGCAGCAGACCAATCATGACGGTGACTTCCTTTCAGCAGTAAATACGGGATTCATACCAGCCGACCACCGCGCACGCGGAAGCCTTGGGTGGAGAGACGCCCCAGATGCCCGGCGTGGGCATGGCAGATGGCAGCGGCCAGCGCATCCGCCGCATCGGCTTGCGGACTGGCGGGCAGGCTCAGCAGACGCTTCACCATCTCCTGTACCTGCTCCTTGGCGGCGTGGCCATTGCCCACCACCGACTGCTTGACCTGCAGCGCAGTATATTCGGCCACCGTGATGTTCTGCGACACCAGCGCGCTGATGGCGGCGCCGCGCGCCTGCCCCAGCAGCAGCGTGGACTGCGGGTTAACGTTGACGAAAACCTTTTCCACCACCGCTACATCCGGGCGCACCTGCTGCACAATCTGCACAATGCTGTCGAATAGTACCTTCAACCGTGCGGGCAGCAGCCCCTCACCACTCTTGATGCAGCCACTGGTCACGTAGCTCAGCTGCTGCCCCTGCTGGTCCAGCACGCCGAAGCCGGTTACCCGCAGGCCAGGATCGATACCCAGGATACGCATTACCAGCCCACCTGGGCGACCCAATCACGCGCGGCTTCCAGCCGCTCCGGCGTACCGACATCCAGCCACTGCCCGGTATGTACCTCACCACCCAGCTGACCCGCATCCGCCGCCGCATGCAACAGCGGTGCCAGTTTGGCCACCTGATGAGGGGGCGTGTCACGGAACATCGCCGGGTGATACACGCCGATCCCGGCATAGGTGTGGCGGTTCACCTCAGCCCGCCCCAGCAGGCCGTCCACCAGCGAGAAATCGCCGCTGGGGTGATGCGGCGGATTGGGCACCATCACCAGCCAGGCCAGCCGCTGCGCCAGCTGGGCCTGCGCCCGTTGCAGCAAGGCGGGTAAATGGATATCGGTCAGCACATCACCATTGAGCAGCAGGAAGAGCTGCTCACCCAGCAAGGGCAGGGCGGTGGCAATGCCGCCCGCGGTTTCCAGCGCAGTCCCCTCGTGCGAATAACGGATACGTACCCCATACGCCGCCCCCTCGCCCAGCGCCGCTTCAATCTGTGCGCCCAGATGCGCCAGATTGATGACCACCTCGCGAATGCCCGCTGCCGCCAGATGACGCAGGTGCCAGCCGATCAGCGGCTCGCGTCCAACCTGCAGCAGCGGTTTCGGGGTATGGTCGGTCAGGGGACGCATGCGTTCGCCGCGCCCAGCAGCCAGGATCATGGCGCGGGTGATCAAAAGGTGTACCCCACTTGTTCCTGTTTGCCCTGCAACTCATCGAGCAGGCGAGCGATCGGCGTCAGCGCCGCATAGCGGCGGCAAGCACGCCCCAGGTAATCCAGTACCCGCGGCAGGTCATTCAGGTAGGCCGACTTGCCATCACGATGGTGCAAGCGAGCAAACAGACCGACCACCTTAAGGTGGCGCTGCACCCCGGCCCACTCGACATCCCGATAGAAGCTATCAATATCGTCCGGCACCGCTACCCCGGCCTTGCGGGCGGCACTCCAGTAACGCACCACCCAGTCCAGCACCGCCTCTTCCGGCCAGTCGATGTACGCGTCTTTCAGCAAGGAGGCCAGATCGTAAGCGACCGGCCCCCGCATGGCGCCCTGAAAGTCGATGATACCCAGACTACCATCGGCCAGCAGCATCAGGTTGCGGCAATGATAATCCCGGTGCATGAAGCATTGTGTCTGCGCGGTGAGGTTGTCCACCAGCGCCTGCTTGCAGACTTGCAGCCGTTCCTGCCAGCGTGCATCCAGCGTCGCCTGCAGATGCTGGCCCAGATACCACTCGTCAAAAATGGCCATCTCGCGCAGCATCATGGCGGCATCAAACGGCGGCAAGCTGACAGGGTCTACCTGCTGCTGCATGCGGACCAGGCTGTCCATCGCCATGCGGTACAGGGCTGGGGCCTGCTCCGGTGTCAAGACATCCTGATAATGGGTACTGCCAAAATCCTCCAGCAGCATGAAGCCCTGCTCAAGGTCTACCTGATGGCGTCGCGGTACCCGTACCCCCGCCTGCTGCAGCAAGTCTGCCACCTGCACGAAGGGACGGCTGTCCTCCAGCTCAGGCGGTGCATCCATGGCGACATAATGGCGGCCATCGCTCAACGTCAGCCGGAAGTAGCGGCGGAAGCTGGCATCACTGGAGGCAGGAGCCCAGTCAAATGACTCTCCGGGCAAGCCGTGTTGCAGCCAGCTTTTCAAAGCCTGTTCGCGTATCGTATTGGACAAGATCCATCCCGTCTTCAGGGGCTGACATGTTGTCGACCCCCTAATCATGTTAAAGTGCTGCGATTCTACATCAGGTCGCCCTGCGGTTTTCATGCTACGCCTCACACCCATCGCCTGTGCCTTGTTGACGCTGTATGCCAGCCCGCTGTGGGCTGCAGGTTCCGTGACGCCACAACCCGCCTCCAGTCAGGATGAGGGGCCGACGACCATCCAGGCAGGCCAGGTCAATGGCGTCTATGGACAAACGCTGGAAGCGGATGGTCAGGTCGAGATGAAGCGCCCCGGCCAGACCATCGTGGCAGACTGGCTGCGCTACCAGCAAGTGACCGAGGACCTGTACGCCAAGGGCCACATCCGCTTGCTGCAGCATGGCGACGATGTCCGAGGCAACGAACTCAAGCTCAACCTGAATAGCCGCATCGGCAACATCACCCAGACCGAGTACACCCTGGCCAACGGCAGTGCCCGGGGCCAGGCGGATGTGCTGGAGTTTGCCGGGCGTGACCGTTACCGCCTGAAGAATGCCACCTATACCTCCTGCGTCAACCCGGAGGCCGGTTGGTATCTGATCGCCAGCGACCTGTCGCTGGACTATACCCGTAATCTGGGCGAAGCCGAATCTGCCCGGCTGGTGTTCCAAGGGGTGCCGCTGGCCTACCTGCCCTGGATTGATTTCTCGCTCAATGGCGAGCGCAAGAGTGGCTGGCTGACCCCATCTATCGGTTCCAGCAACAAAGGCGGCGCCGAGCTGTCCACGCCCTACTACTGGAATATTGCCCCCAACCGCGACGCCACCTTCACACCACGCCTGATGGTGAAACGTGGCTTGCAATTAAAAGGCGAGTTCCGCTATCTGGAGCCCAGCTATGCCGGCGAGGTGACGGCCGAGTGGCTGTCGGACCGCAAGAGTGACCGCAACCGCTCCGGCCTGAAATGGCTGCACCAGCAACGCTTTGGTGCCTGGAACAGCGGTGTACGCATTGAGCGGGTGTCGGATGACACTTACTTTGAGGATCTGGGCGACAAGCTGGCGGTCAGCTCCACCGTCAACCTGCCACGTGAAGCCTGGATCTCGCGCAGTGAAAACGGCCTGTCTTTCTCGGCCCGTTTCCTCAAATACCAGACCCTGCAACCTAACCCCAAAAGCCTGGTAGATACGCCATACGCCAAGCTGCCGCAGCTGACCTTGAACTGGCTGAAACCCAATCTGGGCGGGGGCAACTTCGATCTTGACCTGCAGAGTGAATTCACCGCCTTCCGCCACCCGACCAAGGTAGACGGGACCCGGCTGGTGACTTACCCCAGCGTCAGCTGGTTGCTCAGCAGCCAGTCTGCCTACTTCAAGCCGAAAGTCGGCGTGCACGTCACCCACTACAACATCAATGCGGGCAACAACCGTACGGGCTTGACCAGCTCGACCCGCACCTTGCCCATTCTCAGTGTGGATAGCGGCCTGTTCTTCGACCGCGAAACCACCCTGGGCGGACAAAACTACACACAGACGCTGGAGCCGCGTCTTTACTACGTCAATATCCCCTACCGCGACCAAAGCAAGCTGCCGAACTTCGACAGCGGCCTGGCCGACTTCAGCTTCTCCCAACTGTTCAGCGAGAACCGCTATACCGGCAGTGATCGTATCAATGAAGCCAATCAGATCACGGCCGCGGTCACCAGCCGGTTGATTGACGATGATACCGGGGTGGAACGTTTGCGGGGCAGTATTGGTCAACGCTATTACCTGCGCAAAACCCAGCGGGTGGCACTGGATGGCAGCACCACGCCACGCAATGAGCGGAGCTCGGATATTCTGGCCAGCCTGGAAGGCCAGTTAGGGAAGAACTGGCATTTGAGCAGCAGCTGGCAGTTCAACACCAGCAGCCCACGTTCGCAGAAAGCGTCGCTGGACCTGCAATACAGCCCAGCCCCCGGTAAAGTACTGAATTTTGGCTACCGCATGGACCGCACGCCTGCAGCGGACAAGGATAGACTCAAGCAATTCGACATCTCCGGCCAGTGGCCGATTGCTCCGGGGTGGTACGGCGTTGCCCGCTGGAACTACTCGATCAAGGACAAAAAACCACTGGAAGTACTGGCCGGGGTGGAATACAACGCAGGCTGCTGGCAATTGCGCATGGTGGCACAACGATTTGTGACCTCTGGCGGCAGCAAGTCCACCAATTTTTTCCTGTTGTTGCAGATGTCTGATGTGGCCAGCTTCGGCAGTAACCCGAGCGACACCCTCAAGCGGGGGGTCAAAGGCTATGCCGAACCAGAACGGCTGGAAAGCGCCAACCCGACTGAAGTCAAACCCTAAGCCTATGAACGAGAACCAACCATGGCTCTGATCTCCCGACTCTCCCTGACCGGCCTGTGCGCCGCCCTGATGCTGTCGCAACCGGCCTTTGCCGCCAAGGTGATTACAGTCGACCGCATCGTTGCCGTCATCAACAAGAATGTCATCACCGCCCGCGAGCTGGACGAGCGCTTGCGGCTGACCCAGGCCAACCTGAAGCGTCAGAATGTCACCCCGCCCGCTGAGGACGTCTTGCGCGCCCAGCTGCTGGACCGGATGATCAATGACGAAGTGCAGCTGCAGTTTGCCAATGATAACGGCATCCGGGTCGATGATGCCCAGCTGGACGCGGCACTGAACCGCATCGCCGAGCAAAACCAGCTGACCCTGCCGCAGCTGAAGGAAGCACTGGCCAAGGATGGCATTCCGTTTGATCGTTTCCGTGACGACATCCGCCGTGAAATCCTGATGAACCGGGTCAAAGAGCGTGAAGTGGAAGACCGCATCTTCATCAGCGATGCCGAGGTCGACAGTTTCCTCAAGCAGCAAGCCGCTGAACAAGGCCATGGCAGCGAGTTCCTGCTGCAGAACATTGTGGTGACCGTCCCCGAGCAGGCCAGCCCGGAAGTGGTGCGCGAGCGCGAACAACGCGCCCAGGCCGCGCTGGCTGAACTTAAAGCGGGCAAGCCGTTTGCCGAAGTCGCCGCCGCTTACTCCAATGCCGGCAACGCCATGCAGGGTGGCCAGCTGGGCTGGCGTCCGGGCAACCGCCTGCCGGACATCTATGTGGAAGTGGCCAGCAAGCTGGACAAGGGTCAGTTGTCCACGCTGGTGAAAACCGCCAACGGCTTTCACATCATCCAGCTGCTGGACAAGCGCCAGAGCAATGATGCGCTGGTGGTGGAGCAGGTACATGCCCGCCACATCCTGATCAAGACCAATGAAGCGGTGTCGGAAGGCGATGCCAAGGCCCGCCTCGTCGCCATCAAGGAGCGGCTGGACAACGGTGGCAAGTTTGAAGAACTGGCCCGCCTGCACTCAGAGGACAGCAGCGCCAGCAAGGGCGGTGACCTCGGCTGGCTGAACCCGGGCGATACCGTGCCGGAATTTGAAAAGGCCATGAACACGCTGAGCCTGAACCAGGTCAGTGGTCCGGTACGCAGTCAGTTCGGCTGGCACCTGATCCAGGTGCTGGAGCGCCGCAAGCAGGATGTCTCGGGCGACCGTGCCCGGCTGGAAGCTCGCCAGGCCCTGAAAGAACGCAAGGCGGATGAGCAGTATGAGGAATGGGTGCGCCAGCAACGCGACAGCGCCTTTGTCGAAGTCAAGCTGCAGGACGAGTAAGCCCGGTGCAGCAGCGCTCCCTCCTGATCAGCAGCGGCGAGCCGGCAGGCATTGGTCCCGACCTCTGCCTGCAGCTACTGGACAGGACGCCGCCACGACCCGTGGTCATTGCCGGTGACCGTAACCTGCTGACGCAGCGTGCCCGGCAGCTGGGGCTCACCGTGACGCTGCCGGATTACGATCCGGCCTTTGACGTGCCTTGGTCGCTGCTGCCAATCGCCACGGCCACCACGGTTGATGCCGGTCAGCTGGATGCTCGCAATGCCCGTTATGTCCTGCAGCTGCTGGATGCCGGCATAGACGGCTGCATGCAAGACCGCTTCGCCGCACTGGTCACCGCACCGGTGCACAAAGGCATCATCAATGATGCCGGAATCACCTTTACCGGTCACACCGAGTATCTGGCCCAGCGCACGGCCACGCCCCGGGTGGTGATGATGCTGGCAGGTGGCGGCATGCGGGTGGCGCTGGCCACCACCCATCTGCCGCTCGCTGCGGTCAGCACGGCGCTGACAGCCGAGGTCTTGCAGGAAACCCTGACCATCCTGCACCACGCCTTGCAGCAACAGTTTGGCCTGCCGCAGCCCCGCATTCTGGTGGCGGGATTGAACCCGCATGCTGGCGAAGGGGGCCATATGGGCCGCGAGGAGATCGAGGTGATCGAGCCGGTGCTGCACACCTTGCGCACCCAAGGCATGCAATTGCAAGGCCCGTTGCCTGCCGATACCCTGTTTCAGCCCAAGTATCTGGCAAACGCGGACGCCGTACTGGCGATGTACCACGACCAAGGCCTGCCAGTGCTGAAATACGCCAGCTTTGGTGAGGGCATCAACATTACCCTCGGTTTGCCGATGATCCGCACCTCAGTTGACCATGGCACCGCACTGGATCTGGCCGGGACCGGGCACGCCCGGGCAGAGAGCCTGTGGGCCGCCCTGCTGGAGGCCGACCAGCTGGCACGCCACAGGTATTCACCCGCTGATTGATGTATCGGTTTGCCCGATCGGGTGAAGTTTCGCATAATGAAAACGCAATGACATGAGGTCGTCACACGACCCGCAGCTTCAGGGAAACCATGCACACCCCGCGCAAACGATTTGGCCAGCACTTTCTGGTCGACCACAGCATCATCGACGCCATTGTGCGTGACATTTACCCCCGCCCTGGCGAGCGGGTGGTGGAAATCGGGCCGGGTCTGGCAGCCTTGACGCAGCCTTTGCTGGCACGTCTTCATCACCTGGATGTGGTGGAGATTGACCGTGACATCGTCGCCCGCCTGCAAAAACAGTATTCGCCGGAGCAGCTGACCATCCACGCCACCGACGCGCTGCGCTTTGATTTTTCCAGCATCGGCAGCGACCTGCGGGTGGTCGGCAACCTGCCCTACAATATTTCCTCGCCGCTGCTGTTCCATCTAGCCCAGTATCGTCACGCCATTCGTGACATGCATTTCATGCTGCAAAAGGAAGTGGTGGACCGCATGGTGGCCGAGCCCGGCAGCAGTGATTACGGGCGGCTGTCTGTCATGCTGCAGTACCAGTTTCATCTGGAGTGGCTGCTGGATGTGCCGCCAGAATCGTTCGACCCGCCCCCCAAGGTCGACTCTGCTGTGGTGCGCCTGATTCCCAAAGCAGACACCGGGCTGGATGCCGCCAGCGAAGCGCGCCTCGGCCCACTGGTCACCGCCGCCTTTGCGCAACGCCGCAAGACCGTCCGTAATACCCTGTCGCAGTGGTTTGATGAAGCCGCGCTACGTGGCCTGGATGTCGATCCAGGGGCACGTGCCGAAACCCTCAGCGTGGCCACTTTCTGTCGGCTGGCCCAAGCCACTACCTAGCGCCCGCCACCATGACCACGCCCCACGCGATCCAGACCGACCCCGACAGCGCCCTGAGCCTGTATCAGGTCTATCTGGAATTGCTGGATGCGGTCGCCAGCCTGCTGCTGGCGGATGCCTCCGCCGAGGGGCTGCAAGAAGTATTGGCCGAGATCGGCCAGCGCTGCAATGCTTCGGTCTGTGTGCTCTACCAGCACTGCAGCCCTAGCGAAGAGGCCGAGCTGGTGGCGGCCAAGGCGGCCTGGGTCACGGAATCCCTGCTACCACGTTATAACGAGCTGCAGGTGTTGCGACACCTTCGCTATGACAGTTTCCCCGACCTGGCCGACCCGCTGCATGCGGGTATGGTGGCACGCACACCGCTGAGCAAGCTGCCACAGCTGGCTTCTACCTATCAGATTCTGGGCGATAGCCAGCTGATGCTGATCCCGCTGCTGCCGCGTGGCGAGCTGTATGGTTTTGTCGCCCTGGTGCGGCCTACCCAGCTACCGTGGCACAAGATCGAGATCAACATCCTGTGTGCCGTGGTGAATGATCTGGCGCTGGCGCTGGACCGTGACCATACGGCGCAGGATTTGGCCGTCAACCAGCAGCGTCTGCAAGCGCTGGTGGGCGCTACCGAAGACATTGTGGTGGAGTGTGATCTGCAGGGCCGAGTACTCAATCTGTGGTCCGATCACCCGCAATACCAGAAGCTGGATTACCGCCGCCTGATGCTGGAGGCCGTGCTCCCCGCCGGCATCGCCAATCCGCTACGCGACCTGCTGCCGCACCTGCTGCGCCACAAAGGCAGCCGGGTGCTCCGCTGCATTGACAACGGCAGCTACCCGCCCAGCCACTACAATGTACGCCTGCAGGCGGTGCCGGATGCAGGGGGGCTGCAGCACAATCTGGTGGCCCTGATCCGCGATGTCACGCCGCTGGTACAGGAAGAGCAGCGCTGGCAAACCATGCTGCAGACGCTGGACCTGCTGGATGAAGCCGTGCTGGAACTCACCGCCTCCGGCATTCTGCGCCATGCCAGTACCGCTTGGGCGCGCCTGCGTGGCACCCCCGAGGAGTGGATCGGTGACGACTATGGTTACCCGTTAAGCCGTTGGGTACACCCGCAGGACCATGCCGAGCTGGCCCGTGCGCTGAATCAGCTCAGCCATGGTGAACGCAAACAGACGGAGCTGCGCTTCCGCCTGCTGCATCCTGGCGAACCCTTGCTTTGGGTTGAGGCTCGCTTGCTGGCGCAGCGCCCACACCCAAGTGCCCCCCTGGAGGTACATGGGGTGCTGCGCGATGTCACCACCGCGTACCAGAATGAACGACGCATCATGCAGATGGCCTTGTATGATGCCTTGACCGAATTACCCAACCGGCTGCTGCTGGATGACCGCTTGCACGAAGCCATCCATTACGCCAAGCGGCACAAATGCAAGGTGGCGCTGGGCTTCATCGACCTGGATCATTTTAAGCTGATCAACGATAGCCTGGGCCACAAGGCGGGTGATGAGGTGCTGGTATCCCTGGCGCAGCGGCTGAAAGCGGTGCTGCGAGAAGAAGATACACTGGCACGCTGGGGAGGGGATGAGTTTGTGGTGCTGTTGCCCGCACTGGCCGACTTGTCCACCCTGGCCGCCATCAGCGAGCGCCTGCGCGAAGTCGCCCGGCAGGGCATCACGGTAGAGGGGCTGGAAACCAAACCCTCCATCAGTATCGGCATGGCGGTTTTTCCTGACGATGCTGACAGTGCACAAGGGCTGTTGTCGCTGGCGGACCATACCCTGTTCCACGCCAAGGCTTCCGGGCGCAACAACGTCCAGTTCTACCGCGACATTGCGGATCGTCAGGCGCTGGACCGCAATCATGTGGTACTGCAAGGCTGGTTTGCTGATGCCGTGCAAAAGCGGGATCTTCAGGTGTTCTATCAGCCGGTGGTGGATGTGGGCAGTGGCCAGATCACCAGCTTTGAGGCACTGGCGCGCTGGTACGATGATCAGTTGGGCTGGGTCAGCCCCACGGTGTTCATCCCGCTGGCCGAAAAAACCGGCCTGATCCGTGAACTGGGCGAGGTGGTGCTGGATACCGTGCTGCAGCGTCTGGTGCAGTGGCGCCAGCGCGGCATCCTACAGCCCATTGCCATCAACGTTGCCCGTGCCCAGCTGTTCACTGCCGGTTTCGTTGCCATGCTGCAGGACAAGGTGGCGCAACACCAGCTGCAGCCCGCTGACCTGATCATCGAAATCACCGAGAGCACGGCACTGGCCGATGTCTCCCGCCAGACCCACTTCCTCAACCAGCTGGAATCCTCCGGCTTCATCATCGCGCTGGATGACTTCGGCACCGGCTATTCCTCGCTGTCACAACTGCACGAGATGCCAGTCAACGTGCTGAAGATCGACCCCAGCTTTACCGCCAAACTGCATACCGAGCGCGGACGACGCATCGTGCAGGCGGTGGTGCAGATGGGGCATGCGCTGGGCTTGCGCATCATTGCCGAGGGCGTGGAAGACGAAGCCACCTTGCGCCAGCTAGTGGGACTGGGCGTCGCCCACATTCAGGGCCACTGGTTCAGCGAAGCTGTGCCCGCCGGGCTGGTGGATTCGCTGTTGAGCCAGCCCTTGCGGCTGGACCTGGTCTAGCCTACAGCAGCGAGTTGGCCATCTTGATGGCCCCCAGCAGCAGCAGCAGGGCAAATCCCCGCTTCAGGGCCGCTACCGGTGCCTTGAGTGCCCAGTAGGCCCCCAATGGCGCACACAGCACGCTGGTTAGCACAATACCGGCAAGTGCAGGCAGATACACCAGCCCCAGGCTCGAGGCAGGCAGGCCTGGCTTGCCCCAGCCCGCCAACACGTAACCCACGGCCCCCGCCAGTGCAATCGGCAAGCCAATCGCCGATGAGGTGCCAATGGCCCGCTTCAACGGCACCTGGCACCAGCTGAGGAAGGGTACCGACAGCGAACCGCCACCAATCCCCACCCAGGATGACACCGCACCAATCACACCGCCGGCCAGCCCCATGCCCGGCCAGCCCGGCAAGGCACCACGCGCGGGAGGACGCAAGCCAAAGCCCATCTGGATCGACACCAACGTGGCAAACACCACAAAGAAAACCTTGAGGAACACCGGCGACAGCTGTGCCGCCAGCAGGCTGCCGCACAGGGTACCCAGCACGATGCCGGGGCTGATGTGCCGTACCACACCCCAGTCCACATTTTGAGCGCGGTGGTGGGCGCGGCAGCTGGAGAGCGAGGTGAACACGATGCTGGCCAGCGACGTACCCAGCGCCAGATGCGGCACCCAGTCCGCAGGCAAGCCCTGCTGGTGAAACACGAACACCAGCGCCGGTACAATCACCAACCCGCCCCCCACACCCAGCAGGCCCGCCAGCACGCCTGCAACCGCACCAATCGCCAGATACCAACCCCAGGCCGTCATCATCATGCAGCGCCCTCCAGCAACGTCAAGACTGCCTGCCAATGTTGCGGGTCAACCGGGGTGATGGAAAGACGATTCCCCCGCTGCAGCACCCGCATGTCCGCCAGTTCCGGTCGCTCGCGCATCTCCTGCAAGGACAGCAAGCGGGTCTTGCGCACCAGCCTGACATCCACATTCAGCCAGCGTGGGTGTTGCGGGTCAGATTGCGGGTCATGATAGGGGCTCGCTGGGTCGAACTGGGTCGCATCCGGGTAAGCCGCGCTGGCCACCTCGGCCAGACCCGCGATGCCGGGTTCAGCACAGCTGGAGTGGTAAAACAGCACCCCGTCGCCCAACTGCATCTGGTCCCGCATGAAGTTGCGCGCCTGATAATTGCGCACGCCAAACCACGCTACCGTCTGTTGTGGCATGGCGGCCAAATGATCAATGCTGACCTCGTCTGGTTCCGACTTCATCAACCAGAATAGCATGGCAGGCTCCTGCAGGGACGAGGGCTTGATGATGGCGCAAGGCGGCGGGCAGGGCAAGGTTTAGCGGGCGGGAAAACGCTGCCAGCCCTGCTCGGTGAGCAGCGCGTCCAGCCGAATGTCCCACGGATCAACCGGCAAGGCCTCCACCTGCTGGCACGCATAGGCCAGCCCAACCAGCCAGGGTCCGGCGGCACGCCGCCCACGCAGGGAGGCGAGGGTGGCATCGTAGAAGCCGCCGCCCATGCCCAGCCGGTAACCCTGGCGGTCGACACCGACCAGTGGCAGCAGTAGCAGGTCCAGCTTTTCTGCGCGCCGCCGGTCCGGGTGACGGCACTCCGGTATCTGGTAACGATTGTGGTACCAGCGCGAGCGTGCATCACAGCGGGTGAACCAGAGCCTGCGCCCGCGCAGCGGCAGCGCTGGCAGATAGCAGGCTACGCCGCGCTGCACCAAGGCCTGCAGCAGGGGGCGTGGGTCAATTTCATCCGGCATGGGCCAGAACAAGCCAACACGACGCGCCTTGCCCGCACGGGCCTGCTGGGCAAAACGGGTGGGGAGCGCGCGGGCAATCCGCTGGCGTTGCGACGGCGACAAGGCCCGCCGCCGGGCTTTCAAACGTTTGCGCCAGGCCGACTTCTCAATCATGCCTTCATCCACAACGTTGCAAGTGGGCGAGATGCCCAAGGAGGTACCCCCGCAGGTGCCGTCCGATGCTAGTCTTGAACCTAAGGTTCAAGGGGCCACCTGGGCAAAGTTTCAGGCAATTTCGCATTGGAATTGCACACCACTTCGCGAGTCTGGCAGCCGGGGTGTTTATATTGGTTCAAAGATATCGCACCAAAACGAACACCGCAGGGATAAACCGGAAAATTCCGTGATGACAGCCGAATTGAAGGGCTCAGAACAGCGAGGCTTGCTGCTCGGACAACACCTCATCCATCACTGACTGCATGCGCGCCATTCTACGCTTAAAGTCGCCGATGTCAAAATCAGGCGAGACCTTGAGATGCAGGAATTCATGGGTAATATTGAGGGCCGCCATGATGGCAATACGGTCGATACCGATGATCTTGCCGCCATCGCGGATCTCGCGCATTCGGGCATCCAGATAATGGACCGCTTCAAGCAGACCGGCTTCTTCATCGGCCGGGCAGGCCACGCGAAACTCGCGGCCCATGATGTTCACGTCCAGCCCCTTCAGCTCGCTGCTCATGCGTCCTCCGGCAACTGTTCGATCAACTGCTCCAGCCTTTGGCTGGCCGTACTGATTTTCTGCAGCAACTGGCTGTTGTCCTGCTGTACGGAAGCCAGCTCCATCCGCAGCTGCCGGTTTTCTTCCCGCAGTTGCTGACTCAGGCGCGCCAATGCGATGATGCGCTCTTCCAGTTGGTTCAGTTCGGCTTCCATCGGACCACTATAATCGGCAAAATCCTGCGTCGTCAAGGCTTAAGCTGCGATAGTGCAAGTATTACCGCAACACGGATTGATGCGCCTCATGACCCGATCGCTGCACCCACCGCCCCCCTTGTTGCGGCTAGCCCTGCTGGCTGGCCTCTTGCTGCTGGCCATGGCGCTGGCGCTGGCGCTGGGCAGCCTGCCACTGAGTCTGGCAGAGCTATGGGCGGTACTGCACGGTCAAGGCAGCCCGCTGGCGCACAGCATAGTGTTTGAACTGCGGCTGCCACGCATGCTGCAGGCCATGCTGGTGGGCGGGCTGCTCAGTCTGGCTGGCTGGCAGATGCAGCTGCTGCTGCGTAACCCTTTGGCCGATCCGTATATTCTGGGCATCTCCAGTGGCGCAGCCTTGGCCGGTCTGCTGGGCCTGCTGCTGGGGGTCAGTGGGCTGTGGCTCAATCTGTGGTCGGGATTGGGCGCTGGTGCCAGTCTGCTGCTGCTGCTGCTGCTGGCCGGTCGCAGCAGCAGCGAGCGGCTGTTGCTCACCGGCGTGATGCTGTCCAGCCTGTGTGTCTCCGGGGTTAGCCTGATTTTGTCATTGGCACCCGGTGAACGCTTGCGCGGCATGCTGTTCTGGCTGATGGGCGACCTCAGCCAACCCGTCCCATACTGGCCGCTGCTGCTGATCTTGTTGGTCAGCGCCATCATCAGTGCCGTACTGCACCTGCCTCTGGCGATCCTGTCACAGGGTGAAACCCTGGCTTATAGCCTGGGCGTGGCCATCCGCCCCTTGCGATTGCTGCTGTTACTGCTGGCCAGCCTGCTGACGGCCAGCGCGGTGATGACGGCAGGCAGCATCGGCTTTATCGGCATGGCGGTACCGCACTTGGCCCGGCTGCTGTGTGGCACGGCCCTGCCCGCGCAACTGGCAGGTTCCCTGCTACTGGGCCCCGCCTTGTTACTGCTGGCCGATACCGCATCCCGTACTTTGTTTGCCCCGCTGCAGATTCCGGTCGGGGTCTGTACCGCGCTGTTTGGCGCACCCGTCTTCTTGTGGCTACTGTACCGTCATGGCACCACTGCGCGTTGAACATCTGAGGTTACAGGCAGGCGGTCAGTGCTTACTGGCCGACTTGTCGCTGACCTTTCCGGCGGGAAGCTGCTGGGCCATCCTGGGCCGCAACGGTGCCGGCAAGACCAGTCTGCTGCGGGCATTGAGTGGTTTGCACGTCGCCACGCACGGTCAGGTGTGGCTGGCAGAGCGGCCAATTGCGCAATGGCCTGCCCGCGAGCGAGCACAGCGGCTGGGGCTGCTACCGCAACACCCGGACATGGCACGGGACGTGCGCGTGCTGGAATACCTGGCCCTGGGTGATTTTCTGCGCAGCCCGATGCCCGCCGCACGGGCTGAGCTGCTGCTACAACAGTTTGAGCTGACGAAGCTGATCGAGCGGCGGCTGCACCAGCTTTCCGGCGGCGAGCGACAGCGGCTGGCCCTCGCCACGCTGGCAGCTCAAGCGCCAGCAGTGATGCTGCTGGACGAGCCCCTGAACCATCTGGACCTGCCCCACCAGCTCCGTACGCTACACTGGTTGCAGCAGCGCGCCGGGTTGGGTGATCTGGTCTTGCTGACCTTGCACGATGTGAACTGGGCGCGCCGTTATTGCAGCCATGCGCTGCTGCTGGATGGCGCAGGCGGCTGGGCCGCAGGTACCGTCAGCGAGATGCTGACCCCGGAACATCTGTCACAGTTGCTGGGTCATCCGCTGCACACAGCGCAAGGTGACGAGGGCTGGCTGATTCCAGCCGCGACTTGAGACATCCTCAGATAAAACGGGCCTGCCACTGCCCCGCCTGCGCGTGTAACTGAAAGACCGGCTCGGGCCGGTTGGCATTCAGCAAATGACCATACTGGGCCACCGCCACCTTGGGGTTGGCGGCATAGGCGCGCTGGAAAGCCGCGGTTTCGTCCGCCGCACGCAGGAATGCCTGCCCGCTGGCGACATCGGCAAACTGCTGTTGCAGGGCGCTATCGGCATCCAGTGCTTGCTGTACGGCATCAGCGGCTTGCGCGCCCGATAACTGCAGTCGCCCATCGGCCCCCAGCTGCAGACGGGCGCCGTCACTCGTCGTCACCCCTTGCTGCTGGAAGACATTGCCGATCGCTTGCTGCAAGGCGGCAAGTTTTGCCGCCGCCTGCTCGCGCACACCATCCACCGGCACCGGTGCTGAGACCGGCTGGGTACCCGGTCGTGGTGCCAGCGGCGTGCTGGTGGCCGTGGATCGCTGCAAGGCGCCCAGCAAAGCCTGTTGCCAGCCCTGCGCATCACTGCTGCTGGTGCGGGGCTGATCAGTCTGCGGCAGACCCTGACCGGGAAGGAGGGGGCGGATACTCATGCGCTTACGTTGTCCTGAGCGGTGGTCGGCCTTGTGCCAACCCAATACAGACACAGTACAGCAAGTTCCGAGCCAGCCGTCCGATACTATTCCGGCTTGCGCTTGGCGCGGGGGTGGGCGGCGTCATATACCGCCGCCAGCCGCTGGAAATCGAGGTGGGTATACACCTGCGTACTGCTGATGCTGGCATGCCCCAGCAGCTCCTGCACCGCACGCAGATCGCCCGAAGATTGCAGCACATGGCTGGCACAGGAGTGTCGCAGCAAATGGGGGTATACCCCTTGTGGCACCCCTTGCTGTATCCCATGCTGGCGCAGCCGCTGCTGGATGCTGCGTACCCCCAGCCGCTGGCCACGCGCGCTGGTGAACAAGGCGACCTCGCCCGCTTGCGCATGACGCACCTGCAGCCACTGCTGCAAGGCCAGGGTAGCGGGTTTGCCGACCGGCACCACCCGCGATTTCCGCCCTTTGGCGAAGCGGACGTGCAATTCCTGTTCGTCCGCGCGCCAGTCCTGCAGATCCAGCGCCGCCAACTCGGAGACGCGCAGGCCACTGGAGTACAGCAGCTCGTAGATGGCCTGATCCCGTTGCAGCAACGGGTCGTCTGTGGCTTCTGCCAGCGGTTGCAGCAGCTGGCTGGCCCGGTCCGGCGTCAACACGTCCGGCAAGGCGCGCTGTCGGCGCGGTGGGCGCACGCCGAGGCAGGGATTGCTCGACCAACCCTGATGCAAGACCTGATACTGGTAAAAGCGCCGCCAGGCGGACAACATGCGGGCCAGGCTGCGGGCGGACAGCCCTTGCCGAGCCAGATCGGCCAGCAGGCGACGAATCTGTAGCGGGGTGCCTTCTCGCAGGGGCCAACCCGCACCTTGCAGCACCCGCAGGTCACGCTGATACGCGGTCAGGGTGTGCGGGCTGGCTTGCCGGGCCTGGGCCATCCAGCCCAGAAAGGACTGCAGCTCGGCCAGGTCCGGCGGGGTGCTCATGCCTCGGGCAGCGGTTCGGCCTCGTTGCGCTGGATGGCAGACGCCAGCAGCTCACCGAGGCGGCTGAGGTAAAGGGTGCCCATGTCCGGGTAGAAGCGCTGCGCATCTTCGCTACCCATCACCAGCAGACCCAGGGTTTCGCCATGCCGCAACGGTACTTGTGCGTAGGACTTGAGCGTGGCTGCCGCCTCACCAAACCAGCCTGCCACTTCCGGGCTGACGTGTGGGCCACAGTAGGGGTGTTGCAGGTCAAGGGCAAACGCTTTCAGCTCATCACTCACCGGCTCGCTGCCGGGTTGATCGTGCCCCCATCCGGGCACCCACAGGCGCACCGTCGCCTGCGGCACATTGAAGTTCTCGGTGATGTGGAACAGGAAGGTATGCAGCGTGGCTTCCACCGTCGGGGTGCGCAGCAAAGCCACACCGATGCGGTGGACCTTGTCACTGATGCCGTCATTTTCCTCACCAAACTGCAACAGTTCGCCCAGCTTACCTTCCAGCAGCCGGTTTTTCTCGCGTAGCGTCAGCATTTGCCGCTCTGCCAGCGAGATGGCGTGACCACCGTGCGGGTGCGGCACAAAAATCTCGGCCAGCAAGTCCGCATAGTGCTCAAAAAATTCCGGGTGATCTTTCAGGTACTGTGCCACATCATCCGCTTGCATCGGCGGTTCTCCTTTGTGCCCCATCCAGGGCGTGTCTCGCTCAGTCCAGCGCCAGCTGGCCTTCGAATACGGTTACAGTGGGGCCGGTCATCCATACCGGCTGACCAGGACCCTCCCAGCGGATACGCAGCTCGCCGCCACGGGTTTGCACTGTGACCGAGGCGTCCAGCCAACCTTGGCAAATGCCCGCCACCACCGCAGCGCAAGCGCCGGTGCCACAGGCCAGGGTTTCACCCGCTGCACGCTCGTACACCCGCAAGCGGATATGCTGCCGATCCACCACCTGCAAGAACCCGGCGTTGACCTTTTGCGGGAAGCGCGGGTGCTGCTCGATCTGCGGGCCTTGCACGCTGACTGGCGCGGTATCAACATCGTCGACCCGTTGTACCGCATGCGGATTACCCATCGACACGATACTGACCTGCACCGTCTGGCCGTCAGCCAGGGTCAGCGGGTAAGTCAGGCTTTCCGCATCCGCCACAAAAGGCAGGCTGGCCGGCGCAAAGGCGGGGACGCCCATGTCCACCGTGACCATGCCATCGGCTTCCAGCTGCGGCCGGATCAGACCACGCGCCGTCTCCACCCGCAGCGCGCGCTTCTCGGTCAGGCCGTGGTCATACACATAACGGGCAAAGCAGCGTGCGCCGTTGCCACACTGCTCCACCTCGCTGCCATCGCAATTGAAGATGCGATATTTGAAATCATTGTCCGGGTCGTCCGCGGGCTCCACCAGCAACAGCTGGTCAAAGCCGACGCCCAGTCGCCAGTCGCCCCACAAGCGCAGTTGTTCAGGGCTCAACTGTATCGGCTGGCGTACCCCATCGAGCACCATGAAGTTGTTGCCCAAGCCGTGCATCTTGGTAAACGGTAACGTCCTCATTGACCACTCACTTCATCATAGTCCACCAATTGTCGACCCAGGCGAACCTTGCCGACAAACTCGCCCGCCAGATGGTGGGCAGGGTGCTGCTGATAGGCGTCCAGCGAAGCCTGGTCGTCGAACTCGGAGTAGAGCACCACATCGGCGCTGGCCTCGGTACGCGAGGTGTCGATCCCCACTTCCAGCAACCGCATGCCGGGTATCTGCCCATTGAGGGCTTCGAGCACCTGCTTGACCTTGCGGGCATTGCCCGCTTTGTCGGCGCCTTCAGCCTCGTCCTTCAAGGTCCACATTACGATATGACGAATCATGCCTGATCCCGAAACAGCCTGACGTAATCCTTGTAAATGCAGCGATCCATCACCACCCAGATCCCCGCTGCCCGTGCCCGCTCTGCGGCCGCTTCGTTGACGATGCCTTCCTGTATCCACAACGCAGGCGCGCCGGTTTCGATGCAGGCATCCACAATCGGCTCCAGCAGGCTGGCATTGCGAAACACATTGACGATGTCGACCCGTCCCGGTACCGCTTGCAGCGTCGGGTATGCCGTCTCGCCCAGCACCTCGCTCACCGCCGGACGTACTGGCACAATGCTGTAACCGAAGGCACGCATGATCTTGGCCACGCCAAAGCTGGGTCGCGCCGGGTTGGGCGACATGCCGACCACGGCAATGCGGCGGCTCTGCTTCAGGCGCTGACGGATATCGTCATCGGAAGGATTGTTGAACATGCAGCAGTCCTGCTCGGGTCATGCGCAAAGTATCGCCGAAGCCGAGCGGCAATGCCAGCCCGGCACGGCTTCAGTCGTCCTTGTAAGAGTTGCGCTCCCCTGCAGGGCGGGTCTTGTATCGTTTGTGCAGCCAGAAATACTGGGCGGGATACTGCCGGATCATGTCCTCTAACCAGGCATTCATGCGCCGCACATCCGCCTCAACGTCTTCGGTCGGGTAGTCGGCCCAGCCCGGGTGAAAGCGAATGGTATAACCATGCGGCTCCATGGTGGTCACCATCGGCACCACCCTGGCCCGGGTGATTTTGGCCAAACGCGGCAAGGCGGTTACCGTGGCCGCCAGCTGGCCGAAGAACGGTACGAACACAGCATCACGTGCACCATAGTCGAGATCAGGCGAATAGTGCAGCTGGAATCCATCCTTGTAGGCCTGCAGAATGGCACGCACCCCGGCCTGACGTGACAGCATGCGGCAGTTGCCAAACCGCTCGCGGCGCTCTTGCATGAACCGGTCCAGCACCGGGTTTTTCTGCTGCACATACACCGCAGAGCAGGCCCGCTCCAGCACGATACGCTGCCCACCGGCGGCCAGACCGTTAAAGTGGGGGGCCAGCCACAGCTGCGGCCCCTCTGGCAGGGCGTCCAGCCCTTCGATACGGATCAGCTTGCGCAAGCGCGCCGGTGAACCATACCAGAGGTAGGCGTGATCCAGCAGCCCCAGCATGAACAGCTGGTAGTGCTGTCGCAACAAGCGGTTGCGCGCCCGCTCGTCCAGCTCGGGAAAGGCCTGACGCAGGTTGTAGCGCCCCACCCGGCGGCGGGCGGGGGACAGCAGGTACAACAGATTACCCAACCCCCAGGCCAGCCCCTTGAACAGCCAGCGCGGCAGGAAGTGCAGCAGGTAGAACACGCCCAGTACGACGCGCATCAGGGCCTCCGTGCAGGCTTGTAGCGATTGGGGGTGCCGGGGGGGGAGGTACCAAAGCGACGGTGCACCCAGAAGTACTGCTCCGGCATCTCACGCACCCGGGCTTCCACAAACTGGTTCATGTAGACCGCGTCCGCCACTTCGTCGCCCGAAGGGAAAGCTTCCCAACCCGGATAGAAACGGGCCTCATAGCCTTTCCACCAGCCCAGTTGCCGCACCACCAGCGGCACCACCACCGCATCGGCAGCCTTGGCGATACGTGATACCGCCGTGATGGTGGCCGCCGGATGACCGAAGAAGGGAACGAACACCGAATCACGCGCCCCAAAATCCATATCCGGCAGGTAATACAGCGGCTTGCCTGCGCGCAGTGCTTTCAGGATCGGGCGCAGGCCCTGCTGGCGGCTGATCAATCCCGGCGCACCAAAGCGCGAGCGGGCTTTCAGCAGCAATTCATTGAAGGCGACATCCTTGTTGGCGCTGTACATGGCCACCAGCGGCACCACCTCCGCCACCGCCGAACCGGCAAAGTTCATGCCGACAAAATGCGGGGTCAACAGGATGACCGGCTTGCCCTGCTGCGCACGCAAGTGCTCCATGCCGACAATCGTCACCGCATTCAGCAGGCGACGTTTGGGCTGAAACACCTGCACCCCCAGTTCCAGCAGGCTGCGTGCCAGCACCATATAGTGCTGCCGCGCTACCTTGCGCCGGGTGGCCTTGTCCCACTCCGGAAAGCACATCTGCAGGTTGATGTCGACCGCGCCACCGCGCCGGAACAGATGCACCAGCGCCCCCAGCGTGTAGGCAAGGGCCCACAGCAAGGGGAAGGGCAGCCAGGCCAGGCCGCGCAGCAGCAGGATCAGCGCGCGGCTGAGTCGCTGTCGCCGGTAGCGGGGATGGACTGGCCGGTCGGGTTCTTGTATCGGTTGTAACTCCACAAATACTGTTCCGGGCATTGGCGGACGAGGGCTTCGACCGCCTGGTTCAACACATGGGCATCTTGCTGCCGCTCACCGGTAAACGGCTGCGGCAGAGGGGACAAATGCAGGCGGTAGCCCCGCCCCCACGGCAGACGCTCACCATACAGCATCACCACCGTGGCACCGGTACTGCTGGCCAGCCGTGGCAGCAGGGTCATGGTGTAGGCGGGCTGTCCGAAAAACGGTGCCCATTCCCCGTCACCTTGCCCCGGCACCTGGTCGGGTAGCACAAAAATGGCCCGCCCGGTCTTGAGGGCCTTGAGCAGGGTACGCACCCCGGCCGTATCGGTGGCCGCCATATCGGTATTGGAGCGCGCCCGGCCCGCATTCATCAAGGGCTCCAGCCAGCGCAGCTTGGGCGGGCGATACAGTGCGGCGAGCGGCATGCGGGTGGAGAGGTAACGCCCGGCAATGTCGTAGCACCCCAAATGCGGCGTAACGAAAATGATGCCACGGCCCGCCTGCTGCGCGGCTTCAACATGCTGCCAGCCCTCCACCTCGCGCACCCAGCTGGCCACTACCTGCGGTGAGCGCACCCAGGCCGCCAGCAATTCGGTGACCGCTTTGCCGGATTCTCGCGCATTACGCCAGCACAACCGGCTATAATCACGAGATGTTGTAGCCAGTTGTGTCGTCAGCAGGTTTGCCCGCTGCCGCTTGCGGTAACGCGGGGCCAGCAGATAGGCCAGCAGGCCGAGCCCGCTGCCCGCCAGATGCAGCACCGGCAAAGGCAGATGCCCAACCAGTTGCAACAGGCGTAGCGCAATGGACAGTCTTGGTGTGGGTGCGGACATTCCGCCCGGCTCCCTGAGGCTCAAAATGGCGCATTTTACACGTGCCCGTCGTCGATACCCAGCCCATCTGAACAAGGCAGGTAGGCGGACGATCCGGCATACCCCATGAGGAACGATAATGAGTGAATATCTGTTTACCTCGGAATCCGTGTCGGAAGGTCATCCGGACAAAGTCGCTGACCAGATTTCCGATGCCATTCTGGACGCCATTCTGGCGGAAGACAAACATGCCCGGGTGGCCGCAGAAACGCTGGTGAATACCGGCTTGTGCGTGCTGGCGGGTGAGATTACCACCCACGCCAACGTGGATTACATCGAGATCGCCCGCAGCACCATCCGCCGCATCGGCTACGATCACTCCGATCTGGGCTTTGATGCCAAGGGTTGCGCGGTGCTGGTGGCCTACGACAAGCAGAGCCCGGACATTGCGCAAGGCGTGAACGAAGGCCAGGGGCTGGATCTGGACCAGGGCGCCGGTGACCAGGGCCTGATGTTCGGCTACGCGTGCGACGAAACCCCGAGCCTGATGCCCTTCCCGATCTATTACGCCCACCGTCTGGTACAGCGCCAGGCCGAACTGCGCAAGGATGGCCGGCTGCCCTGGCTACGCCCGGATGCCAAGAGCCAGGTGACCGTGCGCTATAACGAGCAGACCGGGCTGCCGGTCGCGATCGACACCATTGTGCTGTCCACCCAGCATCACCCGGACATCAGCTATGAAACGCTGCAGGAAGCCGTGATTGAGGACATCATCAAGCCGGTGATGCCGGGCAATATGCTGACCGCGGACACCCGCTACCTGATCAACCCGACCGGGCGCTTTGTGATTGGCGGGCCGATGGGGGATTGCGGCCTGACCGGTCGCAAGATCATCGTCGACACCTATGGTGGTGCCGCTCCGCACGGCGGGGGGGCCTTCTCCGGCAAGGACCCGTCCAAAGTAGACCGTTCCGCCGCCTATGCCGGGCGCTACGTCGCCAAGAACATTGTCGCCGCCGGGCTGGCCCGCGAGTGCCAGATCCAGGTGAGCTACGCCATTGGTGTGTCACAACCGACCAGCGTGATGGTGTTCACCAATGGTACCGGCAAGCTGCCGGACGACAAGATTGCCGAACTGGTGCGCCGCCACTTTGACCTGCGGCCCAAGGGCATCGTGCAGATGCTGGACCTGCTGCGCCCGATCTACGGCAAGACCGCCGCTTACGGCCACTTTGGCCGCGAAGAGCCGGAGTTCAGCTGGGAGCGGACTGACAAGGCCGAAGCGCTGCGTGCAGATGCAGGCCTGTAAGCTATAATGTTCACCGGGGCGCCTGCGGGCGCCCACCTGCCCACCGAGGGGCGCTGCGACGGAACCTTCCGCCAGGCTCGGCTGGGTGCAACCTGATTCAACGGCGCCCGTTCCTGCAAAGACAAGGAGTTTACGCATGAACGCGCCGCGTTTTACCGATTTTCACGTTGCCGACCTCAGCCTGGCCGATTGGGGCCGCAAGGAAATCCGCATCGCCGAGACCGAAATGCCGGGCCTGATGGCGATCCGCGAAGAATATGCCCACAGTCAGCCGCTGCGCGGTGCCCGCGTGGCCGGCTCGCTGCACATGACCATCCAGACCGCCGTGCTGATTGAAACCCTGCAATCGCTGGGTGCGGAAGTGCGCTGGGCCTCCTGCAACATCTACTCCACGCAAGATCATGCCGCAGCCGCGATTGCGGCCAATGGCGCCAATGGCGTCGGCACCCCGGTGTTCGCCTACAAGGGCGAATCGCTGACGGATTATTGGGATTACACCCATCGCATCTTCGAGTGGCCGAACGACAACCACGCCAACATGATCCTGGATGATGGCGGCGATGCGACCCTGTTGCTGCATCTGGGAAGCAGGGCCGAGCAAGATTTGTCGGTGCTGAATCACCCGTCCAGCGAAGAAGAAACTGTGCTGTTTGCCGCCATTCGCGCCAAGCTGGCGACCTCACCGGGCTGGTATTCTGCCCGCCTGGCGCAGATCAAGGGGGTGACTGAGGAAACCACCACCGGCGTCAAGCGCTTGTACCAGATGCACAAGGAAGGCCGCCTGGCGTTCCCGGCCATCAACGTCAACGACTCGGTCACCAAGTCCAAGTTTGACAATCTGTATGGCTGCCGTGAATCGCTGGTGGACGGCATCAAGCGCGCCACCGACGTGATGATTGCGGGCAAGGTGGCGCTGGTGGCCGGCTATGGCGATGTGGGCAAGGGCTCGGCCCAGGCCCTGCGTGCACTTTCAGCCCAGGTGTGGGTGACCGAGATCGACCCGATCTGCGCCTTGCAGGCGGCGATGGAAGGCTACCGCGTGGTGACCATGGAGTACGCCGCCGACAAGGCGGACATCTTCGTCACCACCACCGGCAACTTCAATGTGATCACCCACGACCACATGAAGGCGATGAAGGATCAGGCAATTGTCTGCAACATCGGCCACTTCGACAATGAAATCGACGTGGCTTCGCTCAAGCAGTACGTCTGGGAAAACATCAAGCCGCAAGTCGACCATGTGATCTTCCCGGACGGCAAGCGCATCATCCTGCTGGCGGAAGGCCGTCTGGTCAATCTGGGGTGCGGTACTGGCCACCCGAGCTATGTGATGAGCTCCTCGTTTGCCAACCAGACCATTGCCCAGATCGAGCTGTTCACCCGTACGGCTGACTATCCGGTCGGCGTGTATGTATTGCCCAAGCATCTGGATGAGAAGGTGGCCCGCCTGCAGCTGAAGAAGCTGGGGGTACAGCTGACCGAGCTGACCGATGCACAAGCGCAGTATATTGGCGTGAGCAAGGCCGGCCCGTACAAGCCGGATCACTACCGCTACTGATCAGCATGCGGACACCAGAGGGTGTCCGCTTTTTTTGTGGAAAGGCATGGCGTGCGTTTACTGAGCGGGTGGTTGATCAACTCTCTGAGCCTGATTGTGATATCCCTGCTGCTGCCCTTCATTCACCTGTCGCATCCTTTGGCGGCCTTCAAGGTCACCTTGATGCTGGGCCTGCTGTACCACGTGGCCAAGCCCGTTGTGATGGTGTTGATTGCGCCCGCCATTGTCCTGTCCCTGGGCCTGCTGATCCCGGTGCTGGATGTGATCATTTTCCAGGCTGCCGGGCAAAGCAATTTCGGCATGGAGATCGGCACCTTCTGGCAAGCGCTGGCCGGCTATGCGGCTTACCGGCTGCTGGCGCGCGTGACCTCGGTCACCGTTCTCGGCATCCGTCCCTGAATCGAGAATCCCATGAGTCCTTCCCGTACATTCAGCTTTGAATTCTTCCCGCCCAAAACCGCAGAAGGCATGGACAAACTGCGGGTCACCCGCCGCCAGCTGGCGCAGTACCAGCCGCACTTCTTTTCGGTGACTTATGGTGCAGGTGGCTCTACCCAGGAAGGCACCTTGCGCACCGTGCGCGAGATCAAGGCCGATGGCTACAATGTGGCGCCGCACCTGTCCTGCATCGGCAGTACCCGCGAAGGCATACGCGAGCTATTGCAAGGGTTTCAGCAAGACGGCATCCGCCATATCGTCGCGCTGCGCGGTGATTTGCCGTCCGGCATGGCCGTGGCCGGTGAGTTTCGCTACGCCAACGAGTTGGTCAGCTTTATCCGCGAGTGCTGCGGTGACCATTTCCATATTGAGGTAGCCGCCTATCCGGAATATCACCCGCAAGCCCGCAGTGCACAGGATGACCTGAGCAACTTTGTGCGCAAGGTCCAGGCCGGGGCCAACTCGGCCATTACCCAGTACTTCTACAATGCCGATGCCTATTTTGCCTTTGTGGATGCGGTACAGGCACAGGGGGTCAGCATTCCCATCGTGCCGGGCATCATGCCCATCAGCAATTTCAGTCAGCTGGCCCGCTTTTCCGATGTGTGTGGCGCTGAAATTCCGCGCTGGCTGCGCCTGAAGCTGCAAGGCTATGGCGACGATGTCGCCTCCATCCGCTCCTTCGGGCTGGATGTCGTGACCGAGCTGAGTGATCGGCTGCTGGCAGGTGGTGCACCGGGGCTGCACTTCTACACCCTGAATCAGGCCGGCCTCGTCTCCACGGTCTGGCAGCGGCTGGGTCTGTAAGCCACAGTACCGGCGCACGGGGTGTCAGGCGCTGACCACCCGGTTACGCCCCAACGCCTTGGCTTCGTACAGCGCCCGATCCGCAGCGGTATAGAGGGCATCCACATCCGGATGCCGCTCCGGGTCCAGTGTCACCAGCCCGATACTCACCGTCAGACAGTCAGCCACCGGTGAATTGGGGTGGTTGACCTGACGCGCCTGCAAGGTCGCGCGCAGGCGCTCCGCCAAGGCCACCCCCTGCGGAGTGGCGGTCGCTGGTAGCAGCACAGCAAACTCCTCGCCCCCCACCCGCGCCACCAGATCGGTACCGCGCTCGAAGGTCTGCTTCAGGCAATCGGCAAACACCTTGAGCGCATCATCGCCCGCCGCATGGCCAAGGCTATCGTTGTACGCCTTGAAGTAATCCAGATCGAACAACAACAGGGTCAAGGGCAGATTATCGCGTAGTGCCCGCCGAAACTCCTGCGCCCGCACTTCGTTGAAGTGCCTCCGGTTGGCGAGGCCCGTCAGTTCATCGCTACGTGACAACATCTCCAGCTTGCGGTTGTATTGTTCCAGGCTGCGCCGGGCGGCTTCCAGCTGCAGTTCACGGCGCTGGTAGAGCAAGATACTGAGGAATAAGGTATTGGTGATGCCCAGCAGGGTCAGCTCTTCTTGAGACCAGCGACGGGGCTGACGCAAGGCATCATAGGTAATGTAGCCCATCAAACCCTCGCTGCTCAGCAGCGGCATGCAGATTAGGCTACGCACCCCGTGTGCCATCAAGGTATCCCGCTCGGCCCGAGCTTCAGGCGGCAACTGCAGCGGGTCATCCACCTGCAGGACTCGGCCTTGCTGCAACTGCGCCATCCACCATGGAAAATTACGGGTATTGACCTCGTCCAGCAATTCAATGGTGGGCAAGAAGCCTTCTTCCACCCACTCATGGGTGTAGCGCATGTGGCTCAGCTCCGGGTCATGCTGGAACAGCGAGACCCGTTCTACACAGAGAAAGCGGCCTACTTCAGCCAGCGCCTGCTGCAACCCGGCCTCAACCGCCGACATCGGCATCACGGCAAAGCGCTGAAACAGGTTGCCAATCAAGCGCTGGAAACGGCTCAGGTAATCCAGCTCATGCGTACGCGCCACCACCTGGCTGCGCAAACGATCCCGCTCTTCGGCCAGCACACTCTGGCCCATCTTTTCCTGCTGCACATGCTGATAGGCGGTCTGCTTCAGGGCCACCAGCTCTCGCGCCAGCACATCCAGCTCATCCTCACTGCTGCCACCATGCCGCTGCCAACTGAACGGCTCCGGCTTATCCTGCAGCCCGCCTTTTTCCACATACCGTGACAACTGCAACAGGGGTTGGCACACCCAGCTGCGAAAGCGCCAGTTCAGCACGATCAGCAGCACCAACCAGGTTGCAACAATCCACACCACCCCTTCCCGCAGCTCCCGCCACGGATTCTGCGGCATCGCTGCAAGATCGGTGTAAATGTCGATCCGGCCGATTTGCTCGCCCTGCTCATTGAGCAGCGCTTCCTGGTGCGCCGCCTTGTCGGGGACGACAAACCCGGCACGCTGTATGACCCCGCGCTGCTGTTCCCGGTCCAGCCACGACACCGCCACCACCCCATCCACCAGCAGGATACGGTCAATCTGGTCGTGCAGGGCTGCCACATCATTCAGCCGCCAGGCCTTCTGCATCATCGGCACCAGCTGTTTGGCTTTATGCAGCTGACGTTCCAGTGCCTCCTTGCTTTCCACATACCAGAAGGAGCCATAGGCCAGCATGACCAGCAGGAGCGGCAACACGCTGATCATGGTCACAGACAAGATGAAACGACGGGCAAACTGACCGTGCCGCAAGCCACACTCCTGCAAGGGTTAAGCCCCCGTCCATTCACACGCTGCTCGGGCTATGTGGTGAATTTGTTTTTTCGGGGATGCTTGCACTATAGTCAAGACTGTCCGTTATTGCCGAGCCTTGCCATGTCTTTGCAGGACTACCAGACCTTTGCCGCCACATTGGGATTGCCGGAGGACATGCTGCCGGACATGGCCGGCATCCTGCTGGAGCAGCTTCCCGAGCAGTGGCGACTGTTGCAGCACAGCGTGTCATCGCATGATCATGTCGGCACTTTCCAGCATGCCCATAGCTACAAGGGGAGCGTGGGCAGCCTGACGGATGGCCCACTGTGGCAGCTGGCCAAAGCGCTGGAAGGGACTGGTCGACAGCAGGGAGAATGGTCGGAGATTGAGGGCCTGCTGGGGCAGATGGGAGTACTGCACCAGCAGTTCATGGCGGAGATGCGACAACTGGCAGACGGTACACTGCGCTGAGCGCACCGTCTGCCATCGCTCAGCTGTTCAGGCGCTGCCGTGCGCGGCCAATCGCCAAACGCACCTGCTGCGGTGCGGTACCACCGATGTGATTACGACTGGCCAGGGCTCCTTCCGGGGTCAACACCTGATATACCGTGTCGTCGATCAGTGCTGAGAAGCTTTGCAGCACCGGCAGGGACAAATCAGCCAGATCACACCCCTGCTTTTCGGCATGCCGCACGGCCAGCGCCACCGCTTCGTGTGCATCGCGGAACGGCAAGCCGCGCTTGACCAGATAATCGGCCAGGTCGGTCGCCGTGGCGAAGCCTTGCAACACCGCCGCACGCATCGCCTCTGGCTTGACCACCACCCCGCGCATCATGTCGGCATAGATGGTCAGGGTCATCGACAGGGTGTCTGCGGTATCAAACAGCGGTTCCTTGTCTTCCTGATTGTCCTTGTTGTACGCCAAGGGCTGACCTTTCATCAGGGTCAGCAGGCCCATCAGGTGACCATTAACACGCCCGGTCTTGCCGCGCACCAGCTCTGGCACATCCGGGTTTTTCTTTTGCGGCATGATGGAGCTGCCGGTACAGAAGCGGTCAGCCAGATCAATAAAACCAAAGCGCGGGCTCATCCACAGAATCAGCTCCTCAGACAGGCGCGACAGGTGGGTCATGATCAGGGCGGCAGCGGCCGTGTACTCAATGGCAAAATCGCGGTCCGACACCGAGTCCAGCGAATTCTCGGTCACACCCTCAAAGCCCAGTTGCTCGGCCACAAAGTGGCGGTCGATCGGGTAGCTGGTACCGGCCAGCGCAGCGGCCCCCAGTGGCAGCCGGTTCACCCGGCGGCGGCAATCCTGCATCCGCTCCAAGTCCCGCTGCAACATTTCCACATAGGCCAGCATGTGGTGGCCAAAGGTCACCGGCTGGGCAACCTGCAAATGGGTGAAGCCCGGCATCACCGTGTCGGCATGGGCTTCTGCCAGGTCCAGCAACGAGGTTTGCAGTGCACGGATTTCCTGCAGGTGCTGGTCGATGCTGTGGCGCAGCCACAGGCGAATGTCGGTTGCCACCTGATCATTGCGTGAACGTCCGGTATGCAGGCGCTTACCCGCGTCGCCAATCTTCTCGGTCAGGCGACGCTCGATGTTCATGTGCACGTCTTCCAGATCCAGCGACCAGACAAACTGGCCTTCCTCGATCTCCGCCAGAATGTCACTCATGCCCTGCTGAATGGCCTGGAGGTCGGCAGGCGTCAGGATGCCGGCACGTTGCAGCATGGCGGCGTGCGCCAGTGAGCCCTGAATGTCGAAACGCGCCATGCGTTGATCAAAGGTCACAGAAGCGGTGTAGCGTTTGACCAGCTCGGTCACTGGCTCGTTGAAGCGGCCAGACCACAATTTGTCGGTCGCAGATTGCATGTCATTGTCCTTCAATACACAATGCGCGAAAACACGCGGGGAGGCAAAACGCCTGATATGCTGAAACAACCATGGCAAGTATAAAGCAAAACCTGCACCCAGCCAGCTTGCCCGGCTTTGACCAGCTGGGGGTCCTGCTGCGCATTCTGGTCCTGTGCAACGGCTTTGCCCTGATGTATGCCCTGCTGCAAAGCGAGCGTTGGCGTGAGCTGGGCGGACGCATGAGCAGTGTCGCCGCCCAGCTGGAACCGCCTTTGCTATGCACCCTGTTATTGCTGTCACTGTTGCACCGCTGGTTGCGGCGGCTGCCCTATATGCACGGTGCCCTGCTGGTGGTGGTGATCAGCGTTGGCAGCAGTGGCTTGTTCAGCTTGCTGAATCATGCGTCCGGCTTCACCCTGCAGCGCAACGTGCTGGTCAGCTTGCTGGGTAGCAGTGCCATGCTGGGCTACTTCCTGCTGCGCCAGCAGGCCCTGTCTCCCGCCGTCAGCGAAGCCCGGCTGCAAGCGCTACAAGCGCGTATTCGCCCGCACTTCCTGTTCAACAGCCTGAATGCCGTGCTGAGCCTGATCCGCCCCGAGCCCAAGCGCGCCGAGCGGGTGCTGGAAAATCTGGCCGAACTGTTCCGTGTGTTGATGGCAGATAATCGGCAGCTGGTGCCCCTCAGCCGGGAAATTGAACTGGCGCAGCAGTATCTGGAAATCGAGCAGGTACGGCTGGGAGAACGCCTGCGGCTGGACTGGCATATCGATCGCATGCCTGCAGACGCGCTGATTCCTCCGCTGGTATTGCAGCCTCTGCTGGAAAACGCGGTCTACCATGGCATCGAACAAAGCATCCGCCCCGGCACCATCACCATCAATGCCTACAGTCGGCGCCACGAGGTCTTTGTGGTGATACGCAACCCGTATAACGGGCAAGGCACCCATCACGCAGGCAACAAGATGGCGCTATCCAACATCAAGGAGCGTCTGCTGCTGCACTTCGATGTTGATGCCGAACTTAGCACAAATGTCGGTAACGACTATTATCAAGTGATGATACGCATGCCATATCAACGGGGGCCGCAATGACGCATCCCTTGCGAATCTTTCTGGTGGACGATGAGGCGCCGGCGCGCACCCGGTTGCGCACCCTGCTGGAAGACTGCGCAGCCAGTCTGAGTCTGACCTGCCTGGGCGAGGCCGAGAATGGCTTTGCGGCACTGGAGGCCTTGCAACACCATCACGCCGATGTGGTGTTGCTCGATATCCGCATGCCGGAAATGGACGGGCTGGAGCTGGCGCAGCACCTGCAGCAGCTCAGCCACCCTCCGATGATCATCTTCACCACCGCCTATGACGAATATGCCGTCCAGGCGTTTGAACTGGCCGCGATTGACTATTTGCTGAAACCGGTCCGGCAGGAACGCCTGCTGGCAGCACTGCAGCGGGCGCAAGAGCGGCAGGGGCGGCCACAGAACCTGCCCGCGGCGCCAGAGCGGCGCTTCCTCTCGGTCACCGAACGCGGCAAGGTGCGCCTGATCCCGCTGGACCAGATCCGCTATATGAAAGCGGAGCTGAAATACATCACCATCGTCACCAGTGACAAGGAATACCTGCTGGAGGGTGCGCTGACCCAGCTGGAGCAGGAGTTTACCAGCCGCTTTGTCCGTATCCACCGCAATTGCCTGGTGGCCACCAAGGAGCTGGCAGGCTTTGAGAAGGGCACCGATGAAGAAGGCGAAACCCACTGGCTTGCCGTGTTACAGCCCGGCGACCGCCTGCCGGTCAGTCGTCGGCAGTGGCATGTCCTGCGCGATCGCTTTCGCCATCTGTGAGGGCATTGTGTTGGCATATTTGCCGATTTTTGAATCGCACTTCGCAATGCAGCATGCATGACCCTTTACCGGCGCTGGTTTATTTCTCTACAATTTCTTACAATCCTGGACGAATGGGCCTGATCCGCCTCAGACCTCGACGCATCCAGACCAATTTCTGACAAGGGGACAATGTGGAAGGGGGACGCAGCCTAACCGGGGTAAAGGTCATGGTTATTGACGACAGCAACACCATCCGTCGCAGTGCCGAGATCTTCCTCAAGCAGGCCGGCTGTGATGTGATCCTTGCCGAGGATGGCTTTGATGCCTTGGCCAAGATCACCGACCACTTGCCGGACATTATTTTTGTCGATGTCATGATGCCCAGGCTGGACGGCTACCAGACCTGCTCGCTCATCAAGAAAAATCCGCGTTTCCACGGTACGCCCGTGGTCATGCTGTCTTCCAAGGACGGTTTGTTTGATCGCGCACGTGGGCGCATGGTCGGCTCTGACGAATACCTGACCAAGCCTTTTACCAAAGACAGCCTGTTATCGGTTGTTGGCAGCCATGCTGTCAGTCTGACCAGCCATCACCAGCAAGGGTAGGAAACCATGCCAATCAAAAAAATCCTGATCGTTGACGACTCCCCCACCGAGCGCCATTTTCTGGGCGAAATCCTCACCAAGAACGGCTTTCAGGTGGTGATGCTGGAAAGTGGCGAGCAGGCCGTACAACAGGCCAAGGACATCCAGCCGGATCTGATCCTGATGGATGTGGTGATGCCGGGGCTCAATGGCTTCCAGGCCACCCGCACCATCAGCCGCGAAGAAGCCACCAAGCACATCCCGATCTTCATGTGTACCAGCAAGGGCCAGGAAACGGACAAGATCTGGGGCCTGCGCCAAGGTGCGCGTGACTATCTGGTCAAGCCGGTTGATCAGGCGGAGCTGCTCTCCAAGATCGCGGCGCTCGGCTAATGGCAAAACGGATCAGCCTGCGCGAATTCCAGGAACGCGTATCCCAGCGCCTGCAATCCGCCACCAGCGGGCAGGCGGGCTTGTCGCGCCTGGGGGTACGGATTGGTGACCAGCACTGTCTGCTGGAGCTGACCCAGGTCAGTGAAGTGGTGTCGGTTCCGCCCATTCTGGAAGTGCCGCTGACGCGCGAATGGTTCCGTGGTGTCAGCAACATCCGGGGGACACTGTACAGCGTCACCGACCTGTCCCACTTCCTGTTCCGTACACCGACCGGCAGTCTGCCCGGCAACCGGCTGCTGCTGCTGCAATCGCGCCTGATCGACAATGCCGCCCTGATGGTGTCGCAGATCATTGGCTTGCGCCAGCCCAATCAGCTGGAAGCAGTGAGCATGGCGCAAGATGACAGCAAGCCTTGGCTGGGCGAGCAGTTCCGGGACAGTCAGGGGGTGCATTGGCAAATGCTGCACATTGACCAGTTGGTTCGCCAACCTGAGTTCTTACAAATCAACCGTTATCAGTAATACCGACCAAAGTTGACTGACCGACCCGACCATACGGCGGTCCAGCAGGGGGAATCACCATGAAGCTCAGCTTCGGCAAACGCAAGTCCGACAAGAACGCCAACGCCGGCGATGCACAAGGCGCATCCCGGTTTGAACCGATGAGCACCACATCCATCATGGATAGCCTGGTCACACCCAAGTCGGAACAGAAGGGCGCTTCGCTGTTGTCCCGTCTGCCGACCGGTCTGCAAGGCATCTCCCTGACCCTGCTGGCCGTCGGCCTGATTGGCTTTGGTGCGGCGGTGGTGGTTGACCGGATTCGCTCCAACAACTACGCCAACTACATCACCACCTCCACCGAGATGCAGATGTTGTCGCAACGTCTGGCGGTGGCGTCGTCTGAAGCCACCAAGGGTAACGCGGTGGCCTTCGACCAGCTGGACGCGGCCTTCAAGGAGTTCAAGTGCGAACTGCAAAAGCTGAAGGATGGTGGCTCAGCCTGCAGCAAGGATAAAGCTGAAGCCGTGCCGGCATCCCCGGAAGCGGACCAGCAAGCAGCGCTGAAGCAGATTGAGGACATCTGGAAGAAGTCGTTCGCGGAATCCGATAGCCCGAACGTGTCGACCATCCTGAAGGAAAAGAAGGTCCTGCGTCAGATGACGCAGTCGGTGTCCTACATCAACACCTCGGATACCGAACTGCTGGAACTGTCGCAGCAGCTGGTGGCCCTGCTGCAACAAAACAATGCGGATGCCCGTCACCTGTCGCTGGCTAACCAGCAGGTGATGCTGACCCAGCGGATGTCCAAGAACGCCAACGCGATGTTGGCTGAGCCGACCATCAGCCCGGAAATCGTGTTCATGCTGGGCAAGGACACCAACACCTTCCGCGATACGCTGGAAGGCTTCATGGCTGGTAACGAAGACCTGAAGCTGGTGGCAGCGGACAACCCGGATGTGGTGGAAAAGCTGAACGACATCAAGCGGGTGTTCCAGCCGTATGAAGCGGCGGTGACCTTGTTCTCGCAAAACATGCAGAACCTAGTGAACTCCAAGCTCGCCTCCCAGCAAGTGTTTACCAGCTCGGAACCCTTGCTGAACAAGCTGCGCGAACTGACCGCCCTGTATGAGGCCAACAGCTCCAGCCAGCCGCTGTTTGCAGCGCAGATTGCCGGGGTGCTGGTGGCCCTGCTGGGTCTGATCCTGTTCGGTATCGCTTACAGCCGTGAAATTCAAAAGCGCGCGGATGAAACCGAAGCTGAAAACAAGCGTAACCAGGAAGCCATTTTGCGCTTGCTGAACGAAATGTCCGACCTCGCTGATGGTGACCTGACGGTGCGCGCTTCGGTGACGGAAGACCTGACCGGCGCCATCGCCGACTCCATGAACTACACGATTGACGAGCTGCGCTCGCTGATTACCGGTATCAACCGCGCCACCGACCAGGTGACCTCGGCGACCCAGCAAGCCCGCTCGATTTCCGACCAGCTGCTGAACGCCACGGAAACGCAGGCCAACGAGATCATGGATACCAACATCTCGGTGCGCTACATGGCCGAGTCCATCCAGAACGTGGCCAGCAACGCGGTGGAATCCGCCCGCGTGGCCCAGATGTCGCTGAGTGCTGCAGAAAAAGGCACCCAGGCGGTGGAAAACTCCATCAAGGGCATGAACGAAATTCGTGAGCAGATTCAGGAAACCTCCAAGCGGATCAAGCGGCTGGGTGAAAGCTCGCAGGAAATTGGTGAAATCGTGGAACTGATTTCCGACATTACCGAGCAGACCAACGTGCTGGCACTGAACGCTGCCATTCAGGCTGCATCCGCCGGTGAAGCCGGTCGAGGCTTCACGGTGGTGGCCGAAGAAGTGCAGCGGCTGGCTGAACGCTCCGCCGAAGCAACCAAGCAGATCTCGGCGATTGTGAAGACCATTCAGACCGATACCCAGGACGCAGTGGCCGCCATGGAACTGTCCACCCAGGGTGTGGTGGAAGGGGCCAAGCTGTCTGACGCCGCCGGTCAGGCGCTGCAGGAAATCGGCCGCGTGTCGAACAACCTGGCCTCGCTGATTGACTCCATCTCGTCTGCCACCAAGGAACAAACGCAAATGGCGGAACAGGTGTCCGGCAACATGCAGCACATTCTGACCATTACTGAACAAACCACGGACGGCACCAAACAGACCGCCGAGTCCATCGGCCAGCTGTCCGGACTGGCAGCTGAACTGAAGGGCTCGGTGGCTGGCTTCAAGCTCGCCTGATGCCATGGCGCACCCTGCATCGGCGGGGTGCACCCATAACCTGCCGGAACCACTCGCATGAGTACACTCGACTTCGACGTGGGTTCGTTGATCTGGGTCAAGGCCGAGATTGACAGCGCCATTGGTCACGCTCGCCAGCATTTGCACAATTACAGCAGCAACCCCGGCGACGATACCCAACTGAAATTTGCCCAGACCCACGTGCACCAGGTCACCGGTGCGCTGGAAATGGTCGGACTGGCTGGTTTAACCAGCTTTACCCAAGCCATTGAAGGCTTGCTCGCCCAGTTGCCGGAGCAGGATGCTGCCCGTAGCAGCAGCCTGGACTTGCTGCAAACCGCGCTGGGTCAGGTCACCGAATTCATCGCAGCACTGGTCGATGGGGCGCCCAATTCCACGCTGCACCTGTTTGGCAGCTACAAAGCCCTGCATGACGCTCGTGGCAGCCAGCAGTTCAGCGAGAGCGACCTGTTTTATCCGGACCTGTCGGTGAGCTTGCCAGACCAGGTCCCCAACCAGGCTGCCGCTGCCGATGTCGCCCGTGAACGTAGCCGCGCCTGCCGTGCCCGTTACCAGCAAGGCCTGTTGCGCTGGCTGAAAAACCCGACAGCGGAAGCCCTGCAAGAACTGGCCAGCCCCCTGGCACAATTGTCCGCCATCCAGTCTGGCAGTGCACAGCGCGCCTTCTGGTGGGTCGCCAGCGGCTTTGTACAGGCCATGGCCGGGCACAACCATTTGCTGCAACAAGGCAAACCGCTACTGTCCCGCCTGGACCAGCAGATCCGGCGTGTCACCGAGGGCAGCAACAAGGTTTCCGATACCCTGATGCGGCAGATGCTGTACCTGATCGGGGTGTCTCCCAGTCAGGACAGCACGGTACAACTGATTCGTGACACCTATCAGCTCGGCAGCCTGCTGTCAGCCGCCGATGGGCAAGCACTGCAGACTTTGAGCGCCCAGCAACTGCGTACCCTGCGCGAGCAGCTGGAGCAGGCCAAAGATTTGTGGATGCGTGTCACCACGGGCCAACAAGACCGTTTGCCGCTGTTCCGTCAGCAACTGGACAAGCTGGCCAGCAGCCACCGTGAAGCCTCTCTGGAAGAGCTGACCCAGCTGTTCAGCGGCCTGGCCGACGTCATGAGCGGTCATGACAGCCTGAACGAGCGCCAGTCGATGGACATGGCGACAGCCTTGCTGCTGGCGGAGAACGCGCTGCAGCAGTACCCGCAGCTGTCGTCCGACCTGTCGCAGCATGTCGCCCACATCCTCAAGCGTCTGCACAGCCCGGATGCCCAGGATGACGACGCGCCGATGCTGGACGACCTGAGCCGTCGTGCGCAGGAAAAATTGCTGATGGCGCAAGTCGCGCATGAAATCCTCAGCAACCTGCAACAGGTTGAGCAGCACCTCGACCACTTCTTCCGTGACCCGGCCAAACGTGATGCGCTGCCGGGTGTCGACCCCTTGCTGCATCAGATCGACGGCGCCCTGCTGATGATGGGCGCAACCGAAGGGGGTGGCCTGCTGCAACAAAGCCGTGCGCTGCTGCGCCAATGGCTGGCAAACGAGCAAACGCCGCCCGCGCAGGAAATGGAATGGCTGGCGGAGTCGCTGTCTGCCCTGGGTTTCTATGTTGAAGCGCTGCAGAACCAGCGCAGTGACGCTGCCAGCATTCTGGCACCGTTCCTGCAGCCCGCCGCGCCCGTTACCACTGAGCCTGCCGCCGCAGCCCATACGCCGGAGGTTCTGGACGAGTTGCCCGCCTTGTCGCTGGATATTCCGTTCGAACCCGAAGCCCCTGCAGAAGATATCCTGCTGGCACCGTTGCCCGACCTCGCCGCTGAGCCGGTCGTGGCAGAGAGCCCTGCACCTGCGGTGGAGGTGGTGTGGGACGAAGCGCCAGATGCCGAGTTGCTGGAAATCTATCTGGAAGAGGCTGGCGAAATTCTGGACAGCCTCGACGAACATATTGCAACTTGCCGCAGTGACCCGCACAACCGCGACAGCTTGACCGTGATCCGCCGCAGCTTCCATACCCTGAAGGGCAGTGGTCGCATGGTGGGCCTGACCCAGCTGGGCGATGTCGCCTGGGCGGTAGAAGGGGTCATGAACAAGTGGCTGCAGGAAGATCGCCCGGCTAATGAGCCCTTGCTGGATTTCATCACCCTGAACCGGCATGCCTTTGCGGGCTGGGTAGCTGAGCTGCAAGCCGAAGGCCGCGCTGCGGTTGAGGCCAGCGAAATCCTCGCCTTGGCAGACGCCTTCCGTAACTGGCAAGGCGGCCCCATGCCGGAAGTGCCGGTACACGAGGCAACGGCCAGCGATACCGCATTGCCGTCGCTGGACCACCTGCCTTCGCTGGAGCTGGATGAGGAACCGGAAGCAACGCTACCCGCTGTGGAAGCGGATGCGCCGCCCGTGGTTACGGAAGACAGTGGCGACGAGCCGTCTGAGCCGAGTGAATTCCAGATTGGCAGCGTCACCATCTCTGCCTCCCTGTTCTACATTTTCACCGTTGAGGCCAAGCGTCACCTGCAGACCCTGGATCAACAACTGGCCGCCATGAGCAATGGTGCGCCTGTCGCCAGTGAAGCCAGCCATGCCGCGCATACCTTGCGTGGCATTGGCCATACCGCCGGTTTTGGCGATATTGGCAGTCTGGCCGACGCGCTGGAACAATTCTTCCTGTCGCAGCAGCGGCTGGGAGAGGGCTTGGGTCAAGGCCAGCTGTCGCTGGTGGCGGAAAGCATTGCCTCACTGCACCAGATGGTTGGCGAGGTAGAGGAAAAGCAGGCCCCCACCCCGGCCGACTGGCTGATTGCGCACTTGCGCGCGCAGCAGGGTGAGGACAGCGTCCCCTCGCTGGAAGCACAGCTGCAAACCAGCGATGGTTTCGAGCTTGAGCTGCCTGTGGACACAGAGGCAAGCCCCACGGAAGAAGAACTGCATTTCGAGCTGCCGGACACGGCGCCATTGCTGGCGCAGGATACCGCCCCGGTACAGGATGCACCGGAGCAGGATGACGAAGCAGCGGAACTGCATTTTGAACTGGACGAAGCAGCACCCGTCCTGCAGCTGGACGACACCCTCAGCCTGGACGCACCGGCCTTGGCTACTGATGCGGATGACTTCCAGTTCGACCTGCCCGATACCGCGCCACTCCTCAATGCAGTGGAAGATACCCCCACTCTGGACGCCCCCGTGCTGCCGGATGAGGCGGTTGAAGCGCTGCACTTCGAGCTGGATGACGACGGTGCCGATGCTATACAGGACATCCACACAGAAGTACCGGGTCTGGACATCCCCGAGCGGGTGGATGTCCCCGTGGACTCCTCGCTGGCACAGCTGGAAGCAGAGCTGGATTCGCTGGAATTGCAGCTGGATAGCCCGGAACAGGATCACGTTCAGGTCGAAACCATTCAGCTGGACAGCGACTTGCCTGCCCTGGAGTCGGTTACCAGCGACCTGACGGTTGATGCCACGGCATCGGCTGCCGAAATCGTTGAGCAGACGGATATGACGCTCGGCGACGAGCTCGAAACCGGGCTGCTGGCAGATGATCTGCTGCCTGAGCTCGACGCAGCAGTCAGCCCGGAAGCCACCGACGCCGAGCCGCTCGTGGATGACGCGCTGGACATGGACGCCTTGAGCCTGCCCGATGCGGTGGAGATGGCGGTTGCGGAGCCCATGGAGCCGACAGCAGAGGCTTTGCCTGCGCCTGTCGCCGCCGAAACCGAGCAATCGCTGATCGCCGTGACCGCGGCGCTCGCAGCAGCAGCGCGCCCTGAGCACATCCCGCATAGCGAGGATGCTCCCTCCGCCATTGACGATATCGACGAGCAGCTGCTGCCCATCTTCCTGGAAGAAGGACACGAGCTGCTGCCGCAAATTGGTGATGCCTTGCGGCAATGGCGAGCGGCCCCTCAGGACAAGACCCATCCTCAGCAATTGCTGCGTACCCTGCATACGGTCAAGGGCAGCGCGCGGATGGCCGGTGCCATGCAGATGGGTGAGCTGGCCCACGGTCTGGAAACCCGGGTGCAGCAGGCAGAGCAGATTGGCCTGTACGATACCGCGCTGTTTGATGCGCTGGATACCGAGTTCGATACGCTGTCGGCCATGCTGGACCGCCTGCAGCGCGGTGAAAGCACCACGCCGGAAGCGCCGGTACCCGCAGCAGAAGCGGGTGCTGTCGTGGCCAGTGCCGCTGCCGCCACATCGCAGCAGGATGGTGCAGCGGATACCGAAGCACGCAACCTGCGGGTGCGTGCCGACCTGATTGACCGCCTGGTGAATGAGGCCGGTGAGGTCAGTATCGCCCGCGCCCGGATCGATGCAGAAGTGCGTTCGTTGCGGGGTTCGCTGCTGGAACTGACCGATAACGTCAACCGTCTGCGCAGCCAGCTGCGTGAGCTGGAAATTCAGGCCGAGTCGCAAATGCAGTCGCGGCTGTCGCTGCTGCACGATCAGGATGAATCGTTCGACCCGCTGGAGTTCGACCGCTTTACCCGCCTGCAGGAGCTGACCCGTTTGCTGGCCGAATCGGTGAACGACGTGTCCACCGTGCAGCACAACTTGCTGAAAAACGTGGACGACAGTGAAGCCGCCCTGCTGGCGCAGGCGCGGCAAACCCGTGATCTGCAGCAATCGCTGATGCGGATTCGCACGGTGCCGCTGGCCACGCTGACCGACCGTCTGTACCGTATCGTGCGGCAGACCGCCAAGGATCTGGGCAAGAAGGCCAACCTGGAAATCAAGGGTGCGCGGGTGGAGCTGGACCGTTCAGTGCTGGAAAAGATGACCGGTCCGTTCGAGCACATGCTGCGTAACGCCATTGACCATGGACTGGAGTCCCGCGAGGCACGACAGGCTGCGGGCAAGCCGGAGATCGGTGAAATCCTGATCCAGGCACGCCAGGAAGGCAATGAAATGATTCTGACCCTGTCGGACGACGGGGCCGGGATGGATCCGCAGCGCCTGCGACAAAAGGGGCTGGAGCAGGGTCTGATTGAAGCGGATCGTAGCTACAGCGACAGTGAATTGCTGGGTTTGATTTTCCACCCGGGCTTCTCGACCGCCAGCCAGATTACCCAGCTGTCGGGTCGTGGCGTCGGCATGGATGTGGTGAAAACCGAAATCGAAGACCTCGGCGGGCGGGTGGAAGTCAGCTCCCGCCTGGGTCAAGGTACCACCTTCACCCTGCACTTGCCGCTGACCCTGGCGGTGACGCAAACGGTAATGGTTACCGTAGGCAGCCAGCGCTATGCCATTCCATCCGGCCTGGTCGCCCAAGTGCAGGAACTGAAAGTGGATGCGCTGAACAAGGCTTATGCTGAGCAAAGCATCCACTGGCAGGACAAGGATTATCCGTTCTGGTACTTGCCGCGCCTGCTGGGTGATGAAACCACGCTGCCCGAGCTGCACCGCTACAACACCGTGGTGCTGCTGCAAAGCGCCAACCGTACCGTGGCCTTGCACGTAGACCAGCTGACACGTAACCAGGAAGTGGTGGTGAAGAACATCGGGCCACAGCTGGCTCGGGTGATCGGGGTATCCGGTGCAACCGTGCTGGGTTCCGGCGAGATCCTGCTGATCATCAACCCGGTGGATCTGGCCACCCATGCCGACCGCCTGGCCCGTCATCAGGCCAGCATCGACAGCAGCACTGTAGTGGTGGAAGCCCCGCTGCAGACGCAACCACATGTGCTGGTGGTCGATGATTCGCTGACGGTGCGCAAAATCACTGGCCGCCTGCTGGAGCGCCAGGGTTATGCGGTGATGACCGCCAAGGACGGGGTCGATGCCCTGCAGCAGATTCAGGACTACAAGCCGGATGTGATGCTGGTGGACATCGAAATGCCGCGCATGGATGGCTTTGAACTGACCCGGAACGTGCGCAGCAACGCGGAAACGCAAGGTATCCCGATCATCATGATCTCCTCGCGCACCGCCGACAAACACCGCAAGGTGGCACAAGAGCTGGGCGTAAATCTGTTCCTGGGCAAGCCTTATCAGGAAGAAGAATTGCTGGGTTACATCCAGCAGTTCCTCAAGCAGAAGGAAGCCGCATTGGCGTGATCCGCTTTGCCGGATCCTCCAGTCACAACGGGGCCGTCGGGCCCCGTTGTGTTTCAACCGCCACACACGCGCACCGACGATCCCGCGTGGCCCTCACCGCCGCTGCCCTCTTGCAGCTGAAACACAAAGCGCAGCAACACGGTGCCCCCCTCGGCCCGCCCTTGCTGCCGAGCAGGCTCAAACTGCCACATCGGCACACTGTCCAGCAGCGTCCGGTCCAGCCGGGCGGCACCGCTGGATTGCTGCAAGCGGACCTCCTGCACCCCGCCCTGCGCGTCTACCCGCACACTGGCGACCACCACCCCTTGTTCCTCCAGCTCACGGGACACCACAGGGTAACGGATCACAGGTCGACAACGAGCCCGTGCCGGGTGATCCGGCATATCCTCAGTCAAAGGGCCTGCAGCTGGTGAGAGCGGTGTGGCCGCGCCATGGCCCGTTGGTCGGCTTTCCGGCGCTGTCTCGACCTGTGGCGCGGGCGCAGGTACAGTCGCACCCGCTACCACAACAGGCCCCTTCGACTGCTGTACCAGCGGGGGTGAAGAATACCGTGACGGATGGGCAGCAGCGCCCCCCGGATGCTCGGCCTGCTGCGCTACTTTGGGTGTATGGCGTGCTGGTGTCTGTGACGGCGGGTCAGGATGAACGGGTAGCGTCACCGGTGCACTGGCCGTGCGCAGCTGCAATTCAACATGCAGACGCGGAACCGGTGCAGGCCGCGACCATAGCAGCAGCAGGCCATGCAACAGCAAGGCCAGTAGCAGCGCCAGACACAGACGGGAACGGGAGGACATGCGATATTGTAACTGAGTCAGTATGTCGCAGCCGGTATCCGCGTAGCGCGGTAGAATAGGCGCATGAAGCTGCTTTCTTTGCTCTCCATCCACAGCAATCGGCCCAACGAGGCCAACCTGGCGCGGCTGGTCTGGCTGCGCTGGCTGAATCTGGGCCTGTTGCTGCTGGTCAGCAGCCTGGCGAGCTGGCAGTGGCGATTACAGCTGCCTGATGCGCCGCTACTGGTCATCGGCATTCTGCTGACCCTGTTCAATATCCTGACCTGGCTGCGCCTGCAAGGTGCCCGCAAGGGTTGGGCGGTACGGGAAAGCGAGCTGTTGTTGCAGCTGGTCATCGACGAAACCGCCCTGGGGATGGTGCTGTTCTTTGCCGATGGCGCCAGCAACCCGCTGGCCTCCCTGCTGCTGCTGCCGGTTACCCTTGGGGCCACCTTGCTCTCTGCCTGGCGCGCCAGCTTGCTACTGCTGCTGGCTGTCATCAGCTATGGCCTGCTGGTGTTTTACCATGTGCCGCTGATCCAGGCTCAGGCCGAGCCCTTGCAGGCATGGCTGCTGCACCGGCTGGGCATGGGGCTGACCTTCCTGTTCAGCGCTGTACTGCTGGTGTGGTTTGTGTCGCGCATGGCCCGCAGCCTGCGCCAGCGCGATGCTCAGCTGGCTGCGGCCCGGGAAAAGACCTTGCGCGATGAGCAATTGATCGCACTGGGTACGCTGGCAGCCGGAGCAGCACACGAGCTGGGTACGCCGCTCAACACCCTGCAGTTGCTGGCGGACGAACTGGCAGACAGTGTGCCTGCAGCGCTGCAAGCCGATGTGCAGCTAATGCAGCAGCAACTGGCCCAATGCCGGCAAAGCCTGTCCACCCTCAGCCGCCGCGCCAGCCATCCGCGTGAGGCCGCGCAAGATGCCAGCGTCACGCAAGCCATTCTGCAACTCGCAGAGCGCTGGGCCTTGCTGCGCCCCACCGTGGCACTGACCTTGCATTGGCCCGAGCCACGCCCTGACCGGCAGGTACACTGGCCAGAAACCCTGAATCAGGCCCTGCTCAATCTGCTCAACAATGCGGCAGATGCTCAGCATGGCTTGAGCAACAACCCCATTGAGCTGCGACTGGACGTCAATGCAGAGGCCTTGCTGCTGCATATTCGCGATCATGGTCCCGGTCTGGACGACGAGGCCAGAGAACGGGCCGGGCAGGGGATCTACAGCAGCAAGGGCGGCATGGGCGTCGGCCTGTTACTGTCCAACGCCAGCATTGAGCAGCTGGGCGGAGAGGTCCGGCTCACCAGTCCGCCCAAAGGGGGCGTTTGTTGCGACATTCACTTGCCGTGGAGTCGGTTGGCCCTCATGGGAGAATCCACATGAAATCACCCATCAAACAGCTCCTGCTGGTGGATGATGACGATGCCTTCCGCATGGTGGCAGAACGCGGCCTGAGCAAGCGAGGCTATCAGGTCTACAGCTGCAACAGCAGTGAGGCCGCCGAGCAGTGGCTGCTCAGCAGTGGCGTCAAGCCTGATCATGCGTTGCTCGACCTGAAAATGGGCGGAGAGAGTGGCCTCACCCTGATTCCACGACTGCGCATCCTGCATCCGGATTGCCGTATCGTGATGTTGACTGGCTTTGCCAGCATCAGTACCGCGGTGGAAGCCATCAAACTGGGCGCCACCCATTACCTGCCCAAGCCCGCCAGCCTGGACGACATCATCAGTGCTTTTGGCAAGGTGCATGGCGACGAGCAGCTGGAAGTCACCCGTCAGCCGATGTCGGTAGAACGGCTGGAGTGGGAGCACATCCAGAAGGTGCTGGCCGAGCATGAGGGCAATATCTCGGCCACCGCACGGGCACTGAACATGCACCGCCGCACCCTGCAGCGCAAACTCGGCAAGCGCCCGGTACGTCAGTAAGGCCCCGCACGGCTTACGTGTACGCTAGCGGAAGGTCTGCTGTCCATCGGACTGCAACAGATGGTCGATCAAGACACGGACCTTGAGCGGCACATGTCGTCCCGCCGGATAAACTGCATAGATGGTGCGTGGGGCGTAGTCGTCCTGCAAAGCACACGCCGACAGTACCTCGACCAGCTCTCCCCGCTGCAGCGCGGGTGCCGCTGCAAACTCCGGCACCAGCGCCAGCGCGTCCATTTGTGGCAAAGCGTTCAATAACGCCAGGCTGTTGTTGATGGTCAAACGGCTATGCAGCTGCACCTGCCGGGCTTGCCCCGCATGCAGCACGTTCAGCTGATTCCGATAAGGGCCTTCACCCAGATGCAGGGTCGGCCACTGGGTGAGGATGCTCGGGTCTTGCCGAGCCTCGGCAGACAGCCAGCCGGCACGCGCGACCAGCAGGTAGCGAAACTGCCGGATGGGCCTGGCCACCACACCTTGCGGTAGCTGCCGCGCAATGCGGATGGCCACGTCCACCCCCTCGTTCAGCAAGTCCACATAACGATCCTGCAAGGACACATGCAGGTCCAGCTGCGGATAGCGTGCCAGCAGCGGTGGCAACAGCGGGGCCAGCCAGTACTCCCCCAGCACGGCGGGTGCACTCACCTGCAAACGCCCGCGCGGCACCTCCGCATACGCCCCAGCGAGCGACAGTACATTTTGCGCGGCATTCGCCATGTCGGCACAGCCCTGGTACACCGACTGCCCGATCTCGGTCACCGCCAGACTGCGGGTGGTCCGGTGCAACAATTTAACGCCCAGCTGCCGCTCCAGCCTCGACACACTCTTGCTGATCGCGGGCGGCTGCACACCCAGATGGTCTGCGGCTTTGTGAAAGCTGCCCAGCTCCACCACCCGGGCAAACACCAGCATGTCACTCAGGTACTGCACGTTTTATGTCTCCATGAGAAACAATATTGTTCCTGAAAATGGATTTTTCACCACAAGGAAACAAAAGACAATACCGCATCTTCTCAACGAGTGACCATCATGCCTGCTACTACCCTGACTGACCGTCTGTGCATGGTCCTGTCCATGCTGCTCTCCGGCACCATCGGCTGGGCGGTAACCGTTTCCGGGCAAGCCCCCGCGACGGTCGTGCTGTTCCGTTGCCTGATCGGCGCCATGGCCTTGGCCTGCTGGCTGCTGCTACGCCGCCAGTGGCAACCTTTGAGCCGCGCCGCACTGGGCTGGATCCTGCTGGGTGGGCTCGCGCTCAGCCTCAACTGGCTGGCGCTGTTCAGCGCCTACCGTTACAGCAGTCTGTCCGTGGTGACTCTGGTCTACCATCTGCAACCCCTGCTGCTGTTGATACTGGCCGCGCGCTGGCAAGGCGAACGGTTGCCTGCAGGCATCTGGGGCAGCTTGTTGCTGGCCTTGAGCGGTGTGCTGCTGACCTGTGACCTGAATCCGGGTGACTGGCAGCATACCCAGTGGCAAGGGCCACTGCTGGCCGCGCTGGCCGCCTTGCTGTATGCCTTGGCGACGTTGCTGATCCGGCAAGTCAAGCAGGTCCCTCCGGCACAGATTGCCACCTTGCAGCTCGGCTTCAGTGGCGTGATGTTCCTCCCGGCTGCAGCGGGGCTGTCACCGATGGCCGTTGCGGCCAGCCTGCCAGTACTGCTGATCCTGGGGCTGGTGCACACCGCAGGCATGTACCTGCTGATGTACCGCGCTTTCCAGCGGCTCCCCGCCGCCGAAATCGCCATGTTGTCCTATCTGTATCCGGTCACCACCCTGCTGGTGGATCGGCAGGTCTTTCACGTACAGCTTCACGCCGGACAGTGGCTGGGCGTAGCACTGATCCTGCTTGCCTTGCTGCGCCAACAACAGCTGCAACGAAAAGCACGACCGCAGGCTTAGACTTCGGTAAAATTCAGTCACAAAAGCGCTCGTACCATAACAACAAAACCCGGTCTGCACGACCACACCGATCAGGATGGACAAACCGATGAAAATCAGCAGTTGTTTTGACGCCGGCAGCATCGTGGTAGACAGCATGGAACACGCAGGCGATATCCGCCTGCAGGTTCGCCACGACAGCAATTCCGAATTCGCCCAATGGTTCTACTTCCGCTTGCAAGGTGCTGCCGGGCAGGCCTGCCAGATGCGTTTCCTCAATGCCGCACAATGTGCCTACCCGAAGGGCTGGGTGGACTATCAGGCGGTGGCCAGTTATGACCGTCAGCACTGGTTCCGTGTGCCCACCCAGTTCGATGGTCAGGTACTGACCATTCAGCACACCCCGGAAGAGGACAGCATTTACTACGCCTATTTCGAGCCGTACAGCTGGGAGCGTCACCTGCAATTGATCGGCCAGGCGCAAAGCTCGCCGCGCTGCAAGGTTCGTGATCTGGGCAATACGCTGGATGGCCGCGACCTCAATCTGCTGGTGATCGGCGATGAAGCACCGGGCAAGCGCAAGGTGTGGCTAACCGCTCGCCAGCATCCGGGCGAAACCATGGCCGAGTGGTTTGTTGAAGGCACCCTGTCACGCCTGCTGGACGAGCAGGATGCCTTGGCCGGCGCCTTGCTCGACAAGGCCACCTTCTACGTGGTGCCCAATATGAATCCGGATGGCAGCTGCCGTGGCAACCTGCGAACCAATGCCGCTGGCACCAATCTGAACCGTGAGTGGGCCAACCCGACGATGGAAAAGAGCCCGGAGGTGTGGCTGGTGCGCGAAGCCATGCGCGAGATTGGCGTGGACCTGTATCTGGACGCCCACGGTGATGAAGCCTTGCCATACAACTTTGTGGCGGGCAGCGAAGGCAACCCGGGCTATAACGCCCGCCGTGAAGCACTGGAAAACAGCTTCAAGGCGGCCTGGCTGGTACATAACCCGGATTTTCAGGATACCTATGGCTACGAACGGGATCATTTTGGTGAAGCCAACATGACCCTGTCGACCAACCATATTGCGGATTACTTTGACTGCCTCGCCTACACCATCGAGATGCCGTTCAAGGATAACGCCAACCGGCCAAACGCCTTGTATGGCTGGAACGGCGAACGCAGCAAACAGCTGGGTGCATCGGTGCTGCACCCGATCGCGGCGGTCATCGACCAGCTACGCTGAGTCCACAGCCCGCCATAGCCAACCCGGCGGGCCTCGCCCGACCGGGTTTACTGGAGATGACCTCCTGACATGGCGTACCGCTCTGGCCATAGCCTGACCCTGCTGCGTGACGGGACGGCGTTTTTCCCGGCGCTGCTGGCTGCCATCGACGCAGCAAAGCACAGCGTGTGGCTGGAAAGCTATCTGTATGAGGCGGACGACACCGGCCTGCGGGTGGCCGATGCCCTGATGGCTGCCGCACGGCGCGGGGTACAGGTCAATCTGCTGCTGGATGGCTTTGGGGCGTATGCCTTGCCGGAGTCGCTGCGGCAAACGCTGGCAGCGGCAGGGGTACGCCTGCTGTTTTTCCGGCCCGAGATCAACCGCTGGGGGCTGCATCTGCAGCGTTTGCGCCGCCTGCACCGCAAGCTGGCGCTGGTGGATGGCCATACCGGCTTCATCGGTGGCATCAATATCCTCAACGACTGCGACGAGCCAGATGACCCGCCGCGCTACGATTATGCAGTACGGGTGCGCGGCCCGGTCTGCCTCGATATCAGCCGGGTGATGCGGCAGTTGTGGCAGCGCGAGTGCTGGTTGCAGTTCCGCATGCACTGGCTGCACCGGCTTCCTCGTCATGGCCGCAGCGAAAGCCCGGGCCAGCAGCTGGCGGCACTGGTGGTGCGCGACAATGTCCGGCATCGCCGCGCCATTGAAACCGCCTACCTGCATGCGCTGCGGCAGGCCCGTCAGGAGATCATCCTCGCCAATGCCTACTTCCTGCCCGGCTTCCAGTTTCGTCGTGCCTTGCTGGCAGCGGCACGTCGCGGTGTGAAGGTCACCCTGCTGCTACAGGGGCGGCTGGATCAGGCTTTGCTGCAGTTTGCCTGTCGAGGCCTGTATCGGCAGCTGCTGGCAGCGGGTATCGAGGTGGTGGAGTACCGGCGCGGCTATATGCACGCCAAGGTGGCAGTGGTGGATGGCCGCTGGGCCACCGTCGGCTCCAGTAATATTGACCCTTTCTCCATTTTTCTGGCGCGGGAAGCCAATCTGCTGGTCCAGGATCATGGCTTTGCCCGCAGCTTGCGCGATGACCTGCGGCAGATGATTGCCGCGTATGGCGTACGCATTGATCAGGCCACCCTTCAGCAATCCCGCTGGTGGTACCGTATCGTACCTTGGCTGGCTTATCAGTGTGTCCGCATGCTGATGGGCCTAGCAGGCATTGGCGGTCGACAGCAGGAATAGGGCATGGCAATACCTTCCAGTATCATGGCTTGCACCTGCCAGACGCAAAAGATGCAACCCTCGCGGCAACGCTGCCGCTTCATTCACCAACCCGTACAATCGCCATCATGATGATGTATCCCGTTTTGCTGCCCAATGGCTACGAACCTTCGCTGACTGAGGTCATGGTGGGCGGTGTGGTTTTTTTCGGCGCCATTTATTTCGGTTTTGCCCTGCTCAACCTGCTGCTGCAAAAGGGGCTGCGCACTCTGGGCATCGGGCGCGTGCTGGACCCGCGTCCCCTGCGGCCACAGCAGGTCTGGCGGGAGATCGGCTGGTCCTCCCTGTCCATCCTGCTGTTTGGCACCGGCATGGTCTTCCCGTGGATGGTGCTGAAGCTGGGCTGGTCAAACGCTGTGATGGATGCCGGGATACCCCGTATCCTGCTGGAAATGCTGGCCTTACTGCTGTGGAACGACATCCATTTCTACCTGAACCACCGCTTGTTGCATACCCGCTGGATGTTGCCGCGTTTTCATGTGCAGCATCACCGCAGCCATGTCACGACGCCGTTCTCCACCTACGCCTTCCACCCGGTGGAAGCCTTGCTGCTGGGGAATGTGTTGCTGTTGCCCATGATCGTGCATGATTTCAGCTGGCAAGCCATGCTGTCGCTGCCTTTGCTCAGCCTGTTGCTGAACAATATCGGTCATGCCAACTATGACCCGTTTCCTGCCCAGGGGGGGCGCAGCTGGTTGACCTCCAGCCGCCGTCATCACCTGCACCATGCCTGCTCGCGGGGCAATTTCGGCTTCCTGCTGCCCTTCATGGACCAGCTGTTCCATACCGATTTGCCGGATGATGCAGCGGATCGCGTGCTGCAGGCGCACCAGTCACGCCATGCTGCGTAACCGGCGCGATGTGCAGAGCCTGGCCTACCTGCTGGCCGCCCCCCTGCTGGTGGCCTGGCAGTGGCGGCACGGCTTCAGCCTGCCGCTGTACCTGCTGCTGCTGTTCCTGACCCTGGGCATCGGGGTGATCAACCACAACCACTCGCATCTGCCGATGTGGCGTCATCGTGGTCTCAATCGCTTGACCACGCTGTGGGTCAGCCTGCTGCAAGGCCACCCGGCCTTTGTGTTCCACCCGGCGCACGTGGCCAACCATCATCGCTACCATCACGGTGAGCAGGATGTCGCCCGCACCTACCGATTTGGCGGCGACCACAATCACCTGCTCGGCTACCTGCTGCATCCGGTGGTGGTGATTCCGGTCCTCTATCCCTTGTTCTGGCATTATCTGGGCCGCTTGCAGCATCGCCGTCCGGCGCTGTGGCGCGCCTGCCTGCTACAGTACGGCTGGCTGCTGTTGCTGTGGGGAGTGCTGCTCTGGCTGTCGCCTGGCAAAACCCTGCTCTATGTGCTGCTGCCGCAGCTTCACGGCCTGCACTGGCTACTGGCCACCAACTACCTGCAGCATGCCCATGCGGATGGACATTCGCCGCTCAACTTTGCCCGCAACTTTGACGGCCTGATCAACCCGCTGTTGCTCAATATCGGCCTGCATACCAGCCACCACCGCCACCCCAAGGCGCACTGGTCGCAGCTGACGCACTTGCAGCAACGATACCGCGATCAGGTAGACCCGCGCCTGAACGAGCGGGGGCTACTGCCCTATATGTTCCGTGTCTACCTGCTGGGGCTGATCTGGCCCCGCTACCGTAGTCAAAGCCTGATGACGTTCACCCCTCACTGAGGACTGACATGCCCACACCCTTCCAACGTGTCTATCTCGATGCGGCCAGCCACTATCTGCCAGGCGAACCGGTCGACAACACGGCCATGGACCAGTACATCGCGCCGCTGAACCGGCTGTCCAACCGCATCAAGCAGCGCATTCTGGCGGAGAACGGCATTGAGCAACGCCACTACGCCATCAACCCGCAAGGGGAAACCGTACAGTCCCACGCCACCATGGCGGCAGAGGCCATCCGTCGGGCCGTACAGCAAACCGAACTCTCGCTCAGCGACATCACTTTGCTGGCCGCAGGCTCCTCAGGTGGCGATGCGCTGATGCCCGGTTTTGCCAACCTGATCCAGGGTGAATTGTCGGCCCCGCCGATGGAAACCCTCAGCAGCCAGGGCGTGTGTGCCTCCGGGGTCACGGCGCTGAGCCATGCTGCCATGGCACTCGAACTGGGCAGCCATGAGCGGGCGCTGGTGGTGGCCAGTGAGTTGCCGTCACGCATGTTCAAGAAAAGCCGTTTTGCCCCGCGCGACTACCACGCCGACTTCGATGCCCATTTCCTGCGCTGGATGCTCTCCGACGGCGCGGGCGCCATGTTGCTCAGCCGCACCCCTCGTGCGCGTAACGGCATACGCCTGCGCCTGAAATGGGTACACCAGCGCTCCTTCTCCGGCGATTACCCGGTATGCATGCAGCTTGGCCTGCCGCAAGGCGGCAGCAAGAGCTTCCTCGACTACGATTCCTGCGCCGATGCCGAACGTGATGGCGCACTCTCCTTGCGGCAGGATATTCGTCTGCTGCCGCATCTGTTCGACATCGGCATTCATGAGTATGTGAAGCTGGTACAGGAAGGCTGGCTGCATCCGGACCGCGTCAGCCACTTCCTCTGCCATTACTCCTCCGAGCGCTTCATCCCGGTGGTGGAAGAGCTGATGGCCAAGGCACAGCTGTCCATTCCGCGCGAGCGCTGGTACAGCAATCTGAAATGGCGCGGCAATACCGGCTCGGCCTCCATCTTCATCATGCTGGCCGAGTTTCTGGAAACGCACACCCTGCAGCCTGGCGACACCCTGTTCTGTTACATCCCGGAATCCGGCCGCTTCACCACGGCCTTCCTGCTGCTGGAGGCCGAAGCGGCCGACCAGCCGCTGCCCAAGCCGGTTGCACAACCCCTCGTCCAGCCCGCGCGTGAAGCGGAGGTTCCCGCTCCGCATGATCCACAACACAGCGACCCACGGCTTTCCCGGCTACTGCAGGCGCTGGCGGTGATCTGGCATGACTACCGATCACGAGCCTGGCGCACCCCGATGATCCGCAAGCTGCGTGAACAGCGTTTCACGTGGAACGATTACCGGCAATGGATGGCCTGCTGGATTCCTCAGGTACGAGAAGGCAGCCTGTGGATGCGTGAAGCAGTCGCCTCACTGCAAGCCCCGTTTGAAGCGCTGGGCGAGCTGGTTACCGAGCACGCCAATGATGAGCAGTTTGACTTCAACATCCTGTTTCAGGATTATCAGGCCGCTGGTGGCGAAGCCCAGCGCATAGAGGATTTGCGCCGCAACGCGGGCGGGGAAGCCTTGAACAGCTATATGCACGCGCTGGCCAGCACGCCGAATCCCATCGGTCTGCTGGGTGCCATCTACATTATCGAAGGCACCGGACAACGCATCATCCCCGCGCTGTTGCCGCTGCTGAAAAGCCAGCTGCAGCTGCCGCCCAATACCTACCGCTTTCTCGATTATCATGGCAGCAACGACGAGCACCACCTGCAGCGCTGGCTGCGAGCAGTGATGCTGGCGCTGCAGGCGGAACCGGGCGAGCGCGTGGCGGAGCAGATCATCCGCACCGCAGAGCGCACCGCGCAGCTGTACCTGATGCAGTTTGAACATGTACTGGAGGACGTGGACGCATGAAGCAGCTACCGGATTTTCTGGACACCGAGTACGACCCGCGCGACCCCTCACCCTGGCTCTCGCTGTATCTGGACCAGAGCACCCCGCTGCCAGACCCGGTCAAGCGGGCCTGGCTGCGTGACTCCAGCTCCCGCTCGCGCCAGTTCGTACTGCCCTTCCTGCGACCGCTGGCCCGCACCCTGATCATCCTGATTCAGGTGCTGAAGGTGGTGCTGCCACGGCGCTGGGCCGCCTCGCGGCTGCTGCACTGGCTACTGGCCTTTGGCCTCAAGCACTTTGTCACGCCGGAAGCCAACTGGCTGATCCTGCGCCACTTCCACCTCGGCGCACAGATTCTCGAATTCATTGCCCACAATTCGCCACAGCCGGTCAGTACCAACCCGCTCAAGCCCGTCACCATCGACGAATTGAAGGACGAACTGTTTCTCAAGCACGACCTCAACCTGTTCAACTTCGTGATCCGCCTTAACCGGGCGCTACGCGAGCATGGGCAGCAACTGGGACCGGTATCCCAGCCGGATTTCAGCATGCTGCACGAACCGCCGGTACCGCTGGAGAGCATGCCCCGCCGCTGGCACAACTTCCTCGACCTGCAGAGCGCCATTGAGCTATTCACTCCAATGTACCAGCTGTTCCTCACCGACAACGACTTCTGGCGCGCCAGCAACTCGCTGCAACTGGACGAAACCATCGGCATCTACGCCGCCCGCATTCTCGGCGCCCCCGAGCACCTGATCCTGCTCAACAACAAACACCCGCTGGTACCGCTAAGCACCCTGCGTGCCGGTTTCCGCCTGGTACTGCACGGCCTGAGCACCGAAATGCTGCATGCCCTTTTGGTCATGCGCCAGCAGCAACAGGCATGCGATAATCCTTCATCATGATGACGATGCGCTGATTCTCTGCTCCTGTAGCGCATCACCTCTACCGGAGCTTGCTGGATGACTGCACCGTCTGATTTACGGAACACCCTGACCCGGCCCTCAGGCCGCTACCGCAGCCGGGCTTGGATGGCCATGCTCGCCTTGCTGGGCTTCCTGCTGGCCTACCTGGGCTTGGCAGGCTGGTTTGGCTATATCGCCTGGTACACCTTTGCCGGCGATGGAATCACCATTCATGACAGTAGCCCAGGTATTGGCCTGCTGGCCGGATTTCTAAGTTTTTTCATGATCAAGTCGCTGTTCTTTGTCCGTCGTGGCAAGTATGAGGACGGAGATGAGATCAAAGCCGCTGATGCACCACGCCTGTTTGCCTTCCTGCACCAATTGGCCGATGAAGCGCGCGCGCCACGCCCCAAGCGGGTTTACCTGTCGAAGCGGGTCAATGCCAGCGTGTTCTATGACCTGAGTTTCTTCAATTTCTTCTTTGCCTCACGCAAAAACCTGGAAATTGGCCTGCCACTGGTCAACATGCTGAATGTCACCGAGTTTCGTGCTGTACTAGCCCATGAATTTGGTCACTTTGCCCAGCGCAGCATGGCTGTCGGTCGCTGGGTATACATTGCCGGGCAAATCGCCAGCCATCTGGTCCACAAGCGTGACTGGCTGGATAGCCTGTTGCTGCAACTGTCCTATACTGACTTCCGTATTGCCTGGCTGGGCTGGGTACTGCGGCTGATCATCTGGGCAATCCGTTCCATGCTGCACAGCCTGTTTCTGCTGGTGGTACTGGCAGAACGCGCATTATCCCGCGAGATGGAATTCCAGGCCGATCTGGTGGCGGTATCCCTGACCGGCAGCGACGCCCTGATCCATGCGTTGCACAAGCTGCATGCGGCAGAGGATACCTGGGGCCGTACCATGAGCCTCATGGAGCAGCAAATCCGCCAGAAGCGAGTGCCGGAGAATGTGTTTACCATCCAGCAACATTTCTTGCTGCGTATGCAGCAATTACTGGATGACCCTCTTTATGGTGTCGCTCCACCCGTCCCCTTGAAACAACCCGAACAGCACCGGGTGTTTGTTACCGAGCTGGCCCAACCTCCAAAAATGTGGTCCTCACACCCGTTCAGCCATGAGCGAGAGGCTAATGCCAAACGGATCTATCTCGCCGCTCCCATTGACGATGAGACCGCTTGGAGCCTGTTTGATCAGCCAGAAGCCCTGCAGCTGAAAACCGCGCGCCAACTGGTCAAGGATGAGGAGGTAGAGTGGATTGCCAGCACTGAGGTATGTGCTGAACTGGACCGGAGTTTTGCACGTGAGCTGTTCAATCCACGCTACCGTGGAGCCTATCGCTGGCGAGCACTGGGTCTGCATACCGAAAATCTGGATGCGTTGTACCTGCCATTGCAAAACGTTCACCCTTCCGCCATGCAGCAACTGTACCCAGCCGAATTGCGTGACTGGCTGGATGAACAAAGCGAACTGGAACGCGAGCGGGATCTGCTGCAAGCCGTGCAAGACGGTATCTATGAAAGTACAGACGGCCTGCTGCGGCATCGAGGCCGCCTGCTGCGTCGCAAACAGCTGCCACAAGCCATTGCACAAGTCCAAGCCGATCTGGACGCCGTCAATCACCGGATCCGAGAGCACGATGCCCGCGCCCGCTCGATCCCGATGGCACTGGCCAAGCAAGCAGGGCAGGGCTGGCCGGAGCGACTGCGCAGCCTGTTACGTCTGGTGCACTACACCGAGCATGCCCAGCAAGATATTGAAGATGCCTTTGGCCTATTCCGGAACACGCTGGCCATTGTCACCGCCAGCAGGGTCACTGAAGCCAGCATGGATCGGCTGCTGCAGGACTCTATCGTCTTGCACTCCGCCCTTAAAAATGTGTATGACGACAGAAGTAGCATTCGTCTTGACTTGGCACTGCAAGATGAAAGCGGTCACTCAAGCTGGACTGACTGGTTGGGAGACTTTGGCCTCAACCCGGCCAATAGTGACAATATCAACGACTGGATTGCCGCCTCCGAGAACTACGTTCAGTTCACCGTCAGTTGCCTTGAGGGACTGCATAATGCAGCACTGACTGTGCTTTTACAGAATGAGCGTGCGCTGGTTGAGGCAGTTGAAGCGCGACAAGTGCCAGAAGCGTCCGCTGCACTGACTGTACCGCAGCACTATACCGTCCGTCCGCCCGCCAAGCTGCGTCCACGTCAGAAAAAACTGGACTGGTGGGCACGCTTCCTCCACGCCGATAGCGGATATCTGGCGGCAGTCCGCTTCGCCATCGCGGTCAGCATCGTCGGCTTTGTACTACTCACCACGTACAGCAGGGACGAGCTCGACGTGCATGTATACAATGGCCTCGGGCAAACGGTCGTCGTTCAGATTGGCGATTATGAACAACCGGTCTCAGCAGGCAGCCATATCACATTCCGCGTCGATTACGCCGGCAGCCTGCCGATTCGAACCCAGACCCAATCCGGTCTACTTATCGAGGCCTTTGATGCCCCGGTCAGCACGCTGGAGGGCAAACCTTTTTATAATGTCGCTGCTGCCATCCCATTACGGGAATGGGATGTCCACTACCAGTATCCCGGTGCGGACAACGAAGTCTTGCACAGTGATCGCTGGTTTGGCAGTCAGGCCCGGTTGCTGCTTGAAACACCGCCATCAACATCGAGCGAGCGCGTTATACGAGCCTTGGCAGTACCGGATGACCCTTTTCCGCTGCTAAGCACACTACCCACCACTGAGCAGGCGCGCCTGATCAGTCTGCACCTCCGGCATGACCTGCCAGACAGCGCACAATTATGGGATTGGTTACGTCAAGCCGGTCACTTGCCGGATGCACGCCAGCGTTTGCAGCAGCGAGTACATGACTACCCGGAGGATGTATTGGGCTGGCGCAGCCTGCAGGATATGGGGGATGAGGAAAAGCAGGCTACGTGTCGCCAACTGCAGGCCCGAAATACCTTACCCGAGGCGGATCATCAGTACCTGCTGTTCCGTTGCTTACCTGAAACCCAACAGAATCAAGCTGCGCAAGCAGGGGTTGCTCGCTGGGCCGATAACCCCTGGTGGAATGTTGCCGCTGGCTATGCCGCCTTAGATCACGCCGCTTGGTCTGATGGTGCGCGCTACCTGCAGAAAGCAACGGCGCACCAGCAGCTCAAATCACAGCTGTCCAGCGAGCTGGTTCGTGTGCAGCGCGCGGCTCACCTGACGCCAGATCTGGTCGAAGGTACCGATGAAGCCATGAAGATTTCACTGGAGACGGACACACCGCTCAGGCCTGGCTCCGTCGAGCATGCCTTCTACCAGCTATACCATGGTGAGTTGAATCTGCAAGCCAATACCGTCAGCGAACAACCAGAGGCGTGGCCTCGCTTGTTGCGGCTCAGCGCCGCCTCACCGGGTGCCCCCGACGGTCAGATCAAGGCTGCTTTGGCCTTGCCAGGCAAAGACGGGATTGACGTACTCAGTTTTTGGTCGGCCTGGGCGCTGGCTCAACGTGAGCATGCCGCCCCTCCAGACTTGGCAGCACTACCCACCGACTTCCAAAAGAGATGGCTGCCCATCATGCAACCACTCCAGCAAGCCTTGTTGAAGCGGGATTTCAAGACGGCCGAGCAATTGGGCCAGAAGTTACCACTCGTTCTGCGTGGCCAAGTCTATGTGATGGGTGTGGTGCTGTATGGTGAACATGCGCCGAAAACATGGCTACCCTTGGCAAGGGCATTGTCGCTACCACTTGAGCGTCCGTGGCTACCCCAGACTTGATCAGGGTACAGCGTTGGCCGCCGGTGATTCTGCGGCCAGTGCGGACTCTTCGTCGTAACGACGCATGATGGCGGCGCGCAGCGGGGCGAGTTCGGTGGTGTTGTCGAACTCCAGCAGGTCGTCGTCAAAGCGCAGGCCGAGTTGCAGCCAAATCAGGGGCAGGTCCGGGCTCACCGGTTCTTCGCGCATCTCCTGATACAGGTCGCGGAAGGTAGCACCGCCGTCGACCCCATCCAGCGTGGTCAGTACACGATCCAGGCTGGTGTAGTCGGCAATGCCGCGCGTCTCGCGGTTAAGGTGGCGCAGGGCATCCATAAAGCCGATCTGGTTGTCGCTCTGCTGCCGCAGGCGCAGGTCGGCCTGCATGCAGTAGTACACGCCGGCCCAGTACACCCGGCTGCCGTTCATCGGGTAATCCAGCCCGCGCTCGCCCATTTTGGGGATGGCTTGCCACATGCTGCGCACCAGCCCTCGCCAGGCCTGGGTTTCGTTGATCGCGCCAATTTTGGCGCGCACCAGTGTGGCACTGTAGTCGGCCACGCCTTCCAGAAACCAGAACGCCTTGTTGGGCAGCATGGGGGTGCCAAGATGGATCATCTCGTGGATCAGCAAACCGTCCCGATTCAGCGCGTCCAGCGTAGCCTTGCGGCCCAGGGTCACCCGTAGTGCCGGGTACGGTTGCCCCCAGGCGATACCGGCCAGCACCCGGTCCCCCTCGGCACTATCAACCAGCACCTCGACCCGATCGACCGGGAAACGCCCATAGAAGGCGGAGACCCATTGCGCACGCTGCTCAATCCAGGCCACAACCTCCGCTTGAGACAAGCTCAGGTCTTGCGCCTGGAAGGCCACATCCATCACCGCACCTTGCACCTCCAGCCGGGTTTTGGGCAGCGGCGCCAGTGCGCGGTAGAGGTTAGCCGGGTTCAGGTCCTGTGCCTGGGCCGTGCCACAGCACAGCAGCAGTATGAGCAGGAGGCGGGAGAGAAGAGGGTGCATGGGGCGAGTCTACCGCCTTTGTGGCGGCAGACCCAGCCCTGGGGCAGGAAGAAGTCTTCCGTCAGAGGCCAGCCGCGAGGCGCGAGCCCTGGTCAATGGCGCGCTTGGCGTCCAGCTCGGCGGCCACATCTGCGCCACCAATCAGGTGCACCGGCTTACCGCTCGCCACCAGCGCCGCATGCAGCGCTCGTTGGGGTTCTTGCCCGGCACAAATCACCACGTGATCCACCGGCAGCAGTTGCGGCTGACCGTTGACAGTGATGTGCAGTCCTTCATCGTCCACCTTGTCGTACTGCACGCCGGAGAGCATCTGCACGCCCTTGTTTTTCAGGCTGGTACGGTGAATCCAGCCGGTGGTCTTGCCCAGCCCGTCGCCCACCTTGCTGCTCTTGCGTTGCAGCAGGTAAATCTGGCGCGGGCTGTGCGAGGCTGCCGGGCCACCGGCACGCAGGCCACCACGGTGCGACAGCTCGCCATCAATGCCCCACTCCTGCAGGAAGGCGGGCAGGTCCAGACTGGTGGGCGTGCCCTCATGGGACAGGTATTCCGCCGTATCAAAGCCAATCCCACCGGCACCGATAATGGCCACCCGCTCGCCTACCGGCTGCTTGTCCCGCAGCACATCCAGATAGCTCAGCACCTTCGGGTGATCACTGCCGGGAAAGCTGATCTGCCGTGGCAGGATGCCGGTTGCCAGTACCACTTCGTCAAAGTCCAGCAGCTGTTCCGCGCTGGCACGCTGGCCCAGCTTGACCTCGACCTGATGTTTCGCCAGCTGGGTGCGGAAGTAGCGCAGGGTTTCATAGAACTCTTCCTTGCCCGGCACCTGTTTGGCGACATTGAACTGCCCGCCAATCTCGCTGCTGGCCTCAAACAGGGTCACCTGATGGCCGCGCTGGGCGGCCACCGTGGCGCAGGCCAGACCCGCTGGCCCCGCCCCCACCACCGCGATGCGCTTGGGCTGCGCGGTGGGCAGGTAGTTCAGCTCGGTTTCATGGCAGGCGCGCGGGTTGACCAGACAGCTGGTCATCTTGGCCTGGAAGATATGATCCAGACAGGCCTGATTGCAGCCGATACAGGTATTGATTTCGTCCGCACGCTGTTCCGCCGCCTTGCGCACAAATTCCGGGTCTGCCAGGAAGGGGCGGGCCATCGACACCATGTCGGCACTGCCTTCCGACAGGATCTGCTCGGCTACTTCCGGCGTGTTGATGCGGTTGGTGGTCACCAGCGGGATACGTACGCTGCCCTTGAGTTTGCGCGTCACCCAGGCAAAGCCACCGCGCGGCACCATGGTGGCAATGGTCGGGATGCGGGCTTCGTGCCAGCCAATGCCGGTGTTGATCAGCGTGGCACCGGCCTGCTCGACGGCTTGTGCCAGCGCCACGATCTCGTCCCAGTTGCTGCCTTGGTCGACCAGATCCAGCATCGACAGGCGGTAGATAATGATGAAGTCAGACCCCACCGCCGCACGTACCCGGCGCAGGATCTCCAGCGGGAAACGAATGCGGTTCTCGAAACTGCCCCCCCACTGGTCGGTGCGGTGATTGGTCTTCGGCGCAATGAACTGGTTGATCAGGTAGCCTTCCGACCCCATCACCTCAACACCATCGTAACCGGCTTGCTGGGCCAGCCGGGCACAGCGGGCAAAGTCGGCAATGGTTTGCTCGATACCGGCTTCATCCAGCGCAACGGGCGGGAAGGGATTGATCGGCGCTTGCAAGGCACTGGGCGCCACCGGGTCCAGCTGGTAGGAATAGCGCCCGGTATGCAGGATCTGCAAGCAAATCTTGCCGCCCTCGGCGTGCACCGCATCGGTAACGATACGGTGATGCGGCACTTCCTGCTCATCGACCAGCTTGCTGGCCCCGGCCATCACCACGCCTTTGTCGTTGGGGGCCACGCCACCGGTCACAATCAGGCCGACACCGCCCCGGGCCCGCTCGGCGTAAAACGCGGCCATGCGCTCGAAACCCTGCTCGGCTTCTTCCAGCCCGGTATGCATCGACCCCATCAGAGTACGATTGCGCAAGGTGGTAAAGCCCAGGTCCAGCGGGGCCAACAGGTGCGGGTAAGCGGTGGTCATGGCGAGCTCCGGCAATCTATCAAGCAAACGCTTGGTAGTTTAAACGGGTCGCCGACACCCTGCAATGGGTGTCGGTTCAACCTTGGAGAGGCGGTATCAGTCGTCGCCGCTGTTGTGACGGCGGCCTACCTGCACGCCCAGCTGCTTGAGCTTGCGGTACAGGTGGGTGCGCTCCAGCCCTACGCGTTCGGCCACCTGACTCATGTTGCCGCCGGCCTGCTTCAAGTGATATTCCAGATACAGGCGCTCGAATTCGTCCCGCGCTTCGCGCAGGGGCTGGTCGAACGACACGCCGGTCATCGGCAGGGCCGGTGCAGCCTCAGGCGCGCGCGGCGCACTGCTGGACAGGCGCAGCAGCGCCTGCACATCGTCCGCACTGATCTCTTCTTCGCTGGCAGTCAGGGCGGCAGACTGCACCACCTGCAGCAGCTCCTGATGGTTGCCTTGCCAGCCGTGCTGCCGCAGCTGGTTGAGCGCGGCAGTGGCAAAGCGGCGTTGCGGTGCCTTGCGGGCTTCGATCAGCTGCGTGAGCAATTGATTGGCCAGGTCCGGCACATCATCCGCATGCAGACGCAGCGGCGGCACCACCACCGTCAGCCCTGCCAGCGCCTGATACAACGTCGCATCAAACTGCCGCTCGGTCACCAGTGGCAGCAGCGGCTGGCTGGAGGTGACCACCAAGCGGGCGTGAAACTTCTCCAGCTTGTTGACCACCAGCATCAGGCCCTGCTGTGCCCGTCGCGGCAATTCAGCCACTTCCGGCACATACAGCAAGCCGTCGCGCGCCTGCTCCAGCAAGCTGAGCGGGGCGTCAATCAGGGTTTGTGGATTATTGACAGTCACCCACGGTGAGTTTGGGGTGTACAGGTAGCGGGCACACGGTTCAAACGCCACGCCATACTCGCCGGTCAGCAGCACCGGCCGCCGCTGCTGCAATACCTGATCCAGCTTGGCCTTGAGGTCCACAATGGCCTCACCCTTGCCCAAGCTGGCCAGTGTTTGCTCCGGGTGGTGCTGGGCACCGCCGCGCTTCAAGGCCCGCTGCACGGTCGACAGCAGCTTCTGCAAGGCAATCGGCTTTTCCATGAAGTCCAGCGCGCCGATGCGGGTGGCCTCCACCGCGGTATCAATGGTGGCATGGCCCGACATCATGACCACCGGCATGGTCAGCTGTCCGGCTCGAGCCCATTCCTTGAGCAAGGTGATGCCATCACAATCCGGCATCCAGATGTCAAGCAGCACCAGATCCGGCCGCTGCTGATTCCGGAAGGTCCGTGCCTGGGCCGCATTCTCGGCCAGCTTGACCCGATAACCCTCGTCTTGCAGGATTTCCGACAACAATTCCCGGATGCCCATTTCGTCATCGACGATCAGGATTTCGTTTCCGCTCATACGTCTCCCTCTGGCGGCGTGGTGACTCTTGGCAGTACCAGCGTCACACTGGCCCCCTGTGGCTCACGGTTCTGTATGCTCACGCTGCCGTGATGCTCTTCGCAAATCTTTTTGACAATGGCCAGCCCCAGCCCGGTCCCCTTGGCCTTGGTGGTCACATATGGCTCAAACACCCGGGCCAGCATGTCCGGCGGAAAACCCGCACCATTGTCCTGCACCACCAGCGTGGCCGAAGCATCCGACAGCTGCAGGTGCACTTCAATACAAGGCGCTTCCGTACCCGATACCGCATCTTGTGCATTTTGCAACAGATTATGCAACACCTGTCGTAATCTTGTCGCATCCCCCATCACCAGCACGGCACGATCACATAGCCTTGCCTGCACCCAGCCGCTGCTCTCATACAGGGTGAGTACCTCGCGCACTAGCGCATTCAGGTCCAGCATCTGCAGCACCGTCTTCGGCGCGCGCGCATATTCCTTGAAGTCTTCCACCATGTTTTTCAGGGCAGCCACCTGATTGACAATGGTCTGCGTACTGCGCGCCAGCATGTCGGCATCCTGCTGCGCCAGCTTGTCAGACAGCTTGTGCTGCAGCCGCTCGGCCGACAGCTGGATGGGCGTCAGCGGGTTCTTGATTTCATGGGCCAGCCGCCGTGCCACCTCGCCCCAGGCCGCTTGGCGCTGGGCCTGCATCAGGTCGGTAATGTCGTCAAACACCAACACAAAGCCATGGCCAGCGCCCGGCATGCGACTGCCGCGCAACAGCAGCACCTGACTACCACGAGGGCCGACCAGCTCCAGCTGTGCATGCCAGCTGTCCTGCCCCACACCGCTGAAACCCTCCACCACCCGCTGGGCAAATTCAGCCAGCTGCGGCATGCGACGGCCCCATGCCGCCAGCGCCGTGCCCTGCAATTCATGCATCGGCACCCCGAGAATGGCGTCGGCACCGGCATTGCTGGAGCGCAGACCAAAGCCGGCATCGAAGGCCAGTACGCCGGCGGTCAGATTGGCCAGCAGGCTGGCAAGGTATTCGTTGGCGGCGGCAAGCGCCTGCTGCTGCTGCTCCACGCTGTCACGCGCCTCGGCCAACTGTCGGGTCATGCGGTTGAATTGCAGCGTCAGCACCCCCAGCTCGTCCTTGCTCAGCACCGTTTGCCGCTGGCTAAAATCGCCCTGCGCCACCGCGCGAGTCCCCGCCGCCAGAACCGACAGCGGGGCAGACAGGCGGCTGGACAGGTAAAACGCCAGTGCCATCACCAGCAGCAGGATCAGTAGCAGCGATAGCGTCAGCGTCACCGAATAGATCAGCTGCAGGTTGCCGCGCGAGAGTGCCAGCGTCTTGTAATCACGGCGGATGTTTTCCAGCACCTCGGCATCATCGGCAAGCTGACGGGATACCGGTTGCTGCAGCAGCAGCATGCGGCCATCGCCGCCCAGCCCGCCTGGCTTCAACGCCACCAGCACCCGCACCTTGAGCTCGTGCTCATTCTCGGCGGCGTTTTCCACCACCGACCACGGCCCGCTGCGCGCCTGCAGCAATTCATTCTGTGCTGGCTGAGCGGGCGACTCGCTACCCGCATACGCTAGCAAGGAGCCCCGGCTGGTAAAGATTCCCAGCTGGGCAATGTCCTGCTGCTCACGCAGTCGCCCCAGCAGGCTCAGCAGGTCCGCGTCCTTCGCCTCGTTCAGCTGCCGGGCAATGCTGAGGGCCACCCGCTCCTGTTCCTGCCGGACGTGGTCCAGCGCCACCTGCCCGAGGTTCAAGCCCCGGTCCAGCGCCGTATCCACCCGTACATCAAACCAGGTCTCGATACTGCGGGTCAGGAACTGGAACGAAACGGTATACACCAGTGCACCGGGCAATACGGCCACCAGTCCAAACATCAACACCAGCCGCAAGGTCAGCTTGGAGCCAAACACCCCGGCTTTCAGCTTCTTGCGCAGGTTCCACAACTGCCAGCCAACCAGCGCCAGCAAGCCGACCGCCACCACACCGTTGAGCAACAACAACAGGTTGTAGTGGTTGGACAGCCGGCTGCCATTGGCTGCCGCGCTGGCCAGCAGGTACAGCATGATCCCGGTCACCAGTGCTGCCAGTATCACCAGGCGCTTCATGGTGCCGCCTCCGGGGAGAAGGAAAAGCTTTGCCAGTCGGAACCCAGGTTCCAGTCCGACGAGGTCAGGGTCCGGATCTGGAAGGTTTGCGGCAGCTGCTGACTATCCAGTTGCAGACGGATGCGGCCTTGCAGGTCACCCAGTTCCCGCAGCCCACCTTTTTCCAGCACCAGCCAGCCACTGGGGGTACACAAAGCCCCCAGCGCAGCATCCAGCCGTGGATAGCCGCGGTATAACCCGCCATAGCTGAGGCGGTACTGCCGGGTCAAGGCAGAATAGCTGAGCTTGTAGTTGCGCTGCAGGGTCACCACCGTGCTGTCAAACCACAGCTTCCGATGGCGAATCAGCTCAAAATCCAGCACAAACCCCAGCGTCATGCCCTGCTGCAGCGCATCCTCCAGGGTGGGAGGCAGGCTGCAGGCAAAGCGGGCGGACAGCAAATAACCCTCGTCGCCCAGTTGCACCTTCGCCTGGCGGAAGGCGATATCCGCCTGCGCCAGTGTACTCACCAGCAGCAGGCCAACGAGCAGCGCCCGCTTAAGCAAGCTTGCGCAGCCGGGCATAAAAGAAACCGTCCTGCTGCGCGTCCGGCAGCAGTTGCAGGGTGGCCACGTCATCGCCCAGCGGTATCAGCATCGCATGGGGCTGTCGCTCCAGAAAGGCCACCACCTGCTGCTGGTTTTCCGCCCGGAAAATGGAGCAGGTGGCATACAGCAGCTCCCCACCCACCGCCAGGCAGGGCCAGATGGCATCCAGCAGGGCGGCTTGCTGGCGGGCAAACTGCTCGATATCCGCCGGGCGACGGTGCAGCTTGATGTCCGGATTGCGCCGCACCACCCCCGAGGCGCTGCATGGCACGTCCAGCAGGATGCGGTCAAACGGCTGCCCGTCCCACCAGGCTGATGGCTGACTGGCATCACCGCACAGCAGCGTGGCCCGCTCCCCCAGCCGGTCCAGATTGTCCTGCACCCTTTGCAGACGGCTGGCATCCACATCCAGCGCCGTCAGCTGCAAACGATGCCGCTCCAGCAGGTGGCCGGTCTTGCCACCCGGTGCCGCGCAGGCATCCAATACCCGCATGCCGTCTCGCGCATCCAGCAAGAGGGCGGCCTGTTGTGCACCCAAGTCTTGCACGGAGACCGCGCCCTCGCTAAAGCCCGGCAAGCGGCTGACCGGCACGGGTGTCTGCAACAATAACCCCGCTTCACCCACGGCCGTCGCACTGAGCCCCTCGTCGGCCAGTCGCTGCTGATACGCCGCCAGGGTTTGCTGGCGCAGGTTGACGCGCAAACCCATGGGTGGATGCAGCAGCCCGGCTTCAGCAATCTGCTTCCAGCGCTCCGGGTAGCTTTGCCGTAGCTGGTTGACCCACCAGCCGGGCAGGGCATAGCGACTGGCGGGGTCATTTCCGGCCTGCTCCAGCAGGCTGCGGCGCTCACGCTGGAAACGACGCAGAATGGCATTGGCCATCCCCTTGGCGGGCGGCAGCCAGCGCGCCACCTGCCGTACGGCATGGTCAACGATGGCGTAAGGCGCCGCTGCCGTATGCTGCAGCTGGTACAAGGCCACCAGCAGGACCAGCCGCACGCGTGGGTCTTCCGGCGGGCGGGTCATCATCTGCTTGAGCACGGCATCCAGTGTGCCGTAATGGCGCAAGGTGCCATAGCACAGGTCGCGGATGCCGCCCCGTTGCTGCGGGGTCAGCTCGGTGTCGTGTTGCAGGGTTTCGCTGAGCACCTCGGTGAGGTTGCGCCCGGCCAGGACCTGGCCGATCACCTCGGTGGCAACACGTTGTATCTGAAACATGGGATCACTGACTTCTGTTCTGGTCAGCGTGGATACTAACAAAAAACCGCCCCGGCGGGGCGGTGGTGTCCCATGCTTACCAGCCGGACGACGCCGATGGCCGCAACATGGCCAGCAAACGGGCCACGCGCTCCTCCGTCACCGGGTGCGTACGGAACAGCCCGGCCAAGCCCCCGCCATGCAAGGGGTTGATGATCATCATCTGCGCAGTTTCCGGATGCTGCTCGGCGCTGGGCATGACATAGCCTTGCGCGTAGCGTTCGATCCGCTGCAAGGCACTGGCCAGAGCTTGCGGGTCCCCACTGAGCAGGGCCCCGACCCGGTCCGCCTCAAACTCACGGGCCCGTGAAATCGCCATCTGAATCAACATGGCCGCCAGCGGCGCGAACAGGGCAATCACCAAGGCGAGCAGCGGATGAATCGGCCGCTCGTCGTCCCGCCCCCCGCTGCCGCCAAAAAACAGCAGGAATTGCGACAGATTGCTGACCGCACCGGCAATGGTAGCGGTCAGGGTCGACAGCAGGGTGTCCCGATGCAGGATGTGCGCGAGCTCGTGCGCCAGTACGCCGCGCAGCTCACGCTCGCTCAACAGCTGCAGCAGACCGCTGGTGACCGCCACCGCAGCATGCTGCGGATCGCGGCCGGTGGCAAAGGCGTTGGGTTGCGCACTGTGGATCAGGTAAACCGCGGGCATCGGCAATCCGGCTTTCTGTGCCAGCTCCGCCACCATGCGGTACAGCGGTGCGCCACTGCGGCTGTCCACCGGCTGGGCATGGTGCATACGCAGCACCAGCTTGTCGGACTGCCACCACGCCCACAGATTGACGGCTCCGGCCAGCAGCAGCATGATCAGCATGCCTGCGGCCCCGCCAAAGGCCATCCCCAATACCCCGAACAGCGCCGTCAAACCGGCCAGCAACGTGGCCGTCTTCAGCCAATTGCCCCACATCGCCCTCATCCTTGTGTCCATACGGAGAAACGCTCCGTGCGTAACCCTTAGATGAGGGGCAGGGTAAAAAATTCAATGTCTGATCAAAGGCCTAGCGTCACACCATCGGCCAGACCCTGCGCCCATTGCGCTGCGGGCTGGCGCTTGCCACCGGCGCGCTGCACCTCCAGCAAGCGCAAGCTGCCCTCGCCACACGCCACCATCACATGGCCAGCCTCATCCCGGTGCAACTGCCCGGCGGGCAGGTTCAGTGCGCCGGCCTCGGTAGCCGCCCACACTTTCAGCACTTCGCCCTGGTGGCGAGTCCAACAACCTGGCGCCGGATGAAAGGCACGAATGCGCCGCGCCAGCTCTGAGGCTGGCCGCTGCCACAGAAGCTCAGCCTCGGCCTTGTCGATCTTGCTGGCGTAGTTCACCCCTTCCGCTGGTTGCGGCACCGCAGCCAGCTGCCCCCCCACCCAGCGCGGCAGGTCGGCCACGATGGCCTGTGCGCCCATCTCCGCCAACCGGTCGTGCAGGCTGCCGGTGGTGTCTTCCGGCAAGATGGTGCAACGGTGGATCGACAGCATCGGTCCGGTATCCAGCCCAGCCTCCATCTGCATGATGGTGATGCCCGTTTCCGCATCGCCCGCTTCAATGGCGCGATGGATCGGTGCCGCCCCGCGCCAGCGCGGCAGCAGTGAAGCGTGGATGTTGAGGCAACCGTGACGCGGGATGTCTAGCACCCCCTGCGGCAGAATCAGCCCATAGGCGGCCACCACCATCACGTCTGCCTGCAGTTCGCGCAAGGCGTGCTGGACCTCGGCATCACGCAAGGTCGTGGGTTGCCACACCGGCAGGCCGTGCGCCAGCGCGCACTGCTTGACCGGGCTGGGGGTCAGCTTCATGCCGCGCCCCGCCGGACGATCCGGCTGGGTCAGCACCACAGGAATGTCGAATCCGGCGGTCACCAGCGCTTGCAGCGCCCGCTCGGCAAATACCGGTGTCCCGGCAAAAATCACACGCATGGGATTACCCTGAATCATGGAAATAGCAACGACGAACAAGCGTGTTCTGATGGCTTACAAATTCTGCCGTTCACGCTTCTTCAGTTTCTTCAGGATGCGGTCCTGCTTCATGCGTGACAAATGTTCGACAAACACTTTGCCGTCCAGATGGTCGATTTCATGCTGGATACAGATGGCCAGCAGCTCGTCCGCCTCCAGCTCATACGCTTCGCCCTGCAAATTGAGCGCGCGTACCGTCACCCGCTCCGCCCGGGTGACCTTGTCGTAGACGCCCGGCACCGACAGGCAGCCTTCTTCAGTCTCGCAGCGACCATCCCGCTTGAGGATTTCCGGGTTGATGAAATACTGCGGTTGTTGCCGGTCTTCGCTGATGTCGATCACCACCACCCGCTCGTGAACATTGACCTGAGTGGCCGCCAGACCAATGCCGCGCGCCTCGTACATGGTTTCCAGCATGTCGGCACACAGGGTGCGAATACGGTCGTCTACCACCGCAACGGGTTTGGCCACCGTGTGCAGTCGTGGGTCGGGATAATGCAAGATATTGAGGAGCGCCATGTTGCCTGCCTGTTGAAAACCTGATGTCATACGCCGATATCTGTTGCCAGCCTGAGAAAATGGATGCAGAATTTTCTCTATTTATCTGACATACTTGATGAAATTGCGTTCCATGCACCGTCAGCCCTGAGGAGTTCGGCGCGGACGCCCGAGTGACGACACAGTCGAGGTTGTAATATGCGTAAGGCCATTATATCGCTTCTCATGCTTGCCGCACTGGGCTTGGCAAAAGCGGATACCCTGCAACTGCAGGACAATCACCCGAATACCTATACCGTTCGTCGGGGAGACACCCTGTGGGACATCTCCGGCAAGTTCCTGAAACAACCCTGGCGCTGGCCGGAAATCTGGAACATGAACCGGGATGAAATCAAAAACCCGCACTGGATCTATCCGGGTGATCTGATCGTACTGGACATGGTAGATGGTCAGCCGCGTCTTTCCGTCTCGCGTGGCGCCACCATGAAGGGTGGCACCATCAAAATTCGTCCGCAGGTGCGGATTGAGGGGCTGGATGGCGACGCCATTCCTACCATTGCCTCGTCGATCATCGACCCCTTCCTGTCGCAACCCAAGGTCATTACCAACGAGCAGTTGCTGACCTCACCCCGCATCGGTGCCGGTGGTGAACTGCGCGTGGTGTTCGGTGCGGGCGACTACGTCTACGCCGAGGGCCTGGAAGGCCAGAAGCAGGGTAGCGTCTGGCAAATCTACCGTCAGGGCAAAGCCCTGAAAGACCCGGCGGACAAGGACGAAAAAATCATCCTCGGCCATGAAGCCCTCTATCTGGGTGATGCCCGGCTGGATGTGGTGGGCAAGGTCAGCAAACTGACCATCCTGCGTGCTGAGCGCGAAATCACTTATCACGACCGTCTGCTTGCCGCACCGGAGCCTTCGCTGCGTAACTACCAGCCGCATGCGCCGTCATTCCAGGTGAACGCACAAGTCGTCTCCAGCTATGGTGATATGGCAGAAGTCGGCCAGTACTTCATGGTGGTGCTGAACAAGGGCGCGCTGGATGGGCTGGAGGTGGGCCATGTGCTGCAGGCGCTGAAAGCCCCGCGCCTGATGCAGAAGGTCAACTCGTCCGACCCGGACCTGTACACCTTGCCGGAAGTGGCCGGAGAAGTGATGGTGTTCCGGGTGTTTGATCACCTGTCCTACGCCTTGGTGATGCGTTCAACCGACGTGATCAAGGCGCGTGACGTGGTGGTCAACCCGTAAGAGAAGCCCATGACCGAACACGAGGCCTGGTTGCGCCTCACACTGACGCCGGGCCTGGGCCCGGCGTCTTTGTTGGCGCTGCTGCAACGTTTCCATGAACCGCAGCATATCCTCACCCAGCGGGAAGCCGTACTGGCTGAGGTTATCCCGCGTAGGGTCGCGGCGGCTTTGCAGCACACGCCTGTCGATTTGCCTGCGCATCTGGACTGGCTGCAGCAAGCGGGCAACAGCCTGTTGACACTGGCCGATGCCGACTACCCGCCGCAGCTGCTGGAGATTCCTACCCCACCACCGGTGCTGTTCGTCAAAGGCAGGCGCGACTTGCTGGCCCAGCCTGCGCTGGCGGTGGTGGGTAGCCGCCACGCCACCACCGGTGGCTTTGATACCGCCCACAGTTTTGCCCGCAGCCTGTCGCAGGCGGGCTGGACCATCGTCAGCGGGCTGGCCGATGGCATCGACCGTGCCGCCCATCTGGGGGGGCTGGAGGGGCAAGGTAGCACCATTGCGGTGGTGGGCACCGGGCTGGATCGGGTGTATCCGGCGGGCAACCGGGAGTTGGCCCACCGGGTCGCCGCTCACGGGGTGTTGCTCTCAGAGTATGCGCTGGGTGCGCCGCCACTGGCTGGGCATTTCCCGCAGCGTAACCGTATCATTGCGGGCCTGGCGCGCGGCTGCCTGGTGGTAGAGGCTACCCTCAACAGTGGCTCGCTGATCACCGCCCGGCACGCTCTGGAGCAGGGGCGCGATGTGTTTGCCATCCCCGGCTCGATCCACGCGACACAAAGCAAGGGCTGTCACCGCCTGATCAAGGAAGGCGCCAAACTGGTGGAGTGTGCTGATGACATTCTGCAGGAATTGCCTGCCCATCCTGCCGCCACGCTCGCACCCGCCGCTGCGCCAGCAGATCTGGCAGCCCCTGCAGCAGACTGGCCACAGGGTCTGGAATATGACCCGATCGATCTGGATCAACTGAGCCTGCGCAGTGGTCGCAGCGCCGCAGAATTACTGCCGCTGCTGCTGCAGCTGGAGCTGGAAGGGCAGGTGGAAACGCTACCGGGTGGACGTTACCGTCGTCGCGGCTGAATACGACGACAATTTGCAATCGCAGCCTTTCCCGTTACACTGGAAAAAATACGTAACACGCCTCACCTTGGTGGGGCGTTTGTTTGAAAGCTTAGAAGAGACTATGGCAGCCAATCTGCTGATCGTGGAATCGCCCGCCAAGGCGAAGACCATCAAGAAATACCTCGGTGCCGACTTTGAAGTACTGGCTTCCTATGGCCATGTGCGTGGACTGGTACGCAAGGACGGCTCGGTAGATGTCGACAACGACTTCGCCATGAAATACCAGGTGATTGCGCGCAACAGCAAGCATGTGGATGCCATCGCCAAGGCGGTGAAAGACGCCGACAACGTCTATCTGGCGACTGACCCGGACCGCGAAGGCGAGGCGATTTCCTGGCACATTCTGGAAATCCTCAAAGGCAAGCGGCTGACTGTTAACAAGACCATTCGCCGGGTGGTGTTCCACGAGATTACCCAGAGCGCGGTCAAAGACGCGGTGGCCAACCCGCGTGATATCGCGTCCGATCTGGTCAACGCCCAGCAGGCACGCTCGGCACTGGACTATCTGGTGGGTTTCAACCTGTCACCGCTGCTGTGGCGCAAGATTCGCCAAGGGCTCTCGGCCGGTCGGGTACAAAGCCCGGCGCTGCGCCTGATCTGCGAGCGCGAGCTGGAAATCCGCGCCTTCCAGAGCCAGGAGTACTGGTCCATCCATCTGGATAGCCACAAGAGCCGCACCCGCTTCTCCGCCAAGCTGTTCCAGTATCAAGGCAAGAAGCTGGAGCAGTTCGATATCAACAATGATGCCCGCCACAGCGAGGTGCTGGCCAGCCTCAATGGCCACCCGGCCAACGTGGTGCAGGTGGAGAAAAAGCGCAAGTCGCGCAGCCCGGTGGCACCATTCACCACCTCCACCATGCTGCAGGAGGCGGGCCGCAAGCTGGGTTTGACAGCCGACCGCACCACCCGTGCCGCCCAGCAGCTGTACGAGGGGATCGACATTGGCAGCGGCCCGGTGGGTCTGATCACCTATATGCGTACCGACTCGGTGGCACTGGCGGCAGAAGCCGTCACCGAGATCCGCCACTACATCAGCAAAAACTTTGAGGCTGACAGCCTGCCTGCGCAGCCGGTGCAGTACAAAAACAAGGCCAAGAATGCGCAGGAAGCGCACGAGGCGATTCGCCCGACCTCCATCTTCCGCACCCCGGAAGCGATGAAGGGCTTCCTGACGCCGGACCAGTTCAAGCTGTATGAAATGATCTGGAAGCGCACAGTATCCAGCCAGATGGCCCCGGCCCGCTTTGATGTGACCAGTGTTGATATCGAAGTGGGCAGTGGCAACCTGTTCCGCGCCAGCGGCCAGGTACTGACCTTTGCCGGTTTCATGGCGGTCTATCTGGAAGACGAGGACGACGCCGAGGACGAGGACAATGCCCGTCTGCCGGTGCTGGAGCAAGGCGATGTGCTGCCGGTCGACCGCCTGTACGGTGACCAGCACTTTACCCAGCCACCACCGCGCTACACCGAAGCCAGCCTGATCAAGGCGCTGGAAGAGTTCGGCATTGGCCGTCCGTCCACCTACCCCAGCATCATCACCACGCTGAAAGACCGTGAGTATGTGCTGGTGGACAAGAAGCGGCTGACCCCGACGGACACCGGTGAAGTGGTCAACAAATTCCTCACCGAGCACTTCACCCAGTACGTGGACTACCACTTCACCGCCAAGCTGGAAGACAAGCTGGACGAGATCTCCAATGGCGATCGCGACTGGATTCCGGTGATGCAGGAATTCTGGAAAGGCTTCCACAAGCAGGTGGAGGAGAAAAAGAACCTGACCCGTGCCGAAGTCACGCATGAGGCACTGGACGAAGCCTGTCCCAAGTGCGGCAAGCAGCTCACCATCCGCTTTGGCAAGCGGGGCCGCTTTGTCGGCTGCTCGGGCTATCCGGAATGCGATTACACCCGCAACCTCAACGGCAACGCCGAAGAGGAAGAAGTGGAACCCTCGCTGGTGGAAGGCCGTATCTGCCCGAAATGTGGCGGCGGCATGGTGCTGAAGAATGGCCCGTATGGCAAATTTGTCGGCTGCGCCAACTACCCGACCTGCAAGCACATCGAGCCGCTGGAAAAGCCCAAGGACACCGGTGTGACCTGCCCGGAGTGCAACAAGGGCACGCTGATCGAGCGCAAGAGCCGCTATGGCAAGCTGTTCTACAGCTGCAATACCTACCCGGCCTGCAAATACGCGACCTGGAATCCTCCACTGGCCGAAGCCTGCCCGCAGTGCAAGTGGCCAATACTGACCCTGAAGACCACCAAGCGCCGTGGCACCGAAAAAGTGTGCCCGCAAAAGGAGTGTGGTTACAGCGAAGTGGTGACGCCGCCCGAACCCAAAGCCTGACGGTCGCATCCTGTGTCACCCCGGGTCGCGCAAGCTGCGACCCACACCACCCGCCGCCTGGCCCCCTAGGCAGGCGGGTTTTTCTTGTGCGATGATACGACATCAGCATGCCTCTACCCGAGGCGATTAACCTTGCCGGAAAAACCCATGACCTTAGTTAGAATCAGCCTGTTGGCTGCCCTGTGCCTCGCAGGCACGGCCCACGCCGAGAAAGCCCCGGTTGCCAGCGACCCTTGCTTCAAATCGGTGTTCAAAAAAACCGTACAGCAGCAACAGTGGCAAGTGTTTGAATGCATGCCGGAAAACCCGGCTGCAGTCACGGTGTACTATCGCGCCAGCCTGAAGCGCGCGGATGGCCGTCAGCAGGAGAGCGGCGTCATCGCTGCCGAGCCGCAACTGCAGACCGATTACCACCTGCACGGTGGCGACCTGCTGCAACTCGATTTCGTCAGCGAGCGAAATGGCAGCACCGCCTTCCTGCACCCGGTGGAGGGTGCGGGCAAAGCACTGTCCATGGTTCGCTTCGACTACCAGACGGACGACGAAGAGTCCCTGCAAGTGGTGCGCAAAGGCCAGCAACTCAGCTTCAAGCCCGCTCGTAACAAGATGAAGGTCAACATTCAGCCGGATGGCCAGTTACAACTGCTGAAGAAGTAAAAACGGGCAGCCACGCTGCCCGTTTTGCTGGATGGTTTCACGTGAAACCATGTCACGTTTACCTCGCTTCGCTACGCGCCCGCACCTCGGCCAGGGTATGGCGATGGCACAGCACGCCGTTCTCAAACACCGTCAGCATGGCATCCTCATCACTCGGCATGGGGGTAGCTGTGGTGACATACGCCCCATTGCGACGATACAGCGCCACACGGCCCTTCTTGGAGACCTTGCCATGATCGGTGACCGGGTCCTTGTACACATCGCGCCAACTACCATTGACCTGCATGGCACTGCACTTCATGGCGAACTTTTGCGTATCACGGTTGCATTGCTGCAGCAACGCACCGCCCATGCCAAACGCGATATTGTCAGCGGCAAAGCCTTTGGCTTGCAGCCCGGCCAGAATCGCCTCAATGGCCTGCAGATTGATGCCATCACCCTGAATCAGCCGCACATGGTTGAGTAGTTTGTAACCCTTGCTATTGAGGGTCACGCCGAACTGTTCGGCCAGCATCTCGGCACTCTTGCGCACAATTTCCACCGGATCACCGGAATCGGGGCGCACCACCAGCGTGGCCCCCGAGGCCACCACCTGCTCGCGCAGCTCGCCGCCCCAGCCCTGCTCGATGGCGTGGAACAGGTCATAACTGTCGGACACCACTGCCAGCAATGCCCCCGGCTTGGCGAACTGCTGCAGCATGTTGCGGTAAGCATCAAACTCATGCTCGCGCCCCCAGCTGGTCACGGTCGAGTGTTCCGCCGCCGGAATCGAGAAGCCCGCCATCGGCTCATCATAGTAGCGACGCGCCGCCACCAGCGACAGCACGGTGTCGGTGCCCATAAAGTTGACCAGATGGGCGAGGCCACCAAGCGCCGAGCTCTCGGTACTGGACACCCCGCGTGCGCCAAAGTCGTGCAGCTTGAAGGGCAATTGCCCGGCCGGGTCATCCGAGGTCGCTTGCAGGTAACGGCGGATGATTTGCTTGGCGTGCCATGATACCGTCGCCACCGTGGTGGTATACCACAGGCGCAGCAATACCGGCTCCAGATAGCTGACCAGCCAGAACGCCGCCGGGTCGGTGGATTCCACCGTCACCAGACACTGGTGGGTAGGTACCACACTGCCTTCCGCCACCGCGCGAATACGCAAGGGCAGCCGCCCCTGGTGTACGTCCAGAATGTGCTGCCAGCCCGCTTCGTTGAACGGTTCGCCGTGGGCGGCAAACAGCTCGCGCGCCTCGGCAATCATCCCGGCAGTGATCGGCTTGGACAGATAGTCCTGCAGGATGCTTTGCAGACCGAAAAACACGGTGCGGTCAAAACGTCCGCCACGCGATTCGATATAGGAATACATGGCCGATGCACTTGGCGGATATTGCAGGTAATGGCTGGCCTTGTAGGAATCGGTATTGAGGATCAGATTGTCAAACATGGTGCACCCCTTCCGGTTGCAATGATGGATCGCACCGGTCTTTCCGGTGCGCTGGGTGTTCAGGCCACACCCAGCAGGCCATTGATGATTTCCAGATGATCTTCGTACAGGTGGTGTTCCAGCTCCGGCAGGTCGCCGAGCGGAAACCAGCGGGCTTTTTCGGCATCGTCCCCGCCTTTGACCTTGGGCAGTTCAAACCACGGCAGTTCAATCAGGAAGGCTTCGGTCAGCGTACGGCCGCGCAAGGAGCGCTCCGGATGGTCGAACAGACGACGATCCTTGATTGAGGTCTGCAAGATGGCGCGCATCTCGTCGATGCCGGTTTCCTCGCGCAGTTCGCGCAGCATGGCTTCTTCCGCCCGCTCATCCTGCCCGACAAAACCACCCGGCAGCGCCCACAGTCCTTTGCCCGGCTGTGCGCGCCGCTTCACCAGCAGCACATGGCCCTGACACACCACCACCGCGTCCACAGTAAAGAAAGTGGGCGGGTAGGGCGCATCCGCCCAAGCGGCGCGGTACTGCTGGGTAAAGGCTTGCTCCTGCTTCAGCAGCAGGTAATCGCGGGTCTCCGCAAAAGCGCGCAGGTAATCCAGCACCGGCAGCGGTACCCGGGTACGCAGCAGTATGTCCCAGCGCGGCGTGCCACTCTCACTGCTGTCATCACCGAAATACCATTGCCGCAACGTAGTGGCATCCAGACCGTCGATATTCTCGACATCTTCCAGCGTCCACTGCGGAAAGGTTTTCAGGTAATAGGAGCTGTGATCCTTCAGGTGGCCGATCAGGCCAATGCGTGCAGGCTCCTGCAGGTGCGCCACCTGCTGCGCAACCGTCGCGTGTACTTGTGCCAGCCATTGGTGCTCGTTATACAGGTAATCGCGCAGCGGCAGGATGCTGACCCGCTCGCGCTCTTCGCTACTCAGGCAGTCCAGCAGCATCATGCGCCGCTCTTCATAGCTGAACGGGTTTTTAATGGTTCGGGGTTTGAAGGCGGTACCGACCAGCACAATCACATGGTCAGCCAGGCGCAGCGCACGCTGCAGGGTTTTGAGGTGTGCGGCATGCATCGGCTGAAAACGGCCGATGTACACCAGATGGGTGTAATGATTCATGGCAGCGATTCTCCATCGCAGGTTCAACACAAGGGTCCGTCTCTCGGACCTGTGATGACTATGCCACTGTCGCGCAGGGTTGGCAAGCCGGGGCTCCGGCTTGCCAGACCGACTTAAATGCGGGCAAACGCGCGCCGCGCCGCGGCCAGCGTGGCGTCAATCACCGCATCATCGTGCACAATGGAGACAAACCCGGCCTCATAGGCGCTCGGTGCCAGATAGACACCTTCGTCCAGCATGGCATGGAAAAAGGCGTTGAAGCGGGCGATATCGCTGCGGGTCACTTCGGCAAAATTCTGCGGGACTTCCGCAGTGAAGTAGAGGCCGAACATGCTGCCCATGCTCTGCGCCGAAAACACCACACCCGCTTCGCGGGCCGCGTCCTGCAAGCCCGCAGCCAGCCGTGCGGCACGCTGACTCAGCGTCTCGTAGAAGCCGGGTTGACGAATCTTGTTCAGCGTTACCAGACCGGCCGTCACTGCCAGCGGGTTGCCGGAGAGGGTGCCCGCCTGGTACACCCCACCCAGCGGCGCAATGTGCGCCATGATGTCGCGGCGACCACCAAACGCCCCTACCGGCATGCCGCCGCCGATCACCTTGCCCAGCGTGGTCAGGTCTGGCGTGATGCCATAGCGTCCTTGCACCCCGGTCAGCCCTACACGGAAACCGGTCATCACTTCGTCAAAAATCAGCACGGCACCCGAGGCTGTGCACAGCTCACGCAAACGACGATGGTAGGCTTCGCCGGGTGCGATCAGGTTCATGTTGCCAGCAAAGGGCTCAATGATCACCGCCGCGATCTCGGCGCCTTTTTCCGCAAATACCGCTTCCAGTGCAGGCAGGTCATTGAACGGCAGCACCAGGGTATGCCGAGCGATTTCTTCCGGCACCCCTGCCGAGCTGGTTTGGCCAAACGTCAGCAAGCCAGAGCCCGCCTTGACCAGCAGAGAATCACTGTGGCCGTGATAGCAGCCCTCAAACTTGATCAGCAGGCTGCGCCCGGTGAAGCCCCGCGCCAGACGAATGGCGCTCATGGTCGCCTCGGTACCACTCGACACCAGCCGCACCTGCTCCATGCTGGGCAGCAGCTCGCAGATCAGCTCCGCCAGCACGACCTCGCCCTCGGTGGGCGCGCCAAAGGAGAAGCCGCGTGTCGCCGCTTCCTGCACCGCTGCCACCACATCAGCATCGCCATGGCCGAGGATCATCGGCCCCCAGGACTGGATATAGTCGATGTATTGCTTGCCGTCCGCGTCCCACATATAGGGGCCTTCGGCGCGGTCAATAAAGCGCGGCGTGCCGCCGACGGATTTGAAAGCACGAACGGGTGAATTCACACCGCCGGGAATGCTGCGCTGGGCGCGCTCAAACAATTGCTGGTTACGGTTCATGGGCTTATCCAGTCACAAGGTAGGGCACAGCCCGCAGGCTGCGCAGAATCAGGGGCCACTATGGCGCAGGCGGCACCGGGCTGCCTTGCGCAGGATCAGCCCATTGCGTATACGGGTGTTGCGACAGCCAGGCATTGGTATAGCGACCATCGTCGGTCACTTCCTCGCCCAGCCAGTCCGGGCGGGTAAACGGTGTGTGCTCATCCGGCAACTCGATTTCCGCCAGAATCAAACCGGCATTATCCCCGAAGAACTCATCCACTTCCCAGATAAAGCCATCCAGTTCGATGCGGTAGCGCTTTTTCTCCACCTGCATGGCACACAGGTGGGTCAGCATGGCTTCGGCATCCGCTAAGGGGACCGGGTACTCGAATTCGTGGCGGCGCATGCTGGAAATCTGCCCTTTCAGGGTCAACCAGGCCTGCTCACCCACCACCCGCACACGCACGGTGCGCTGTGGCTCCACCGAGACATAGCCCTGGCGATACCAGATGCCAGGGGCCAAACCACGCCAGCGCTCGCCGTTGACCTTGAAACGGCGTTCGATTTCATACGCCATGATGATGTGACCTTTCAGAACGGCTTGAGCACCACCAGAAACACCACTGCAAACAGCAGCAGCACCGGGATTTCATTGAATACCCGGTACCAGCGGTGGCTATGCTGGTTGCGGCCTTCAACAAAGGATTTGAGCAACTGGCGACAGCAGCCGTGATACACCAGCAGCAGCAGCACCAGCGCCAGCTTGACGTGCAGCCAGCCGCCGCTGATGCCGAAGCCCAGCCACAACCAGCTGCCAAAAGTGAGGGCCAGCAGCGCCAGCGGTGTCATGAAGCGGTACAGTTTGCTGGCCATCAGCGTCAGCCGCAGGGTGGCCTTGGCGTCGGTTTCCATCGCCAGGTTGACGAAAATGCGCGGCAAGTAGAACAGCCCGGCAAACCAGCTGACCACAAAAACCAGGTGCAATGCCTTAAGAAGGCCGTAACTGTTCACCCTGCCTCCTTAACGCTTGCGAGCCGCTTCGTACAGCGGCAGCACCTTGGGCATGGCATCGCGCAGGGTCTGGGCACGGGTCTTGTCAGACGGGTGAGTGGAGAGGATTTCTGGCGGTTTGCCACCGCCCAGGTTGCCCATCTTCTCCCACAGCGATACCGCTGCTCGCGGGTCATAGCCCGCACGCGCGGTCAGTTCCAGCCCCATCAGGTCTGCTTCACTTTCGTGCTCGCGGCTGTGCGGCAGCGTGTAAGCCACGGCAAACGCCTGCCCCAACAGGTCTTGCTGCTGGGTATTGAGCTTGGCGGCGGCGCCGAGAACCGACAGGGTAAGCGATGCCCCATAGGCTTGCGACAGGCGCTCCCGCGAATGCTCACGCAGCGCGTGGGCGATTTCGTGGCCAATCACCGCCGCCAGTTCATCGTCGGTGGCCTTCAGGCGGTCAATCAGCCCGGTGTAGACCATGATCTTGCCACCGGCCATGCAGTAGGCGTTCACTTCATCCTTGCGCTGGACATTCACCTCCCAGTTCCAGCGCAGCGCATCCTGGCGGAAAACCCCGACTTGGGCAATCAGACGATTGCTGATGGTGCGCACCCGGTCGTAGGCCTTGCGGTCTGCATTCAGCGCGCCACCTGCTTCCTGCTTTTCCTGCAGGTACGCGGCCTGCGCCATCTCCTCGGTTTCCTTGGCGCTGACCATCATGCTCTGCTTGCGGCTGACGCCCACCACACCGCTATCGGTGGTTTTGACCGACTTGCAGGCGACCAGCGACAAACTGGCGACCACAGCCAGCGCAACGCCTTTACGCAACCATTGACGTGCCATGTTCAGATCTCCACCATTTCAAAGTCATCCTTGCGCGCGCCGCAATCCGGGCAGGTCCAGTTCATCGGCACATCCTCCCAGCGGGTGCCTGGCGCAATATTGTCGTCCGGGCGGCCTTCGGCCTCATCGTAAATCAGCCCACAAATCAGGCACATATAGGTTTTCATGCGATTCCTCACAGATGACTTGCAGCGTGGCACAGGCAGTTGCCCGCAGCATGGGGTAGAATGCCATTTTACTGTGAAGCCAGCCCCTCTGCACCATGTCCGACAGCCCACCCATTGTTCTCTCCTTTGCCGCCAGTGACAGCACCGGTGGCGGTGGCCTGCAAGCCGACGTTCTGACCATTGCCAGCATGGGCGGCCACCCTTTATCGGTGGTGACCGCGCTTACCGTGCAGGATACCCTTGGCGTGGAAAGTGTGCTGCCGATTGAGGCAGACTGGATTGCCGAGCAAGCCCGCGCAGTGCTGGAAGATATTCCGGTGACCGCCTTCAAGGTGGGCATGGTGGGTAGCGTGGAGGGCATCGCCGCCATTGCCGAAATCGTGGCCGACTACCCTGACATTCCTCTGATTCTGGACCCCTGTCTGGCGTCACGCCGCGGTGACCAGCTGGCGGACGATGACATCATCGACGCCCTGCGCGAAATGCTGATCCCACAAGCCACGCTGATTACGCCGAACCTGCTGGAAGCCCGCCGCCTGCTGCAGGCCGAGCAGGACGAGGAAGAAGAAGAATACGGACTGGACGATCTGGCGGCCCGCCTGCTGGCGCTGGGCACCGAATATGTGATGATCACCGGCACGCTGGACCCGACCAGCGACGTGATCAACCGCCTGTACCACGAGCAGGATGGCAAGCTGCTGGAATCCAGCTGGCCGCGCTTTCCGCACAGCTATCATGGTGCCGGTGCCACCCTCTCCGCTGGCATTGCCACCGGACTGGCCAGTGGGCTGGTGCTGAAAGAAGCGGTGCAGGACGCGCAGGATTACACCTGGCAGACCCTGCAGCATGCCTTCCGCCCCGGCATGGGCCAACATCTGCCGGACCGGCTGTACTGGGCAGTGGAAGAAGAGGGTGGCAGCGAAGACTAAGCCACCCAAGCTCCATCAACGCAGCTTATGTTTCGCCATGCACGCCAGCATGGCATCACGCCCCTTGAAGCCGCCTTCGGTGGCCGCCACCAGCACGGTTTTGCCATCAAGCATCATTTCAAAATCGCCCCGGTCAACAATGCTTTTCACCGTTTCCTGCAGCTTGATCGGGGTGATCAGGTAGGCTCCCGGCATCCACGCAAATGGAGCTCGCCCACTCTGCTCATTCAGTCGCATCGACACTTCTACCTTTTGAGGAGACGTCGGGGAGTCCATTCCAGGACCGGCGTAAACGGCAACGGGTGACCCGGTGCCCTTGGGGCTGGCAAAGAAGAACTTGTTGTCATTCTGGGCGAACAACAGCGTGCATTTGCTGTCTTTGGGGCTGCGACCTTCAATCAGAAACCAGAGACCTTTATTGCTGCCTCGGTGCACCAGTGTCCAGCCTGGTGGCAGCTTGACTTTAGCTGCAGGATCATCCCCTTGCAGCGTCACTTGGCCGGTCTGCATCTTGCTTAGAAGGTCGGCATAGTCTTGCAGGGCCGCATCATTATCTTCCGCATGGGCAAGACCCATCGTCAGTATGACGCCGGTGATCAGCACGCGAGTACCCCAGCCGGTAAAAAGTGCCTTCATATGGTTTCTCCAGAGGGCAAATACGCCATTCAGCAGTCAGGCCGGGATCTCTTCGTAGAAATGGATGGTCATGTCGCATGCCTGATCCCGCAAGGGGACCAGCGCTTGGTAGCGTACATCGCCATAAAAGCGGTCGGCATGCGACGCATCACGGAAACGAAATACAGCGGCCACCTCAGCGCCAGGCGCTTCTCCACGCAGGGTATGGGCATAACGTCCGCGGACAACCACCTCGACACCCAGCTCGGCCATCAGCGGTGCAGCAGCACCGACATACGCCTTGAAAGCGTCCATGTCTTTCAGCTTGGCATAGGAATAATTCAACAGCGTCATGCTCACCTTCCTCGTTTCAACGGCCGGTTGAGTTCAGGCAGAGTAGCCAAAACGCTCAAGCAAGCCATCCAGTTGTTCCAGGCTCAGGTACTCGATTACGATCTTGCCACGGCCCTTGTTGCCGCCGCGCACTTCCACCCGTGCGCCCAAGCGGTCCGACAGGCCTTCTGACAGGCGGGCCACGTCAGCATCCACCTTTTTCTCGGTTTTGACCGGCGGGTTCAGTACCTGCTTGACCAAGGCTTCGGTCTGCCGCACCGACAAGCCCTTATCCGCCACCGACTGCGCCACCGCACTTTGCTGCACCAGCGGCAAGGCCAGCAGCGCGCGGGCGTGACCCATGTCGATGCCGCCTTCGCTCAGCAGCGCCTGTACCGGGCGCGACAGCTGCAGCAGGCGCAGCAGATTGCTCACCGCACTGCGCGAACGGCCGACGGCGGTTGCGGCGCTGTCGTGCGTCATGCCAAATTCATCAATCAGGCGTTGCAGGCCTTGGGCTTCTTCGAGGGCATTTAGTTCCTGTCGCTGGATGTTCTCGATCAGCGCGATGGCGAGTGCTGCCTCATCCGGCACATCCCGCACCAGCACCGGCACCTCGGTGAGGCCTGCCAGCTGCGAAGCACGCCAGCGACGCTCACCGGCAATGATTTCGTAATCGGTATCCGATACCGCCCGCACCAGAATCGGCTGAATCAGCCCCTGAGCCTTGATCGATGCGGCCAGCTCGTCCAGCGCCGCCACATCCATATGGCTGCGCGGCTGGTATTTGCCGGGGCGCAAGCGCGACACCGGCAGCGTCATCAAGGTATCGCGGCTACTGTCCAGATCGCCGCCCAGCAGGGCGTCCAGCCCGCGGCCCAGACCTTTCAGTTTGGCCATGATCGGTTTCCTTTCGTGATAGCAGGGGGTCAGGCGCTGGCGGTTTCCGCAATCTGCAGGCCCAGCCGGGCCATCAGTTCGTCGGTGAAGGCCAGATAGGCTTGCGCGCCACGTGAGGTCTTGTCGTACAGCATGCCCGGAATGCCGTAGCTGGGTGCTTCAGCCAGCCGTACATTGCGCGGGATGACGGTATCAAACACTTTGTTGCCAAAGTGCTTTTGCAGCTGCTCCGCCACCTGCTGGCTCAGCGTACTGCGGCTGTCCACCATGGTACGCAGCAACCCGAGGATGTCGATTTTCGGATTGAGGTGCTTCTTCACCATGCGTACGGTGTTGACCAGATCGGTGAGCCCTTCCAGCGCGTAGTATTCGCACTGCATCGGGATCAGCACCGAATCGGCTGCCACCAGCCCATTGAGCGTCAGCAGGTTGAGCGCCGGTGGGCAATCCAGCAAGATCAGATCGTAATCCGCCTTGATGTCTGCCAGCGCGCCTTTCAGGCGCTGCTCGCGCGCCATCATCGACACCATCTCGACTTCTGCCCCGGCCAGATCACGGTTGGCGGGCAGCACGTCAAAACCGCCGCTGTCCGAATGCTGGCGTACGCTGGCAAGCTCGGCATCCTCGACCAGAATCTGGTAGATGGTCTGCTGCAGGTGCTGTTTGTCCACCCCGGCACCCATGGTGGCGTTGGCCTGCGGGTCAAGGTCAATCAGCAGCACGCGCAGGCCGCGGCTGGACAGCCCGGCCGCCAGATTGACTGCGGTGGTGGTCTTGCCGACGCCACCCTTCTGGTTGGCAATTGCCAGCGTCAAAGCCATGCGTGCGTCCCCCGCCTCAGATCAGGCCGTCACCTTGAGGGTGACCAGATGTCGTTCTGCGCCCAGCCCCGGCACCTCCAGCGGCTGAACATGTTCTACCTCAAACCCGGCAGGCAGATGGGCAATTTCCTCGAAAGGGTACACTCCCTTCATGGCCTGGAAGCGACCACCTGCCGCCAGCGCACTCTTGGCCAGCTTGACGAAGTCCGCCAGCTCAGAGAAGGCACGCGAGATGATGGTATCGAACGCCAAGCCACTCAGCGCTTCGACGCGCGAGGTATGCACCGTCACATTCGCCAGCTTCAGCTCGATGGCCGCTTGCTGCAGGAACGCGGTTTTCTTGTGGTTGCTGTCCACCAGATGCACCTGCCACTCGGGGCGGGCAATGGCCAGCAACAGACCCGGAATGCCACCACCGCTGCCCACATCCAGCAGGCGCTGAGTGGTGGTGAGGCAGGGCAGTACGGCCAGCGCGTCCAGCAGATGGTGGGTCACCATCTGTTCCGGGTCGCGCACGGCGGTGAGGTTATGCACCTTGTTCCACTTCACCAGCAAGGCGAGGTAATCCATCAATTGCTGCTGCACCGCCGGGGAAAGGTCGAGGCCCAGTTGGCGAATGCCGTCAGCCAGTTGTTCTGCCAGTTGCGGGTGGGTCATGGTAGCCGTATGCAATCCAAAAAGGTGGGTAGGGGGCGCCTGCTATGTGCAGCAGGCCGCCATCATGCCGACTTGCGCTCTGCCGCCAGCCGCTTCAAATGCACCAGCAACAGGGAAATCGCAGCCGGAGTCATGCCGGAAATGCGCGATGCCTGGCCGATGGTTTCCGGCCGGTGCTGACTCAGCTTCTGCTGCACTTCCTTGGAGAGGCCGCGCACTGTGCTGTAATCCAGATCGTCCGGCAGGCGCACGCCTTCCAGCCCTTCGGTACGCGCCACTTCCAGCTGCTGGCGGTCGATGTAGCCTTGGTACTTGATCTGGATTTCCACTTGCTCTTTGACCGCCGGATCGGTTTGCGCCTGCTCAGGCAGTGCCTCCAGCCCGCTCACCTGCAAGGTGTGCAGCAAATCGTAATCCATATTGGGGCGACGCAGCAGGTCGGCCAGCGTGTATTCACGCTCAATGCGCTGACCCAGTACCCGCTCGGATTCGTGTGCCGCCAGAATGCGTGGATTCACCCAGGTGGCTTTCAGCCGCTCGATGTCGGTGGCCACCGCATCGCGCTTGCGGCAGAAGGCGTCCCAGCGGGCATCATCCACCACGCCCAGCGTGCGGCCTTGCTCGGTCAGGCGCAGGTCGGCATTGTCCTCGCGCAGTTGCAGCCGGAATTCAGCACGGCTGGTAAACATGCGATAAGGCTCGGTCACGCCACGGGTTATCAGGTCATCCACCAGCACGCCCAGATAGGCTTCATCACGCCCCGGGCACCAGCCGTCCTGCTCGCGCGCCAGCCGGGCGGCGTTGATTCCCGCCAGCAGCCCCTGTGCGGCAGCTTCTTCATAGCCGGTGGTACCGTTGATCTGACCCGCAAAGAACAGGCCCTGGATGGCCTTGGTCTCCAGCGTTTGCTTCAGGCCACGCGGGTCGAAGTAATCGTATTCGATGGCATAACCGGGGCGCAGGATGTGTGCCTGCTCCAGCCCCGGCAGGCTGCGGATGATCTGCCACTGCACATCAAACGGCAGGCTGGTGGAGACGCCATTCGGGTAAATCTCGTGCGTGGTCAGCCCTTCCGGCTCCAGGAACACCTGATGGCTGTCCTTGTCGGCAAAGCGGGTGACCTTGTCCTCGATCGACGGGCAGTAGCGCGGGCCGACGCCTTCAATCACACCCGCGTACATCGGCGAGCGGTCCAGATTGGCGCGGATCAGGTCATGCGTGGCGGTACTGGTGTGGGTAATCCAGCATGGCAGCTGCTGCGGGTGCAGGGCGCGGCTGCCCATGAAGGAGAACACCGGAGCCGGATCATCGCCGGGCTGTACTTCCAGCCGGGAAAAATCAATGGTCCGGCCATCAATGCGCGGCGGCGTGCCGGTTTTCAGCCGCCCCACCGGCAGCTGCAATTCCCGCAGCCGTTGCGACAGCGTTACCGCCGCCGGATCGCCCGCACGGCCTGCGGTGTAGTGCTGCATGCCGACATGCACCAGCCCATTGAGGAAGGTACCCGCCGTCAGCACCACGGTACGCGCCGTAAAGCGCAAGCCGATTTGCGTGACCACCCCGCTGACCCGATCCCCCTCCAGCAGCAGGTCATCCACCGCTTGCTGGAACAGGGTCAGATGCGGCTGGTTCTCCAGCCGGTGACGGATGGCTGCCTTGTACAGCACGCGGTCTGCCTGCGCGCGGGTGGCGCGCACCGCCGGGCCTTTGGAGGAATTCAGGGTACGGAACTGGATACCGGCCTCGTCCGTCGCGATTGCCATGGCGCCACCCAGCGCATCCACCTCGCGCACCAGATGGCCCTTGCCGATGCCGCCGATCGACGGGTTGCAGGACATCTGCCCCAGGGTCTCGATATTATGGGTGAGCAGCAGCGTCTCGCAGCCCATACGGGCTGCGGCCAGCGCGGCTTCGGTACCGGCATGACCGCCGCCGACCACGATCACATCAAAAGACTTGGGGAACTGCATGAACATCGCACCTGCAAAAAAGCATTCAGAGCGGTATTCTACAGGAAATCAGACACTTGGCGTAAGCCACTGCCCAAAGGGCAGGATGTTTCACGTGAAACATGGGCCACCCAGCGGGGCGCCACAATATGGCCATGTCATTGATTATAAAAAACAAACGGCGCAGACCCGTTGGCCTGCGCCGCTGCAGAGCACCACTCAGCGGGTAAACTGCTCGATGGCCTGACGCCCCACCACCGGATCATCACTGAAGAAGCCGTCGATTCCGGTTTTCAGGTAAGCCACGATCTCGGCCTGCGCATCCCCCCGCTCGGTCAGCGAGCCCGCATTGCCCTTGCGCAACTCCACCGGCAGGAACGGGTTTTCCGGGCGCAAGGTCCAGATATGCACCTTCAGCCCAGCCGCATGCGCATCCTGCACAAAGCGGGTCGGCTGACCCAGGCGATTATCCGCCGTGCGTGGAATGATGATTTCCTTGTACGGCCCCACGCCATCGGCGTAGCGGGCAATCTCACGCAGCCCCTCAGCGGTGGTCAGATCGGCATAGGTGCGCTTGTCACCGGAAGCGATGAAATCATACGGCGTGTTTTGCGGGGTACCATTGGCCGCCGGTTTGTTCAGCGGATTGTTGATCAGCTGAACCAGCGACAGATCCGTCATCTTGCGCAACTGCTTCAGGTTCGCCACCTCGAAGGACTGGATCAGGATGGGATCATTGCGCTTGGTATAACCCGCTTCGTGCAAGGTTTTCACCAGCGGCTCTTCCAGCGGAAGGCCAATGCTGCGGAAATAGCTCGGGTGCTTGGTTTCCGGATAAATGCCAATGCGGCGGCCCTGAATCTTCTCATAGCGACGCACCGTGGCAATCACCTCGGTGAGCGTCGGGATCGGATACTGGCCGTTTTGCGCCACATTCTCCGGGCGGTTGGCCGGAATACGCTCACGGGCGCGTAAGGTCTTCAGCTCAGCGAGGGTAAAATCTTCGGTAAACCAGCCGGTAACCGGCACACCATCAATCTGCTTGGTGGCCTTGCGGTTGGCAAACTCCGGGTGATCCGCCACATCGGTGGTACCGGAAATCTCGTTCTCATGCCGCGCCAGCAGTACCCCATCCTTGCTGGACACCAGATCCGGCTCCACATAATCCGCCCCGGCCAGGATCGCCCGCTCATAAGATGCCAGCGTATGCTCCGGCGCGAGCGCACTCGCGCCACGATGCGCAATCATCAAAGGCTTGGCTTTCACCACGCCTGGCCCCTGCGACGCACATCCCGCCAAGGCCCCCACCACCAACCCCAACAGCAAACGCATGTCCTGCTCCCCGAGACAGTAAAAACAGCAGCGTGACAGAAGGATGTTACGGGGGAGTGAAGTTGTGCAGCCGCATGATTTTCTTTTCCTGGAAGAAAGGGAATTTTCATGGCATTATGCAATAAAAATTCCCAGCGAGTGCGCAGCCATGCAAAACGCCCTGATCCAACAATATCTGCACGAAGCCCTCAAGTATTACAGTAAAGCCGAACTGGCTCGCCGACTGAACACCACTGAGAGCACCGTCCATCGCTGGGTGGCTCGTGAAACCGAGCCCCGGCCTTACCTGGTGGATAGCCTGAAACAGCTACTGCTGCCATTCGGACCTGCAGGCATGCCATCAGGCGAGTTTCGCTTTATTGATCTGTTTGCAGGCATCGGCGGGCTCCGGCAAGCCTTTGATGCAATAGGCGGCGAATGCGTTTTTACCAGCGAATGGGACAGCTACGCACAAAAAACCTATGCCGCTAATTACCGTCATGACTTGCACCCACTGAACGGCGACATTACCAAAGTCTCAGCCAGTGAAATCCCTGAACATGATGTGCTACTGGCAGGTTTCCCCTGCCAGCCGTTCTCGATAGCTGGGGTATCAAAGAAGAATGCCCTCGGTCGTGCTCATGGTTTTGAAGACGAAACCCAAGGTACGCTATTCTTCGATGTCGCCCGCATCATCAAGGCGCATCAACCCAAGGCCTTTTTGCTCGAAAATGTGAAAAACCTGCTGTCTCATGACCGTGGACGCACGTTTGATGTCATTCGCCGTACCCTGACGGATGAGCTGGGTTACCACATTCACTGTCGCATACTTGATGCTCGCCACTTTGTACCGCAAAGTCGCGAACGGATCGTGATTGTCGGCTTCCGCGAAGCGAATGACTTCAACTGGGAAAGCTTGCAGTTACCCCCCAAGGGCTGCAGGACCATGAAAGACATCCTGCACTGTACCGATGGCACGGAACCCGTGATTGCCCACGATGGCGACCGCTTCTTCGACCATCAGCTACACAAGGTTCAAGACAAGTACACTCTCACCGACAAACTCTGGCAATACCTGCAAGACTACGCCGCGAAGCATCGCAGCAAAGGCAATGGGTTCGGCTTCGGCTTGGTGGGTCCGGACAGTATTGCCCGTACCCTGTCCGCCCGCTATTACAAGGATGGATCAGAAATTCTCGTGGATCAGGGGCACGGGCATAACCCACGCCGACTTACCCCCCGGGAGTGTGCAAGGCTGATGGGATTTCCGGATGATTTCATCATCCCGGTCTCCGATACCCGAGCCTACAAACAATTTGGCAATTCCGTTGTCATGCCGGTATTCCGTGAAGTGGCGCGACGGATGCAACCTTATCTGTACCAGCAAGCATTTGAACCTGTGCAGCAAGACCTGTGGGCAGACTGTGGCAAGGCCGTCGTACTGCAGGCCCCAGCTCCTGCCTACATGGCCTGACCGTTCTGTCCCGTGGCTGACATTGTGGATACCTTGACCCGAAGCCGGATGATGTCCGGCATCCGGGGCAAGGATACCAAACCAGAAATGCAGCTCCGCAAGTTCCTGCATGCTGCGGGATTCCGTTACCGACTGCATGTACAAGCGCTACCAGGCAAGCCCGATCTGGTACTTTCGCGCCATCGCGCCGTGATTTTTGTACATGGCTGTTTCTGGCATGGACACCACTGTCGCTACTTCAAGTGGCCAAAAACAAGGTCTGAGTTCTGGCAGGAAAAGATCAGCCGGAATCAACAGCGTGATCAGCTGCAATGGTCGCAACTACAGCGTGAAGGCTGGCGCACCCTGATTGTATGGGAGTGCGCAACGCGACCGGCTGGTCCGAAACACTGGGCAAGCCTGACTGCGCAGTGGCTGCGCAACGATTCTCCAGCAGCTTTCATTGATGAACAGGGTCTGCATGAACAGCATGTTTGATGACCGGATCAGCGACTATATTGACACCATCGCTGCCAAATACCTGACCGCAGTAGATGCCGACCCTGGTACATCCAATCAGCATGAAGTCGGGGGGCTGATACAGGCCGGGTTTGGCGAAAGCCTTGGCAGACCGGACAAGCGATCAGAGTTCCGCTTCCGGGCACGACAGGTCTTCATCAGTAACGATCAGGATGAACCCCTGATCGTGGATGATGTTGTGACCTGGTATGACGCCAGGCGAAAAGTCGAGCATCGTGGACCGGAGTATCGTCTTTACTATCACGATAACCCGGTCATGTCATGCCGAGCCGCAGGCCAGTTCTTCCTCATCGCCAAGCTGAAGCCTGGTGTCATGGTTGCCGAAGAGTCTGCCAATATCAGTGGCGACTTGTTGATGATACTGGCACCAGCTGACAGCGCTGCCGAGCGTCAACTGCGCATCCTGTTTGGCTTGCAGCATGTGGATGAACGCTTCAAGCCAGGCGAACTGGATGCTGGCAAGCTGATGCTGCCACTGAGGCTGATGCTGGAAGACCTCGGCATACAATTGCATAAGCAGCAGGATGACGACTACTGGCTTGAACAGTTACACCTGCAATTCGGGACTACCCATTTTCCGCAGACAAGCGCCTTTTCGCAGTTTGCACGTGATACCTTGCCAGATGAAGTCAGCCCGCAGGATGACCCGGATCACACGCTTTTGGCCTGGATGACGCATGAAGAATATTTGTTCCGCTTGCGGGAACGGCAATCTGTACTTCGTCAGCTCAAGCAAGGCTTTGGCAACGATACTGAAGCAGTTGACGCTTTCATTGCTTTTTCCCTCAGCGTACAGAACCGACGAAAATCACGTGTCGGACATGCATTCGAGAGTCATCTGCACCATCTCTTCATCGCAAATGGCGTACAGGTTGAACAGGGAAGGGGTGCTGGCAAGGTCACGGAGAACAATGCCAAGCCTGATTTCCTGTTTCCATCCTTCAAGGCCTATCAGGATGAACATTATCCTGCCCACCGCTTGACCATGCTGGGCGCCAAAACCACCTGCAAGGATCGATGGCGTCAAGTCCTGAGTGAAGCCAATCGCATCCCTGAAAAGCATCTGGTTACCCTTGAGGCTGCCATCAGTGAAAACCAGACTCAAGAGATGCAGCACCATCGGCTTCAGCTAGTGGTGCCAAAAGAAATCGCGCTGACATACAGCCCAAGGCAGCAGCAATGGCTACTCAACCTACAGCAGTTCATACAACATGTGAGGCAAAAACAGGCTTGATCTAATGTAGCCACCGGGCTACGCCCAAGTGGAACCACTGTTCACTCCGAGGTTTTGATACTTCTTCGAGTCAGGTTGGCGCGGCTGTCGCCAAGCAGGTGTTGCATGGCGGCACGGGCGGCGTTTTCATCTTGTTGGCGGATGGCGTCCAGTACTTCGCCGTGCTGCGGGAGGGAGTATTTGAAATCGTTGGCGTTGCGGGCTGACATGACGAACAAGGCTTCGAGCGCGGTTTCGATCAGCGAGGAGAGCGGCGTCAGCAATTCGTTGCCGGTCGCCATCAGGATGGCTTGGTGGAAATGCAGATCACCGGTAACCCAGTGCTCCATATCCGAGGCATCCGCCATCTCCTGATACGCCATCTCGATGCGCGAGAGTTGTTCTGTATCGCGGTGGCGTGCAGCGAGTGCGGCAGCGGAGGGCTCTACGATTTCACGCATTTCCATCAGGTCCTGGGCAAACGCGTCGGATTTCATGGTGGAACAGCGCCAAGCCAGCACATCCGGGTCCAGCATGTTCCATTGCAGCCGAGGGCGTACGCGGGTGCCCACCTTGGGGCGGGATTCGATCAAGCCCTTGGCGGTCAGAACTTTGACGGCTTCACGGAGTGCCGTACGGCTGACCTCGAGATGACTGGCCAACTCCTCCTCATTGGGCAAGCTGCCGGAGGGGTAGTCGCCCCGTACGATGCGCAACCCCAGCTCATGCACGACATGACCGTGAAGGCTGCGGGTGGAGTATGTTCGACTCATGGCCAGAATCGGTCCATTGCTAAATAGGGTATTCTACCTGCATCCTGCTCGGCGGCGCGGATGACTTCATCCGCCATAACACGCGGCAGGCAAGCCCCGGGTACCGGGGTCAATTTCAAACAGCCCGCCCGCCAGAGGTTCTTGTTGCAACTGTGCGTCACTCAAGCCAATTCGTGCGCTGGTGACAAACAGACGATCCATGTTCGCGCCACCAAAGGTACAGCTGGTCACCTGCGAAACCGGAAGGGGAATGTGTTTCAGGCGCTCCCCTTGTGGGCTGAAGCGGCTGATACCGGCGCCCCTCCAGTGTGCAATCCACAGACAGCCTTCTACATCGGTGGTCATGCCATCCGGCGAGCCTTCATCCGCCTGAAACTGCCGCCACAGGCGACGCGGTCCCAATTGACCGTCCGGCAGGCGCTCATAGGCATACACCCGTCCCAGCAGGCTATCCGTGTGGTACAGCGTCTTGCCGTCCGGGCTCAGCGCTGGGCCATTGCAGATGTGGTAATCGCTATCCATGACCTGCCATTGACCATCCAGACTGATGCGGAACAGCTGACCGACGGCCTGTTGTGGCTCAGTATCATGCATGGAGCCCGCCCAGACATTGCCTTGCGCGTCGGCTTTCGCGTCGTTCAGGCGACACCCGGGTTGCCCGGCCATAGGGTTGCCCAGATAGTCGATGACCACCGTCGGCTCCAGTTGCAAACGGGCAAATCCATCACGAAAACCCGCCAGAAAGCCTGCGCCGTTCAGGCGCGGAATCAGCCAGCCGATGTCTACCGGCATCGCCCAGCTGAACTTTTCCCCGCTCATCACATCCAGCGCATGCACCGCCGGTGCCTTGATGTCCACAAAATACAGCCGCCGCGCCTGAGGTGACCACAGCGGCCCCTCGCCCAGCAACGTACCCACATCCCACAGACACTGTGCCGACATCAGGTCCACCCCGCGTCCACAATGAACTCCTGTGCCGTAATCATGCGGCTGTCTTCGGCAGCAAGAAAAAGCGCCATATTGGCAATGTCGATACCCTGGATGCGACCCGGCAGGCAGTGGTTGTCGTTCATGGCTTTCTCTCCGGCTTCATCCACCCAGTGATTCAGCTGCCGGTCCGTCATCACCCAGCCGGGGGTCAGGGTGTTGACCCGGATGCGGTCTTTGCCGAATTCGCGCGCCAACGAGCGGGTCAAGCCCGTGGTGGCTGACTTGCAGGTCGCGTAAGCGCAATAGCCCGCACCTTTGACTTTCCAGCTGGTCGACCCGAGGTTGACCACCACCCCAGCCCCTTTGCGCTGCATGCCCGGAATCACCGCTTGTGCCGCAAAGAAGTGCACTTTCAGGTTGATGGCAACCCGCTGGTCGAAGTATTCCGGTGTCACGTCCAGAAAGGCATGCCGGTCGTCGTTAGCCGCATTGTTGATCAGGATATCGACATCGCCAAAGTGGGATACCGCATCATCAATCGCCTGCTTCAAGGCAGCCATATCCGCCAGGTCACAGCGCAAGAACACGGGCTGGGTTGCTGCGGCAGCGGATCGGGCCAGCACCTGTGCCGCCGCCTCAGCATTGCGGCCCGCGAACGCCACTTTTGCACCTTGCAAGGCGAACGCGGTGACAATGTCTGCCCCAATGCCGGAGCTGCCGCCAGTAACAAAAACCACCTTCCCCGCCAGGCTGGGATAGTGGGCAAACAAGGTGTCGGGCATGGCCGTCCTCATGTGGGTTGGGTAATGGGATCAATGGCCTGAATGCCGATGAGCAAAGCCGATTCAGGGTACATGGGCGGAATGGGCAGGCCCGCGGTACACAACGCCTCTCCCGACAATACCAGGCCAGTATGTTGCATCTGCTGAAACAGGGGAGAGGTATTACCGGTCGGGACAGGCTCCTCGGTCAACAGGGTCAGCCGATAGTGCAGCGACCTGTCCAGCCCGGACAGGGCAAGCACGGGTGCATGCCGCTGGCAGCTGTCATCCAGCCGGTAGAGCCCCAGGATAGCGGCGCACTGATCGTCCCGGGTGACTTGCCACCACTGCAGCGCATCGTGCAAGCTGCCTTGCTGCAAAACACCGCCATGCAGCACATCACGCCATTGCTTGTAATGGCTGATCCAAACTTTCAAGGCATGGCGCTCTTCTGCACTCAGTGTGCGGATGTCCATTTCCAGCCCAAGATGGCCGGGGAAGGTGACAGCGGCGCGGAAATCCAGGCGATGCTGACGCCCTGTAGTGTGCGCTGGGCTGGCCCCAATATGGGCTCCCATCAATTCAGGGGGGAAGAATCGCAAAAAGCCTTGCTGAATGCGCAGCCGGGAGCGGGCATCAATGCAGTCGCTGGCCCAGATGCGATGCGCATGCGCCAGAATGCCATAGTCCGCCCGGCTGCCACCAGAGGCACAGCTCTCGATTTCAACCTCGGGGTGGCTGGCTCGAAGCTGGCCCAACAATCGATAAAGCGCTTCAGTCTGGGCGTGATACGCCGCACAGCCATCATGTCCAGCGGTTGCCAGATCGCGGTTCATGTCCCATTTCAGGTAACAGATCGGATATTGGCTCAGCAGCTGGTCAAGGGTGGCAAAGAGGTAATCAAACACGGCATCGCGCGACAAATCCAGCACCAGCTGGTTGCGCCCCATGACCAAGGGGCGGCCTGCCAGCTGCAAGGCCCATTCCGGATGCTGCCGATAGAGCTCGCTATCCGGGCTGACCATCTCCGGCTCTACCCACAGCCCGAACTGCATGCCCAGATTGCGCACATGTTCAATCAGCGGGCTCAATCCGTCCGGATATTTCTGTTCATCGGGCCACCAGTCCCCCAGCGCAGCACGATCATGCTGGCGACGGTGAAACCAGCCATCGTCCAGTACAAACCGCTCCACGCCAACCTCCGCTGCCGCCTGTGCGAGTTGCTGCAGATCATCCAGCTGGTGATCAAAATACACCGCTTCCCAGGTATTCAGGTGCACAGGGCGGGGGGTCATGGCCTGCCCCGGCCAGGCAAGCAGGTGCTTGCGCACATACTGATGAAAGTTGGCACTCAGGCCATTCAGCCCGTCCGGCGAGAAAGACAGATACGCTGTAGGCGTCCTGTAGCGTTCCCCCGGTGCCAGCACGTGCTCACCGGGAGCGAACCAGGCCCCCAGTTGCAATTGACGCTGCCCGTCTTGCAGGCTTTCCACCAGCAAACTGTGGTTACCACTCCACCCCAGATGCACGCCCCAGACCGCCCCCTCATCCTCATGCAAGTCTTGCCCGACGATCAGGCCTGGAAAACTGTTGCTGGAGGTCCGGCCTCGCCGATTATCCCGGCGCCAGCAACCTGTCCCGAGGCGCTGCCTTACCTCCTGAAACTCCGCGGCCCACAAGCCAGTATAGGTCAGCACTTCGGTAGCACTGGCAGGCAGGGGAACACAGAGCGCAGCCAGCCAATCCACCCGGAAGGGCAGCGCTCCCTGATTTTCCAGCTCGGCATGCGCCACCAGCACATCACAATCCTCTGCCAGGGTATAGCATAGCCGAACGGACAGCTGGGCTACCGTGTCCAGCAGATGAAGGGTCAGACGGTTACCCTGCTGCTGCCAGTCCGACAGGTGAAAGTGATGCGCCCAGTCCTGATCGCCGCCGCCGGGCTGAGGCCGACTGCCAGCAAGTGCAGGATGTTCAAACCAGCCCATACCATGGCAAGGCAGCACAGAATGCGGGCCCTCCGATGCCAACGTACCGCCCGGCAGGGCACGCCCCGCGTCCAGTGGCCAGTCCGCAAAAGCCTGCACGGACGTCAGACGGGCTCCGATTTGGCGCCAGCGCGGCGGGCCATCTGCACTCGCTTCCAGCACCAAGCTCATGTGCCGACCTTGCAGGTGTTTCAACTCAGCGTGGCGCATCAGCAGGCTCTCATCCTTTGGTCGCTCCCAGGGTCAACCCGGCGATGAACTGCTTCTGCATCATGAAGAAAATCGCGATCGGCGGCAGGGCCGCGACTATGGCCCCCGCAGACACCAACTGCCACTGGGCCACCCATTGGCCATTGAGCGACTTGAGGCCTCCGGTCACCGGCATGGCGTGGTCACCTTGAATCAACACCGTGGCCCAGAAGTAGTCGTTCCAGATGAAGGTAAAGATCAGCACCGCCAGGGCAGCCAGCGCCGGGCGCACCAGAGGTAGCACAATCTTCCAGAAAATATGAAACTCACTGGCCCCTTCCACCCGCGCGGCTTCGATCAGTTCACGCGGCAGATCCCGAATGAAGTTGCGCATGAAGAAGGTGCAAAAACCACTCTGGAATGCAATGTGGAACAGCACCAGCCCCCACACCGTATCGTAAATGCCCAGCCGCAGGCTGAGGTCACGCACCGGCACCATCAGAATCTGGAAAGGCACGAAGTTGCCCCCCACAAAGATGAAGAACACCAGCAGGTTCAGGCGAAACCGGTATACCCCCAGCGCAAAACCGGAGAGACAGGACAGGGCCAGCGCACCCATCACGGTTGGAATCGTCACCATGAAGCTGTTGAGAATGTAGCGGGCAATCGGGCTGTTGCTGAAAACCGCAACATAGTTTTCCGCAATCTTCCACTCGCTGGGCAGCCCCCAATAATTACCGGCATTCAAATCTGCCGCCCCTCGGATGGAGGTCAATGCCACCGCCATGATAGGCAGCAGCCACAATAACAAAGACAGTGGCAGAACGAGCTTGTACAGCCACTGCACCGGTTTTCGGGTGTGGGCAATCGGCGTAGGGAACATCAGTCTTGCTCCTTTTCCTGCCGGTAGATACGGGTCAATACGAAGACAATGTAGATCAGCATGATCAGGAACAAAACGGTCGCAATGGCGGTGCCATAACCCATGCGGAAACCATATTCGGACAGTGCCTTTTCATACATGTAATACGCCAGCACCCGTGAAGACCCGTAAGGCCCACCCTGGGTCATGATGGAAATCATGTCAAAGCTGCGCAGTGAGCCTACGATGGTCACCACCACGGCGATGAAGGTTGCGGGCCGTAGCTGGGGCAATACCACATGCCAGAGCATGCGCCAGCCCTTGGCACCATCCAGCCGGGCGGCCTCGATCAGGTCCGGACGCAGATTGTTGAGCCCGGTCAGGTAGAGAATCATGCAATAGGCGATCTGCGGGTAAATCCCTGCAAACACAATGCCATAGGTCACCCATTTCTCGTCAGACAGCACCGCAACCGGTGCGACACCGAAAAAGTGCAGTACATGAAACAGCAAGCCATTGGTCGGGTCGTAAAACCAGCTGAACACCAGGCCAATCACCACCTGTGAAATCACAAAGGGAAAGAAAAACAGCGACTTGACCAGCCGAATCCCGAATACTTGCTGATTCAGAAACAAGGCCAGCGCCAACCCGGCTGGCACCGCGACCAGAAAGCCCACCAGCCAGATCAGGTTGTTCTGCAACGCTTTCCAGAAATCAGGGTCGTGCCATAGCTCGACATAATTGCCAAAGCCTATGAAGCGCGCCTGACCCAAACCATCCCAATCATGGAAGCTGATCGAGATCGATTGAAAAATGGGCGCAATCACATACAGCAGAAACAGGGAAATGGCCGGTGCCAGGAACAGCCAGGGCGCAATGCGCAAATGGTTGCGCTGCCACCAGCTGGGCCGTTCAAGCGGCGGGGAGAGTGAGGGCGTCTCTAGACGATGGCTGGGCACGGTACTCATGAAACGTGTTCCTTGTGGGTCCGGATCGGCGAGTCTGCCCCTGCCTGATGTCCGGCAAGGGGCAAACTCGGTCACGGGGAGGCAAGCCTCCCCCTGCCATCGTTATGGCTTGTACACGCGCTGCCGTACCTGCTCCAGACGGTTCAGCATGTCCTGACGGGTTTCAGGATGCTGCATGTACTGCACAAAACCATCCATCCCGGCCTTGGCCATCTCCGCCGGTGCGTCACGGTCATAGAACTGACCCAGACCGTGGGCATTGGACAGCATGGTGAACCCGGCTTTCAAATAGGTATCGTTCGGGCGGGTGGCGCCTTTGTTGACGGGCAACTGTCCCAGAATGGCATTGATCCTGGTCTGGACATCAGCACGTGCCGCATAGGCCAGGAATCGGCGAGCATCGGCCTTGTTCTTGGCATTGACCGGGATGTGCAGGGTATCCGTCGGTGCATCTTCCGCCATCGGTACGCCCGCCGTAATGGCCGGGAATTGCATGAAGCCCAGCTGATCCTCACTCAGGCCTGCAGACTTGAAGGCATCCACTGCAAAATTGCCCATCAGGTACATGGCGGCCTCGCCCTTGGCAAACGCCGGTACCGCCTGCTGCCATTGATAGCTGGAGTGATTGGCCAGGTAGTAGCCAGGCTTGGTCAGCTCGTCCCAACGGTCAAACACGGCCTGTACACGCTTGTCGGTGTACGGAATCTTGCCGGAGGTCAGGTCCATGTGAAATTCGTAGCCGTTGACCCGCATGTCCAGATAGTCAAACCAGCCACCCGACGGCCAGGCTTCCTTGGTACCAATGGCAAAAGGGGTAATCTTGTTGGCTTTCAACTTGGCACTGGCAGCCACCAACTCTTTCCAGCTCTTGGGCTCCGCAATACCCAGTTTGGCAAACAGGTCCTTGCGGTAGTAGATACCCCATTGGTAATAGGTATAGGGCACGCCCCACTTCTTGCCTTTGATGGTCATGGACGGCGCAGCGGACTTCAGCTTGTCGTTCAAACCTTCCTTGGTCCAGATATCGGACACATCTTCAAACAGGTTGGCATTGACGAACGGGGCCATACGGTTGCCCGCATACCAGGTCACCACGTCCGGTGCAGCATCCGGTGCCGTCAGGAAGTTACGGATGGAGGTTTTGAACCCTTCATGATCAAAGACGTTGATTTTGACTTTGACATCCGGGTTCTCTGCTTCAAAACCTTTGACCAACTCATCAAATGCCTTGCGCGGTGCCGGGTCGGAACCGTCATTGTTAAAAATCAGGGTGCCTGCCTGCACGGTAACGGCACTGGCCATAACCAACGCCCCAAACAAGCGGGTAAACCGGAAATGCTGCTTCATCGTGTGCTCCTCGTTGTTATTAAACAGGTATTGCCGGACTACAACTGCAGGTAAAACCAGTACATGCACCAACCCCATCCCTCCGCACTCATCGCCATGCAGCCACCTCCGCACACGCCAGCGTGCGTGCGCCAAGCAGGAAGCGTGCGTCGGCAGGCGCGGGCAGGGTCTGTGGTTCGGGTCCAAAATTGAAAGCAAACGTCACCTCGCCCAAGCGAGACAGCCGCAAGCCTTCCGGCAAGGGCAGCGTGGTGAGTCCTGCGGCAGCGGCCGTGCGCTGGATGCAGGCATCCAGCAGCTCCTGATCGGGCCAACAGGCGAGATAACGGAACGGGCCCCGGCATACCAGCGCAGGCTGACCATCACTGAAATGCGCCTCTATGGCTGTGCCTGGCGATAGCGACAACCATTCCTTCCAGCGGCTGGCGCTGAGGGTGTGCTCACCCAGGTGAACCGACTCCACCGCCCCCGGTCGCAGCGACTCCACGCGATGGACCTGGATGCCCAAGCAGTCGGACATCGCACCCGGCGGCAGCGGCGTGCTCATGGTGGCGTTCAGGGTCTTGCTGAAACTGCGGGCACCGATCAGCAGCTGCGCCCCACTGGTCGCCAGGCGCTCAGCCAGCAGCTCATCGCCCAGCGTCTGGCAAGGCACCGCAATCAAGGCGTAGCCATCCAGTTCAGCCTGGGGAGACACAATATCGACGTCCAGCCCCATGCGGCGCAGGCTGCTGTACCAGTTAAAGCAGAGGTGCAAGGCATTAAAGTCTGCCCCCTGTGGCTGAATGCGGACCGCCCAGTGGCTGGCGTAGTCAAAGATCAGCGCCACGGCGGCACGCTGCCGGGAGGCTTGCGGCAGAGCAGGCAGTTCTTGAGCCACCTGCATTGCCTCATGCCCGCCCAGATCCAGCACATTGTCCGGGCGGTTCAACCCGGCATGCATTTGCTCCTGCCCAAAAGGGCATTGCCGCCAGCGGAAGTACGACACCACCTCCGCGCCATGGGCAAATGCTTGCCAGGTCCACAACCTGACCATGCCGGGCAGGGGAGAAGGGTTCCAGTGGGCCCAGTTCACCGGACCAGGCTGCTGCTCCATCACCCACCAGCGACCCGTCATGCCGCGATACAAGTCGTGATGAAATGATGGAATATCCGGGTGCCCGGTACGCAACCAGCGCAGCTTTTCCGCATCGCTAGTACCGCCCCGCGCTTCATCAGTAAAACCGAGCGGGTAGCTATCCCAACTCACCACGTCCAGATCACGGGCAACATCGTAGTGATCGAACTCCGTGAAAAAGCCCATATAGTTGTGCGTCACATCACGGCCCGGAGAAAGCTGGCGCAGGATGTCTACCTGGGTCCGGTTGTAGCGAACCACCTCATCGGAGGCAAAGCGACGGTAATCAAGACGGTGAGACGGGTTGGCCTCGGTGACGGTCGAAACTGGTGGGTCAATTTCGGTGAAGTCGCGGTACTCCTGACTCCAGAACACCGTCCCCCACGCCTGATTCAGTGCCGCAACATGCTGGTAGCGCACAGCCAGCCATTGCTGGAAACGGGTGCGGGCGGCCTGGGAATATGACAGCACGGTGTCATGGCAACCGTATTCATTGTCCGTCTGCCAGGCCACTACGGCGGGGTGATGACCGTAGCGCTCCGCCATGGCCGTCACGATGCGCACACTTTCCCTGAGGTAAGTCGCGCTGGAGAAGCAATAGTGGCGGCGAGAGCCAAAGCCGCGTACTTGCCCATGCTCATCCACCGCCAAAATGTCGGGATGCTGGTCCACCAGCCACTTTGGCGGGGTCGCCGTGGGGGTCCCCAGAATCAGCTGCAAACCCGCCTCAGCCAGCGTCTGGATCGCCCGGTCCAGCCAGTCCCACTGATACTGACCCGGCTCCGGCTCAATACGGCTCCAGGCAAACTCACCGATCCGAACCAGTGAAATGCCCACCTCCACCATGCGGCGCGCATCATCTGCCCACAGGGATTCAGGCCAGTGCTCCGGGTAATAACATACGCCCAGTTTCATGGTCGCCCCTCAAGCCTGCAGCCGAAATTCAGGGAAAACACGCCGCGGCAAGGCCTGCCCGGCCGCATCAAATACGTGGCAGGCTTCTGCCGGAAGCCCCAACGTGACGCGTGAACCAGGCACGGCCTGACTGAAACCATCGGTCTTGGCGACAAAACTTTCCGCGCCACTGCAATACAGATAGGTGGCATCGCCCAGACGCTCGGCCCATGCGACATCCCGACTCAGGGTGCACACCTGTTCCCCTTGTGACAGCACATGCTCAGGACGGATACCAACGGTCACAGCTGCGCCCAAGGCCAGCCCCTGCCCGTCAACGGCAGCACGCACGCGCTCTCCCGTTTGCAAGGCGACCTCCACACCATGATCGTCACACGCGGCCAGCGTGCCGGGCAGGAAGTTCATCCTGGGGGAGCCGATGAAACCTGCGACAAACAGGCTGCGAGGATGGTGATACAGCGTAAGGGGCGCGCCATACTGCGCCACGCTGCCATGCTGTTGCACCGCTTCGCCGCTGTGCAGCAACACTATCTTGTCTGCCAGCGTCATGGCTTCAACCTGATCATGGGTCACATAGATGGTCGAGGCTTGGCCAAACTCACGGTGCAGGCGCGCAATTTCGATCCGGGTCTGGACTCGCAAGGCGGCATCCAGATTGGATAGGGGTTCGTCAAACAGAAACACTTCCGGCTCACGCACGATGGCGCGCCCGATGGCAACACGCTGACGCTGCCCGCCTGACAGTGCCTTGGGTTTACGCTCGAGCAGGTGCTCCAGCTGCAGCACTCTGGCAGCATCACGAACCCGGCGCTCGGCCTCCTGCTTTGGAAGCTTGGCGAGCTTGAGACCAAACGCCATGTTCTCGTACACACTCATGTGCGGGTACAAGGCATAGCTCTGGAACACCATGGCAACCCGACGTTTGGCAGGGGGCAGGTCGTTCACGCGCTGATTGCCAATGTAAAGATCGCCTGAAGAGATATCCTCCAGACCGGCAATCATGCGCAGCAGGGTGGATTTCCCGCAGCCGGAGGGGCCGACGAACACGCAGAATTCGCCATCGGCGATGTTCAGGTTTACATTCCGAATGACCGGGGCGTGGTCGCCGTAGGCCTTGTGAATCTGGTGCAAAGTCAAGCTGGCCATGATGTCTCGCTTGTGAATGTGAAGAGCCTATACCGTGGTCAGTGGGATTCCCGGGGTACCGCGTCCCCCCGGCAGCCCACCAGAAAATCAAAGTCAGCACCTTGATCGGCCTGCATGACGTGCTCCACATAAAGGCGCAGATAGCCGGAGGCCGGCAACGCGGGAGGTGCCCAGCCCGCACGCCGACGCTCCAGTTCGTCGTCAGACACATGCAGCACCAGCGTGCGGTTGGGCACATCCAGCTCAATCAGGTCCCCATCCTGCACCAGCGCCAGCGTGCCCCCGGCAGCGGCTTCCGGCACCGCATGCAAGACCACGGTACCGTAGGCGGTGCCGCTCATGCGGGCATCCGAAATACGCACCATGTCAGTGATTCCTTGCGCCAGCAGCTTTTTCGGCAGCCCCATATTGCCCACCTCTGCCATGCCGGGATAACCCTTGGGACCGCAATGCTTGAGCACCATCACACTGTCTTGATCAATCTCCAGCGCAGGGTCATCAATGCGCGCCTTGTAGTGCTCAATGTCTTCAAACACCACGGCCCGTCCCTTGTGCTGCATCAGCTTGGGGCTGGCGGCCGAGGGCTTGATGATGGCGCCACCTGGCGCCAGGTTGCCACGCAGCACTGCAATACCGCCTTGCGCCACCAGTGGTTGCGCCAGGGGACGAATCACGGCATCGTTGAAGCATTCCGCATGCTGCACCTCCTCAGCCATGCTGCGCCCGGTGACACACCGCGCTTCACCATGCAGCAGCCCGGCAGCCAGCAAGCGCTGCAGGATCACCGGCAGACCACCGGCATAGTAGAAGTCTTCCATCAGGTACTGCCCTGAAGGCATCAGGTTCAGCAAGGTCGGCACATCCCGACCCAGCTGATCCCAGTCATCCAGTGTTAGCGGCACCCCAAGCCGTCCCGCCAGTGCCAGCAGGTGCACGACTGCATTGGTGGAGCCCCCAATGGCGCCGTTGACACGGATGGCGTTCTCAAACGCCTGCCGGGTCATGATCTGTGCAGGGCGCAGGTCTTCTTCCACCATCTCCACAATGCGCCTGCCGGCTAATTGCGCCAGCGCATAGCGCCGGGAATCCACCGCCGGGATGGCCGCGTTACCCGGCATCGCAATACCCAGCGCCTCGACCATGGAGGCCATGGTCGAGGCCGTCCCCATGGTCATGCAGTGACCCGCACTGCGGGACATGCAGCCCTCTGCCTGTCGAAACTCGGTTGTACTCATCTGCCCGGCGCGTACCGCCTCCGAGAACTTCCAGACGTGGGTACCAGAGCCAATGGTTTCATCACGATAGCGACCATTGAGCATGGGCCCACCCGATACCACCAGCGTCGGAAGCCCAACCGACGCAGCTCCCATCAGCAAGGCAGGGGTGGTCTTGTCACAGCCCACCAGCAGCACCACCCCATCCAGCGGATGAGCTCGAATGGACTCCTCCACTTCCATGGCAGCCAGGTTACGAAACAGCATGGCGGTAGGGCGCATATTGGTTTCACCCAAGGACATGGCCGGGAATTCGACCGGCAGACCACCCGCCTGCAGCACCCCATGCTTGACCTTTTCTGCCAACTGCCGGAAGTGGGCGTTGCACGGCGTCAGCTCGGACCAGGTATTGCAGATCCCAATGACAGGGCGGCCATCAAAGCTGTCGTCCGTCAGCCCCTGGTTCTTCATCCAGCTACGGTGAATGAAGGCGTCTTTATCATCGCCGCCAAACCAGTGCTGTGAGCGCCGCTTTCTGCTTTCTCCACCCATGGCCGCTTTCCTTGATTTAGTGTGTAGAAAGTATAATACTACAAATAAAGAACACGCAAGGGGGAGGCCCATTCCACCATGATTGATGTACATCCTGATGACCATGCCGGCCAGACATGCTGACATTAAGCAATGACTTCTGGGCTGCAACCATACTGCCCGCGCAAGGCGGCGGGTTGACGCGTCTGGACTGGCTGGCTGTCGGCACACCGTTCCCGGTACTGCGGCCTGCGCCGGAGGAGGCCACGCTTGACCCCAATCAGCTTGCCTGCTTCCCGCTGGTTCCTTGGTCCAATCGGTTATGGGGTCATGCCCTGCCCATGGAAGACGGCTGCATTGCCGTCCCGCAGAACTGGTGTGCGGAGCCCTATCCCATTCATGGTGATGCCTGGCGCTCAGCCTGGCAGCCCGTCGCTGTCACCGCGCAACGGATCATCCTGCAGCATGATGCCCAGCCCTGGCTGGCGTTGCCCTATCAGGCGCTCATGAGCTACACCCTGACGGGTGAGCAGTTTCACTGTCAGCTCACAGCGCTCAACACTGGGCAAAGGCGTGCCCCGTTCGGCCTGGGCTTGCACCCCTTCTTCAAGCGGACACCCGGAACCCGTATACGGGCGCGGACACGCCATGTCTGGCCCCCAATTACCTCGCACTCATCTTGCCGCTGTATCCCCACAGACAGCTGCAACTTTCCGGCCAATGGCCAGTGGCAACCTCTGCCTGAACAGACACTGGATCACTGTGCCGGTGGCTGGGATGGACGAGCACATATTCACTGGCCCGAAATCAGAAAAACACTCTCCATAGACACCTGGCCCCCAGCACGCTTCATGGTGCTGTATACCCCCAGTGGCGCGGACTTTTTCTGCCTGGAGCCAGTGACCCATGCCAATGATGCGCACCGCAAACAACCAGAAGGGGGCGACCTTGGGCTGGTATGGCTGGCACCAGGACAACACCTGAGCCTGGAGATGACTTTTCAGATGCAGGATGACCACTTTTAAATGAGACACGATGCAATGATGACTGAATACCGACTGGGCATTGACTGGGGTAGCACACATCGACGGGCCTACCTACTGGACGCACAAGGCAATGTGCTGGATCGCTGTGCCGATGCCTGTGGCGTCATGTCGGCCTCGGGCAACTTTGCCGATATGCTGAGCACGCTGCTACAGCGCTGGCCAGGCCTGCCTGCCGATGTCGAGGTGATCATGGCTGGCATGATTGGTAGCCGCTCCGGCTGGCTGGAAGTACCCTACCTGCCCACGCCAGTATCCCTGCATGCAGTCGGTAGCCAGATGACAACCCTCCGCCATGACCAGGCCCGCGTCTATATTGTGCCTGGTGTGTGTGATGATGCCGGGCCGGATATCATGCGCGGAGAAGAAACCCAGGTGCTGGGCGCATGGCATCTGGGCGGGGGAGACGGCTGCTACCTGCTGCCAGGCACCCACAGCAAGTGGGTATGGGTGGAGAACGGGGCCATTGTCCGCCTGATGACATTCATGACCGGCGAACTCTACGCGCAATTCCAGCAAGCCGGATCACTGTCTGGCTTGCTGCAGGCAGGGCAGGATGACCCGCAAGCGTTTCTGGCCGGCGTAGACGCCTCTACCTCAGGGCGTCCGCTATCCCGTAGCCTGTTCGGCCTGCGTGCTGCGGTACTGCGAGGGCAGTTACCGACCCATGCTGCCCGGGCGTGGCTGTCTGGCTTACTGATCGGCACCGAATGGGCTGATCCTGAGGTCCAGCAATTAGCCCAACGCGGCACCGTCCGCATCGTGGGAGACCCCATACTCTGGCCGCTCCATCAGCAGGTGGCTTCACGCTACGGCGTTGACACCTGTTGCTTCGACCCCGATGCGGTATTTGTTGCCGCCTTGTCTGCCTTATCTCAACCCCGCAAGGAAGCGACACCATGATCCCGGACCTGCAAAAAACCTTACCGCTTATTGCCATCCTGCGCGGCCTGCCACCCGAAGCAGCCCGCGAGGTCGGGCTACACCTGTATGAGGCGGGCTTTCGCTTGATCGAGGTACCGTTAAACCGGCCAGGCGCCCTGGAAGCGATAGTGCAGTTGACCCGCAGTTTGCCAGAGGATGCCTGGATTGGTGCAGGCACGGTTTTGAGCGCAGAAGCCGTTGCCCAAGTTGCCGATGCTGGTGGCAAGATGGTGATTTCCCCCGACAGCAACCCCGCCGTGATCGCTGCAGCCCGAGCGCGCAAGCTGTGGTCATTGCCCGGTGTCGCCACCCCAACCGAAGCGTTTGCAGCACTCCGGTCAGGCGCACACGGCCTTAAAGCCTTCCCGGCTGAAGCCATTCCCCCTGCAGTATTAAAGGCCTGGCGAGCCGTCATTCCACCCGATATTCCCATCTTCCCGGTAGGAGGCATCACCCCGGGCAATATGGCCGCCTACATCACAGCAGGAGCCTCAGGCTTTGGCCTGGGTGGTGGTTTGTACACGCCCGGCATCAGCATCGAAGCGCTAAAAGCCCGAGCCACCGCTTATGTACAAGCCTGGCAACAGGCATAAGAGCATGGGTAAGCGTCTGATTCTTAGCTGTGAACATTACTGCAAGCAAGACGAGCTCGCTTGAGAAAAAAAGCTCCCTGAACAGGAAGCCTTTTAATACTGCCAAAATGCAGTTATCGGTGACCAGTTTTCCTGTGATCACCGGAAAACCAGTTCTTCATTGGATCTAACAAACTCAAACGTCAATATTCCTCGCCCCGAGCGCATTGGTTTCAATGAATGCACGGCGGGGTTCGACATTGTCGCCCATCAGGGTGGTGAAGATTTCGTCGGCGCCCATGGCGTCTTCGATCTGTACCTTGAGCAGGCGGCGCACGGTGACGTCCATGGTGGTTTCCCACAGTTGCTCGGGGTTCATTTCGCCCAGGCCTTTGTAGCGCTGGAAGCTCATGCCTTTGCTGGCTTCCTGTTGCAGCCAGGCCAGTGCTTCGGCAAAGCTGCTCACCTTGCGCTCGTGTTCACCCCGTTTCACCCAGGCGTCTTCTTTCAAGAGACCAGAGAGTACTTGGCTGGTTTTCAGCAGCTGTCTGTAGTCGCCGCTGTTGAGGAAGCTGTTGTCGAGGTAGGTGACGCTGTAATTGCCGTGCAGGCACTTGGTGATCTTCAGGTACCAGCTTTGGTCGGCTTCGTCGAATTCGGCGGTAACGGTGAGCTCTTTGTTAGCCACCTGGGCTTGCAGGCGCTGGGCCGCATCTTCGGCGGTGGCCTGGCTGCTTAGATCCACCTGTGCATCTTCCAGCAAGGCATGCAGCACATCCGGCTCAATCACTCGGCTTTCACGGTCGATGACGGCTTCGGCCAGCAGGTAATCATTGGCGATACTCTCCAATGCACTGCCACTGATCGGCTCTGCACTAGCAGAAGGATGCAGGCTGGCATCGCGCAAGCAGGCACCGAGCAGGAAACGCTTCTTCTCGTGCTCGTCCTTTAAGTAGCGTTCTTCCTTGCCTTGCTTGACCTTGTACAGCGGCGGCTGCGCAATGTAGATGTGACCCCGCTCCACCAGCTCCGGCATTTGCCGGTAGAAGAAGGTGAGCAGCAGGGTACGGATGTGGGCACCATCGACGTCGGCATCGGTCATTATGATGATGCGGTGGTAGCGCAGTTTTTCCGGATTGTATTCGTCCTTGCCGATGCCACAACCCAGCGCGGTAATCAGGGTGGCAATTTCTTGTGAGGCAATCAGTTTGTCGAAACGGGCTTTCTCGACGTTGAGGATCTTGCCCTTCAACGGCAGGATGGCCTGGAAGCGGCGATCACGCCCTTGTTTGGCGGAGCCGCCTGCGGAATCTCCCTCGACCAGGTAGATTTCGCACAAGGCCGGGTCTTTTTCCTGGCAATCCGCCAGTTTGCCAGGCAAACCGACGCCATCCAGCACGCCTTTACGGCGGGTGAGCTCACGTGCCTTGCGGGCGGCATCACGGGCACGGGCCGCTTCTACAATCTTGCTGGTAATCGTTTTCGCATCCAAGGGGTTTTCCAGCAGGTACTCTGCCAGCTTGGCGGCGACGATTTCCTGTACCACGGGCTGTACTTCACTGGACACCAGTTTGTCCTTGGTCTGGCTGGAGAACTTGGGCTCCGGCACCTTGACCGACAGGACGCAGGTCAGCCCTTCGCGCATGTCGTCACCAGTGGTTTCGACCTTGGCTTTCTTGGCGACTTCACTTTCTTCGATGTACTTGTTGATGACGCGGGTCATCGCCGTACGAAGACCAGTCAGGTGAGTGCCACCGTCACGCTGCGGAATATTGTTGGTGAAGCATTGCACCAGCTCGGAATAGCTGTCGTTCCATTGCATGGCGACTTCAACCGTAATGCCATCCTTTTCGCCTACCGCATGGAAAGGCTTGGGATGCAGCACGGTCTTGCTGCGGTTCATGTATTCCACGAAACCGCGTACGCCACCGGAATGGGCAAAGTTCTCGCTACGGCCATCACGCTGGTCGATCAGCTCAACCTTGACGCCATTATTGAGGAATGAAAGCTCACGCAGCCGTTTGGCCAGCACGTCGTAGTGGTATTCCACTGTGCCGAAGATCTGATCATCGGCAAGAAAGTGGACTTCGGTACCCCGGTTCTGGGTATCGCCTACCACTCGCAGTGGTGACACTTCCACACCATTTTGTATTTCGATGGGGCGGTTCGGTACATGCCCACGCTCGAATTCCAGCACATGCTTTTTGCCATCACGACGGATGACCAGCTTTAGCCAGCGCGATAGCGCATTCACACAAGACACGCCGACACCGTGCAGACCGCCGGATACCTTGTAGCTGTTCTGGTTGAACTTGCCGCCTGCGTGCAATACGGTCAGTACGATTTCAGCGGCTGAGCGCTTGGGTTCGTGCTTGTCATCAAACTTGATGCCGGTAGGGATGCCACGCCCGTTGTCATGCACCGAGATGGAGTTATCCGGGTGGATCATCACTTTGATGTCATCGCAGTGTCCAGCCAGGGCTTCATCAATGGCATTGTCCACCACCTCAAACACCATGTGGTGCAGTCCAGTGCCGTCGGACGTATCACCGATGTACATGCCTGGTCGTTTACGGACCGCTTCCAGACCTTCCAGTTGTTGAATGCTGGATTCGTCGTAGTCCTGGCCACCAGGTACCGGTGCGTGTTCTTCACTCATGTGCGTGCTTCTTGTGGTATCGATCGGGGTTTACAACGGGTGCATCAGCCTTAGATGCGCATCGGCATCACGACATAGCGGAAGCTGGCATTGCCGGGTTCACTGACCAAGGCACTGCCATTGCTGTCACCCAAAGCCAGCTGGATGTCATCGCAGCTGCTGTGGTTCAGCACATCCAGCAAGTAGTTGATGTTAAAACCGATGTCCAAAGCATCGTAAGGATACTGGATATCCAGCTCTTCCTGTGCTTCTTCCTGCTCGCTGTTGGCAGACTGGATACGCAGCAGGTGATCGGACAGCATGACACGGACACCACGGAATTTCTCGTTGGAGAGAATGGCCACGCGCTGCAGTGCTTGCAACAACAACACGCGGTTGATGCTGAAAATCTTGTTGTTATGTGCTGGCAATACCCGGTTGTAGTCGGGGAATTTGCCTTCGATCACCTTGGAGACCAGGTCGATGCTGCCAAACTGGAAGCGGATCTGGTTGCTGCAAATGTCGATGTGTACCGGTTCTTCGCTATCCGCCAGTTGCTTGCCCAGCTCCAGTACGGTCTTGCGTGGAATGATGGCTTCGCAGCGTTGCTGGTTGCTACTGTTGCTGCTGGTCTCGATATAGGCCAGGCGGTGTCCATCGGTCGCCACCAGCTTCAGCATGCCGGATTCGCTCACCAGATAGAGCCCGTTCAGATAGTAGCGGATGTCTTGGTTGGCCATCGCGTACTGCACTTTTTGCAGCAAAGCCCGCAGCTCACGTTGTTGCAGGGTAATGCGGTTGAGCACCTGCGTGTTCAGCTGTACCAGCGGCAAGTCTTCTGCAGGCAGCGTATGCAGGTTAAAGCGGCTCTTGCCACTGCGGATCAGCAGTTTGTTGCTGTCGGTTTCCAGCCGGATGGGCTGGTTGTCCGGCAAAGCGCGCAGGATGTCGAGCAGCTTCTTGGCGCTGGTGGTAAAGCGAACATCGTCACCTGTGGTTTCCAGGGTCTCGCTGGTCTGGATCTGGATTTCAAGGTCGGTGCCCAGCATGCGCAAACTGCTGCCCTGTTTTTCGATCAGTACATTGGAGAGGATGGGCATGGTATGCCGCTTCTCCACGATACCGGTAACGGTAGACAAGGGTTTGATCAGATTGTCTTTGCCCGCTTCGATGAGAGCCATATCAAATAACCTTTTAAAGATTTTGATAGTAGATAATAGAGGCGATCCATCCTGTGGAAAAGCCGTTTTTATTCCATTTAATCAATGCTTTGCAACAACAATAACCCGACTGTTCAGCCCCGGTGCTACCTGTGGACAAATTGTGACTGCTTTTTCGTGTCAACCGCAATCACGGGTTTATACACAATCTGTACCGGGTGTTGTTCAATTCTTCAGGATCTGCAGCAGCACATTGAAATCATGTGCCATTTCCGGTTCCGCAGCGCGTAACTCATTGATTTTACGGCAAGCATGCAAGACGGTGGTGTGATCACGACCGCCAAAGGCCTCGCCGATATCCGGCAGTGACAGCTGCGTCAGTTCCTTCGCCAGCGCCATCGCCACCTGTCGTGGTCGGGCAATGGTACGGGAACGGCGGGCGGAATACATGTCTGCCACCTTGATCTTGTAGAAGTCCGCCACCGTCTTCTGGATATTATCCACGGACACCTGACGGTTCTGCACGGCCAGCAAATCTTTCAGCGCTTCTTTGGCCAGCTCCAGTGTGACTTTTTGCCCGGTGAAGCGTGAGTAGGCCAGTACCCGCTTCAGTGCGCCTTCCAGCTCACGCACATTGGAGCGAATATGTTTGGCGATGAAGAAGGCCGTATTCTCATCCAGCTGCACCCGCTCCTGCTCCGCTTTCTTCAGCAGGATGGCGACCCGCATTTCCAGCTCCGGCGGTTCAATGGCCACCGTCAACCCCCAGCCAAAGCGAGAAATCAGGCGGTCTTCCATGTTCTCGATTTCTTTGGGGAAGGTATCGCAGGTGATGATCACCTGCTTGTGCGCCTCAATCAGCGCATTGAAGGCATAGAAGAATTCTTCCTGCGTCCGGTTTTTGCCGGAGAAGAACTGAATGTCATCAATCAGCAGTACATCGAGTGAGTGGTAATAGCGCTTGAACTCTTCAAACGCCTTGTGCTGGTAAGCCTTGACCACATCGCCGACATACTTCTCGGCATGAATGTAGCGAATGCGCGCCTTCTTGTTGTGCTGCTGCACCACATTACCGATGGCCTGCACCAGATGGGTCTTGCCCAGCCCTACGCCGCCGTAGACAAACAGCGGGTTATACGCCACACCGGGGTTCTCAGCCACTTGCAGCGCCGCCGCGCGTGCCAGCTGGTTGGCCTTGCCGGTGACGAAGGTGTCAAAGGTAAAATTCGGATTGAGCCGGGAGTATTCGTCTACCACCGGGCGGCCACGGGTGGCCGCCGGCTCGGCTACAGGGGGCGGTGCAGTAATGCTGGCGGGCCGACTCTCTGTGACAAGCGCTTCGCTGACCATGGTCGGCGCAGGAGCCGCTTCCGCTTTGCGGCTGACTGCCGCCGTGCGCGGGCTGTGCAACGTCAGCGCAATGGTCACCGGCTTGCCGAAAAATTCATCAGCCAGCAACTGGATGCGGGCCATGAACTTGTCTTTGACCCACTGCAGTACAAACTTGTTGGGCACCAGCAGGCGCAGCTCGTCCCCGCCATCCTCTACCGCCAATGGCTTGATCCAGGTATTGAACTGTTGTGCGGTCAGCTCCGCTTCAAAAGCGGACAGACAGCTGGACCAAAAGACAACAGCATTGGACATGAGGACACTTCAGGCTGGTGGAACAGGGTGGCGGACGCCGGACTATCGGGCGGATTGTAGCCCGTTTACCCCGAGTTATCCACAGTTTATCCCAAAAATAGCGCTTGACAGGATGGGGGGTAACAGTGTCAAATTGCGCGTTTGATTTTGTACGAAATCCCATAAGGAATTACCATGAAACGCACCTTCCAGCCCTCGGTCGTCCGCCGCAAGCGCACCCATGGCTTCCTGGTCCGCATGCGCACCAAGGGTGGTCGCGCCGTTATTGCTGCTCGTCGTGCCAAGGGCCGTGCCCGTCTCGGCGTCTGATGCAGGCGGTGTTGATCACCGCTTTTCACGGCAGTATCGCTTGACCAAAACGGATGAGTATTCATCCGTTTTTGGTTTCAGGCGTTCCTTTCGTGGCCAGTACTTCCAGTTGCTGTACCGTCCGGTACCTGGAGGCTTGCCCCGGCTCGGCATTGTGGTCAGCAAGAAAGTGGCCAAGGCGGCGCACGACCGGAACTACGCCAAGCGGGTATGCCGCGAGTTCTTCCGTTTGCACCGCGCCCTGTTTGCCGGGCACGACGTGGTGATCCGCGTGCAAGCCCGCCTGTTGCCGAGCCAGTCAGACCTGTTCCGTCAGGAACTGTTTTCCCTCTCACGCCGGTTACGCGTATCATCATGACCCGCGTGCTGCTGCTACTGATCCGCGCTTATCAACTGCTGCTCAGTTCCTGGCTGCCGCCCAGTTGCCGTTTTTCCCCAACCTGCTCCTGCTATGCGCAAGAAGCCCTGCGTCGGCATGGTGCGCTGCGTGGCAGCGGGTTGACCTTGTGGCGCATTGCCCGTTGCCATCCCTGGTCCAAGGGTGGTTACGACCCGGTGCCCTGAACCCTGTTACAGATAGGTTTGATTGATGGAACCTCGTCGTCTGCTGATTTTCATTGTCCTGTCCATGGCCTTGCTGCTAGGCTGGCAACAGTACCAGAAGTATCGTTATCCGGAATGGGCGGCACAACAGAATCGTCCGGCCAGCGCCCCTGCGGCCGAACCGGCCCCGGCTCAGGCTGCCGGCAAGCCGACGGTAGACGAAGCCACGCTGAAAACGGCAGGCATCATCACGGTCAATACCGACCTGATCCGTGCCGAGATTGACCTGACCGGTGGCGACATCCGCAAGCTGTGGGTGCTCAAGCACGGTGATACTAACAAGCCGAAAGAACCCTTCCTGCTGCTGGACAATAGCGTCAACCCTGTCGGTGGCCGTCACCTCTATGTGGCGCAAAGTGCGTTCAGTGATGAGAGTGCCAAACTCGGTCTGCCGACCCGCCATACCGTTTATCAGGCGCAAACCGGTATCCGTATGCTGGACAAGGGTCAGGACAAGCTAGTGGTGGCGCTGACCGCACCCGAGCAGAATGGCCTGGCTGTCACCAAGCTGCTGACCTTCCATCGCAACAGCTATGTGATCGACGTGGCCTTCCAGATCCAGAACAAGGGCAGCAGTACGGTGGTGCCGGAAGCCTATTACCGCATCCTGCGTGATGGCATCGAGCCCGAAAGCAAGACCCGTTTCTCCAGCGCCTTTACCGGTGCCGCCATCTACACCGACCAGAAGAAGTATCAGAAGGTCAGTTTTGATGACATCACCAAGGGTCTGGCAAACCCGGAGAAGATCAGCCATGTCACCCAGTGTAACAATGGCTGGGTGGCGATGGTGCAGCATTATTTCATTGCCGCATGGCTGCCACCTGCTCAGGCGGGCTACGACAAGGAAGACTGCAGCAAGGGCACGCAGCGCCAGTTTGTGCTGGGCAAGACCAGTAATGGCCTGTACTCCATTGGCACCCAGCTGAAGCTGCCGGCTGTAGCCGCTGGCAAATCCCTGACCTACAGCATGCCGCTGTTCGTCGGCCCGGAAGAGCAGGAGCAACTGCTGAAAGCTTCGCCGAGCCTGGTGGTGACCAAGGACTACGGTATCTTTGCGGTGGTGGCCGAGCCGCTGTTCTGGCTGCTGGTGAAGCTGCATGCCCTGGTGGGCAACTGGGGTTGGGCCATCATTGCGCTGACCGTATTGCTGAAAGCGCTGTTCTATTACCCGTCTGCCGCCAGCTACCGCTCGATGGCCAAGATGCGTGACCTCGGCCCGCGTCTGCAGCGCATCAAGGAACAATTCCCGGACGACCGCCAGCAGCAGAGCCGGGCGCAGATGGAGCTGTTCAAGACCGAAAAGGTCAACCCGATGGGCGGCTGCTTGCCCATGCTGATCCAGATGCCGGTGTTCATGGGACTGTACTGGGTGCTGCTGGGTGCGGTAGAGCTGCGTCAGGCACCGTGGCTGGGCTGGATTCAGGATCTGTCGCAGCCCGACCCGTACTTCATCCTGCCGGTGTTGATGGCCATTTCCATGTGGTATCAGAGCACGCTGAACCCGGCACCGACGGACCCGCTGCAGGCCAAGATGATGAAGATCATGCCGCTGATGTTCAGTGTGTTCTTCTTCTTCTCGCCGTCGGGCCTGGTGGTGTACTGGCTGGTGAACAACATCCTCACCATCATTCAGCAAAAGGTGATTTACGCGCAGATGGGCATCAAGCCCACCCAGCCGGCCAAAGCCAGCAGCAAGTGAGGCCATGCAGCCCGCAGACCTGATTGCCGCCATCGCTACTGCGCCCGGGCGCGGTGGCGTGGGGGTCATCCGCCTGTCCGGGCCGGCGTTGCAGCCACTGGCGGCCGCGCTGACGGGCAAGACCCCGCAAGCGCGACACGCCACGCTGGCCCGTTTCACGGATGAAGCGGGTGAGGCCATCGACAACGGCCTGTTGCTGTACTTCCCGGCCCCGCATTCCTTCACCGGTGAAGATGTGCTGGAGCTGCAAGGCCACGGCGGTCCCGCCGTGCTGCAGCGCTTACTGAAGCGCTGTTTGCAGCTAGGCGCCCGCCTCGCCGAGCCCGGTGAATTCACCCGCCGCGCCTTTCTCAATGACAAGCTGGATCTGGCGCAGGCTGAAAGCGTGGCTGACCTGATCGAGGCCAGCTCGGAAGAGGCGGCGCGCAGCGCCATGCGCTCGCTGTCTGGCGACTTTTCCCGGCAGATACATGTCTTGGTGGAAGGCCTGATCCAGCTGCGCATGCTGGTGGAGGCCACCCTCGATTTCCCCGAAGAAGACATCGATTTTCTCGAAGCGGCCGATGCATTGGGCCAGTTGCGCAGCCTGCGCGCTCAGCTTGCTACTTTACGCGGGCAGGCCCGCCAGGGCCGCCTGCTGCGCGATGGCTTGAATGTGGTGCTGGTGGGGCAGCCCAATGTTGGCAAGTCCAGCCTGATGAACGCACTGGCAGGCGACGATGTCGCCATCGTGTCCGATACCGCCGGTACCACCCGCGACAGCCTGCGCGAGCTGATCCATATCGAAGGCATCCCGCTGCACCTGATCGATACCGCTGGCCTGCGCCAGACCGACGATCACGTTGAACAGCTGGGCATCGCCCGCACCCGTGCCGCACTGGACAAGGCCGATCTGGTGCTGCTGTTGGTGGATGCCCAGCACGGCTTGACGGCTGCCGAGCAGGCGATACTGGATACCCTGCCAGCGGTGCCCCGCATCACCGTCTACAACAAGATTGACCTCTCCGGCGAGACCGCCGCCAGCGAGCTGGGCGCAGACGGCATGCGCGTACGCCTGTCAGCCCGCCAAGGTGACGGGGTCGACCTGCTGCGACAGCAAATCCTGCACGTGGCAGGCTGGCACTCCGGCGAGGGCGTCTTCATGGCCCGCGAACGCCACCTCACCGCACTGGCCGCCGCCAGCGAGGCACTGCAACGCGCCGAAGCGGGCTGGCAGCAGATCGAACTGTTCGCCGACGACCTGCGCCAGGCCCAACAGCAACTCAGCAGCATCACCGGCGAGTTCACCGCCGACGACCTGCTGGGGGAAATCTTCAGCCGCTTCTGCATTGGAAAATAGCTAGTCTTCCAACATAGTCCGGATACTTCTGCAAAATATCCATATAACCCGCTTAGAAGCATGTTTCTTGTTCTGCAGTGGGCTTGCATGTTCCGATTGAATCCGCATAAACTTGTGCCCATGATTGTGCCCATTGTGGATTATCCTGGGCGCCATGGGCACATATTTTGTGCCCATGGATTCCTAGTGCACCTATCAAACTGCACGAGCATGGACACGAACAACGGCGGAGGATGGAGTCATGGCGCTGACGGATACCAAGCTGCGGAATCTCAAGCCCGGCGAGAAGGCATATCAGGAAGCTGACGACAGCGGGCTGTTTGTAGAAGTGATGCCTGGTGGGGCGAAGGTCTGGCGGCTGCGATACCGCCTAGCAGGGAAGCAGGAGAAGGTTACGTTGGGTGACTATCCCACCTATTCCTTGGGCGAAGCCCGCACCTGGCGGGACGACTGCAAGGCACTGGCCGGGCGCGGTCTATCCCCGATGGCCTTGAAGCGTGGTGATCCTGTCCCGGATGACGCTGCCCCTACCGCCAAGGAAATGGCCCAAGCCTTCGTCCGAAACTGGTATATGAAGACCGTTGAGCGAGCAAAGGCGAAAGAGGCCGAAACCATGGCTGCTAACACCGTGGAAGCCTTCGCTTTGCGCTGGTTTGCCGAGATTGTGGAGCCAGCCAACAGTAGCCCGCGCAACATCAAGCGGGTACTGGATAAGGACGTGATCCCAGCCATTGGCAGCAAGCAAATTGCTGATGTGACCGTGACCGACATTCTGGTGATTACCGACAAGATCAAGAATCGTGGCGCTGACCAAATGGCGCTGCAAACCCGCAACGTACTGAAACGGCTATTCGCCTATGCCATTGCGCGGGAGAAAACCACCTTCAACCCGGCGGCGGCAATCGAAGCCAAATTCATTGCCAGTGCCAGAAGCCGGGACGTGGCGCTATCGCCGGAAGAAGTCGGCAAGCTGTTACGAGCGATCTATCAATCCAGCATCAAGCGGGCGCACAAGTTGGCGCTGCACCTGCTGATTCTGTGCATGGTGCGTAAGGGCGAGCTTATCGGTGCAAAATGGGATGAGCTAGACCTTGAGAAAGGCGAATGGGCGATTCCTGCCGAACGCATGAAGAAGGACAGGCCACATCTTGTCTATTTGTCCCGGCAGGCCGTGGCGATGCTCGAGGAGTTGAAGGGACTGGCAAGCGATTCAGAGTGGGTATTCCCCAGCCGTGGTGACCTGCACCAACCGATAGCACATAGCACTTTGAATCAGGCGGTGCGCTCGCTGGAAATCGATGTACGGGACTTCGTGATCCATGATTTCCGGCGCACAGCCTCTACGCATCTGCATGAAGCTGGCTTTAACTCGGACTGGATCGAGAAGGCATTGGCCCACGAAACAAAGGGCATCCGGGGCGTCTATAACCGGGCGCAATACGCCGACCAGCGGCGGGAAATGCTGCAATGGTGGGCAGATTTCGTGGATAGCCAGATTCAGGACGGCAAGGGCAAAGTCATCATCGGGCCTTTCGGCAAGGCGTATCAGGCGGCATAGTGGCCGATTTGGCAGAGAGTCAGCGCAACATAACAAAGAAAACAAGGCATTCATCCATGGCAATGGCACCGACCGCACTCACAAAACTGCTGGACACTTTCCGCCAGTCTGCACAGACCGAGCGAGAAAAAGGCACCTATTTCGAGGAGCTGGTCAAAACCTACCTGATGGCTGAGCCATCGTACAAAGACCTATTCAACGGAAATGTGTATTTGTGGGAAGAATGGCGGCGGCTATGGTTGAGCCAAGGTAACCCCGACCCCGGCGCCGATGCGGGAATCGACCTGGTGGCGGTGGAAGACTTGCCCGAGAATCCACGAGTTTTTGCCATTCAGGCCAAGTTTTATGCCGAGGACAGCAAGATTCGAAAGGGCGACGGTATCGATTCCTTTCTCTCAGCGATGGGCAAAAAGCCCTTTACCAACGGCCTGCTGTTTCTCACCACGTATGAAGCCAGCCACCACGTCAATACGCTGATTCAAGGCCGTGACAAACCTATCAACATAGTTGATTTGTTCGCACTGGAGGAAAGCCAGATTGATTGGGCGCAATACCAGCCCAAGGCCGCGGCTGTGCTCAAGCCGCGTAAAAAGCTGCGCGAGCATCAGCAAAATGCGCTCGCCGCCGTGGAGCAAGGATTGGCGCAGGCCGAGCGCGGCAAACTTATCATGGCCTGCGGTACAGGCAAGACCTTTACTGCCCTCAAGATTGCCGAACGCATGGCCGGGGCCGGTGGGCGGGTGCTATTTCTGGTGCCCAGCCTCAACTTGCTGTCGCAAACGCTGACTGAATGGACGCAGGAGAGTGCCACCCCCCTGCATAGTTTTGCTGTGTGTTCAGATGGTGAGGTCGGCAAAAAGCGCGGCAAAGACGACGACACCGTGCAAACGCTGGTACATGAACTGCGCTATCCCGCCACCACCAACCCGGCCCGGCTGGCTGCGGAAATTGGCAAGCGCCACGATAGCGCCCACATGAGCGTGGTGTTTTCCACCTACCATTCCATCGACACGATTGCTCAGGCACAGCAACAGCATGGGCTGGCAGGCTTTGACCTCATCATCTGTGACGAAGCGCACCGCACCACTGGAGCCACCTTTGGCGACGAAGACGAAAGCGCCTTCGTCAAAGTGCATGATGGCGCATTCATCCAGTCTGCCAAACGGCTGTACATGACTGCCACCCCTCGCATTTATGGCGACAGTGCCAAGGCCAGTGCCGAAAAAGACAACGTGGCGCTGTGTTCCATGGACGATGAAAAGCTCTATGGCAAAGAGCTGTACGTCATCACCTTCTCCGAAGCCGTCAAGCGCGGTCTGCTGTGCGATTACAAGGTGTTGGTGCTCTCGGTGCAGGAAAGCCATGTCAGCCGCCGCCTGCAAGACCTGCTCAAGGACGGAAATAACCAGCTCAAGGTGGACGATGCCGCCAAGATCATTGGCTGCTGGAAAGCCCTGTCCAAGCAAGGCATCACTGATGAACTGGTGGGCGATAGCGCCGCCATGAAACGGGCCGTGGCTTTTTGCCAGGTGATTGAGGCCAAGCAAGGCGGCAAGGTGCACAAAGTTAGCTCCAAGCAAATTGCGGGCATGTTTCAGGCGGTGGTGCAGGCGTATCAGGCCAGTGAAGACAATGAAGCTTTCGACGAGGCAGATAATCGTGCTTACACCCTTCAATGTGAGGCCGAGCATGTCGATGGTGGTATGAGTGCCACCGAAAAGGAGGGCAAGCTGGCCTGGCTAAAGGCCGAAGCACCGGATAACACCTGCCGCATCCTTTCCAATGTGCGCTGCCTTTCCGAAGGGGTGGATGTGCCTGCGCTGGACGCTGTACTGTTCCTGACCCCGCGCAATTCGCAGGTGGACGTGGTGCAGTCGGTGGGGCGTGTGATGCGTAATGCGCCAGGCAAAAAGCGTGGCTATGTCATTCTGCCGGTAGTGATCCCCGCAGGGGTGGAGCCGCATGAGGCACTGAACGACAACACTACCTACAAGGTGGTGTGGCAGGTATTGCAGGCGCTGCGCTCGCATGACGACCGCTTTGATGCCATGGTCAACAAGATGGATCTGGATTTGAACAAGAAAATCCTTTCCAAGATGGAAGTCATTGCCATCACCGACCAGATCAGCAAAAAGTCGAAGAAAGCCGACAAGGGGCAAACCAACCGTGATGCAGGCAAAGGCCAGCACGGCATTGGCGCACCGGCACCGCGCCGCCCCGGCAAGGAAGACCAGCAAGAGCTGAAATTCGAGATTGGCGAAATCGAGCGCGCTATCTATGCAAAGGTGGTGCAAAAGTGTGGCAACCGCCACCACTGGGAAGATTGGGCCAACGACATTGCCAAGATTGCCCGCACCCACATCGACCGCATCAGCGGCATTCTGGAAAACCCTGCCAACACCCGAGAGCAGGCTGCCTTTAACGCCTTTGCCGAAGAGCTGCGCGACGACCTTAACGACAGCATCAGCAACCAAGAAATCATCGAAATGCTGGCCCAGCACCTCATTACCAAGCCGGTGTTTGATGCGCTGTTTGAAGGCTACAGCTTTGCCCAGCACAACCCCATGTCCAAAGCCATGCAAGGCGTTCTGGATGCCCTGCATGAACACCGGCTGGACAAGGAAGCCGACACGCTGGAAGGCTTCTATGCCAGTGTGAAGGAACGGGCTGCGGGCATTGACAGCGCAGCGGGCAAGCAAAAGATCGTAGTGGAGTTGTACGACAAGTTTTTCCGCAACGCCTTCCCCAAGATGACCGAACGACTGGGCATTGTCTACACCCCGGTGGAGGTGGTGGACTTCATCATCCACAGCGTCAACGACGTACTGCAAAGCGAATTCGGCCAGACACTGGGCAGCGAAGGCGTGCACATCATCGACCCCTTCACCGGCACCGGCACTTTCATCACCCGCCTGCTGCAAAGCGGTCTGATAACCCCTGAGCAACTGCCGCACAAATACCAGCACGAAATTCACGCCAACGAAATCGTGCTGCTGGCCTACTACATCGCCGCCATCAATATCGAGGCGGTGTACCACAGCCTGGTGGGTGGCCAGTACCGGCCCTTTGAAGGCATCTGTTTGACCGACACCTTCCAGATGTACGAAAAGGAAGACCTGGTGAATGCGCTGCTGGTGGACAATAGCGCCCGCCGCAAGCGCCAGAAAAAGCTGGATATTCGCGTCATCCTGGGCAATCCGCCATATTCCATTGGGCAAAAAAGCGAGAACGACAACAACGACAATGTGGAATATCCACATCTGGATAGCCGCGTCCGCAATACCTACGCCGCTCGTTCCAAAGCCACGCTGGCCAAGGGGCTGTACGACAACTACATCCGCGCCATCCGTTGGGCCAGCGACCGCATTGGTAACGCGGGAGTAATTGGTTTTGTCACCAACGCGGGCTGGCTCGATTCCAACTCATCGGACGGGATGCGCAAGTGTCTGGCCGAGGAGTTTTCCAGCCTGTATGTGTTTCATTTGCGGGGCAATGCCCGTACCTCAGGCGAATTGCGCCGTAAAGAAAAGGACAACGTTTTTGGCATGGGCAGCCGCGCCCCAATTGCCATCTCGCTGCTGGTCAAAAACCCGCAGGCCAAAGTGCACGGGCAGATTCATTTTCACGACATTGGCGACTACCTCAGCCGTGAAGACAAGCTGGAAAAAATCAGCACCTTTGCCAGCATCGCGGGCATCACCGCTGCCGACGGCTGGCAAGCCATCATCCCCGATGCGCATGGTGACTGGCTGCAACAGCGCGACGACAGCTTTAACGATTTCATCGTGCTGGGCGACAAGAAAGGCAATGCTGCCAAGCTGTTTGAAAACTTCTCGCTGGGCGTGGTCACCAACCGCGATGCCTGGTGCTACAACCCCAGCAGTATCGCCGTCGAAAGTTCCATGCAGCGCATGATCGGCTTCTACAACAGCGAGATGGAGCGCTTCAATGCCGCTCATGCCGGGTTGGATAAAAAAGCCCGCGAGGCCGCTGTGGATGGTTTTATCAACACCGATCCGTCTCGCATCAGTTGGACGCGTGCGCTCAAGCAAGAGCTGGTGAAAGACCGAGTACATGCTTATCAGGCCGATAGCCTGATTCCCAGCCTCTACCGCCCCTATACCAAGCAATGGCTTTATTTCAATCGCACATTCAACGAGATGGTGTACCAGATGCCACGGATTTTCCCGGATGCGGCGGCAGAAAATCGGGTGATTTGCGTATCGGGACGAGGTGATAAAGTGGCCTTTGGTGCCTTGATGACCAACGCGCTTCCCAGCCTGCACATGGTGGATATTGATGGCACCCAATGCTTTCCCCTCTATCTCTACGACGAGGAAGCCGAGGTCAGTACGGGGACACAAGCCGAGATGTTTGCCGAAGACTCGCCACCCCAGCGCGCGCGCCGTGAAGCGCTGACCGATGAAGGTTTGGCGCATTTCCGAGCCGCTTATCCCGGCGAGACCATCAGCAAGGAAGACGTGTTCTATTACGTCTATGGCCTGCTGCATTCGCCGCAATACCGGGAGAAATATGCTGACAACCTGGCCAAGGAGTTACCGCGCATTCCTTGCGTGAAAACCGCCGCTGGTTTCTGGGGTTTCAGTCAGGCAGGGCGCAAGCTGGCCGAGTTGCATATCGGCTATGAAAGCGTAGAGCCATACCCGCTGACTATTGAGGCCAAGGGCACGCTGACCGATTCCGATTACCGCGTGGAGCAAATGAAATACGGCAAGCGCGGCAAGGATAAAGACCTGACCACGCTGCACTACAACGGCAAAATCACCCTCATCGGCATCCCGCTGGCAGCCTACGACTATGTGGTGAACGGTAAACCTGCGCTGGATTGGGTGGTAGAGCGCCAGCGGGTGAAGACCGACAAAGATAGCGGCATTGAAAGCGATGCCAACACCTGGGCGGTGGAAACCATGCAAAATCCACGCTACCCGCTGGAACTGTTCTGCCGCGTGGTGACAGTGAGCCTGGAGACGATGAAGATCGTAGACGCTTTGCCTGCGCTGGATATTTGATCGAAGCGGATGGCATCAAGTGTTTTCCGGGGCTGCTTCGACGGGAGGAAGACCGGGAACCCTTGCTCGGCAGGTGGCTATCTGATGCAGGGGCAATGGGTGAAGGTGGAGCAACATGGAAAGTCTGGACTACTGGAGGCTATGCGATGAGTTGAGCATTATTCAGGCCGCGCTATTGCTTGCCGAGTGTGACCCAAGCAGCGAGGATGCATATGCTGAGAATTGGGATATGGATAAAAGGCCGAAAGGGTATGAAGCCGTCAAGACGGCAATAACCAACGCTTTCCGGCGTGGTGCGATCAAGGGACGGCTGATTCCAAACTACGAATACGACATCAACGGAAACCAGTGCGGCGAAATCGAGGATTCGATAAACCTTGTCGAATCGCGGGTAGACGTTGCATCCCTGCAGGGGTGGCTGGAAACCCGAGGCATCCGCACTGGCTTTTTCTTCCCTGCAGCAACCGATGCTCCCGATTATCTTGATCCGAAGAACCCCCGCTATGCCCCCAAGCTGGCGGCGGCGGTGAGGGCGTGGCAGGCTGTGACCGATGCGGGCGGCAAGCATCCGAAACAGGCATTGGCAAAATGGCTGCGGGAACATGCGGCGGAATTCGGCATGACCGACGACGAAGGGAAGCCGAACGAAACCGGGATCGAGGAAGCCTCAAAAGTGGCGAACTGGCAGCCCGGCGGTGGCGCACCCAAAACCCCTGGCGAATAATCCACCCACCCGGAAGAGCCTTGTCAATACTGGCTTTGACGGCTGCCGTGGCTTGGAATCCACCTACCCCCGTCCGGGGGAACCTACCCACCCCACCCCCAATTTTCGGGGCGGGTTTTCTGAACCTGCCCGGCTATTCTGAGGGCGGCCCCAAGTATTGAATGCGAAGCCATGCCGGTATGTTCCGGCGAATGCTACGGAGTGACGAGCATGGCCGCACAAAATCAATCCTCGCTGACAATCATTCGGCGCAAGCAAGTTGAAGCCCGCACCGGGCTTTCCCGTTCCAGCATCTATGCCCGCTTGCGGCAAAACCCCAAGAGGCCGGGCGACTATGACCCGACTTTCCCCAAGCCTGTTTCTGTAGGTGCAAAAGCTGTTGGCTGGATTGAGGCGGAAATTGACGCCTGGTTGACGGCCCAAATTGAGAAAAGCCGCAAGGCCGCTTCTGGCAAGTAAGGGGGGCGGGCCATGATCACATGCAGCAAGGGCCGCGCGCCCAAGCGGAATGCGACCCCAAAGACTGTCGATAGTCAAATTTATACCAAAATAGACCCGCTGATAGACGAGTTCAATCTTGTCATGCAGTCGCGCAACCGCCAGCAAAGCACGGCTGGCAAAGGGGGGCGATGATGAGTGACATTGAACGCATCCGCGAAGCCCTGCAATTCATTGATCCAAGCGACCGCGAGATTTGGCTACGCATGGGCATGGCGATTAAGTCCGAACTTGCCGACGCGGGCTTTGACGTGTGGAAAGCCTGGAGCATGCAAGCCGAATCGTTCAATGCCAAGGATGCGCGCGACGTGTGGAAAAGTATCCGGGCGGGCGGCAAGGTGACTATCGGAACGCTGTTTTATGAGGCGAAGGCGAACGCCTGGCGCGGTGATGGAATGCAGCAGAAACCGACACCCGAAGAGCTTGCCGAACGGCGGCGCTTTGCAGCGGAACGGGGCGCACATGAGGAAGCCGAAATAAACCGAGAACGTGCCAACACGGCAAAGAAAGCGGCAGCGATTCTGAAAGCGGCGACCGAAGCGAAAGCCGATCATCCCTATCTTTCCCGTAAGCGGGTTTCCCCTGTGGCAACGCTGCGAGAGATTGATGCGGGAGCAGCAGCGGCGATCTTGGGCTATCCGCCGAAGTCGAGTGGCGACCTGTTGGTCGGGCGCTTGCTGGTTGTTCCAGTCAAGCAAGGCGATGGCATTTCAACGCTGGAACTGATTGACGGCGACAGGCGCAAGGCGGCATTGGCCGGACGCGGTAGCAAGTCGGGCGGGTATTGGGCCACCGAACGTCTGCCCGATGGCGATGGCACAGGCCTGATCCTGTTGATAGGTGAAGGGGTAGCGACCGTTCTGTCGGCAACGGCGGCAACCGGGAAGCCCGGAATTGCGGCGCTATCGTCGGGCAACTTGCCGACCGTGGCGAAGGCGATGCGCGAACGTTACCCGGCGGCGGCGCTGGTAATTTTGGCTGATCTGGTGAAGACAACCGGCGAACCTGATCCCCATGCCATCGAGGCCGCAAAAGTCGGCACTGGTAGGGTAGCAATCCCTGACTTTGGCACCGACCGCGATACCAGCCTGACGGACTTCAACGATATGGCCGTGACCTACGGGCAGGAAGCCGTAGTGGCTTGCATCGTGGATGCACAACCACCTGTAAAGGGTAAGCCTCAACCCGGCGAGGATGATGCGCCAGCGGATAATTCAGAGGGCAACGGCTGGCCTGATCCGCTCCCGCTGGCCGCGAAGGTGGAACCGGAACCCTATCCGCTGGATGCCCTGCCCCCGCCCATTCGGGCGGCGGTGGAAGAGGTGGCAGGCTTCGTCAAGGCACCTGTCCCAATGGTGGCATCGTCAGCACTGGCGGCACTGTCGCTGGCAATTCAGGCTCACGCGGATGCAAAGCGGGCGGAAAAATTGCATGGGCCGGTCGGTTTGTTCCTGCTGACCATTGCCGATTCTGGCGAGCGGAAATCAACCTGTGATGGCTTCTTTACCCGAGCGATCCGCGACTATGAGGAAGCCCAGGCGGAAGCGGCAAAGCCCGCTTTGAAAGACTACAAGGCGGCAATCGAGGCATGGGAAGCCAAGCGCTGCGGCGTCAAGGAAAAAATCCGCCAGCTTGCCAAGGACAATAAGCAGACGGTGGGCATGGAATCAGCCTTGCGCGATCTGGAATACGACAAGCCGGAGCCGCCCAGAATCCCCCGCCTGCTCTATGCCGATGCAACCCCCGAAGCACTGGCCTATGGACTGGCGAAACAATGGCCCTCCGGCGGCGTGGTATCTGCCGAAGCCGGGATTGTTTTCGGCTCGCATGGCATGGGCAAGGATTCAGTTATGCGGAATCTTGGACTGTTGAATCAACTATGGGATGGCACAAGCCTGACTATTGATCGGCGATCAACCGAGTCCTTCACGGTGCGCGGTGCGCGGCTGACAGTGGCCTTGCAGGTTCAGGAGCCGACCTTGCGCGAATTCTTTACCCGATCCGGGGCGCTGGCGCGTGGCACAGGTTTCCTTGCCCGCTTCCTTGTCGCGTGGCCCGAATCAACTCAAGGTCAACGGCCATTTACCGATCCCCCGGTGAACTGGCCGCACCTTGTCGCATTCCATCGGCGTATTGCCGCGATACTGGAACAACCCGCCCCTATTGATGAGGATGGCGCACTGACCCCGCTCATGCTGACCCTTGCCCCGGAAGCTAAAGCGGCATGGGTGGAATATCACAATGCAATCGAAGTCGAGCTATCGTGTGGCGGCGAACTTTACGACGTGCGGGACGTGGCAAGCAAATCCGCCGACAACGCAGCACGTCTGGCGGCTTTGTTCCAGATATTCGAGGGGGCGGGCGGCGCAATCGGGGCGGATGCTTTCGAGGGAGCAAGCCGAATCACGGCATGGCACCTGCACGAAGCCCGGCGCTTCTTTGGTGAGTTGGCGCTCCCGACGGAACTGGCGGACGCGGCACGGCTGGAGAGCTGGCTGATTGAGTATTGCCAGCGGGAGCAGACGCACATGGTAGGGAAAAATCACGTTCGCCAATATGGGCCATTGCGCGATGGGGGGCGGCTTGATGCGGCGATCCGCGAGCTTACCGAACTTGATCGTCTGCGATTGAGAAAGGACAGGAAGCGGCTGACGATTCACCTTAACCCGGCTCTGGTGGGGGTGGAGCCATGAGCCTATCCGCCCTGATTAAGAAACGCAGCACCGGGAACCTTGCTACCGCTATTCCTGCTATTTCTGCTACTCATCCCAAGGGGGAAGCGAGAACAGTAGCAAAAGTAGCAACTGTAGCAGTAGCAAACCCCATGGAAGAGAAAACCGCACCCTGGGCAAAAGTCTCTGCTGGAGATACGGCGACCTGTTCCCGCTGGTGGCTGATTCACTACTCCGACCGTGACTCGCTGCAATTGGCCTGCTGTCCCGAGGCGACCCATGCCGAGATTCTGGAGCAGCACTTGGATGCGGTAGTTGTGGAACCATTTACCCCAACCATCCGGCAACCACCGGCACCCCTAGACACCCGAGAAGAATCAGCAATTCGGGCATGGCTGGTGCTGATCGGGGAAACAGACCAGGCGACCATTGCTGAAGTAATCGGCCAGTGCCAGCGGGATGCCGATGCGAGGGAATACTTCACCAGGTGGGCGGCGTCGGAGTCGCCGAAGCTTGACCCATTCACCGATGATCGGCGGCGCTGTTCGCAATGCTTGAACCTGCGGGGGCGGGTTTGCACTATCGCCAAGCCAGGCGGGCTGGTGTCGTCAAATGTGGGCTATCGGCCTGTACTTGATACCCCGCAACGATGTGCTGGCTACCAGCCAACTTCAACTGACAATAATCAACAGCCAGGTATCGAACGCTGGCCCGGACTGATCCAGCAAGGTGGCGAATGATGGCGACCATTGATACAGAAACGACAAACGAGGCGGTACTGATTCAAGAGTTCTGCGACTCGAGGGAACCGATCTGTTATTTCATGGTGAAAGAAGCCGAATACACACCGGCCATTAAGGTGCAAACCGTGAGTGCATGAAACCGGACAGCATAGAAACAGGCGCAATGCAGCAACGGCAAGAGGTTCGGCAAGAAACAGCGAAAACGATACCGCATACTTGCCTAATGATTTCGGTAAATCTTGGAGAAAAAAGTCATGGGTGGCTTTGGAAGCGGGCGCTGGCAACACGCAAAGGACACGACCAGCGACATGCGGGCGCTAGATATTCGGCGGCTGCAACGTGACGGTCAGCTGACACCGGGTCGGGTCCTCGGCTGGCATTGGTCGCGCAACGGCGAAGAGGTGGCGTCAATTCAGATACGAACGGGAGTTGATCGCCTGATTCTCAACTACCGAAGCCGGAGCAATGGTGGAGAATGGCAACCGATGGAATATCCCGTCTATCTGGAATGGACACCCTGCAATTTTGGCGGGCGGCGGGTCTGGTTCCTTTGCCCGGCGAGAGGATGCGGGCGTCGTGTGGCGATTCTCTTCGGCGGGCCAATCTTTGCCTGTCGACGCTGTCACAAGCTGGCCTATCAGTGCCAGCGGGAAACGAATGGTGATCGAGCGATGCGACGGGCTGAGACTATCCGGCGGCGGCTTGGGTGGGAGCCTGGCATACTGAACGGTGAGGGCTGGAAGCCAAAGGGAATGCATTGGTGCACCTTTGAACGGCTGAAAGCCGAACATGATGCTTTTGCCAAGGCGTCATGGGCGGGCATAGCCGAACTGCTTGGGTTGATGATTGGGCATTGATTCGCTGATAACCCAGGATGCTGAATCGGTTTCGCAAAATCAGAAAGTCGGCGCAAGGGGGGTAATCTGGCAGAATAAGGGCATGACATTCAAAAAATGTGCCCATGTTCCATATTGAAACCATCACATCCAAGCAGTGGCGAAGCTTTGCGCCAGTTTGCTAGATTCTGTATCGACGGCTATGTCTGCAGCCAGTCGGACGGCGTTTCAGATACTACTGACAGGTATGCTCAGCTGGAAGGCGACCACTGCCCAAGCCGCAGTGGTTTCTTCCCCCACATTCGATGGCATCCAGCTCGCCGTCTGCCGTATCGACCTGCGGCAGGATCAGTTACGGACCTTCTGGCGTAACCCCCAAGGACATCCCTATGCCTCTCTGCCTGCGCTGGCCGCACAACTCAAGCCACAGGGTTTACAGCTGGTTTGTGCGGTGAATGCCGGCATTTATGAGCAATCGTTGCGGCCGCTGGGCTTGTATATTGAGCAGGGCAAGACCTGGCGGGAAGCCAACCCGAGGTCATCGGGTTAGGGCAATTTCTACATGCAGCCCAACGGGGTGTTCCTCGTGCATGCGGGGCGGGCAGAGATTGTCAGCACCCGTGCATGGCTCAAGCGCACGGACATGCAGCGTGCGGCGGTGCAGTATGCCACCCAGTCCGGACCGCTGTTGCTGGTGGATGGCAAAATCAACCCACAGTTTGACCCCGCGTCGCGTAACAAGACGGTGCGCAATGCGGTATGCGTGCAGGATGCGCAGACCGTATCGCTGGTGACGACTGGCACGCCAGTCAGCTTTTACCAGTTTGCCAGCCTGCTGCAGCAGCGTCTGGGCTGCCAGTCTGCGCTGTATCTGGATGGGGCCATTTCGACCTTCTACCCCGCGCCGTTTCTGACACCGCAGGTTCAGCTGGGACCGATGCTGGGGGTGGTTGCACCAGTCAGCCCGCCTTGATCTGGCGCAGCTACCGCCGTACGGTGTGCGACAGCGCGGGAACTTCGCGCTAGAATAGCTTTCTGAATCCAGGTATTTGAATGACAGGTTGTCGATCATGAAGCGCTTCCGCCCTTTGCGTCTTGCCGCACTTGCCTTGAGCACCAGCCTGCTGTTGGCATGCAGTCAGACGCCGACGGCGCCCGATGTCCAGTTCACCACCATCAAAGGTGAGCAGGGGCGCTTGTCACAGTTACGTGGCAAGGTGGTGCTGGTGAATTTCTGGGCGACCAGTTGTTCCGGCTGTGTGGCTGAGATGCCGAAAATGGTGGAGACCTACCAGAAGTATCACGGCAAGGGCTATGAGATGGTGGCGATGGCGATGAGCTATGACCGCCCGGACTATGTGATGAACTTTGCCCAGACCCGGCAACTGCCCTTCAAGGTCACGCTCGATACTGATGGCAAGCTGGTGGAGGCCTTCAGTGCCCAGTTTGGCCAGGTGATGGCCACCCCGACCACCTTCCTGATCGGCAAGGATGGCCGCCTGCTGCAGAAGTATGTGGGTGAGCCGGACTTTGCCGCCATGCATCAGCTGATCGAGCAAGAGCTGCAACGCAGCTGAGCAGACTATTCCGACATGGAAAAACGCGCCCTGGGGGCGCGTTTTTTATTGCCGGTCAGACCAGGCACAGCCGCGAAGTCGCAGCATCCAGCGTGGCATCCTGCTTGGCGAAGCAGAAGCGGATGATGCCATGGTCGGTGCCATCGGCATGGAAGGCAGAAAGCGGAATCACCGCCACCCCATGCTCACGCGTGAGCCACTGTGCAAACTCGGTATCCGGCATATCGCTGATCCGGTCATAGCGGGCCAGCTGGAAGTAGGTGCCTCGTGAGGGCAGCAGTTCAAAGCGGGATGTCGCCATGGCCGCCACAAAGCGATCGCGCTTGGCCTGATAGAACGCGGGCAGGGCCTGATAATGCGCGGGCGTTTGCAGATAGTTTGCCAGTGCATGTTGCATCGGGGTATTGACCGAGAACACCAGAAACTGGTGGACCCGGCGGAATTCCTGCATCCAGTCTGCCGGGCCTGCGCAGTAGCCAATTTTCCAGCCGGTAGCGTGGAAGGTCTTGCCGAACGAATACACCAGCATGCTGCGGGATGCCAGCAGAGGGTCACGGGCCAGACTCTGGTGCGCAGCGCCATCAAACACGATGTGTTCATAGACTTCGTCCGACAGCACATAGAGCTGTGGCCATTGCTGCAGCAGTGTACGAAGCTGCTGCAGGTCATCCGCACTGAGCATGGCGGTGCTGGGGTTGTTCGGGTTGTTGAGGATGAGCAGACGGGTGCGCGGGGTGATGCGGCGCTGGACCTCGGTCCAGTCGATCGCATACTGCGGCGGGCGCAGGCTGATACGCTGCTCGATACCCCCATTGAGGCGGATGGCCGGACCATAGCTGTCATACGCCGGTTCAAACAGCAGCACTTCGTCACCCGGCTGGATCAGCGCCGTGATGGCGGTATAGAGCGCTTGGGTGGCCCCGGCGGTGATGGTGATTTGATGCTCTGGATCGTAGGCGTGCCCATAGGCCGTTTCCAGCTTGCGTGCCAGAACCTCGCGCAGGCGCGGCAGGCCCGGCATCGGGGCATACTGATTGTGGCCGTCCTGCATGGCCTGAGTGACGGCCTGCAGCAACACAGGGTCACAGGGGAAATCCGGGAAACCCTGCGACAGATTGATGGCCCCATGCTGCTGCGCCAGCTGCGACATGACGGTGAAGATGGTGGTACCCACTCCGGGCAGTTTGGACTCCATGCGTGCTCCATGTATGGGGATGCCTCAGCATCCTGCGGTTTCACGTGAAACGACGAGGTTCAGCGCTTGCTGTCGGCAGCGCGCTGCAGGGTCAGCACAAAGCACACGCCGTCATCAATATTGCTGACAGCAATGGTACCGCCCATCTTGGCCATATAGGTCTTGGCGACAAACAGGCCCTGACCCCGGTTGCCGTTGGCGGCGGAGTCCAGCTGGTCAGACACCCCGTACTCGAACACCTTGTCCAGCATCTCGTCATCAATCGGTGGGCCCTGATTGTGGATGCTGACCGATACCGTGGTGGGGGTGGTCTGCAGGGTGATGGTGATGCGGCTGCCCTCCACCCGGTAGCGGGCGGCATTGCGCAGGATGTGCGATACCACGTCCTCCAGCGCGTATTCCTCAGCGCGAACCAGCAGCGGGTGAATGTCACCCACGTACCAGACGTTGTCCACCTCGATGAAGTGGGCATTGCTCGCCACATTATGCAGGAAGGCATTGAGGTCAATCACGTCCACATCCAGCGTGGTGGACTGGATCGCCTCGCTGGGCGAGGCACTGCCGTACAACACCCGCACCGCCTGCTGCATGCGGTTGATGTAGCGGTTGCTTTCGTTGTCATCGCTACCGTGCAGGGCCTTGAGCGATTGCAGCGGCGACATGATTTCATGGCCGACCGCATGCCACATGTCCTTTTCCTGCTCGGCGCGAATGCGCTCGCGGTTCAGGTCCTCCCGCACCCGTTGCAGCAGGTCACTCAGGCAGGCGGCCAGTACCCCCAGCTCATCGCTGCCGCGCAAGTCATTCAGGTCGAGCTGGGCCAGGCCATCGCCCAGGTGCATGGAACGGGATACCCGGTTGGCCCGTTGCTGCAGCACGATGATGCGGCGGATCAGGCTGGCCTCCATCAGCAGCCAGACCACGGCAATGGCGGTCAGCATCGCGGCCACCATCCAGGAAATGCGGGTGGCGACGCGCGACAGCGACTGGTTGACGGTACGCACATCACCGGTCAGCTTCAGCTCATAATTGCCGAGCGGGGTGGCAATCTCATCTTGCAGCACCAAGGGCGCATCGCCACCCTCCACCCGCAGCTCACCAATCAGCCGCTGGATCAGGGGGGAGGCGTCATTGTTGCTGTCGCTGCTGCCAATCAGGCAGTACGGTTTGTCATGGCTACCGGGCCGTGTGATTTGCAGGGTCTCGCCGGGCAACAGCAGCGGAGCCAGGTCATTCAGGCTGAACAGCGGGGTGGCCTGCGGGCGATTGCTGTCAAACAGTGGCAAACCTTCCCCGGGCGCCAAAACCTCGACGCGCACTTGCATCTGGGCCAGATCAGCCGGAGGCCACAGCGCTCGAGGTTGATGCAGCACATCCCCCTGCAACGCCGCAATCGGCAGGCGAACCGAGAAGAAACTGCGCTTGCTGCACACCGAGACGGGTGCGGGGTCGTCCTCTACGCAATAAGGTTCTTGCCAGATCCAGCCGCGGAATTCCTTGTCCGGCTTGGCATGAAGCAGCGGGCCACTGTTGCCGATGAAGCCGGTCAGGCGACCGCGCAGACCTTGGCCGGGTTTCTGCTGCTCGGACAGTTCAACCGGGGCGATCCATTGATAGGTTTGCCCCCGAACCTGAGCGGTGATACGCACCCGGTGCGCCATCTCCACCCACTTGTCCCCACGCGGGTGGTTTTGCAGGTCGGGGCTGGCGAAGCGGCCTGCCACATAGAAAAAGCCTCCTGCCCACGGCTTGTTGCCGATGGCCACGCAGGCCGCGCCGTTATCCGGGTACTGCACTAGGCAGCCGGACATTTCGATGCCTTGCTGCACCTTGCTCTGATCGTCGAAATCCAGCGCGGAGAACGGCAGCAACAGCGGGCGTAGCGGGGTGGGTTTGCTACTGGCCGCGGCCGGGTTGAGCAGGGCGAGTTGCCCGGAGGGGTGGCGCAGCCGTGCTACGATCTGGCCCAAGGTCTTGCGGAAGCCATTCTGGTAATTCTGGTAACTAAGTGCTTTTTCTTCACGCAGCACAAAGTAGGTCATGCCGAGGATGGCCAGCGCCAGCAGCAAGAATGAGCCGCGGAACAGCAGCCGCAGCCGGTAGCGCTTGGGGTGCAGTCGGGCGAGGAATTTCACGAATGGCGTGAGCCAGGCTCAACCCAGCGGAAGCCCCGCATCGGCACGTTCTCAATGCCATCAAAGCTGGGGTCAATCTCTCGGAAAGCGTCACGGATGGTGCTGACATGCTTGCGGATGTTGTCACGATTGCGCCCGCTCTTCACCACCATGAACAGGTCGTCGTAAGACACCACCTGCCCACGCTGCTGATACAGCGCAGACAGGATGCGCTGTGCCGTCAGCGGCAGGTTCACCCGCTGACCGCGCCAGGTGGGCGAGGTCTGGCGCAAGGGGTCGAGGTGCAGTTCATCCGGCGTTTGCGCGGCGGGCGCCTGCTGGCCTTCCTTGCGGGTGCGGGCGGCGCGTAGCATTTCCATGAAGGTATCGAGAAAATCGGCTTCCTCGAACGTGCTTTTCTGCAGGTAATCCCAGGCATCCAGCGCCTTCATGATGCTGCGGTAGATGGTGGCCGGCATGGCGGACACCACCAGCACCGGGGTGCCATGGTCCTTGTTGATCACATTGATGATGGCCACGCCAGCGTGGCGCTCACGGCCCAGCTCGATGTCGAGTACCACCAGATCGTAGTTCTCCCGGGTAATGGCCGCTTCGGCATCGTCACGGGTAAACCATTGATGGACAGTGATGCCCGGCTTGGCCGATTCGATCCACCCCCGCAGCTGGTTGCTGGTCGGGACATCATCTTCGATCAGTGCCACCTTGAACATGGCTGCTCCTGCATTTTTCAACATCATGACAGCGCATTATCCCGCATCCCGCGGGTTTTGCAGGGATATTGTGAAGATTTCTTCCGTCGTGTCGGCAAACAGGGTGGCTCACGAAAAGAACGCTCCTGCAGGCTGCATATGTTGTTATGGCAGCGGTTTTGCATGCTCCGGGCATGCTGCGGCATCATGCCGAACAGATAAAAACATCAGGGAGTCCATCATGATCATGCCTGCGCGCGAACTGCTCAATACCGTTCTGGCGTCCATCTGGCGTGCCGGTCTGGTCGGGGTGCTGCTGGGGGCGTTCTGCCTGTTGCTGGCGATGTCGTCCAGTGCGGCCACACAAACTGCTGAACGACCCGTTCAGTTCAGTGCGCCCACCCGCGCTGCCGAGTCGCAACGTGCGCCGCAAGTCGGGCGTGCGGTGGTGGCCCGCCCGGTGCAGTTCCGTTGCAGCGTCCATCTGGTATTTGTCTCCGCCTGCCTCAAGAGTGTGCGTTTGTAAGGTCGACCATTCAGGACACATGATCATGTTTCGCCACACCTACTTCCTGCATCTGAAGCCCACTGCGCGCTGGATCGGCATGAGTCCACTGGAACGCAGCCACTACATCGCGACCGAGCTGTTTCCGGTGTTTGCCCGCTTTCCCACCGTGATGATGCGCTTCTTTGATGGCGAGTATTACTCGCCCCAGGTGTGTGACGTGGTGATGCTGGAGACCAATGACCTGCCGGCCTATCACGCGCTGCTGGATGCGCTGGCGGCGTCCTCGCTGTCGGAGATGTGTGGCATTAGCCACATCATTCCGACGGTGGAGAGCAGCATGGAGAGTTATGAGGCCATGCCGGTCGGTTCTGAACAGCCCTTCTCGCTGGAAGAGAGTGTATGAAGCGCCGGATGATCAGTACCGCCAGCCTTGGCGGCGGAACCAGAATGCGACTACCCACAGCGGCCCGATCAGCAAGAACTGGACGTCTTGAAAGAAAGAGGGTTTCTTGCCTTCGAGCTTATGCCCGTAAAATTGCGCAATCCAGCTCAGCACAAACACGGCGGCCGCAATGGCTGCGACGGGCGCGCCCAGCGCTGCCAGCCCCCACCACGCTGCCAGCATGAGCGCGGTCATGACCGCCATGGCCAGAAACAGGGTGGGTGAGAGCCGCCAGTAGAACAGCAACGCCACCGCCATCAGCACGACAGCGCCATTGAGCAAGGGCAGGCCGGGCACATGCAGCAGCCACAAGAGGCCGAGCAGGCTCCACATGATCAGTGGGACACAAAGCCAGTGAATGCGCTTGTTGACCGGGTTTTGATGGCTGCTGCCATACTGGTCCAACCAAAGCTGTACGGGTTGCATGTGGCTGTCTCTTCACGGGCGGGTTTCATGATGAACCCTGATTCTGTTTTGAATCAGACTAGCATGCTTTTCCGGATGCGAACAGTCGTTCAAGTTAGCGTGTGCAGGGTATCCCACAGCAGTTTGGTAATCAGCACACTGACCAGTGCAATGAATAACTTGCGGATCAGCTGATTACCGTAGCGGATGGCAATATGGCTACCCAGCCAGGCACCGGCAATATTGGCGGTCGCCATCGCCAACCCCAGTTGCCACAGGATGTTGCCGGTGAGGCCAAACAGGATGACAGAGGCAACATTGGATGCCAGATTCACCAGTTTGGTACTGGCCGAGGCGTGCAGAAAGTCGAAACCAAATACCCGGATGAAGGCAAACAGCAAGAAGGTGCCGGTACCAGGCCCAAAGAAGCCGTCATACAGGCCAATGCTGCCGCCGGTCAGCAGTGCCAGCCAGACGGTCCAGCGGCCATGGTCATGAGGCTGGTGATCACGGCCGAACTGTTTGTTGCGTAAGGTATAAGCAGCCACCAGCAAGAGCAGCGTCACCACCAGCGGGCGCATCACCTCCTTGGGCAGTCGCCGGGCCAGCCAGGCACCGACAAAAGCCAGTACGAATGAGCCGATGACAGCGGGCAGGGTAACCCGCCAGTCAATATTGACCTTGCGGGCATAGCGGCTGGCCGCCAGCAGGGTGCCAAAGCTGGAGGACAGCTTGTTGGTACCGAGCAGGGTGGCCGGGATTTCTCTCGGGAAAATGCCGAACAGGGCAGGGACTTGCACCAGACCGCCACCCCCCACCGCCGCGTCGATCAGCCCGGCCGTAAACGCCGCCAGCAGAATCAAAACCAGTGACCACCATTCCATGGTCGGTGCTCCAGAGGCAAAGAGACATTGTAACGGCTGTCAAACTTGCCCGTATGCAACAGATGACATTAGAAATAAGCGCTACAATGAAAAAATGACCTGCGTATGACAGGGGGTGATATGGCCTTACAGCCTGTAGCAGGGCCGCAGCTGATCCAGTTTGAGGAGTTAAGCGCGCTGATCGTGGAGGATAACCTCGCCATGCGCGGTACGCTCAAGTCCATGCTGAACGGCTTTGAGCTTAACAAGCTGGAGTTTGCCCAACGTGCGGCGGAGGCACGCAAGAAAATCGCTGCCCGACAGTTCGACCTGATCCTGTGCGACTACATGCTGGACATGGATGGCATGAACGGGCAGGAGCTGCTGGAGGAGTTGCGGCTCACCAAGCTGCTGTCGCTGGACACCATCTTTGTGATGATCACCGCCGAGCGCATGTATGAAAAGGTGGTGGCGACCGCCGAATACGGCCCGGATGATTACATCATCAAGCCCTTTTCGCCGGATGTCCTGAAGCTGCGCTTGTCTCGTGCCATTGAGCGCAAGCAGGCGCTGGCGGAGGTCAATCGCTGCATCGACCAGCGCGATGTCATGGCGGCCCTGCAGGCGTGTGAAGCGGGGCTCAAGCAAGCTCCCCGCTTTGCGGTGGATTTTCTGCGGCTCAAAGCGGAATTGCTGCTGCAGCAAGAGCGCCACGAAGAAGCGCAGACCATTTATCAGGACATCCTCAAGCACAAGGCGGTACCGTGGGCGCGCTACGGCATGGCGCAGATCCTGCGGGCGACCGGTCAGCTGGAAGAGGCGGAAGCCGAGCTGGCCGCCCTGGTGGCAGACAACCCGCTGTTCTTGCGTGCCTACGACTCCCTGGCCAAAGTACAGCGCAGCCGGGGCGACGGCACGGCGGCCCAGGCCACCTTGCAAAAGGCGGCGGACAAATCGGTCAGCATTGCCCGTATCTCGGAAATCGGCGACCTGGCCAGACAGAATGGTGATCTGCTGACAGCCGAAATCATGCTGGCCAAGACCGTCAGCCGAGCCGGTGTGTCGGACATCGTCAATGCCGACCATGTACTGGCGCTGGCGGCGGTCAAGACTGAACTGGGCAAGCCGGATGAAGCCCTGCAGGTGCTGGCTGGGGCCAAGCGCTCCATGCCGGGGGGCGGCATGAGTCTGACGGCCGCGGTGGTAGAGTCCCGTATCTATGCTGAAAAAGGTAATCTGGAACATGCGCGCAGCATGCTGGACAAGGCGCTGGGCATTCTGAATCGCGATGAGCTGACCATCAGCCAGGAGCTGGCCCCTGAGCTGATCTCGGCCTGTTTGCTGACCAATCACCCGGATACCTTTGCCTTGGCGCAGCGCATCCTCGAGCAGCATTCGGACGAAGCCTTGCGCGAACAGCTGCAGCGGCTGTTTACCCGGCATGGTCACCCGACCGCGTTTGCCAATGCCTCGGAAGAGGCGCTGAAAGCGGTGACCCGTATCAACAACGAAGGGGTACAGGCAGCCAGCCGCCGTGACTTCGCCACTGCAGTCAAGCTGATGAGTGATGCCTATATGCGCATGCCGGGTAACAGCCGGATTGGCATTAACCTGTGCAAGATCCTGTTGGCTGCATTGGAGATGGAAGGATTTTCCACCCAGTATGCGCATCAAGCGGAGGACATTGTGGCCCGGCTGATGTCCATGCAGGAACAAAGCACCCGGGAACAGGCGCAGGCCATCAAGCAGAAATTGCTGGGTATCCTGCAGAAGCAGGGGGCGTTATGGCGCAATTGATCCATGCACTGCTGGCATCAGCCGTGCACGAAAACAAGAACCTGATGCAAACGGTACTGGCGCATATTGAGCAACTGACCCAGGACCCTCGTGCCAGCGATCTGCAAGATGAGCTGCAGGTGTTGCGACGACAGGCCACCCGACTGGTAGACAGTTCACTGGAAGTGCTGGCGATCTATCACGCAGGACTGGATGCGGATGATTTCCGGCTGGATTACAACACCGTCCCGCTGGAGGAATGGCTGCTGGAGCTGCAGGCGGAAGCACAGGAGATCATTGGCGAGCGCCCGCTACAGCTCGAGGCCCTCATGGACAGTGAGGTGCCGCTGTACTGGATATTCGACGCCAGCCTGCTACGGCTGGCCTTGCGCAATGGCCTGCATAACGCGGCCGATTTTGCCCGCAGCCGTATCCGTCTCACCCTGACCTTGCTTGAAGGCCGACTGTGCATCAGCATCGAAGACGATGGCGTGCACTATGGCAATACCGACCGGGGCCCGTCGCGCCCGGCGGCGTCCGGAATCGGGCTGCTATTGGCCGACACCCTGCTGCGTGCGCATCACGACAAGGAGAGTGGCCGCCACGGTGAAATCCGGCTGGAACGCGCCCCCGAGCTGGGTGGCGGCGCGTTCCGTTGCCTGTTGCCCTGACCCGCTGCTCAGCTGAAGCGGGCCTCGGCCATGCGGTCCGCAGCCAGGCGGGTTGAAATGCCCTCGCGGTCTGCCGTGGCAAAGACCTCCGCCAGCGTCTGCTTGATGGCCAGCACGCGGCCTTCCACGCTGTCGGCCGGTTCACGGTAGTACTCGGCGCACACCTTGATGATGCCGCCTGCGTTGATCACATAGTCCGGCGCGTACAGGATGCCCGCCTCACGCAGCTGCTCACCCAGGTCGTCGGTGGCCAGCTGGTTATTGGCCGCCCCCGCCACCACTTTGCAGCGCAGGCGCGGCAGGCTGGACGGGTTGATGACCGCCCCCAGTGCGCACGGCGCAAACACCTCAGCTTCAGCCGCCACAATGTCATCCACACTGCTGATGCGGGCACCAAATGCCTCTGCGGCCCGTTGGGTACGGCTCGGGTCAATGTCTGCCACAATCAAACGGGCACCGGCCTCATGCAGCTGACGGGCCAGATCAAAGCCCACATGGCCCAGGCCCTGGATGGCCACGGTCAGACCTTGCAGCCGGTCGACACCCAGCTGGTGCTGAACGGCGGCTTCAATGCCCACCCTCACGCCGAGTGCGGTAGCCGGGGAAGGATCACCCCGTCCAGGCTCACCTTCGAGTCCGGCCACAAAGCGGGTGCGCTGATGGACGGATTGCATGTCCGCCGGGCTGGTGCCCACGTCTTCGGCCGTGATGTAGCGCCCACCCAGCTGGTCGATGGCCTTGCCGAGCGCGGCAAACAGGGCCGGTGTTTTGGCGGTTTTGCTGTCACCGATGATGACCGCCTTGCCACCACCAATGGGCAGGCCCGCCATGGCGTTCTTGTACGTCATGCCGCGCGACAGGCGCAAAGCGTCGGTTGCGGCAGTGACACTGTCGGCATACGGCCACATGCGGCAGCCACCCATGGCCGGGCCGCGCCCGGTATGGTGAATCGCGATGATGGCGCGCAAGCCACTGTTGCGGTCGCTGACGAATACCACCTGCTCGTGTTGATCAAAATCGGGTAATTCAAAGAGGCTCATGCCGACCTCCGCACATTCAGGGCGAAGCGCCGACCGCCGCAGCAAGCGGCTGGGGGGATGCAAAACATGGACAGACTCCGAAACGATCCGTTATCAGGTCAACCGGGCGCGCACAGGCACAGTGCAATCATGCGTCCGGGGCAAGGTGTGGCAACTTGTGGTCACCACAGGCGCATGATAACTGCGATATCCGGGCTTGGGGAATCCGCACAAACCGCTACTGCAGGTAGCGCATCGGGTCGATCTTCCATTTTGCCGGGTCTTCATGGCTGAGGATGCGGTCTGCTCCGCCTTTACCCATCGGCTTGGACAGGTCGATTTCCTGAACCGGGATGAAGGTGTTGGACTTGATACTGAAGAAGACTTTCACCCGGGGAGCCAGCATATTGCTCTCATGCAGTTCGGTCACCACCCCCACCCGCCCGCTTTCCAGCCGCACCAGGGTGCCTACTGGATAGATACCGATGGTGCGCATGAAGGCCTGCATCAGCTTGGGGTTGAAGTGGAATTTGCTCCACTCCCACATTTTCTTGAGGGCTTCGGCAGGGGGAATGCCTTTGTGGTAGCAGCGGTCTGCGGTGATGGCGTCATAGACATCCACAATGGCGGCCATCTGCGCCAAGGTATGGATCTGGTCGCCCGGCAGTTTGTCCGGGTAGCCGCTACCATCCATCCGCTCATGATGGTGCAGGGTAATGTCGAGCGGGATATCGCCCACACCCTGGGTTTCCAGCAAGATGGCGTGCCCGTCGGATGGATGGCGCTTGATGATCTCGAACTCTTCATCGGTCAACCGGCCTGGTTTGTTCAGCACCTCATCCGGTACTTTCATCTTGCCGGTATCGTGCAGCAGGCCGCCAATGCCGGCCTGGCGGGTGGTTTCGGTATCAATGCCAACTGCCTTGCAGAAGGTGACCATCAAGGTGCAGACGCTGACCGAGTGCAGGAAGGTGTAATCATCCTTGGTCTTGAGGCGCAGCAGACTGGTCAGTGCGCCGCCATTGCGCATCAGGGAGGAGGTGATGTCTTCGACCAGGGGCTCGACATTCTCCATATTGATGGCCTTGCCCAGCCGTACATCCTGCATCACCGAGCGGACAATGCGAGTGGCCTGATGGCGGATCTTCTTGGCGCGCTCCATTTCTGCCGCCACGCTGACCTGGATGACTGGAACCGGTTCCTGTGCCGCCTCCAGCATTTCCGCCTGCAGCTGAGCGTTGACCTCATCCATGGTGGGGGCGTCCGACACATCCAGCCCTTTGTCGGTGTCAATGTAGAGCTCGTGGATACCGGCATCGCGGATCTTCTGGATCTCGGCTTCGGTTTTCAGCGGGAACTGGTTGCGGACAAAGGGGTGAGACATCCAGTCACAAATCAGATCATGTACATACATGCCGGGCTTGATTTGTTCTACGGTGATTTTCTTCAGCATGGTCAGTTAGTCCGAAACATCGCTGGGGAACCATTCCGCCTGGGCAGGCCTGTGACCGTCGGTGAATCCCGAACGACAGGCAAAAAAGAACGGTAGAGTCTAAAGAGGGAGGGCAGCTGACTCTACCGCCATTTAAACGCACTACCGAGGAGAACCTGAATTCAGCATAGACTACCCGGCATCGGTTTGCCGCATTTTCTGCATCGCCCACTGGTTAAAAATTTCAACCCAGCGACGGGAAAACTGGCTGCCACTGCAGGCATTGATTTCGGACACGGCACGCAACAAAGAGCGGCCATGCTCGCGGTCAGCACGCGGATTGGTCATGGCGTAGTAGGCATCGACCAAGGCAAGCAGCTTGCCCCCTTCGCACAGACGCTCTTCCTTCAGGCCAAAGGGGTAGCCCTTGCCATTGACCCACTCATGGTGTTGCGCCACCATCTCGGCAGCATCCAGCCAGTAAGGCATGCGGTATAACAATTCACTGGCCTGCTGTACATGGTTGCGGATGCCGTCGATCTCACTCTCGTCCAGCTTGCCGATCTTTTGCACCATGGCTTCGGGTAGCAAGGCCATGCCGAGGTCATGTACATAAATGGCAATGGCCAGCTGGGTGGGGTCAACCGGGCGCCCCGCCAGCCGGTTCAGCTCCATCGCCAGATTGATTTGCAGGTTGGTGCGGTCGGTCCAGTAGGGGTTCTTTGCATCCAGCGCCAGCGCCAGGCTGCGGAAGAATTCCAGATCCCCTTCCAGGTCCTGTGGAAACAGGTGACGCATCTCTACCGGTGCGGGACGGCTGGGGGCGGGCTTCTCGTAGTGACCGGAAATCAGCGACAGCACCGCTTGCGCGGCCTCATCGACATGAGGCTGCCGGGCCTCGGCCAGCCGATTGAGGCCTGCCTCGATCAGCTCGGGCTGATGACCGGCCAGAGTATGTACATTGGCCAGCTGGATGGCCATTTCGCGCAACCGGTCCAGTGACAGCAGCAAGGCTTCGGCCACCAGGGCAGTGCAGGAGAAGTGCTGCTCCTTCATGGCCGCCAGCACGTTCTCGATGGCATGGCCAAACTGGGTCAAGGTCTGGCTTTGGCACATGGCAAAGTTACCCTTGATCGAGTGAACCTCGCGGAACACGTCCCGCAGCAGCTCCAGATGCCCCGGATCATGTACCAGCAGGTTCAAGTCTCGCTCAATATGCTCGACCGCCTCCGCCATCAGGTCGATCACCTCCGGCAACAGGGCAAAATTGGTGCGCGAGTAGTCCATGAGAAGCTTCCCGGTCACAGTAAACGGCATTACCATGCACAGCATTTGCGTTATAGACCATGCTGCTGTCCTTGCCCATGCCCAAAGGATCAGCTGCGCCGAGGGAGGTGACATGCTGATTTATCTGCACGGCTTTCAATCCAGTCCGCGTTCGTGGAAAGCGGTGCAGTTGGGGCAGTATCTGGCCGGACAAGCACGCAGCGATTACCGTGTACCCGCTCTGCCCAGCCGCCCGATGGCAGCGGCGGATGCCCTCACCCAGCTGATTGAAGCGCAACAGACACCGCTATGCCTGATTGGCAGCTCGCTGGGTGGTTTCTATAGCCTGTGGCTGGCCGAGCGCTACGGCCTGCCCGCGATCCTGATCAATCCCGGTATTCACGCCGCACGGGACCTGGGCCGGTTTCAGGGCCACAACGTCAACCCGTATACCGGGGAACATTACACCCTCAACGAGCTGGACCTGGCGGTATGGCAAGCGATGGAAGTGCCGGTAACGCGTCCAGAGCGCTACTGGCTGATGACACAGGAAGGCGATGAAGTGCTGAATTATCGGGAAGGGGTCAGCAAGCTAGCAGGCGCCCGTCAAACGGTCGAGGCGGGCGGTGACCACAGCTTTGTCGGCTTCGAGCGCTTTTTCCCGGACATCCTCGCCTTTGCCGAGCAGTACGCCTGTCTACCCCGCCGGGGATAACCTGAGCACCGATCCAGCAGATCAAATGCCCTTCACGATGCGGCTGCGTGCCGTCAAGTTGCCGGACACTTTCTCCAAGCCATGCTGGGGTGTTCTGATGTGAGGCCCAGCGGCTGTGACTGCCTGCACAAGCAGCATGGCTGGTCTTGTCGCGCATCACGTTGCCCCCTCGGCATGCGGCGGGTCATTCTGACCTCATGCATCACCTGCCCGCAGCGGCAGGCCTCCCCCGTCTTTCATACCTGTTAGCAGGTTGTCGCCGTCGTTGACCGCACGGACTTCGCATGCAGCGCCCCTCTTTAGCGAGGATATTGCACGATCCTGCTCATTTTCAAATCAAAGAGAAACAGGCAATGGCTGAGTAGGATTGTGGCTTAGGCTAAAGGGTATTTATCCGTAGAATGCATCCATCGACTCAGCAAAACCCAACCGCTGATTTTCGAGTCAGGTTGAAGCCAAGCTGATGTAGCGAATGGCGTTTGTGTAAATTTTTAATAGTAATTTAAAAGGAATGACATCATGAAAAAGACGATTCTGGCCACTGCTTTAGTAACTTTGTTTGCGGGTTCTGCTTTTGCAGGCAGTGATAACGACCACGGTGCAGATCGCTTTCTGAACCAGCAACTGGCTCAAATGCAAGAGGCCACCACGTTGGCAGGCCAGCCGGCAGGGCAAGCTGCGGCACCCGTTGCAAAGCAAAGCCACTTTGACGAGGCTAGCGCACAAAAGGAAAGTCGTAAATAAGCCTAGTGATTTATTTTTATCGTCACCAAGATAAATATAAATAGGCAATTTACAAGCAGGATTGTGCCTTCACTCTAATATGGAATGCATTGTAGAGTAGGGGCCTATACCCGATAGCCATAAGGCTTGCAGGGTTTGAAAAGACGAAATCGTTTTGTGCTTTTTGCATAAGGCGAAATGAACTGAAATATTTTTGATCAAGGAATGACATCATGAAAAAGACCATTTTCGCCGCTTCGATGGTGACGCTGTTTGCAGGTGCTGCTTTTGCCGGCAGTGATAACGACCACGGTGCCGATCGCCTGCTGAATCAGCAACAGGTACAAAGCCAGGTGGTAACGAAAGCCTCGGCTCAGCCCGTTGTGAACACAGCCACCCCGAGCCCGGAGCGCGATCGTAACGACTAAGTGTGGTGTGTCTTCCGGTCTGCGATCTGAAAGGAATGACATCATGAAGAAAACGATACTGGCCGCTGCGTTTGTCGCACTGTCAGCCGGAACCGTGTTTGCCGGCAGTGATAGCGACCACGGTGCCGACCGTCCCTTGAATCAGACCCGGTGGCAAAGCATGTTTATGGCGAAGTCGGCCGATAAGCTACTGGCTGAAGATGGTCTGACAGGGGATGGCCACCGTACCGATGGTGTCCCGCCGCGGGGGGGGGCCTTCAATAAACGGTACAGGCACAGAGGATGACCGTGGTGCAGGGTGCATATAGTGTTTGTCGTCAGTCAGGCCCACGCTGAATGCGTATCCGTATGGATTGATGCAAATTCAGTGTGTGGCCGGCCTGTTACGGGATCATCCCGGCAGGTTGCCGGGCGGAGCCTGAGTCAGGTTTGGACAATTAGGCAAGCATGCCAGAGTTTTGGGCGGAGGGGCGGTGTGAGGGGCTGTGTATAATTTTACCTCATGCTGATGAGGTTGCCTGTCGTTTGACCTTGCAGCCTCATGTCTACTGCGAGAGAACGGATCATGGCAAGGGAATTGGCGAGTGCGCTGGCGCGGAGTGTGGAGCAGGACGGGATCACGTCGGTATCGATCCCTCGGGTCCGCTTGCTGCGAGCAAGCCAGCCCACACCGCCATGTCATGCGCCACAAGACCCTGTGGTGTGTGTGGTGGCGCAAGGCACCAAGCAGGTGGTGCTGGGGGAGCAGACGTATACCTACGGCCCCGGTCAGTTTTTGATCGTAAGCGCGGACTTGCCGGTATCGGCCAGCGTAACGGAAGCTTCTCCGGATGCGCCTTATCTGGGGATCAGCCTGAGCCTGGACCCGGTGATCCTGAGCGAGCTGATTGATACGGCCCATGTTGCGGCAGAGTTGCGTGAGCCCTTGACACGCGGCATCGAAGTGGCCACGGCGAACCCGGAGCTGCTGGATGCCTTGGTGCGTCTGGTCAATCTGCTTGGCACCGAACGGGCTTCGGATCAACAGGTGCTGGCACCGCTGGCGGAACGGGAAATTCTGTACCGGCTGTTGACGAGTGAGCTGGGTGGGCGCCTGTACCAGATTGCACACGCCGAAAGCAAGCTATCGCAAATCAATAAGGCAATAGGCTGGATCAAGGGGCATTACGACAAGCCGATCCGGGTTGAGGAGGTCGCATCTCAGGTCAATATGAGCGTGTCGTCCTTCCATCACCATTTCCGGACGGTAACGTCGATGAGCCCGCTGCAGTATCAGAAGCAACTGCGCTTGCAAGAGGCGCGCCGATTGATGCTGGTGCAGGCACTGGACGCGGCGGCGGCGGGTTTCATGGTGGGCTATCAAAGTCCATCGCAGTTTTCGCGCGAGTATTCACGGATGTTTGGCATGTCGCCAAAGAAGGACGTGGAGCATGCCCGACGAATGAACTAAGTGGCGTCAGCGGCCTTGGGCTGAGGGTGGGCTGTTATCCGAGGTTGGGACAAGGCATCGTCGGGTGGGTGCGCTGAGTGAACGACATGAATTAACAGAGGGCACCCTTTCCGGCAAGGGCTAAGCGAATCGCCCATGCTCAGGCATGATTTGGCTTTGGAGGCCGCTTTGGATCGTTCCTCACAACTGGCTGCACTGATTGAGCGGCATACCGGTATCGACGGGGTGTTTGATACGGCGCTGCCTCGCCTTTCCCTGATACGCTGCTCCAGGCCGCTGGGGCCCATCTACGCCATGAGCAGACCGATGGTGAGCCTGGTCGCCCAAGGCGCACGGATGACGTGCCTGGGGGATGAGCATTACACCTGCGATAGCCAGCATCATCTGCTCTTTACGGCAGAATTGCCGGTGGCCGGTCATGTGCTGGAAGCCTCACCCGAACGCCCTTTCCTGGGGCTGCAACTGGATATTGATCCCTGTAGTCTGGCCGAGGTATTGGCTGGGGCTTGCCTGCACACCACGCCCAAGTCTCCCCTGGGTCTGGCGATGACGCGGAATGTCACGACCTGTTCATTACAAGCGGCCGTGGTGCGCCTGCTGCAGCTATTGGATCATTCCCGTGATCTGACTGTGCTGGCCCCGCTCATTGAAAAGGAAATTCTCTATTGGGTGGCGATGAGCAGCCCTGGGCACATGCTGCAGCAGGTGTGCTGTCCAGACAGCAAGCTGTCCCACGTGAACCGAGTGATACAGCAAATCCAGAAAGGGTTTCGTTACCCGCTGAATATGGAGCGCCTGGCCCTCAAGGCCGCGTTGCCACTCTCCTGTATGCCGAAGTATTTTAAAGCGGTAACGGGCCTGACCCCGGCGCAATACCAGAAGCAGCTTCGTTTACGCGAAGCACGCCGCTTGATCTATTGCCAAGCGCTCGACACGGCGTGCGCCAGCAAGCATGTGGGCTACGAATGCGATATGGCGTTCCATCGCGATTACGCCCGCTTCTTCGGTGTTCCCCCTCTGCGTAACCATGCTGAAGGACGACAGGCGTGGGTCAACACCCTCGGCCAGGCGTAATGCCGGCAGGTGGGGGACGCCACTCGCCGCCTCGGCTATAATCGCTGCTTCGAATGACGGTCTGGCAGTGCGCGCATGAATGTGTTGTATGAAGAAGAGGGCAGTTTCAAGGTTGGCCATGTGCTGAGTGAGGCGGAGGCGTCGCTGCAGGTGGAAAGCAGCAGCGGCAAGCGCAGCAAGATCAAGGCCGCCAACGTGCTCCTGCGCTTCACCAGTCCGCTGGCCAGCCTGCTGCCCGAGGCAGAAGCGCTGGGCGAAGGGCTGGAGCTGGATTTCCTGTGGGAAATGGCCCCAACGGAAGAGTTTGCCTTTACCGAATTTGCGGCAGATTACTATGGGCATGTGCCCAGCGCCGTTGAGTCTGCCGCGATGGCCTTGCGGCTGCATGGCGCGCCGATGTACTTCTACCGCAAGGGCAAAGGTCGCTACAAGGCTGCACCGGAAGAGTCACTGAAAGCGGCGCTGGCCGGGCAGGAGAAGAAGCGCCTGCAGGGTGAGCAGATTGCGCGCATGGTGACGGAGCTGAAAGCCGGTCAGTTGCCGGAGAGCTTCCGCCCGCAGCTGGCGGCCTTGCTGTACCGCCCGGACAAGAACACGCTGGAGTTCAAGGCCCTTGACCAGGCGGTGAGCGAAACCGCCCGCTCCCCCTTGCAGTTGCTGATCGACGCCGGTGCGGTGCCCAGCCACCACGACTACCACTTCAACGCCTTCCTGTTCGAATACTTCCCCAAGGGTACCGGCTTCCCGCCGATAGAACTGCCAGCGCTGGATCACGATCTGCCGCGTGCCAGCGTGGCGGCCTTTTCCATTGACGACGCCAGCACCACCGAAATCGACGATGCCTTCTCGGTGCAGTTCCGACCGGATGGCTCGGCGCGGGTGGGTATCCATATTGCGGCACCGGCACTTGGCATTGCGCCAGGCTCGCCGCTGGACCAGATTGCGCTGTCGCGGCTGTCCACCGTCTACATGCCCGGCAACAAGATCACCATGCTGCCGGACGCATTGGTGGCGCACTACACCTTGCAGGCAGGCAAGGACTGCCCGGCGCTGTCGCTGTATGTCGAGGTGGCGGCGGACCTGACGGTCACACCGGCAGAAACGGTGCTGGAATGGGTGCCCATCGTCGATAACCTGCGGCACGATACGCTGGAAGTGCACTTCAATCAGGCCGCCTTGCAAGCCGGGGATGACACCCCCTATCCCTACCGTGACGAATTGCTGTTCCTGTGGCGGCTGGCCAACCAGCTGGAAGTGGCGCGCGGCAAAGCGGACCCGAACCGGCCCCCGCAGGTGGACTACAACTTCCTGATCGACGGTGAACAGGTGCGCATCACCACCCGTCAGCGCGGTGCGCCGATCGACAAGGTGGTGTCCGAGCTGATGATCCTGGTCAACAGCCACTGGGGCAAGTGGCTGGCCGAGCAGCAGATTCCGGCCATCTACCGGGCACAAAGTGCAGGCAAGGTGCGGATGACCACCAAGCCGGAGCCGCATGTGGGCCTCGGTGTCGCGCAGTATGCCTGGTCCAGCTCGCCGCTGCGGCGTGCGGTGGACCTGCTCAATCAGCGGCAACTGGTGGCCGCCGTGCGCGGTGAGAAAGCCCCGTACCCCAAAGGGCAGGATCTGTTTGTGCCGATGCGGGATTTTGACGCCACGTACAGTGCCTATCTGCAGCTGCAGGACCGTATGGAAAACTACTGGTGCCTGCGCTATCTGGAGCAGGAGCAGATACGCGAGCTGGACGCCACGGTGTTGCGCGATGGGAGTTCCGTGCGTCTGGTTGGCATCCCGCTGGTGGTGAAGCCGGACGCCATGCCGGAGCTGCCGCCGGGTAGCCGGGTACGGCTGAAGGTGATGGGGGTGGATTACTGGGCGATTCACTGCCACACCCACTTCCTGCGTAGCGCAGATGCCGAAGCGACTGAGCCCGTTATGACGGATGCGTGACAGGGATGGCCCGCTCGCCTAAAATCGGCGCATCTGCAGGAGCCTCCATGTCTGATTCCAAACCGCGCCGACGTTTGCCCCCCGCGCTGATGGTCGAGCTGGCACCCCGCCGGCGGCCCAACCTTGCGCCACTCTGGCTGGCGCTGGGCGTGTCGCTGGTGCTGCACGCCGGGGTAATCAAGGTTAAGTTTGTCGGGCCTGATGAGAACAAGCCTCGCCGCAGCAGCATGCTGGAAGTGCTGTTGGTCAACGGCAAGCACGACAAGAAACCGCTGGATGCCAAGGCGCTGGCGCAAGCCAATCTGGATGGCGGCGGCAATACCGAGCAGCAAGCGCGCATCCAGACCCCGCTACCCGCCCAGCAGCAAGACCTTGAGGGCGATAGCCTGCAACAGATGCAGCAGCGGCAAGAGGCGCAGGAGCAACTGACTCAGCAGATGCTGCAACAGCTGAAACAGTCACCGATCCCGACTCTGCCCACTACCCGTGACAAGCCGTTACCGGAGCCCGTGGCGCCCGTCAGCGGTTCTGACGAGGAAACCCGCAAGCGGGCGATGGATCAGCTGGTGGGTGAGATCAATCAAGCTACCAGTCGGGCCCAGACCCGGCCCAAGCGCAAATTTATTACCGCCAGCACCCGCGAATCCATTTCAGCCTTGTACTACATGGGCTGGGCGGGCAAGGTGGAGCGGGTGGCCAACCTCAACTATCCTGAAGGCTTGCAAGGCCAGCTGGTGTTGACGGTGACCATTCTGCCCAATGGCGAGCTGGCCGCTGATAATGGCGAAGAAGAGGGCATCCATATTGATCGCCCTTCCGGCAACAAGCGGCTGGATGCGGCGGCGGTGCGTATCCTGCGCCGCGCAGCCCCGTTCGAACGGCCGGGTGCGAACCTGCTGGGGCGGGACAACCGGGTGGTGATTGTGACCACCATGACCTTCACTCCCGGCGTCGGGGTCCGTTCCGAGCTGGCCGTACCGGTTAACCCGACGCCACCATAAGAGTTAGCCGGGCTCGCGGCCAAACAACGCCAGCGCGGCTTCGCGTTGCCGGGCATGGTCCACAATCGGCAGCGGGTAATCCTGGCCCAACCGGACCCCGGCGGCTTGCAGCAAGAGCGGGCTGGCCTGCCAGGGGGCATGGATACTGGCGGCGTCCAGCCCGGCCAGCTCCGGCAGGTAGCGCCGGATGAAGTGGCCTTGTGGGTCAAACCGCTCACTCTGGGTCACCGGGTTGAAGATGCGGAACCAGGGCTGGGCATCGCAGCCGGTGCTGGCTGCCCATTGCCAGCCGCCATTATTGGCCGCAAGATCAAAGTCCAAAAGCTGTTTGGCGAAGTACCGCTCGCCCTCCCGCCAGTCGATCAGCAGGTCTTTCACCAGAAACGACGCCACCAGCATGCGTAGCCGGTTGTGCATATAGCCGGTCTGGTTCAGCTGCCGCATGGCGGCATCCACCAGCGGGTAACCGGTGCGGCCTTCGCACCAAGCGGCGAAGTGTTCCGCGGTGCCGGGGAAGGCCAAGGTGCGATATTCCGGCTTGAACGCCTCACCCACTACGCGCGGGAAGTGATAGAGCAATTGCTGGTAGAACTCACGCCAGGCCAGCTCTTTCAGCCAGCAAGCAGCACCTTCATCGTCCCGGTGGGCGGCAACGTGGACCAGCTGACGGATCGACACGGTGCCAAAACGCAGGTGGACGGACAGGCGCGACACGCCTTCCAGTGCCGGGAAGTCGCGTTGCTGCTGGTATTGAGGCAGGTGCGGCTGAAAACGCTGCCAGACGGCCTGTGCCGCAGCCTCGCCGGCGGGTACCTGCCGCTCGGCAGGTGGCGGTACAAAGCCCAGTTGGGCCAGTGACGGCAGGGTCGGAGCCGGGTGCGGTACCAGCCGCCCTGCCAGCGGTAGCGCGGGCCAGGGGGAGACCGGTTCGGCGTGCAGGCGTGCGCGCCAGGCGCGGTAGTACGGGGTAAACACCGTGTAGGGGCGACCGGCCTGTGTCAGAATCTCACGCCCGGCAAACACCACCTGGTCCTTGTGCAGATGCAAACTGCGGCCGTCCGCTTGCAGGGCTCGGGCTACCGCCTCATCGCGCTGCCGTGCAGCGGGCTCGTAATCTTCGGCTGCGTGTACGCTGCTTACCCCCAGCTGGGTGGCCAGTCGTGGAATCTCTTGTACCGGGTCGCCAGTGCAGCACAGCAGGGCACCCCCCTGCTGGCGTAGCGCGGTATCCAGCTGTTGCAGGCTGTGCCAGATGAAGGAGACGCGTGCGTCATCCTCCGGCAGGCCCTGCAGCAGACCGGTGTCAAACACAAACACAGCATGGACCGGCCCCGGATGCGCCAGCGCATGGTAGAGCGCGGCATGATCATGCAGCCGCAAATCCCGGCGAAACCATACCAGCTGGCTCATGGACGTCCCCCGTTGATCGGCTCAACACTGCCGCGTTGTGTTGTCCTGTGCGATAATCTTGAGATGCAAAGCGTCAATCTGACCCACCATTTTCTGATTGCCATGCCGAATATGCAGGACCCGCATTTCGCTGGCACCCTGGTTTATATCTGCGAGCACACCGATCAAGGCGCGTTGGGCCTGATCGTCAACCGTCCGGTTGAGCTGGATGTGCAGTCCCTGTATGAGCAGGTCGACATCGCGTTCGATCGCCCGGATATTGGCCCACAAACCTGCTATTTCGGCGGCCCGGTGCAGATGGACCGGGGGTTTGTGCTACATCGCCCGGTGGGGGAGTGGACCTCCACCATTGCCATGAATGGCAATATGGCGCTGACCACCTCCAAGGACATCCTGCACGCCATCGCCGAAGGCAAGGGACCCGAGCAGTTTATCATCAGTCTGGGCTATGCAGGCTGGGAGGGCGGCCAGCTGGAGCAGGAGCTGGCGCAGAATGCCTGGCTGACCGTGCCCGCCTCGCCGGACATCATCTTTGAGCTGGACCCGGAGGCCCGGGTCGAGGCCGCCATGCACTGTCTGGGGGTAGACCGCGTCAGCTTGTCGGATCAGGCGGGTCATGCCTGAGGCGGCACCCATGGTGCTGCTGCCCCGGCCAGACTGGCCGCTGCCGCAACAGGGTTATGCGCTCGGTTTTGACTTTGGCGAGCAGCGGCTGGGGGTCGCCGGTGGCGATCTGGGCCTGGCGCTGGCCACCCCGCTCACCGTGATTGATTCTGCCGTCAACGACACCCGGTTTGCCCGGATTGCCGAGCTGATCGCCGAATGGCAGCCGGTGTGGCTGGTGGTCGGGCAACCGGCCTACCCGGACGGGCAGGCCCATCCGGTGGCCGCGCTGGCGCGCAAGTTCGGCCAGCGCCTGTCTGGCCGTTTCAACCTGCCGGTGGCGTGGGTGGACGAATCCTATACCTCCAGCATTGCCAGCCAGCTGCTGCACGAACAGCATGCGCGGCCCCGGCGGCAAAAAGGCCGGCTGGACCAACTGGCCGCACAGCAGATCCTGCAAGCCTTCTTTGATCATTACCCCTCAATCGTGCCGTCCTCCGGGGCGGACAAGGAGCCAAACCATGCAGTTTCTGGGTAGCCACCTGCTCTCCACTGAACAACTGACGCTGGGCGATATTGATACCGTCTTCCAGACCGCGCGCCTGCTGGAGCCGGTGGCGCGTGGCGAAAAAGTGACCCGGCTGCTGGAGGGGGCGGTATTGGCCAATCTGTTCTTTGAGCCCTCGACCCGTACCCGCATCAGTTTTGGTTCGGCGTTTTCCCGTCTGGGGGGCCGGGTGCTGGATACCACCGGCTTCGAGTTCTCCAGCTTTGCCAAAGGGGAATCCATTTACGACACCAGCCGGGTGATTTCCGGTTATGTGGATGTGATGGTGGTGCGCCACCCCCGGTTGGGCGCGGTCAAGGAATTTGCCGAGGCCAGCGGGGTGCCGGTGATCAATGGCGGCGATGGCCCGGGGGAACACCCGACCCAGGCACTGCTCGACCTCTACACCCTGCACAAGGAGCTGGGGCGCGAGCTGCATCAGTTCGACGGCATCCGCATCGCGCTGGTGGGCGACCTCAAGTATGGGCGTGCGGTCAAATCGCTGGCACGGCTGCTGTCGCTGTTCAAGGGCATCACCTTCCATCTGGTGGCGCCTGACGAGCTGCAAATGCCGTCCGCGCTGGTTCAGCACCTGCAAGCCTGCGGCCATCAAGTGCTGCAAACCAGTGATCTGGCTACCGGCCTGCATGGTGTCCAGGCGGTATACAGTACCCGCATTCAGGAAGAGCGTTTCCCCAGTCCGGAAGACGCGGATCGCTTCCGTGGCAGCTACAGCATCAACCGTGCGGTGTTCGAGCAGCATTGCCAGCCGGGCACCGTGCTGATGCATCCCTTGCCGCGCGACAACCGTTCTGAGCATTGTGAGCTGAACAATGACCTCAACAGCCACCCGCAGCTGGCCATCTTCCGCCAGACCGACAACGGCATCCCGGTACGGATGGCCCTGTTTGCGCTGGTGATGGGGGTGCAGGACCAAATCACCGCTTCACTGCAAGACCCGCGCTGGGCATTGCGCCGGCGCTGACGCGGAACCTTCACCGCATGGCTTGATCCCATGGGGCGATGATCGCCTCCTGCACAACTCACCCGGCAGCCCGGCTGCCGCTACTCTGGAATCTGTATGGACCTGCTGCTGATGCTCAAAGCCCTGATCATGGGGCTGGTCGAAGGTATAACCGAATTTCTGCCGATTTCCTCAACCGGCCACCTGATCATTACCGGCGAGCTGCTGGGGTTTCTCAGCAAGGAAAAGCGGGATGTGTTTGAAATCTTCATCCAGCTGGGGGCAATCCTCGCCGTATGCTGGGCCTACCGGCAGAAAATCACCCAGGTGGTCGGTGGCCTGGGCAGTCAGCGTAGTGCACAACAGTTTGCCCTGCGGCTGGTGGTCGCCTTTCTGCCGTTTGCACTGATGGGCAAGCTGTTTGGCGAGGCGGTGAAAGCCAAGCTGTTCACCCCGGTGCCGGTGGCGCTGGCCTTTATTGTTGGTGGCATCATCATTCTGTGGGCGGAGCGTCGCCAGCATAGCGTGCGGGTGCAGGAAGTGGACGACATGAGCTTGGGCGACGCCTTCAAGCTGGGCCTGATCCAGTGTTTTGCGCTGATTCCGGGCACCAGCCGCTCCGGTGCCACCATCGTCGGCGGCCTGTTTCTGGGGCTGTCACGCAAGGCGGCTGCCGAATTTTCCTTCTTCCTGGCCATTCCCACCCTCACCGTAGCCTCGCTGTACAGCCTGTACAAGCACCGCGCCGGTCTGACGGCAGACGACATGCTGCTGTTTGCCATTGGCTTTGTGGTGGCCTTCATCAGCGCACTGATTGCGGTGAAAGCCCTGCTGCGCTTCATTGTGCGCCATGATTTCACCGTCTTTGCCTGGTACCGCATCCTGTTTGGTGCGCTGGTGCTGCTGACATACCACTTTGGTTGGGTGCGCTGGGCGGCTTGAGTGACGCCGGGGCTGTCATGGTCGCTGTCAGGTGAACTGTCCTTGACGCTGCGCGTGGTGGCCCCCTAGAGTTTCAGGCTGTCTTTCCTTGCACTGAATGAGGCCCTATGTCCACCCACGATACCGACCACCTGCATACCCTGATCACCCATAGTGGCCGACCGGACAAAAGCGTCACCGGGGCAGTAAACCCGCATGTGGTGCGGGCCTCCACCATCCAGTTTCCCACCACTGAAGCACTGTACGCGGCCAGCGGGGGGCGTCACGCCTACGGGCGGCATGGCACCGAGTCGGCCCATTCGCTGGAAGCGGCCCTGTGCGCGCTGGAAGGCGCGCAGGGTTGCCTGCTGACCTCCTCCGGTCTGAGTGCCGTCACCACCACCTTGCTGGCTTTGCTGTCGCCCGGCGACCATGTGCTGATGCCGGATTCGGTCTATCAGCCCGCCCGCCATTTCTGCGACACCCTGCTGACCCGCATGGGGATCGAGACGGAATACTATGATCCGCTGAGCGGTGCGGACATCGCGCGCCTGCTGCGCCCGACCACCCGCGTGGTCTATGTGGAGACGCCGGGCACCCATACCTTCGAGATGCAGGATGTGCCGGCCATTGCCGCTGCGGCGCATGCTGCGGGTGCGGTGGTGGTGTCCGACAGCACCTGGGCGACGCCGATTGGCTGGCGGCCGTTTGAGCTGGGTGTGGATGTGTCGATCCATGCTGCCACCAAATACATTGTGGGCCACTCCGATGTGATGATGGGCGCCATTCTGTGTACCGAGGCCCTCTACGGCAAGGTATACCAAGCCTACCGCGAGATGGGGCAGGCGGTCAGCCCGGATGATGCTTACCTCGCCTTGCGCGGTGTGCGTACCCTCAGTGCACGGCTGGCGGTGCACCGTGAGAATGCCCGGAAGGTGGCGGACTGGCTGCTGCAGCAACCGGAAGTGGCCACCGTGTTGTACCCGCCGCATGAAGCCAGCCCCGGCCATGCGCTGTGGAAGCGCGACTTCCACCCCGACTATGCCTGCGGCCTGATGGGGCTGGTGTTCAAGGACACGGTGCCGATGGATGCGGTCAACCGGCTGGTAGATCAGACCCGACTGTTTGCCATTGGCTACAGCTGGGGCGGCTATGAGAGCCTGATCCTGCCGTCCACCCAGGCCCGTAGTCGTGATCTGACCGGCCATCGCTGGAACTGCAGCATGGCGCGCCTGCACATTGGTCTGGAGGCGGTGGAGGATTTGCTGGCCGATCTGCAGCAAGGCTTCGCAGCGCTGCGGGCGGCCCTGTAATGGCGGTGGACTGGCGCTGCCAGACGCTGGCAGAGCTGAGCAGCCATGACCTGCTGCAGATGCTGATCTTGCGCAGCCGGGTGTTTGTGGTTGAGCAGCAATGCATCTATCTGGACCCGGACGCGCTAGATGGGCTGCCGGAGACCCGGCACCTGTCACTATGGCAGGATGGGGCCCTGCTGGCCTGCCTGCGGCTGCTGCCTCCCGGGGCCAGCTACCCGGAACCCAGCCTGGGGCGGGTGGTGGTGGCGCCGGAAGCGCGCGGACAGGGCTGGTCCCGCCCCTTGCTGCAGCAGGCGCTGCAAGCGATTGCGCAGTACTGGCCTGGCTGGCCGGTGGTGATCAGTGCGCAGTCCTACCTGCTGGGCTTGTACCAGTCGCTGGGGTTTCAGGTCGAAGGCGAGCCCTATCTGGAGGATGGCATACCGCACCAGCAGATGCGCTTTGTACCACCTGCTGAAAAAGAATTGGCGTAAAGGCTTGCAATATCCTGTAACTCAGATATAATCTCTTTTCTCTGACGCGGGGTGGAGCAGTCTGGCAGCTCGTCGGGCTCATAACCCGAAGGTCACAGGTTCGAATCCTGTCCCCGCAACCAATTCGACAAAAAGCCCCGGTTCTGCCGGGGTTTTTTGTTTTTGCAGTTTGCCTGACGCGTCTGGCCGGGCTCAAATGAAAAGACCCCCAATCTGTCGGGGGTCTTGCTCTGGTGCGGTGAGACCCGGTCACCACATGCCCGCCTCAATGCGCGGGTTCATCTTCCGCCTGCACCACCACTTCCACCTTGACCTCGCCCGCTTTCTGGAAACGCAGTGTCAGCGGCAGCTTGTCGCCCAGTTTCAGCGGTTGTTTCAGCCCCATCAGCATCACGTGCAAGCCATGCGGCTTGAAGTGCGCTTGTGCATTGGCGGTGATCGGTACGTTGGGCACCTGGCGCATGCGCATCACGCCGTTGTCGTTAATATGGTTATGCATCTCGACCTGCTCAGCCAGCGCGGGGCTGCTGACCGCCACCAGGGTATCGGCTTCACCACTGTTGCGGATGTCAAAGTAAATGGCACCCGCCATGCTGCCCGGCACGGTGGGCTTGGCCCAGGGGTGAACAATCAACAGCTTGCCCGCTGCAAACTGATGGGCGTGGAGCAAGGTGCTGGCCAGCAACAGGCCGCCAGCCAGCAGGGTACGTATGCGCAGCTTCATCCGGGTGTCCTCATGATATGTCCAAATTAAAGCCGGATTGTCCCACAGATCGGCAGACGGTACGCGTGGCAGACTGTCGCAGTGCCGTCACAGCGGCGGTTGCCGCCAGTGATGGCTGCGCTCCGGTCTGTCAGCTTGGGGCTGATGCCATTCTTCGCGTAACGCTTGTACGTCTTCCAGTTGCTGTCTTGTGGCCCGCAGCGCCTGCCACAGGGTTTGCCACAGCCCGGTGGCTGTCGTGGGATGTTGGCACGTATGCATGTGGCGCTCCTGATGTGAAAGGGATGGCAGCATCTTATTTGTATTAGATATCGCAATAAATAATCTTTCATGCAAATTATCTTTGCGTGTAAAGCACAAATAATGGATGTCTGCTGACGAGCATGACAAGGCAAGGTAGACTGAAAGCAGTCCCATTCCACCTCCCAGAGAGCCATGCCTACTGGAACCAATTTAAAGCAGCAGACCGTGCCGCTCGAGGCGCTGGCAGAGTGGTTGCAGCCGCTGCTGGTGCAGGCTTCGCTGCCGCAAAATCGCCAGCTGTATCGCGCGCTGCGCGAGCTGATCCTGCAGGGGCGGCTGCAGGGTGGACAACGGCTACCCTCCTCGCGCCAACTGGCAACGGCCTTGCAGATTGCGCGGAACACGGTGCTGTATGCGTTTGAGCAATTGCAGGCAGAAGGCTATGTGCTGACCCGGCACGGCGCAGGCAGCTATGTGGCGGAAACCCTGCCGGACCCCAGCCCGCAAGGTGAGGTTACAACGCCGGTGGAAAACGCTGCAGGTGGCCCTTACTTATCGCGTCGGGTGCAGCTGGTATTGGGCGGCATGCAGATGCGGGGATTCATGCGTGAGCGCACCCCGGCCTTTTTGCCGGGTGTGCCCGAGCTGGCGCAATTTCCGCATTTGCTGTGGCAGCGGATCTGGCAGCGGCAGCAACGGCAGATGCCGCGCGACTGGCTGGGGTACACCCGTGCCGGCGGGCATCAGGGGTTGAAGCAGGTGCTGAGCGATTATCTGCGCCTGACCCGTGCGCTGAATTGCAGCCCGGAGCAGATCCTGATCACCTCCGGCACCCAGCAATCGCTGGATTTGCTGGCACGTGCCTTGGCCGACCCCGGCGATGTGGCGTGGATGGAGGAGCCCGGCTATGGCGGCGCCAGTGCCGCGCTGACCGCAGCGGAGCTTGCCCTGTGCCCGGTGCCGGTGGATAACGAGGGCTTGTGCTGGGAGCGGGGTGACTATCCGGTTCCCCGGCTGATCTATGTGACACCCTCCCACCAGTACCCGCTGGGCTGCGTGATGAGCCTGAGCCGTCGCCGCAGCCTGCTGCAATACGCCGCCCAGCAGCAGAGCTGGATTCTGGAAGACGATTACGACAGCGAGTTCCGTTACGATGGCGCGCCGCTGGCGGCCCTGCAGGGACTGGACCGGGCGCAGCGGGTGATCTATATGGGTACGCTGAGCAAGGCCTGTTATCCGGGGCTGCGGCTGGCGTATCTGGTACTGCCGCCGGTGCTGGTCGAGCCGTTGACCCGCTTGCAGGCCCGGCTGTTGCGCGAGCCGGATTACGTCAAGCAGGCCACGCTGGCGGAGTTTATTGCAGAGGGCCATCTGGCCTCCCACATCCGCCGGATGCGCCAGTTATATGCGGCACGGCAACAGCTGCTGCGTGACAGTATCGCGGATGGACTGGAGGCTGAGGCGGCGCTGCTGGGCGGGCAAGGTGGCTTGCACGTGGTGTGCCCCTTGCCCGTGGGCAGCAAGGAGCGGCCGCTGATGCAGCAGTTACAGCAACGGCAGGTGCAAACACCGCCGCTGGGCAGTTTCCATCTGGCGACACCCCAGCAATCCGGCCTGGTTCTGGGCTATGCCGGGGTGCACGAAAACGACATCCGCCGTGCCGGACGCATCCTGGGCCAGCAACTGCGGGTCTTTACGGCCGACTCGGAACAAAGCTGAAGCAGGCGACTTCAGCACTGGGCCATTGATACTCATGAAAACGAACCTGCGATGGCGACCACCAGAGCAGGCAAGAGCTGCGGGTGCCGTAGGCTTCCCCTTCAATAAAGCGAGCAGACAATGTCCGCTCCCGCGCCAGCCCAAGCCCGGTATCCGGTAACAGCGCATCGGGTGCAAGCTGGCGGTCGGTCAGCAGCGACAGCAGGGCACCCTCATCCTCGGGCTGTGCCACAGCGCTCAGACCCTGCTGCAGGCCGAGGCTTTTGTACCACGGCGTATCCAGCCCGGCATTGGAAACGGCATAAGTGCCTGCCCCCCAGGCCTGCAGTTGATCACTCGGGCTGTGGTAAGCCAGCAGCTGCTGGCCATCAAACAGCAGCAGGTTGAAGCCGTTGTACTGTCGGGCGCGGAGCCGCAGCTGTGCCAGATAATCGGCCGAGGACAGCTGGCCCTGCAGCCAGGCTGTGACCAGTTCACCGCGAGAGGGGGCGTCGGGGCGATAATCGGCCACATTCCGCACATTGGTCAGTGCGGCCAGGCGGCCATCGCGCCCCAACGCCAGCCAGCTGCCCCCGGCTTGCAGGTCACGACCGCCCAGCCAGCCCTCCGGCCACCACTGTGCCTCGGCGGTAGGCCGCTGACGAAACTCATCGCGGTTGGCCAGCAGGATCAGCGGCCACTGCGGGTGCTGCTGCCAGGCAAGGCCGATCAGGCACATGGCTCAGTAGCGGGCCATGTCGGGATCGACTTGCGTGGCCCAGGCTTCCACCCCGCCGGTCAGGTTGTGCACCGGGCCCAGCCCGGCATTTTCCAGAAACAGCGCCACTTGATAGCTGCGCATGCCGTGGTGGCAAATGGTCACCAGCTCGCCGTCGTTGACTTCGTTCAGGCGGTTGCTGATTTCATGCATGGGCAGGTTCACGCTGCCGGGAATCTGGCACAGGGCAACCTCCCAGGGCTCGCGTACGTCGATCAGCTGCGGTTGCGGGCGGCTGGGGTCTGCCAGCCAGTGCTGCAGTTGTTGTGCGGTCAAGGTGTGCATGTCAGGGCTCCACAAAGCACAACACCCCTTGCGGGGTGTTGAGGGTGACAGGTTATTGTCGAATCAAAAGCTGAAACGCTGCGGCTGGGCTGCGTTCTGCAACGGTGCGGTCTGGGTATCAAACAGCACGCGGCGGCTGACTGTGCCAGCGCCATCCTTGGACATCACCGAGGCCACCATCACCGGCGCATCGCCAACAATGGCAAACAGGCGGCCACCCGGGTTCAGCTGGCTCAGCAGGCTGTCCGGCAGCACCGGCAACGAAGCCGTGACGACGATGACATCATACGGTGCACGGCTGTTCCAGCCTTGAGCGGCATCGCCGGTTTCCAGCGTCACATTGCGGATGTCGGCACGGCTCAGGTTGCCACGGGCCAGCTCGGTCAGCTCCGGGTCAATGTCCACGCTGTAGACATGGCGGGCCAGCCGGGCCAGCAGTGCGGTGAGGTAACCACAGCCAGTGCCGATTTCCAGGACCTTGTCAGTGGCGCCGATGTGCAGTTCCTGCAGCAGGCGGGCTTCTACTTTCGGTGGCAGGGTGGTGACGCCTTGTTTGATGGGCGTTTCCATGTCCACAAACGCCAGATCACGCCAGTTGGCCGGGATGAAGTTTTCGCGTTTCACCTCAAACAGCAGGTTCAGTACTGTTTCATCCAGCACCTCCCACGGGCGAATCTGCTGTTCCACCATGTTGAATCGTGCTTGTGCCCAATCCATGCTGCGCTACCCCATCGTTGATCCGACAATCTTCAGATTATCCCATATTTCAGCCGCTCGCACAGCCTGCAGACACGCAAGGAATCACCTACAATAAGAGCCAAGTACCGGAGCAGGAAGCCATTTTGCCGCAACACCAGTACACCATCACCTTGTTGCAGGTGCTGAGCCATCTGACCCGTATTCGGGATCTCGACATGCTGGAGCTCAGCCTGTCTGCGGTCCTGCAGGAGCAGCTGCAGCCCGAGCAGCTGACCTATTCCCGCTTGCTGGAGAGCCCGACCGGCCTGCGCGTGCACACCATGGTGCGGATCGACAAAGGTGATCTGCGCCATTTCCCGCTGGAAGAGCATTCACGGGTGCAGGCGCCGCTGCTGGGCGACAAGAACCACTGGCTGATGGCCAGCCTGGAGCACAATACCCGACTGACCCGGCGAGGCGATGGCGGCTTCCAACTGTTGCTGGCCCTGCATCAGGATCAACAGGCCATCGGGGTGTTTGAGCTACAGTTATTGCGCTCACCGGGGCATGATCTGTTGCAGGTGGTGGACCGCATGCTGGGACTGGTGCGCAACCACCTCTCCTTGCTGCGCTATGCCGAGCATGACAGCCTGACCGGGCTGATGAACCGCAAGACCTTTGATGTCCGCTTTCACCGCATGATGCTGATGGGCCACCACACCCCTATGACCATGGGGCCCACCACCATGCAGGAACGCGCTGCGTCGGATGCCTACTGGCTGGGGGTGGTGGATATCGACCACTTCAAGGTGATCAATGACCGCTTTGGTCACCTGTATGGGGACGAGGTGTTGATCCTGCTGGCGGGATTGATGCGGCAAAACTTCCGTTATCACGACCAGATTTTCCGCTTTGGCGGCGAAGAGTTTGTCATCCTGCTCGGTAACATCTCGGCGGAACACGCCCAGCAGACCTTTGAGCGCTTGCGCTGGACGGTAGAGCACCACCCTTTCCCGCAGGTGGGCAAGGTCACCGTCAGTATTGGCTATACCCGTATTCCGGTGCCGAGCAGTGCCAGTGATGTGATCGGTCAGGCAGACCGGGCGCTGTACTACGCCAAGCAGCATGGCCGCAACCAGTGCTGCAATTACCTGCAGTTGCTGCAAGATGGCAAGCTGAATCAACCGGATGCCCCGCGAGGCGACATTGAGCTGTTCTGAGTTTGCCTGCCGCAGCGGCTGTGCCGCCTGCTGCATTGCCCCCTCCATTTCCTCCCCCATACCCGGCATGCCGAACGGCAAACCGGCCGGTGTACATTGCGTGCAGCTGGATGAACAATTGCGCTGTCGCCTGTTTGGCCAGCCGGAGCGGCCTGCGGTGTGCAGCGGCCTGCAGCCCAGCCCGGAGATGTGCGGCGATAGCCGTGAGCAAGCCCTGCGCTGGCTGGGTTATCTGGAAGTGGTGACCACACCGCCGACAGATTGAGCAGACCTGTCCGACCAAGCGGCATTACCACCGCAGACGACGGGATCTTGCATCATGAAACAATGGAAGTATTGGTTATTGTGCCTGTTGGCGCTGACGGCCCGCTGGGCCATGGCCAGCGACAGCACCACCCAGCAGGCGGGACAGCAGGTGTTTCTGGCCGAGCGCCTGGTCAAAGCCTATGCCCTGCAGCGCTTGAATGTGACGGCCAGCCGACCGGCTGAGCAACTGCGCGCCAGTAGCGAGCAGTTTGCCCGCAACCTGCAGACCCTGCAGCAACAGGCACCCACCGCGGCGATTCGTGAACAATATCAACTGCTGGCGCAACTTTGGACAGATTACAAACCGCAGCTCAATGCACAGGCAGATGTACGCAAGCTGGCCGCACTCAATGAAGAGTGGATTTACGTGGCGCAGCAGGCCAACCAGCTGTGGGAAAAGTGGGATGTCAGCCAGGGGCGTAAAACCGAGCGGCAACTGCAACAGCAAATCAGTATCCAGTCACAACGCTTGGCCAAGCTCTATGCTTTGCAACAGCTCGGGGCCAATCAACCGTTTGTGGCCAGTGATCTCGTTACCGCACACCGGCTAGTGACGGCCAACCTGCGCCAGCTCCGGCAACAATCGACACAGCAGCCGGATCGCCTGTCGCGTATTCAGCTGGCAGAAACCCAGTGGGCCTTCTTTGAACAGGCGCTGGAGCGGGCGATGAAGCAGGGCAGCAGCCCCGAGCTGTGGCGCGATGTGGCGACCACCAGCGAGCGTATTGTTGAGGTGATGGATAGCCTGTAAGCCAGGTCTACATCCGTAGCGGCAATTGCTGATGCAGAAAATCAATCATGGCGCGGGTTTTGGCCGCCAGGGGCCGTTTCGGGTAGCGGGCCACCAGATGCCAGGGCTCGGGCAGGTCATACTCTGACAGGATGACCTGCAAGCGTCCATTGTCGACCTGTTCCTGGCAAAGGTAGGTCCCCAGCCGGGCAATACCCACCCCCTGCTCGGCCAGGTGCATCATGGTGATGCCTGAGTCGGTGGCGTGGTGCCGTCCCAGCAGAAAGTCCTCTGCCTTACCCTCCACGGTAAAGGTCCACACGTGTTGTTGCTCCGAGCCAGTACGGCTGATACAGGTGTGATTCACCAGTTCTGACGGATGTTGTGGTGTGCCATGCCGTGCCAGATAGTCCGGGCTGGCGACCACATGGCGCAGATAAGGGGCGAGCCACTCGGCGGCATAGCGAGGATTGGTTGAGCGTCGGTGCTGCTGGATGCGCAAGGCCAGATCATACCCTTCCTCCAGCAGGTCCACATTGCGGTCGGTATACAGCATCTCCAGCTCGATGCGCGGGTAGCGGGCACAGAACATTGGCAGCAAGGGGGTCAGTACACTGGGGCCGATCTGGCTGGGGGCGGTCAGCCGCAAGCGCCCCCACGGCACTTCCTGCAATTGCTGGACCGCATCGCGTGCGCCGTCCAGTGCCTCCAGGATGCTGCGGGCGTGACGGTAATACACTTGACCGGCTTCGGTCAGCGTCAGTCGGCGGGTGCTGCGGGTCATCAGTACCGTGCCCAGCTCGGCCTCCAGCTGCTGTACCGCGCGCGACAGGCTGGAGGGCATCAGGTCCAGCGCACGGGCGGCCGCCGAGAAGCTGCCCAGATCGACCACCTTGCAGTACCACTGCAACAGCTGACGACTTTCCATTAGCCCTCCTGGCGCTGCAGACCGCTGCGCACACAGCGCAGCAGGCCATAGCTGAATTCACCGTCCAGCGCATCAAAGGCGGGCTTCAGCCGCAGCGCCACATCATCCTGCTGCAAGGCCAGCTCAATCCGGTTGAGGCTGTCGGCATCGAGCCCGGTGGCGGTGCCGACATCAATATCCCCGGCCAGGATGCCGGCAGAGAGGTGCTGGTAGATGGTGTCGGCACTCAATTGCCGCTCGCTGGCCACTGCCAGCGCGTGGCGTCCCTGCCGCACGGCGGCCACGCTGGTGCGGGCACTGTCGTGATAGGGTACTTCGCTCACTGTGGGCGGGCCGTGCTGGGCATGGTGGGCCTGCAGTACGCTCAGCAGCGCGTCGCCATAGCGGCTGAGCTTGCTGTCGCCAATGCCAAAGGTATCGCGCAGCGCGTCCAGTGTCTGCGGGCGACGGTCAAGCAGATGGCGCAGCGTGGTGTCGCCAAAAATCATATAGGGCGGTATGCCCTGCTCATCGGCCAGCTTGCGGCGCAACTGCCGCAGCTGCTGCCACAGTAATTCTTCCGCGCTATCGCGGAAACGCCACTCGCCGCTACGAACGCCGCGCTGCGCCTTGTTGCCTGCCGGTTCGCGCCGCACGGTCAGCGTGGTTTCACCACGCAATAGCGGGCGGCTGCGTTCCGTCAGCTGCAAGGCACCGAAGCGTTCGGCATCACTTTCCAGATAGCCACCCGCCAGCAGTTGCCGGAACAGCACCCGCCAGCTGGATTCGCCCAGCTCGCTGCCAATGCCGAAGGTGCTCAAGCTGTGGTGACCAAACTGCTCGACCTTGGGCGTGCGTTTGCCCAGCAGCACGTCGATCACATGCCCGGCGCCGAAGCGCTGCTCACAGCGGAACACACAAGAGAGCGCACGTCGGGCCGCGTCGGTGGCGTCCCAGGTTTCCGGTGGCTGCAGGCAGTTGTCGCAATTGCCGCAGGGGGCGGCGTCTTCCCCAAAGTAGGCCAGCAGGTGCTGACGGCGGCAGCGGCTGCTCTCACACAGGCCCAACAGGGCGTCCAGCTTCTGCCGCTCCAGCCGCTTTTGTGTGGGCGGTGCTTCGCCCTGCGCAATCATCTCGTGCTGCATCACCACGTCCTGCATGCCATACAGCAGCAAGGCTTCGGCCGGTTCGCCGTCGCGCCCGGCGCGGCCGGTTTCCTGGTAGTAGCTCTCGATGCTCTTCGGCAGGTCAAGGTGAATCACATAGCGTACGTCCGGCTTGTCGATGCCCATGCCGAACGCGATGGTCGCCACCATCACCCGGCCTTCCTGCCGCAGGAACTGCTGCTGGTGCTGCTGACGGGTCTGGCTGTCGAGACCCGCGTGGTAATGCAGGGCCGGGATGCCTTGTTGCCGCAGCCAGGCGGCGGTGTCCTCCACCCGCTTGCGCGACAGGCAATAGATGATGCCTGCGGCGTCCGGATAGGTGCGGATCAATGCCAGCGCCTGCTCGCGAGGGCGGTTTTTCTCGGCAATGCGGTAGCGGATGTTGGGCCGGTCAAAGCTGGTAATGAACTGCCGCGCCTGTTGCAAGCCCAGCCGGTCTATCATTTCCTGTCGGGTGGCGTGGTCGGCGGTGGCGGTCAGCGCGATGCGCGGCACCTGCGGCCAGCGTTCATGCAGAATCGACAGCCCCATGTATTCCGGGCGGAAGTCGTGCCCCCATTGCGATACGCAGTGGGCTTCATCAATGGCGAACAGCGCGAGCGGGGCCTGTTGCAGCAGGTTGAGGAAGCGGTCGGTCAACAGGCGCTCAGGGGCAACATAGAGCAGGTCGAGCTGGCCTTCCAGCAACTGCTGCTCCACTGCCCAGGCATCGCGTGGGTCCAGCGTGGAGTTGAGGCAGGCGGCGCGCACGCCCAGCTGGCGCAGGGTATCCACTTGATCCTGCATCAGTGCAATCAGCGGTGACACCACAATGCCACAACCGGGGCGCAGCAGGGCCGGGATCTGGTAGCACAGCGATTTGCCGCCACCGGTCGGCATCAGCACCAGGGCATCGTCACCCGCCAGCAGGCTGGCAATGATGTCGGCCTGCGGCCCACGGAAAGCCGGGTAGCCAAAGGTATGCTGCAGCACATGCAAGGCGTCGTTCATGCCACCCCATCCGGCAGCATGGCCAGCATGCGCTGTGTTGCGCCCTGATGGCGGGCGACAAAGGCCAGCGCCGCCTCACGCATGGCGTGTCGCTGCACGGGGGCTGCCAGCAGCGCCATGGCTTGCTGCAGGGCGTCCGCCACATCGGTCACACGGTGCGCGGCACCGGCATCGACCGCCAACTGGCTGGCTTCGGCAAAGTTGAACATGTGCGGCCCCAGCAGCAATGGGCAACCGACTGCAGCGGCTTCGATCAGGTTATGCCCGCCATAGGGCAGCAGGCTGCCTCCCATGATGGCGAGGTCAGCACAGCCATACCAGGCATAGAGTTCACCCAGGCTGTCCCCCAGCAGAATCTGTACCTCGGCGGGCAGGGGGGCTGCGCCATCCCACTGGCTGCGCCGCTGCAGGTGACCGGCAGGTGCCAGCAAGCGGGCGACTTCGTCAAAGCGTTGCGGGTGGCGTGGCACCACCACCAGCAGGGCGTGGGCAGGCAAGGGCTGTTGCTGCAAGGCGCCAAGCAACAGCGCTTCTTCACCGTCACGACTGCTGGCCAGCAGCAACACCGGTCGCTCTCCGATGGCGTGACGGAAGCCTTGGGCCAGCGTGGCGGCCTCAGGGGGCGGTTGCAGGTCGTACTTGAGGTTGCCGCAGACCGTAACCGCTTGCCCGCCCAGTTGTCGCAGCCGTTCGGCATCCGCTTCGCTTTGTGCGGCGATGGCGCGGAAGCGGGCAAAGGCGGGCCTGCTGAGTGCTGCAAAACGCTGATAGCCGCGTGCGGAGCGGGCGGACAGCCGGGCATTGAGCAGGTAAAGCGGTACCCCCGCAGCCTGACTGGCAGCGCACAGGTTCGGCCACACCTCGGTTTCCAGAATCAGGCCAAATGCGGGCCGGAAGTGGCGCAGGAAGCGGCGTATGCCCAGCGGGCCATCGTAGGGCAGGGTGGCAATCAAGGCGTATTCGCCATAGAGCGCTTGTGCTGCTTCGCGTCCGGTAGCAGTCAGATGGGTGATCAGCAGCTGGTGCTGTGGGTAGCGCAGGCGCAATCCGGCCACCAGCGACTGTGCCGCGCGGGTTTCCCCCAGCGACACGGCGTGTAGCCAGATCAGCGGGCGCTGGCGATCTACCGGAAGACGGTAGTAGCCCAGGCGCTGTGCCCAGTGCAGGCGATAGCCTGGTTCTTTGCGTCCCCGCCACCACAGGCGCAGCGGCAGCAGGGGCAACAGCAGCCACCAGCACAGGCTGTACAGCGCGCGGGCCATCATGACGTGATGCGGGCCAGTGCGGCGCTGGCGTGTTGCCACACCTGTGCCACAGTCGGTTGCACCTGCACCCCGCCCAGGTTGGCGACGTACTGGTCGCCCATCACGCCGGCGTGATTGGGGTCGCTGTCACAGAACAGGGCGATGGTCGGCGTTTCCACCGCGTTGGCAATATGGGTGAAGCCGGTATCCACGCCGACCGCCAGCGTGGCATGCGACAACATGGCGGTGGCGTCCAGCAGCGTCAGACGGGGGGCCACCTGCGCGTCCGGTATGGCGGCGGCCAGCCGTTCTGAGCGTACCCGTTCCGGTTCGCTGCCCCAGGTAAACAGGCTGCGAATCCCTGCTGTGTGTAGCTGCTGGCCGAGTGTGATCCAGTGCGCCTCCGGCCACTCCTTGGCGGCGCGGGCGGTATTGGTCAGCAAGGCGGCAAAGCGGCCTTGTGGCAACCAGGGCAAGGCATGGTCTACATTGCGAATGCCGTAATGGATGGCGGCCTCCGGGGTGTAACCCAGCGCCAGGCCGGCCAGCTTGCGGTTCTTGGTGATCACATGATCGCCAGTCGGAATGGCAAAGGTACGGTCGTAAAACGGTAGTGCAAAGCGGTCACGAATATTGCTGCGGTCAAACGCGCAGGAGGGGCCGCGGGCCCGGCCACACACCCAGGCGCTTTTCAGCAGGCCTTGCGGATCAATGATGGCGTCGTAGCGGACTTGCTGCAGCTGGTCGAGGAAGGTGCGGATCTCCTGCCAGACGACGCGTGACCACAGCCGCTTGCGCCAGCGCCGAATGGCGATGGGCAGGATATGGCTGACGCCGGGGTGCAGCGCGGGCAGTTCGACGTATTGCTCCTCGGCCACCCAGTCGATACGGGCGTCGGGAAAATGGGCGCGCAGGTCGCTGACCACGGGCAGGGTATGGATCAGGTCGCCCATCGACGACATGCGGACCAGCAGGATGTTCGGCATGCGCGGCATTGTACCGGAAAGGCCGCCGGGCGGCGTGCCGATCGTCCCTTGGCAGACCTGATATACTGCGGCGATCATTGTTCCGGTTTCCGGCCATGCGCCAACCCCTGTCTGCCGTCCTCATCACCCTCAATGAAGCCTCTCAGCTCCCGGCCACGCTGGCGGCGCTGCAGTTTTGCGACGAAATTGTGGTGGTGGACTCCGGCAGTAGCGACGATACCGTGGCGCTGGCCGAAGCCGCAGGCGCACGGGTGATCCACCAGCCCTGGCTGGGCTTTGCCGCGCAGAAGCAGTTTGCGACTGAGCAGGCCAGCCATGACTGGGTGCTCAGCATTGATGCCGACGAGCGGGTGAGCGATACCTTGCGCGCCAGCATTGAGCTGGTACTGCAGCAGCCGCAGCATGCCGCCTACCAGATGCCACGCTGCAACCGCTTCATGGGGCGCTGGCTGCGGCATGGTGAAGGCTATCCGGACCGCATTCCGCGGCTGTTCCACCGCCAGCAAGCGCGCTGGAGCCAGGATCCGGTACACGAACATGTGGTGACCGAGGGCAGCATGGGCTTGCTCAAGGGCGATCTGCTGCACGAGTCGGCCGATGACCTCCACAGTTATCTGGCCAAGCAGAATCGCTATACCAGCCTGCAGGCCGAGCGGCTGGCGGCGCGAGGCAAGCGGGTGAGTGGCCTCAAGCTGTGGCTGAGCCCGCTGCTGCGATTCTTCAAGATGTATGTGCTGCGGCTGGGCATGCTGGATGGGGTGCCGGGTCTGGTCCACATCAGCATTGGCTGCTTCAACAGCTTCATCAAGTACGCCAAGGCGCGCGAGCTGCTGCGGCGACAACAGGAAAAACGACCATGAAGGTATTGGTGACCGGCGCTGCCGGGTTTATCGGCATGCACCTCAGCCAGCAGCTGCTGGCACGCGGTGACGAGGTAGTCGGTATCGACAACCTCAATGATTACTACGATGTCCGCCTCAAGCACGCCCGTCTGGCCCGCTTGCAGGCTTTGCCCGGTTTCCGTTTCCAGCAAATGGACCTGGCCGATGGCGCGCGCCTGCTGCTGCTGTTTGCGCAGGAACGTTTTGATGCGGTGGTGAACCTGGCGGCGCAAGCCGGGGTGCGCTATTCGTTGACCAACCCCGGCGCCTATGTGTCCAGCAACCTGGCAGGCTTCGTCAATATCCTGGAAGGTTGCCGTCATTACCCGGTGAAACATCTGGTCTATGCCAGCTCCAGCAGTGTCTATGGTGCCAACAGCAAGCTACCGTTCAGTGAGTCAGACGCCATTGATCATCCGGTGAGCCTGTACGCGGCCAGCAAGAAATCCAATGAACTGATGGCGCACAGCTACAGCCACCTGTTTGGCATCCCGACCACCGGCCTGCGCTTTTTCACCGTCTACGGCCCGTGGGGACGCCCGGACATGGCGGCTTGGCTGTTTACCGACCGCATGCTGCGCGGTGAAACCATCCAGGTGTTCAACCATGGCCAGCTACGACGAGACTTCACCTATATCGACGATATTGTCGAGGGGGTGGTGCGCCTGCTGGACCACCCGGCTGCGCCAGACCCGGCCTTTGACCGCATGGCCCCCAATCCGGACACCAGCTTTGCGCCGTACCGGGTGTTCAATATCGGTAACCACCAGCCGGTGCCGCTGCTGACCTTTATTGAAACACTGGAACAGGTACTGGGTGTGACCGCCAACAAGGAAATGCTGCCAATGCAGGCGGGCGATGTGGAAGCCACCTATGCCGACACCGATCGCCTGCGCGCCTTGACCGGATTTGCACCCGCGACACCACTGGCGACAGGCTTGCAATGCTTCGCTGACTGGTACCGCGATTACCACCAGCTGTAAGGCCTCGCAGTAAATCCTTGAAAAACAACAACAGACTTGCCCGGCGGGTTTGACGCTGTAACAAACCTGCCGGTATAATCCAGCGGCTTTTAGGGTGCAGGGTTTTCGCATGTTGGCTGCCAGGGCCGGTAAGGTCATCTTGTTGCAACTCGGTCTGGGTATGCTGGTTTGCGTGATTGCCGCGATCGCGGGTGGGCTGGTACAGGCGGTTTCCGCCCTGATCGGCACCGGCATCGCGGTGACAGGCAGTGTGTTGTATGCGCGTATTGCCTATGCGGTCGAGTTTGCTGCACCCCCCGTACTGATGCGCGCGCATTTTCGTGCACAGGCGGTCAAGTTTCTCACCACGGTGGTGCTGTTTGCCGGGGTGTTCATGGGATTGAAGGGTATCAACGCCGTGTGGCTACTGGCCGCCTTCGTTGCTGCTTCCGCTGCCTACTGGGTGGCGCTGGTATTGATCAAAAAATAACGGGTAAGTTCAAACATGTCTGAAGCACATAGCGCTCCCGCCAACGCAACCGAGTACATCAAGCACCACTTGACCTTTTTGGCCAAGGAAGATGCGCCGCTGCAAGGCTTCCACCTGGATACCTTCTGGATTGCCCTGGTGCTGGGCCTGCTGTTTGTCGGCATCTTTGCCTTGGTGGCACGTCGCGCCAGCGTGGACAAGCCGGGTCGTCTGCAATGTCTGGTTGAAATCATCATCGAGATGGTCGACACCCAGATCAAGGACGCCTTCCACGGCAAGAGCAAGGTGATTGCGCCCTTGTCGCTCACCATCTTCTGCTGGGTGTTCCTGATGAACGCCATGGACTTCTTGCCGGTGGATCTGCTGCCGTGGATTGCTTCCCACGTGTTTGGCATTCACTACCTGCGCGTGGTGCCGACGGCAGACGTGAACCAGACCTTCGCCATGTCGCTGTCGGTGATGTTCCTGATCATGGGCTTCTCCATCGGTGCCAAGGGCCTGGGCGGCTACACCAAGGAGCTGTTTACCGCACCGTTCCATGCCAGTGGCCCGATCGGTACCCTTATTCTGGCGCCGGTGAACTTCGCCTTCCAGCTGCTGGAGCTGCTGGCCAAGCCGATTTCGCTGGCCCTGCGTTTGTTCGGCAACATGTATGCCGGCGAGCTGATCTTCATTCTGATTGCCCTGCTGCCTTGGGGCGCGCAGTGGCTGTTGGGTGGTCCGTGGGCGATCTTCCACATTCTGGTGGTGACCCTGCAGGCATTTGTGTTCATGATGTTGACCATCGTTTACCTCAGCCTTGCTGTGGAAGACCACTGATCAGCACCGAACCGTTTTCAACTTGGTAGTCAAACTCGTTTTTTAACTCAGGAGTACGTCAATGCAAGCACTGGTCGCTCAACTGCAGGGTTACACCGTCCTGGCAGCCGCTTTCATCATCGGTCTGGCCGCTATCGGTACCGCTATCGGCTTCGCCCTGCTGGGTGGTAAGTTCCTGGAAGCTTCGGCTCGTCAGCCGGAAATGATCCCGGTTCTGCAAACCAAGCTGTTCATTATTGCTGGTCTGCTGGATGCGATTTCGATGATTGGTGTGGGTGTTGCCATGCTGTACACCTTCAACAACCCGTTCATCGCCGCCATCAAGGCCGCTGCCCAATAATCTCGGGTCCATCCAGTCAACCTGAGAGGAAAACAACATGGACATCAATGCCTCGTTAATCGGGCAAATGATCACCTTTGCAATTCTGGTGCTCTTTACCATGAAGTTTGTTTGGCCTCCGCTGACCCAGATGATGGACGAGCGCGCCCGCCGCATTTCCGAAGGTCTGGCTGCCGCTGAAAAGGGCAAGCACGACTACGAAAATGCCGAGAAGCGTGCAGCAGAAAAGCTGCGCGAATCGAAGGGGCAGGCCGCCGAGATCATTGCGCTGGCGGAAAAGCGCGCCGCGCAGATCGTTGATGAAGCCAAGAATGCCGCCAAGGCTGAGGGCGAGCGTCAACTCGCTGCGGCACAGGCGGAAGTCGAGCAACTGATGGCCCGCGCCAAGGAAGAACTGCGTCAGCAGGTGTCCGATCTGGCGGTGGCAGGTGCAGAAAAGATCCTGCGTCGCGAAATCGACGCCAAGGCTCATGCTGACCTGCTCGATACCATCAAAGCGGAATTGTAAAACTCATGGCAGAAATCGTTACCGTTGCGCGGCCCTATGCAGAAGCAGCGTTCAAGCTCGCCAAAGAGCTGAACCAGCTGGATGCATGGTCAGACGCACTGCGTTTGTTGGTAACGGTGGTTGAGCACGAAGAGGTTGCCCGCGTCATTGACAACCCCAACGTGTCAGCACCGCAAATCGAATCTCTGCTGCAGGGCATCGTTGGCGAGCAGGTGTCGGTGGAAGTGAAAAACTTCATCAGCATCCTGGTCAGCAACAAGCGCCTGAACCTGCTGCCGGAAGTGGCGCGCCAATATGCGCAACTGAAGCTGGACGCCGAAAATGGCGTCGATGCAGCCGTGGTTTCGGCCTTTCCCTTGTCCGATGCCCAGCTGAATGAGCTCAGCGCCCAACTGGTGAAACGATTTGGTCGCCAGATTCGCGCACAGGTGACGGTGGATCCCGAATTGCTGGGTGGTGTGAAAATCACCGTCGGCGATCAGGTGATCGACGCTTCCGTACGCGGCAAGCTGCAGGCGATGGCCTATGGGCTCAAAAGTTAGGAGTGAACATGCAGTTGAATCCATCTGAAATCAGCGAGCTGATCAAGAACAAGATCCAGAACCTGTCTTCGGGCTCGGAGTCGCGTACGCAAGGCACGGTAGTGTCGGTGACCGACGGTATCGTTCGCATTCACGGCCTGTCGGACGTGATGCAGGGCGAAATGCTGGAATTCCCGAACAACACCTTCGGCCTGGCACTGAACCTGGAGCGTGACTCCGTGGGTGCCGTGGTGATGGGCGAATACGAGCACATCACCGAAGGCGACGAAGTGAAGTGCACCGGTCGCATTCTGGAAGTACCGGTCGGTCCGGAGCTGGTCGGTCGCGTGGTGAACGCGCTGGGTCAGCCGATCGACGGCAAAGGCCCGATCAATGCCCGCGCTTCCAGCCCGATCGAAAAGATCGCCCCGGGCGTGATTGCCCGTCAATCGGTGTCGCAGCCGATGCAAAGCGGTATCAAGGCGATTGACGCCATGGTGCCGGTGGGTCGTGGCCAGCGTGAGCTGATCATTGGTGACCGTCAGACCGGCAAGACCGCTGTGGCTGTCGACGCCATCATCAACCAGAAGGGCACCGGCGTTATCTGCATCTACGTGGCCATCGGTCAGAAGGCTTCGTCGATCGCCAACGTGGTGCGCAAGCTCGAAGAGCACGGTGCGCTGGGCCACACCATCGTCGTGGCGGCGACCTCGTCCGAATCCCCGGCCATGCAGTTCATCGCACCGTATGCCGGTTGCTCGATGGGCGAATACTTCCGTGACCGTGGCGAAGACGCGCTGATCGTGTATGACGATCTGTCCAAGCAGGCTGTGGCTTACCGCCAGATCTCCCTGCTGCTGCGCCGTCCGCCGGGCCGTGAAGCCTATCCGGGTGACGTGTTCTACATCCACTCCCGTCTGCTGGAACGCGCATCCCGCGTGAACGCGGACTACGTGGAAAAGCTGACCAATGGTGAAGTGAAGGGCAAGACCGGTTCGCTGACCGCGCTGCCGATCATTGAAACCCAGGCGGGTGACGTGTCTGCCTTCGTGCCGACCAACGTGATCTCGATTACGGACGGTCAGATCTTCCTGGAAACCGACCTGTTCAACTCGGGTATCCGTCCGGCCATCAACGCCGGTATCTCGGTGTCCCGCGTGGGTGGTGCTGCTCAGACCAAGGCCATCAAGAAACTGTCCGGCGGTATCCGTACCGACCTGGCGCAGTATCGTGAACTGGCTGCGTTCGCGCAGTTCGCTTCCGATCTGGACGATGCTACCCGCAAGCAGCTGGAGCGTGGTCGCCGTGTGACCGAGCTGATGAAGCAAGGTCAGTACGCCCCGATGAAGGTGTCGGAAATGACCCTGACCCTGTTCGGCGTCAACAAGGGCTACTACGACGACGTGCCGGTGGAGAAGTGTCTGGCATTTGAAGCTGCGTTCCTGTCCTACGTGAAGGCCAACCACGCGCAGTTGCTGGCCGACATTGACAGCAGCAGCGAACTGTCGGGCGACAACGAGAAGGTATTGGCCTCGGCGCTGGCTGAGTTCAAGAAGAACTCGACCTACTAAGCGGTCGCACGAACAGGAGCTGTCATGGCTGGCGGAAAAGAGATTCGCAACAAGATCAAGAGCGTGCAAAACACGCAAAAGATCACGCGTGCGATGGAAATGGTTGCCGCATCCAAAATGCGCCGTGCGCAAGACCGGATGCGGGCTGCCCGCCCGTACGGTGAAAAGATCCGTGTTGTCGCCGGTAACCTGTCACAGGCCACCAAGGACTGGACCCACCCCTTCCTCATCGCACGCGCTGCCGTCAAGCGCGTCGGTGTGATCGTGGTGACCTCCGACAAGGGCCTGTGTGGCGGTTTGAACACCAACGTGCTGCGTCAGCTGTTGCAGCGCATGAAAGGCTGGCAGGCTGCCGGCGTCGAGGTCGATGTGTGCGCCATTGGCGGCAAGGGCTTCGGTTTCATGCAGCGTATGGGTGCTTCGGTCGTCTCGCATGTGACACACCTGGGTGACACGCCACACCTGGACCAAATGATCGGTCCGGTGAAGGTGATGCTGGATGCATTCACTGACGGCAAGATCGACGAACTGCACATTGTCTACACCCGCTTCATCAACACCATGCGGCAAGAGCCGGTGGTGGAGCAGCTGCTGCCGGTCAAGGCCGAGCAGTTGCAGGAAGGGTCTTCCCACGCTTGGGAATACCTGTATGAGCCGGATGCACAGACCGTGATCAGTGAATTGCTGACCCGTTACATCGAAGCATTGGTGTACCAGGCGGTGGCCGAGAACATGGCCTCCGAGCAAAGTGCGCGGATGGTGGCGATGAAAGCCGCATCCGACAACGCAGGCAATGTGATCGACGAGCTGAAGCTGGTCTACAACAAGACCCGCCAGGCTGCGATTACCAAGGAACTGTCGGAAATTGTCGCGGGGGCAGCAGCGGTCTGAGCCTGAAGGCGGACCGCTTCGCAAAGGTTTTAACTGGATTTGGGAACCAAAATGAGCAAAGGCAAAATTGTTCAGATCATTGGTGCCGTGGTCGACGTGGAATTCCCGCGCGACGGCATGCCCAAGGTATACGACGCACTGAAGATGACCGACCCGGAGCTGACGCTGGAAGTTCAGCAACAGCTGGGTGACGGCGTGGTGCGTTCGATTGCCATGGGTTCTACCGATGGTCTGCGTCGTGGGATGGAAGTGACCAACACCGCAGCCGGCATTTCCGTGCCGGTCGGCAAGGCCACGCTGGGCCGCATCATGGACGTGCTGGGCAACCCGGTGGATGAAGCCGGTGACATCGTCTCCACCGACAAGTGGGCGATTCACCGCAAGGCCCCGAAGTTTGACGAGCTGTCCTCCTCCACCGAACTGCTGGAAACCGGCATCAAGGTGATTGACTTGCTGTGTCCGTTCGCCAAGGGCGGTAAAGTGGGTCTGTTCGGTGGCGCCGGTGTGGGCAAGACCGTGAACATGATGGAACTCATCAACAACATCGCCAAGGCGCACAGCGGTCTGTCCGTGTTTGCCGGTGTGGGTGAGCGTACCCGTGAAGGGAACGACTTCTATCATGAAATGAAGGACTCCAACGTGCTCGACAAAGTGGCCATGGTGTACGGCCAGATGAACGAGCCGCCGGGAAACCGTCTGCGCGTGGCGCTGACCGGTCTGACCATGGCTGAGTACTTCCGTGACGAAGTGCGTGAAGACGGTGGCAAGGGCCGTGACGTGTTGTTCTTCGTGGACAACATCTACCGCTACACCCTGGCCGGTACCGAAGTGTCCGCCCTGCTGGGCCGGATGCCTTCCGCCGTGGGTTACCAGCCGACGCTGGCCGAAGAAATGGGCCGTCTGCAAGAGCGGATCACCTCCACCCGTACTGGCTCGATCACCTCGATCCAGGCCGTGTACGTGCCGGCGGATGACTTGACTGACCCGTCTCCGGCCACCACCTTCGCCCACTTGGACGCAACCGTGGTGCTGTCGCGTGATATCGCTGCGCTGGGTATCTACCCTGCAGTGGATCCGCTGGACTCCACTTCCCGTCAGCTGGATCCGCTGGTGGTGGGTGAAGAGCACTACACTGTGGCCCGTGGCGTGCAGCAAACCCTGCAGCGCTACAAGGAACTGCGCGACATTATCGCGATTCTGGGTATGGACGAACTGTCACCGGAAGACAAGCTGGTGGTGCAGCGCGCTCGTAAGATCCAGCGTTTCCTGTCGCAGCCGTTCCATGTGGCTGAAGTGTTTACCGGTAGCCCGGGCAAATACGTGCCGCTGAAGGAAACCATCTCCGGCTTCAAGGCCATTCTGAATGGTGAATACGACCACCTGCCCGAGCAGGCGTTCTACATGGTCGGCACCATTGACGAAGCGGTCGAGAAGGCGAAGAGCCTGCAATAAGCTGGGTGGACGATATGGCCATGACGATGCATGTAGATGTGGTAAGCGCTGAAGAGAGCATTTTCTCCGGTACTGCTGAATTTCTGGTGGCACCGGCAGAAAGGGGCGAGATTGGCGTTTATCCCCGCCATGCGCCGTTGTTGACGCGTCTGAAGCCGGGTCTGATCAAGATCAAGCTGCAGCATGCTGAAGACGAAAAGTTTGTGTTCGTCTCCGGCGGTCTGCTGGAAATCCAGCCCCATGTGGTGACCATCCTTGCGGATACGGCACTGCGCGGGGATGACCTCGACGAAGCCCGCGCGCTGGAAGCCAAGCGCCGGGCCGAAGAGGCTCTCTCCAGCAACAATGCGGCACTGGATCTGGCCAAGGCCCAGGTGGAACTCGCGCAGGCGGTAGCCGAACTGGCCGCCATCAACAAGCTGCGCAAGCGGTCGCACTAAGGCAGTAGAATCGGGAAAAAGGCAGCCTGCGGGCTGCCTTTTTTCTTGCCGTCACCGGTTTGTCATCTCCGGCTGGCGGTAGAATAGGCGCAGGACACAACAAGCAGGACAGACATGAGCATTACAGTCGTGATTCTGGCGGGCGGCAAAGGCACCCGCATGTACTCCAGTAAACCCAAGGTGTTGCACCCGATTGCTGGCAAGCCCATGCTCGCGCATGTGGTGGAACGCGCCCGTGCGGTGGCGGATGGCAAACTGGTGGTGGTGGTCGGACACGCTGCCGAGCACGTGCGCGCCGCCATGGGTGAATTGCCGGTCAGCTGGGTGGAGCAGGTGCCACAGCTGGGTACAGGGCATGCCATGCAATGTGCGGCGCATGAACTCCCCCAAGAGGGGCACTCCCTGGTGCTGTATGGCGATGTGCCGCTGCTGTCCGACGCCACGCTGCGTGCCATGCTGGCGCTGGCGCAGGGCGATGATCTGGTTTTGCTGACCCAGCACCTTACCGACCCGAGTGGTTATGGTCGTATTCGCCGCGATGCCAGCGGAGCCGTGCAGGCCATCGTGGAACAGAAGGATGCCAGTGAGGCCGAGCGGGCGATTACCGAAATCAATACCGGCATCTTGCTGCTGCCCAACGTGCACCTGCATCGCTGGCTGAAAGCGCTGCGCAACGACAATGCCCAGGGTGAGTACTACCTGACCGACTTGATCGGCTTTGCCGTGCGTGACCAGGTGGCGGTACGCACCCTGCACCCCGGCTGCGAGTGGGAAACGCTGGGGGTGAACAATCAGCTACAGCGTGCCGAGCTGGAGCGCCATTACCAGCAGCAGCAAGCGGTGCAGTTGATGACACAAGGTGTCACCCTACTGGACCCGGCGCGTATCGACGTGCGGGGTGAGCTGCAATGTGGCAAGGATGTGCAGATCGACGTGAACTGCCTGTTCATTGGCAAGGTGATACTGGGAGACAACGTCAGCATTGGTGCGCATTGCGTACTGCAGGACTGCGAGATTGCAGCCGGTAGCCAGATTGCGCCGTTTTCTCATCTCGACGGCGCGCAAGTCGGCGAGGGTGCGCGGATCGGCCCGTATGCCCGGCTGCGCCCCGGTGCCGTGCTGGCGGCTCAGGTCCACGTCGGCAATTTCGTCGAGATCAAGAAGTCAGAGGTGGGGGTCGGCAGCAAGGTCAACCACCTCACCTATATCGGCGACAGCAGCATCGGCAGTGGGGTGAATGTGGGCGCGGGTACCGTGACCTGCAACTACGATGGTGTCAACAAATCCCGCACGGTGATCGGTGATGGTGCCTTCATTGGCTCCGGCAGCATGCTAGTGGCGCCGCTGACCATTGGTGCGGGTGCCACCATTGGCGCCGGTTCTACCCTGAGCAAGGATGCCCCGGCGGAGCAACTCACCGTCGCCCGCGCCAAAGCGGTGACCATCCCCGGCTGGACCCGGCCACAGAAGAGGTCAGGCTAGGCGGCGCCAGCCTATCCGGCCTTGATTACGCCCGAACAGCCAAGCTGTTCGGGCGTTTTGCTTTATGTGCCCCCCTGCTTGCCAAAGCCGGGCAGTGCCTGCTATGATCACAAAACTTTCGAAACGAAACATAAAATGACTAAACGAAACACACAGCAGCGCCGACACGCGATTGCCGCCCTGGTACAGGAGCGGGGCGAAGTCAGTGTCGACGAGCTGACGCAACGCTTTGCCACCTCAGAGGTCACCATCCGCAAAGACCTTGCGCTGCTGGAAACCGGTGGTTTGCTGTTGCGCCGCTATGGTGGCGCGGTGTCGCTGCCCAGTGAGATGGTCAGCGATGCCGATGTGGAGCATGTTTCGAAACGAAAGCAGGCAATTGCCCGTGCCGCCGCTGAGCGCCTGCGCGACCACAACCGGGTGATCATCGACAGTGGCACCACCACCAGCGCCATGATCCCGCTGCTGGGTAACAAGCGTGGGCTGGTGGTGATGACCAACTCGCTGAACGTGGCCGGGCAGCTGCGCGAGCTGGAAAACGAACCCATCCTGCTGATGACCGGCGGCACCTGGGACCCGCACTCCGAGTCCTTCCAGGGGCAGATGGCCGAGCAGGCGCTGCGTTCCTACGATTTTGACCAGTTGTTCATCGGCGCCGATGGCATCGACCTTGAACGCGGTACCACGACCTTCAACGAGCTGGTTGGCCTGTCACGGGTGATGGCCGAAGTGGCGCGTGAGGTGATCGTGATGGTGGAGTCCGACAAGATCGGGCGCCGCATTCCTAATCTGGAGCTGCCGTGGCAGCGTATCCATACCCTGGTGACCGACGACGGCCTGAGCGCTGATGCCCGTCACCAGATCGAAACCAAGGGCGTGACGCTGATCTGCGCGCCCACCCCGCAAGACAGGAGAAAATGAATGTGTGGCATTGTTGGCGCCATTGCGCAGCGTAATATCGTCCCGATTCTGGTTGAAGGCCTGAAACGGCTGGAATACCGTGGCTATGATTCCGCCGGTATTGCCGTGCTGACCGGCAGCGAGATCCGTCGTGTGCGCCGGGTCGGCCGGGTGGCCGAGATGGAAAATGCGGCGGCAGACGAGGGGCTGCAAGGTCTGCTCGGCATTGGTCATACCCGCTGGGCCACCCACGGCGGCGTGACCGAGTTCAATGCCCACCCGCATATCTCCTTTGGCCAGATCGCTGTGGTGCATAACGGTATCATCGAAAACCATGAAGAACAGCGCCTGCGCCTGAAGGCACTGGGCTACACCTTCGAGTCACAAACCGATACCGAAGTCATCGCCCATCTGGTGCATTACTACTACCAGTCGGGCCGCAGCCTGTTCGACGCCGTCAAGCAGGCTACGCGTGAGCTGACCGGTGCCTACGCCATTGGCGTGATTGCACTGGACCGTCCAGACGAGCTGGTGTGCGCCCGCATGGGCTGCCCGCTGCTGGTGGGCCTGGGCGAGGGCGAAAACTTCATCGCCTCCGATGTGTCGGCCATCCTCTCCACCACGCGTCGGGTGATCTTTCTGGAGGAAGGTGACATCGGCCACCTCACGCGTGACGGCGTCAAGCTGATCGACAAGGACGACCAGCCGGTCACCCGCCCGGTACATGTGTCGGATGTGTCGCTGGCTTCGCTGGAGTTGGGACCATACAGCCACTTCATGCAGAAGGAAATTCACGAGCAGCCCAAGGCCCTGTCCGACACCATCGACACTGTGCTGGATCACGGCTTCAATGCCAGCCTGTTTGGCGATGCGGCCGCCAGCGTGCTGCCACAGCTGCAAGGCGTGAAGATCCTCGCCTGCGGTACCAGCTACTACGCCGGCTTGACCGCCAAGTATTGGATCGAAAGCATCGCCGGTGTGAGCTGCGATGTGGAGATCGCCAGCGAATACCGCTACCGCGCGGCCTATGCCGACCCACAGCACCTGGTGGTGACCATCTCGCAGTCCGGTGAAACGCTGGACACCATGGAAGCACTGAAATACGCCCGTGAGCTGGGCCATCGCCATGCGCTGTCGATTTGCAATGTGCGCGAGTCCGCCATTCCGCGTGCCAGCGATCTGGTGTTTTACACCCGCGCCGGTGCCGAAATCGGGGTAGCCTCCACCAAGGCATTCACCACCCAGCTGGTCGGCCTGTTTGCACTGGCGGTGACCCTGGGCAAGGTGCGCGGGCGCGTGGATGCGGCGGCAGAGGCACAGTACCTGGACGAACTGCGCCACCTGCCGGGCAGCGTACAGCATGCGTTGAATCTGGAGCCGCAGATCAAGCTGTGGGCCGAGCAATTCTCCGGCAAGCAGCATGCGCTGTTCCTGGGCCGTGGTGTGCACTACCCCATCGCACTGGAAGGCGCGCTCAAGCTGAAGGAAATCTCCTATATCCATGCCGAAGCCTACCCGGCCGGTGAGCTCAAGCATGGCCCGCTGGCACTGGTGGATGACAGCATGCCGGTGGTGGTGATTGCTCCGAACGACAGCCTGCTGGAAAAAGTGAAATCGAATATGCAGGAAGTGCGCGCCCGTGGCGGCGAGCTGTTTGTGTTTGCCGACCTCGACAGCCACTTCAGCGAATCCGATGGCGTACATGTGATCCGCACCCCGCGCCACGTTGGCACCCTGTCGCCGGTGGTGCACGCCATCCCGGTACAGATGCTCGCCTACCACGCCGCCCTGCAGCGTGGCACCGATGTCGACAAGCCGCGCAATCTGGCCAAGTCGGTCACGGTAGAGTAACGCTACAGATTCCCGCCGGTGATACACCGGCGGGCGCCGCCATCCTGTTGGCCACGCCATCACGTGAAGGGTGTCACCGTAGCGCGGTTTGAATGGCTCAGCCTTGGAGTACGTCGCATCATGTCGGAAGCCGCATACTGGTTGCTGTTCTTCTCTGCTGCCCTGGCGCTGGTGGTGTCACCGGGGCCGGACCTGCTCTATATCCTGTCCCGCTCGATTGCGGGTGGCACCCGCATCGGTCTGGCGGCGACGGCCGGGGTATGCAGCGGGGCGCTGGTGCATGTGACCGCGGCCGCACTGGGGCTCTCGGCCATCCTGGCCACCTCGGTGACCGCCTTCAATGTGGTGAAATATGTGGGGGCGGCTTACCTGATCTACCTGGGTATCAAGGCCTTGCGCTCGGCGGGGGCCGCCTTTCGGGTCGACGATCAGCCGCGCCAGCACACCACCCCATGGCAAGCCTTTCGTCAGGGGGTACTGATTGACGTGTTGAACCCCAAAGTCGCCGTGTTTTACATGGCCTTTCTGCCACAATTTGTTCGCCACGGCCACGGGACGACAGCACAGCAGCTGATGCTGCTCGGCGTGCTGGTGATTCTGGTTGCCATCGTGGTGGAGGCAGCCTTTGTGCTGGCCACCGCTCGTACCACCCGGTTTTTCCGTAACCACCCTCGCGCCTCGGTCTGGCTGGACCGGGTATTTGGTGGGGTACTGCTGGCCTTGGGGGTGCGGCTGGCTCTCAGTCAGCAGCGTTAAGAAGCGTGAGCGCAGCGGCTGCTGAGAATGAGGAAAGGATGGTGCATGAAGCGTTTACTGCTTGGTCTGCTGGCCATCACACCAGCGCTGGCAAGCGCAGCGGGCGCCCAGTCTTCCTGTGTGAGCAAACAGGACATGGTTTCGTCATTCAGGCAAGGCATTGTGCTCAATCAACAATTCAAGGCCAGCATTCATCAGGGTGGCGAGGCTTACAGGCGCTTGCGCCACGATACCGAGGCCTTTGAAGAAGCGGTGCTGGAAAGCTGCATGCGACGAGCGGTCAAGCGATTGACCCAGGATGCAGACCGGCAATTGCTGCATGAGCTGCTGAGTGTGGCAGTGTCCTTTCAGAATTCAGCCAGTGAAGCGTACTCCGAATCTGTAGCAGAATTGTTCATCCGCTCACCAGACTGGCTGGAGCGCGGGATATCAAGTTTTCCGCCTGCTGACCAGCGGGTGCTGCTGCAACGGTTGTCCGAAGGGTGGAAAACCATCCAGTCAAAACTGCCCCTCACGTTAATCAAGGCGCGTCAAACCAGATTGCAGCGGCTTTTGCGCGCGGTGAACGGCTGACCCTCCCCAGCGGCTATCCAGCTCTTACTTGCCGCTAGCCTATAGTGTATGGATAGGTCCTTCACCCCGCACCAGGAGCACACATGTCGTTATCTCGCCGCCAATTACTGCAGATGGCCCTGCTGCTCAGTCTGGGGAGCCGCATGGGCGGGGTGCACGCCGCCGGGCGGCCTCAGCGGGTACTGGTGCTGGGAGCGGGGATGGCGGGGCTGGCGGCAGCGCGAACGCTGGTGAGCCAGGGGCACGCGGTGACGCTGCTGGAGGCGCGGGAGCGCATCGGAGGCCGCATCTGGACCAGCACGGTGTGGCCGGACGTGCCGGTGGATATGGGGGCCTCGTGGATTCATGGTACGCAGGGGAATCCGCTGGTCTCGCTGGCGCGGCAGGCAGGGGCGCGAACACAAGCGACCCGCTATGCGAGCACCACCAGTTACACCCCCCGGCTAGGCAAATTCACCCCTGCGATAGAGAACGATCTGGAAGCGTGGCGCGAGGTGATCGAGCAAGCCCTGCACAATGTGAGCACGCAGGGGCCGGATGTGGCTGTGCGCACGGTTGTCGAGCGGGCGGTGGGGTGGGACAAACTGGATGAGGATGACCGGGCGTATATCAACTACCTGTTGAACGATCACTTCGAGCAGGAGTTTGCGGGTTCGGCAGAGGAATTGTCGGCGCGCCATTTTGACAGCGAGGGTTTTGACGGGGACGATGTACTGTTCCCTCAAGGCTACAGTCAGTTGACCGACTGGCTGGCACGTGGTCTCACAGTGCGGCTTGGGACGGTGGTGCAATCGGTCGAACAGGATGAGCGCGAGGTCCGGGTGCAGACCAGCCAAGGCCGATGGGTGGCCGATCACGTTATCGTGACCTTGCCGCTGGGGGTGCTGCAGTCCGGACAGGTACAGTTCAGCCCGCCGCTGCCCCAAGCCAAGCAGACGGCCATCCGTAGCCTGGGCATGGGGGTGCTCAACAAGTGCTACCTGCGCTTCCCCAAGGTGTTCTGGCCGAATACGGACTGGCTGACGGTGATGCCGGATGTGGCCCATCGCGGGCAGTGGCAAGAGTGGATCAACCTGCATCGCATCGCCCGGCAGCCGGTACTGCTGGGCTTCAACGCGGTCGAATTTGGCCGGGCCATTGAAGGCTGGTCGGACAGGGATGTGGTGCACAGTGCCATGCAAACCTTGCGCAGCGTGTTCGGCACGCAGATTCCAGAGCCTTCCCGCTGGCAGCTCACCCGCTGGGGGCAGGACCCCTATGCGCGTGGTGCCTACTCCTTCAACAAACTGGGGTCCACGCCGGAGATGCGCGATCAGCTCGCAGCCAGCAGTGGCCGCCTGCATTTTGCTGGCGAAGCCACCCACCGCGATTATTTTGCCACGGTACACGGGGCCTGGCTGTCTGGCGTACAAGCAGCACGCCGCCTGCAGGCGGCGGCATGATTGGGGTTGAAGCCGCGAGGCCTAGAATTTTTGCACTTCACGCCATGCGGTCAATTGGGTTTCCATGGTGTGCAGAATCATCTCATGATCATTCGGCCACTCCTGAATGGCCTTGAGCTTGATTTTCTCAAAGATGGCTGTCGGCACGTCGTCGGCGGTGTAATTGGCCAATCGCTGCGTGGCTTCCAGTTGTTTCTGGAAGGTATGGAGTTCCATTTCATAGTCATTTGGCCACTCGGATGCAGCGAGATCGAACAGTGGACTGATGGATGGATCCGTTGCCCACTGCGCGCGGTGGGTTTCCAGGGTCTGGAATGCTGCCACCTGCTTCTCGATAATATGCCGTTGCATCTCAAAGTCATCAGGCCACTCGCCTTGTGCGTAGGTCCGGATGCGATCTTTGACGTTGTCTGGGATGTCGGTCATGCGAGCTCCTGCAGCAAGTTGCGGTTAATGATGGTGGCGTCATCCTGACCTGCATGCGCCGGGTGCTCCAGTGTGCCTGTTTGGTGGCAAGTATGAACTGCCCTGGTGGGTAGGATGTCTTGAATTACACCATGCCGGGATGGCTCACCCCTCGTGTACCGGCATCCGGGCAGATTCGTCGAGCAAGAAGCGGCGAAAGGCCTGCAGTGCCGGACGTTCGGCCAGACTGGGTGGGTAGACCAGCCAGTAGCGGCCCTGGCTGGCGATGGTGGGGTTGAAGGGGCGGCGGAGCAGGCCGGTATCCAGCTCTTGCTGGATGAAAGCCAGGCGCCCCAGCGCCACACCCTGCCCGGCAATGGCCGCCATCAATAGCGCGTTGCTGTCGTCAATGGTCGGGCCGTGGCGCACGGACAGCTGGCCGCAGCCGGCGTGCTGTAGCCAGCGCTGCCAATCCTGATGGTTATCCTCATGCAGCAAGGTGGCCCAGGCCAGATCCGTGGGCTGACACAGCTGACGGCCTTCCATGCGATAGCCCGGTGCGCACACTGGCGTGAGCTGGGTGCCAAACAGTGGGTCGGCCATCAGCTCGGGCCAGTGCTCCCGTTGTCCCCAGCGGATGGCCAGATCTGCACCCTCACGCTTGAGATCCACGTGTTGCACGGTGTGGTGCAGCTTGAGCTCGATTTCCGGGTGCGCAGCCCAGAATGCAGGCAGGCGGCCCACCAGCCAGCGGCTGGAGAACAGCGGGGTCAGCGCAATGGTCAGGCCATGCTGCTGCCGGGCCTGCTGCTGTAGCTGGTCCATCACCTGCTCGATGGATTGAAACGCCTGGCTAAGGGTATGCAGCAGGGTTTCACCTGCCGGGGTCAGCTGCACCTTGCGCACCAGCCGCTCAAACAGCTTCAAGCCCAGATGGGTTTCCAGCTGGCGGATTTGATGGCTGACGGCGGCCTGGGTGACAAACAGGGCGTCTGCAGCGCGGGTGAAGGACAGCAGGCGAGCGGCCACCTCAAAGGTCTTCAGGGCTTTCAGGTAGTGCAGGTCTTTGCGCATGGCGTCCTCATCATGCATGAGCTCAATTTATTCATTGCATGAGAATTGCTCGATTGTCACTGCCCTGTCAAGCCAAGTGTAATAGCCGCAGTCCGTCGTGCATGCAGATGCTGGATGCAAAAGCCAGATTGATGCAGGCTGCGGCGGGGTGTGCAACCGGCAGCGTTCAGACTGCCCCCAGACTCAGGTCAGGAACCATGTCCAACAAACCCCGGGTATATCCCTATATCCCCAACTCGGTGCCAGAGGTCAAGGCCGCCATGCTGGCAGCGTGTAACGCGCGCTCGGTCGAGGATTTCTACGCCGAGATTCCGGCAGCGCTGCGCATGGTCCAGCCCATGCAGCTGCCGGAGCCCATGTTGTCTGAAGTGCGGCTGAAGCAGCATGTTGAGCGCATCATGGCACGCAATACTGCGGCCAATGAAGTGGTCAGCTTTCTGGGTGGTGGCTGTTACCAGACCCATGTGCCGTCAATCTGTGACGAGATCAATGGCCGCAGCGAGTTTTTGACCGCTTACGCCGGTGAGCCGTACGACGACCATGGCCGTTTCCAGGCCCTGTTTGAATACTGCTCGATGATGGGTGAGCTGCTGGATGCAGAAGTCGTCAGCGTACCGACCTTTGACGGCTTTCAGGCGGCGGCGACGGTTTGCCGCATGGCGGGGCGCTACACGGGCAAGCGCAAGGTGCTGCTGGCGGCCAGCGTCAACCCGGACAAGCTCAGCCATATTGTGACCTATGGCCGTGCAGACCTCGATTTCGAGTACGTGGCGTTCAATAGCGATACCGGTCAGGTGGACCTCGACGATCTGAGTGCCAGGCTGGACGATACGGTAGCCGGTTTTTACTTTGACACCCCCAATTACTTCGGGGTGATCGAGAATGGGCCTGCCATTAGCCAGCGGGTCAAAGCCAAGGGCGCGATGCTGCTGACCGGGGTCGATCCGTCCTCGCTCGGCGTGCTGACCCCGCCGATCCGCTTTGGTGCGGATCTGGTGTGCGGCGACATTCAGCCGCTGGGCATGCACATGAGTTATGGCGGCGGCCACGGCGGCTTCATCAGCAGCCGGGACGAAGAAGCGCTGGTGCTGCAGTACCCGTCCCGCCTGTTCGGCATTGCCCCAACCGAGGTGCCGGGCGAGTACGGTTTTGGCGATGTCGCCTACCACCGCACTTCGTTCGACAAGCGCGAGAACGGTAATGAATTCGTCGGTACCGCTGCCGCGCTGTGGGGCATCACCGCCGGGGTCTATCTGGCGATGATGGGGCCGCAAGGCATGCAGGAGCTGGGCGAAGGCATGATGAAACGCCTGTGCTACCTCGAGCAGCGGCTGGCCAGCCTGCCGGGGGTGCGTCTGGCTCATGGCAGCAGCGCCCATTACCGCGAGTGCGTGGTGAACTTCAGCCGCACCGGCAAGACCGTTGCCGAGATCAACCAGGCGCTGCGTGCACGCGGCATCTTTGGGGGCCACGATCTCTCGGAGACCTTCCCGTCACTGGGGCAATCGGCCCTGTACGCCGTCAGTGACCTGCACAGCCAGGCCGACCTCGATGCCCTGGTGGATGCACTGGCGCAGATTCTGCAAGGACAGACCGCATGAGCATGCAAGACATTTCCCGATTCCGTTTCACCGATGGCCAGCCCAATCTGCGTCGCTATCATCAGGCGCGCTGGGACGAGCCGGTGATTTTTGAACTGAGCCAGGCTGGTGAGCGTGGCGTGCTGGTCCCCGAGGTGGAAGCGGCGATCGAAGCGGCCGGTCACGATGTGCTGGCCACCCTGCCCGCGGGCATGCAGCGCAAGGATGCGCCTGCACTGCCCCAGTTGTCACAAAACCGGACGTTGCGCCACTACCTGCGGCTGTCGCAGGAAAACCTTGGGGCGGATTTCAATGTGGATGTAGGGCAGGGCACCTGCACCATGAAGTACAACCCGAAGATCAATGAGCAGCTGGCCCGTGCGCCTAAAATGAGCGAGCTGCATCCCTTGCAGCATGAAGACACGGTACAGGGCATCCTGCAGGTGATGTACGCGATGGAAGGCGTGCTGAAAGAAGTCTCCGGCATGGACGCCATCAACCTGCAGCCCCGCTCCGGTTCACATGCCATCTACGCCAATATGGCCATCATTCGCGCCTGGCATGAGTCGCGCGGTGAAGGTGCGCAGCGTGATGAAGTGATCACTACCATTTTCTCGCACCCGTCAGATGCCGCCTGCGCCAAGCTGATGGGCTACAAGGTGATCACCCTCTACCCGGACGAGAACGGCTACCCGGACCTCGAAGCCATGCGGGCCGCAGTGTCGCCGCGTACCGCCGCGCTGATCATCACCAATCCGGAAGACACCGGCATCTTCAACCCACGCATCCGCGAATGGGTGGATCTGGCACACAGTGTGGGTGCGCTCACCTGCTACGACCAGGCCAATGCCAACGGACTGATGGGGATTGCCCGCGCGCGTGAGGCCGGGTTTGATCTGTGTCACTTCAATCTGCACAAGACCTTTGCCACCCCGCACGCCTGCGGTGGTCCGGCGGTTGGTGCGATGTGTGTGACCGAAGCACTGGCCCCTTTCCTGCCCCGCCCACGGGTGGTGCAGGACGGACAGCGCTACCGGTTGGACATGGGCGATGACCGCTCCATCGGCAAGGTATCGGCCTTCCTGGGCACCGCCAGCATCGTATTGCGTGCCTACGCCTGGGTGATGAATCTGGGTGCCGATGGCCTGCGTGAAGTCTCGGAAATCGCGGTACTCAACAACAACTACATGATGGCCGAGCTGCTGAAGATTCGTGGCCTGACCGCACCGTATGCCGAAGGCCACCGCCGTATCGAGCAGGTGCGTTACAGCTGGGCAGGTCTGGCGGCAGACACCGGTATTCATTCGGACGAGATCGGTATCCGTGCGGCCGACTTTGGCACCCACTACTGGACCAGCCATCACCCCTATGTGGTACCAGAGCCCGCCACCATTGAACCGACCGAAGCCTACTCACGGGCGGATCTGGACGAGTTTGTCGGCATCATGCGGCATATCGCTGATGAAGCACGGCAAGACCCGGCCAAGGTCAAAGGTGCGCCCTACAACTGTCCGATCCACAAGGTGCAGGGTGACTACCTGGACGACCCGGCGCGCTGGGCCATTACCTGGCGGGCGTGGCAGCGCAAGCTGCGGGAGCACGGTGCGGCATGAGCGATCGTTGGCGGATTGGCCTCTTGGTCAATCCCTACGCCGGGCTGGGCGGGCCACTGGCGCTGAAAGGCAGTGACGGCTGCGCGGTGCAGGCCTTGCAGGCCGGGGCGGTGCCGCAGGCTGCCGCGCGGGCGACACAGGCCATACTCGCGCTGCAGCCGTGGTGGCCGCAGATCGACTGGCTGACCGGCAGTGGCCCGCTGGGTGAGGCAGTGCTGGCCGCGCTGGGCTTGCCAGCCCAGTGCTGCCACCATGCGCAGCCCGCCGGGGGGCTGCAAAGTCAGGCCGAGGACAGTCGGCAACTGGCGGCCCGGCTGGCTGCCCAGTCGCCCGACCTGCTGCTGTTCGCCGGCGGCGACGGTACCGCGCGCGACGTACTGAGCGGTGCAGGGGTACAGCAAGCCGTGCTGGGCATTCCCGCCGGGGTGAAGATGCAGTCGGCGGTGTTCGGTCATACCCCGCAGGCCAGCGGCCTGCTGGCCGCGCGCTTTCTGTCGGGCAGCAGACGAGTCACTGCACAGCAGGAGGTCATGGACCTGGACGAAGCCGCTTTGCGGCAAGGCCGGGTGCAGGCGGCGCTGTTTGGCTATATGGCAACGCCGGTGGACCCGCGCTACCTGCAAGCGGGCAAGTCGCGCGCGCCGGAGGGCGATCGGGTGCAGACCGAGGCCATCGCGGCGCGGGTACAGGAACAGCTGAGCCCAGGTGTGGCCCACCTGTTCGGGCCGGGCTCGACCACATATGCGGTCAAGCGCCTGCTGGGCGGCGGCAGCTTGCTGGGGGTGGATGTCTGGCAGGATGGTCACTGGCGGGTGGAAGATGCCACCGAAGCGCAACTGTGGCAGCACGTACAGCAGGGGCCGTGCCAGGCCTGGGTCAGCTGTATTGGCGGGCAGGGCCATGTGTTTGGCCGGGGCAACCAGCAGTTTTCACCACGGATATTGCAGCGGCTGGGGCCAGCGGCGGTGACGGTACTGGCCACGCCGGGCAAGCTGCAGTCGCTGGGCGGGCGACCCCTGCTGATCGACAGTGGCGACCCGTTGCTGGACGCCGCCTTTGCCGGCATGGCGCGGGTGTGGACCGGCTACCGTGATGAAGTACGTTACCGCTTGCGCGGCGAGCCGCCGCCAGCGGATGATGCAGCACAATAACAGGCGGCAGTCGTCGCCATCACATGACAAGGACAGGGCATGAGCAGCGTAAAACAGGGTGAACTGCAGGGCAAGGTGGCACTGGTGACCGGGGGGGCTTCCGGTATCGGCCGGGCCACCGCGCAGTTGTTTGCCGAAGAAGGGGCCCGCGTAGCGGTGTGTGACATCAATCTGGACCGGGCCGAGATGGTGGCGAGCGAGATTCGCGCCGCTGGGGGGGAGGCTTATGCCGTGCAGGCCGACGTTAGCCGGGCAGCAGACTGTGAAGCGGCCATACAATCGGTGATCGGGCGCTGGGGACGGCTGGATGTGCTGTTCAACAACGCGGGCATTACCCGTCGTACCAGCGTGGTGGACACCACGGAAGCCGAGTGGGACGCGGTGATGGCGGTCAACCTGAAATCAGTGTTCCTGATGAGCAAGTATGCTGTGCCGGTGATGGCCCGTCAGGGCGGGGGCAGCATCATCAATACCGGTTCCGGCTGGGGGCTGGTGGGTGGCAAGGACGCGGCACCGTACTGCGCCTCGAAGGGTGCGGTGGTCAACCTGACCCGGGCGATGGCCGTCGACCACGGCCCGCAGCAGGTACGCGTCAATACCGTGTGTCCCGGTGACACCGATACCGCCATGTTGCGTAATGAAGCGCACCAGCTGGGGCTGGCGGATGATGCGCTGGTGGCGGCAGGCGACCAGCGCCCGCTGCAGCGGGTAGGTAGCCCGCGCGAGATCGCGCAGGCGGTGCTGTTCCTTGCCAGTGACCGTTCTTCCTTCGTGACGGGCGCCGCCTTTGTGGTGGATGGTGGCGGTCTGGCCGGGTCGATGTAAACCGGCAGGCGGCCCCCGCTGGGGCCGCCTTGTTTTACAGGCGGACCCAGCGGCTGTCTTCTGCGCTGGAGCGCAGGCAGGCCTCGATGAACAGCTGATCGTGCAGCGCCTCGTCCACCGTCGGCAGCACCGGGCAGGGCGTGCCGTGCTGGATCAATTCAGCGGCGTCGCGGTATAGCGCGGCAAACGCCTCCAAATAGCCTTCCGGGTGGCCGGATGGCACACGGGACAGCCGCCGGACGTCATCACCGCAGCCGGGGCCTCCCCGGCTGAGCGTCTGGCCCGGTTGGCCGAGCGGGGACCACTGCAGCAGATTGGCCTGTTCGTGCACCCATTCCAGCGCCGCGTGTTCACCGACCACCTGTACCCGCAAACTGTTTTCCCGACCCACCGCCACCTGGCTGGCGACAATCAGCCCGCGTGCGCCATTGGCATAGCGGCAGTTCACCTGTGCGTGGTCGTCCAGCCGACGGCCCGGCACCAGCCGTGCCAGATCGGCAGACAGGCTGCTCGGGCGCTGGCCGGTCACGAAGTGGCTGAGGTTGTAGGCGTGCACGCCGATGTCACCCAGCGCACCCACCGCACCGGCCTGCGCCGGGTCGGTGCGCCAGCTGGCCTGCTTTTGCCCCTGCTGCTCCAGCGGGGTGGCCAGCCAGTCCTGGGTATAGCTGACATGCACCAGCCGCAGCGCGCCCAGATCGCCGCGCAGGATACGCTCGCGCATCTCGCGCAGCATCGGGTAGCCGGTATAGGTGTAGGTGACGATCAGCTGGCGCTGTTGCGCCTGGCTGAGGGCCTGCAGCTCGCGCGCTTCCGCACTGGTGACGGTGAGCGGCTTGTCACAGATCACGTGCAGGCCCGCCTGCAGGCAATCCCGTACCGCGGCGAAGTGCAGGTGATTGGGAGTGACGATCACCACGGCTTCAATACCGTCTGCCCGACCCCGCTCGCCCTGCAGCATGGCCTGATGACTGTCGTAACAGCGCTCAGGTGCCAGACCCAGTTCCAGCCCGCTCTGTCGGGCCCGTTCCGGCTGGCTGGACAGCGCCCCGGCCAGCAGATCAAAACGATTGTCAAAACGCATGGCCAGACGATGCACCGCGCCGATGAAGGCGCCCTGCCCGCCACCGATCATGCCGGTACGGATTCGGTTCATGGAGTCTCCTCAGTGTTATTGCGCTGCAAGCGCCTTGGTTACAGGCTTTCGCTACATCGCATGTTGCGATGCAATGACGAAAATCCGGTGTGATGCTTGACAACACTGTAACGCAAAAAATATTCTGTATCCAGAATTTGAAAACGTTTCAATTTGAGTTGTCGTGCAGGTGGACTCAAGAAACGACAGGCAGTGATCGTACCGGTGTGGACATGCTGCCACACGGTGATCGGGACAGGACGTCGGGGGAAGGGCATATGTTGCAATGGGGTGTACTGGGCGCGGGTAATATTTCCGGCGCATTTGTAGCGGGTCTGGCGCAAGCACCGTCGGGACGACTGGCGGCGGTCGCCAGCCGCGAGCTCGCCAAGGCGCAGGCACTGGCCGCGCAGGGTGACGGCGAGGTACGTAGCTATGCCCGCTATGAAGACCTGCTGGCCGACACGGCGATTGACGCCGTCTACATCGGCCTGCCGCATACCGAGCATTTGCGCTGGACAGTGGCCGCACTACGGGCAGGCAAGCATGTGCTGTGTGAAAAGCCGCTGGCGCTGAACCACGCCGAGGCGATGCTGGCGTTTACTGAGGCCGAGCGTGCAGGCAAGCTGCTGATGGAAGCCTTCATGTACCGCTGCCTGCCGCAGACAGCCAAACTGGTTGACCTGTTGCAACAAGGTATCATTGGCCGCGTGCGGCATATCCAGGCCTCATTCAGCTTTGCCTCCACCCCGCGTGCCGGTTCCCGCCTGTGGGAACCGTCGCTGGCGGGGGGCGGGATCATGGATGTGGGTTGCTACCCGGTGTCGATGGCACGACTGGTGGCCGGGGTGGCGCAAGGGCAACCGTTTGCGCAGCCACTCAGCCTGCAGGCGCAGGGTCGTATTGGTGAAACCGGCGTCGACGAGTGGGCGGTCGCCACCTTGCTGTTCCCCGGCGATATTGTGGCGCAGATTGCCACCGGCATCTGTGTCGAGCAGGAAGAATCGCTGCGCATCGGCGGCAGTACCGGTGCACTGGTGGTGCCGAAGCCATGGTATGGCGCGGGCAGCGAGGGTGGACAGAGCGAGATCCTGCTGGTGCGGGACGAGGCGGTGGTGGAGCGCATTGTGGTGGACGCCCCATACGGCCTGTATGCCCATGAAATCGAAACGTTTGCAGCGGCCGTGCAGCAGGGCGTGGTGGCGCATCCGGCCATGAGCGCGGCGGACAGTCTGGGCAATCTGGCGGTGCTCGACCAGTGGCGGCGTGCGCTGGGGCTGGTGTTCCCGCGCGAAACGGCAGTGGGATTGGCCGGGCGCAACAATCTGGCGGGTCTGCCGATTGCCCGCCGTGCCGACAGCGTCATGCAGTATGGCAAGGTGCCGGGGCTGGACAAGCCGGTGTCGCGGCTGGTGATGGGGGTGGACAATCAGGAAAGCTTGCCGCACGCCGCCGCCATGTTCGACGATTACCAGGAGCGCGGCGGCAATACCTTCGACACCGCCTGGGTGTACGACTTTGACGGTGGCCACAGCGAAGCGGTATGGGGCGACTGGCTGCGTGCACGCGGCGGGCGCGACGATCTGGTGCTGATCTCCAAGGGGGCGCACACGCCCAACTGCACGCCGGAGGCCATGCAGCGCGAGTTTGCCGAGAGTCTGGAGCGCCTGAGCACCGACCACGCCGACATCTACATCCTGCACCGTGACAACCTGCAGGTGCCGGTGGGCGAGTTTGTCGATGTGCTGAACCAGCACGTCCGCGCCGGCAAGTTCAAGGTGTTTGGTGGCTCCAACTGGTCGCTCGAGCGGGTGGCGGAAGCCAATGCCTACGCCGCCAAGCATGGCCTGCAAGGCTTCTCGGTGCTGAGCAACCAGCTGAGCCTGGCCCGCTTGCTGTCTCCCATCTGGGCCGGTTGTGTATCCGCAGGTGATCTGGATTCCCGCCGCTGGCTGACCGAGCAGCAACTGGCACTGTTCGCCTGGTCCAGCCAGGCGCGCGGTTTCTTTACCGACCGTGCCGCGCCGGACCGGCTGGACGACGCCGAGCTGGTACGCTGCTGGTACAGTCCGGAAAATTTCCAGCGCCGTGAACGCGCGCAGCAGCTGGCGCGTGAAAAGGGTGTCGACCCGATCAATGTGGCGCTGGCCTGGGTGCTGGCGCAGCCTTTCCCCTGCTTCAGCCTGATCGGCCCGCGCACGCTGGCGGAAACCGCCAGCTCCTTCCGTGCGCTGGAGGTGACGCTGAGTGCCGAAGAGCTGGCCTGGCTGGACCTGGCTGATCCAGGAGCATCGGCATGACTCGCGTTGCCCTGATCGGTGCCGGTGACATCTGCCCGGCCTATGTGAATGGCCTGCGCCGTTTCCCGGCGCTGAAGCTGGTCGGGCTGGCGGATGCCCGACATGAGGCTGCCGTGGCCCGGGGCCGTGAACTGGATGTGCCGGTATTCACGCTCGACGCCCTGCTGGCCAGCGATGCCGACATCATCATCAACCTGACACCGCCACAGGCCCACTTCGAGGTCTGCCAGCGCATTCTGGCCGCAGGCAAGCATGTGTATACCGAAAAGCCACTGGCGGCCACCTTCGGTCAGGGCCAGCAACTGCTGGCAGACGCTAAGCAGCGTGGGCTGCGGGTAGGCTGCGCGCCGGATACCTTTCTGGGGGCCGCCGGGCAGACCGCCCGTCGCTTTGTCGACCAGGGCGGCATTGGCGCGGTGGTGGCCGGGCAGGCCATCATGATGGAGCGCGGCCCGGACGACTGGCACCCCAACCCCGGCTTTTTCTACGCCGCCGGTGCAGGGCCACTGCTGGACATGGGCGTGTACTACCTGACCCAGCTGGTACAGTTGCTGGGGCCGGTCGAGCAGGTGCAAGGGTTGGCGCATACCAGCTGGTCGCCCCGCATCGTACCGCGTGGCGAGCGGAAGGGGGCCACCATCGAGGTCGACACCCCATCCCATGTCACTGGCGGGCTGCGCTTTGCCAGTGGCGCCTTTGTCAGCCTGACCACCAGTTTTGACGTGTGGAAGCACGCCAGCACGCCGATGGAGCTATACGGTGCAGACGGCACCTTGCTGCTGCCGGACCCGAACAATTTTGGTGGCGAGCTGCGCTACAGCCAGCAGGATGGCGACTGGCAGGGCTTGCCGCTGAGCCAGCCGTTTGACAGCAATCTGCGCGGTCTGGGCGTCGCCGAGATGGCGGATGCCATCCGCGAAGGCCGTCCGCACCGCGCTAGTGGCGAAATGGCGTTGCACGTGCTGGAAGTGATGGAAACCCTGTTGCTGTCGGCCGCGCAACAGCGTCCGTTGCCGGTACACACCCGCTGTGAGCGGCCTGCCCCGCTGGATATGCTGCCGGGAGGGTTCGCATGAGCGCGCGCCTGGCTTTACAACTGTATACCTTCAACCACACCCCGGTACTGGAAGAGCGGCTGGCGCTGGCCGCCGCCTGCGACTACCAGTGGGTGGAGAGCGAGGGGCTGCATGGGCTGCCGGTGGCGGACTTTCTGGCCGCACTGGATCGACACAGTTTGCAGCTGGCCTCGATGCACGCCGATCTGGGCGAGCTGAAGCGGCTGCCGGAGTTGAAGCAGGTGTTGCGACAAACCGGCTGCCAGCAGCTGGTGATGCCGTGGCTGGACGAGCCCGAGCGGCCTGTGGACCGCGCCGGCTGGTTGCTACTGGCACAAGGGCTGCAGCAACTGGCGCAGGAACTGAAGGCGGATGGGGTGCAGTTGAGCTACCACAACCACGCCTTTGAATTTGCCCGCCTGTCTGACCACGAAACGGTACTGGACCTGCTGCTGGCGGAAGCGCCAGACCTGAACTGGCAGGCGGATGTGGCCTGGGTGGTGCGGGCCGGGGAAGACCCGGTGTTCTGGCTGCAACGCTATGCGGCTCGCCTGCAGAGTGTGCATGTGAAGGACTACACCGGGCCGGGCGGCAACCCGCCGGAGAACGACTGGGCCACGCTGGGTGAAGGTTTGGTGCCATGGCCGACACTGTTGCCCACCTTGCAGCCCCGGTCTGGCATCTGGATCGTCGAGCACGATCAGCCCGTTGACCCGGCGCGTACGGCAAGACAAGGCCTGAGCTTCCTGCAACAGCACCTGAACTGAGCCAAATACAACGAGGAGAACACGGTGGCGCAACTGGGCATAGTCAATCTACGCAAGACCTTTGGCGATGTAGAGGTGTTGAAGGGCATCAATCTGGAAATTGCCGATCGTGAGTTTGTGTGTTTCCTCGGGCCGTCCGGCTGTGGCAAATCCACCTTGCTGCGGGCGATTGCCGGGCTGGAAGAGGTGACGTCCGGCGATATCGTGATCGATGGGCGCAGCGTGGTAGACCTCTCCCCGGCGGATCGCGATCTGGCGATGGTGTTCCAGAGTTACGCGCTGTACCCGCACATGAATGTGCGCAAGAACATGAGTTTTGGCCTGTCGCTGCGCAAATTCCCCAAGGCCGAGATTGAGAAGCGCATTGCCGAAGCGGCCCGTATCCTGCAACTCGAACCCTTGCTGGAGCGCAAGCCCAAGCAGCTGTCTGGCGGTCAGCGGCAACGGGTGGCGATTGGCCGCGCCATCGTGCGCAACCCGCGCATCTTTCTGTTCGACGAACCGCTGTCCAATCTGGATGCCGCGCTGCGGGTGAATACCCGGGTCGAGTTGGCGCGGCTGCACAAGGAGTTGCAGGCCACCATGGTCTATGTGACCCACGATCAGGTGGAGGCCATGACCTTGGCTGATCGGGTGGTGGTGATGAGCGGCGGTCGCATCGAGCAGTTCGGCAAGCCGCTAGAGCTGTACCACCTGCCTGCCAACCGTTTTGTGGCGGGTTTCATTGGCTCGCCGAAGATGAATTTCCTGCCAGTGACTGCGGCCCACAGTGTCGACGGCCACCTGACAGTGACCAGCTGCGGGGTGGAGATCGCCACCCAGGTGCAAGGGCAGGCCAGCGATGGACTGACGCTGGGCATCCGCCCGGAGCATGTCCAGCTTGTCGAACCGGGTTCCGCATCACTCAATGGGCAGGTGCTGATGGTGGAGCGGCTGGGTGCGGAAAGCCTGGCCTATGTGCGACTGAGTGGTGGCGAGGTGGTCACGGTCAGCGTTGATGGCAGTCACCTGATCCGGGATGGGGAAACGGTGGGGCTGCAGCCGGACCCGGTGCATTGCCATCTGTTTGATGCGCAAGGTCAGGCGCTGCCACGTACCTTGCCGCCGGAGCTGGCGCACCTGCTGCAAGCCTGAAGGAGCACGACATGAAAACCTTGCAAGGACCGGCCGTTTTCCTGGCGCAGTTCATCCGTGACGAAGCCCCGTTCAACACGCTGGAAGGTTTGGGGCGCTGGGCGGCAGACAAGGGCTTTGTGGCGGTACAGCTGCCGACCAATGTCCCGGCTTTGTTTGATCTGGCGCGGGCGGCAGAGAGTCAGAACTATTGTGACGAGATCACTGGGCGGCTGGCCGAATGCGGGGTGCAGGTCAGCGAGCTGTCCACCCACCTGCAGGGGCAGCTGGTGGCGGTGCACCCGGCGTACGACAGCCTGTTTGACGGCTTTGCACCAGAGGCGCTGCGTGGCAACAAGGCCGCCCGCACCGAATGGGCCATCAGTCAGGTGAAGGCGGCAGCAAAAGCTTCGGCCCGCATGGGCTTGCGGGCATCGGTCACCTTCTCGGGTGCGTTGGCGTGGCCGTACTTCTACCCGTGGCCGCAGCGTCCGGCCGGACTGGTCGAGGCCGCGTTTGACGAGCTGGCGCACCGCTGGAGGCCGATTCTGGATGCGTACACGGAAGCCGGGGTCGACCTCTGCTATGAGATTCACCCCGGAGAGGACCTGCATGATGGTCTCAGTTTCGAGCGCTTCCTGGCAGCGGTAGAGGGTCATGAGCGTTGCCACATCCTGTACGACCCCAGCCACTTTGTGCTGCAACAGCTGGACTACCTCGGCTTCATCGACGTTTACCACGAACGCATCCGCATGTTCCACGTCAAGGATGCCGAATTCCGCCCCAGCCCGCGTAGCGGGGTGTATGGCGGCTACGCGGACTGGGTGGGGCGCGCCGGGCGCTTCCGCAGCGTGGGGGACGGGCAAATCGACTTCGCCGCCATTTTCAGCAAGCTGGCGCAGTACGACTTTCCCGGCTGGGCGGTGCTGGAGTGGGAGTGCTGCTTGAAAGACAGTGAAGTCGGTGCGCGCGAAGGCGCGGAATTTATCCGCCGCCACATTATCCAGGTCGCGCAGCGGGCGTTTGACGACTTTGCCGGCAGTGGCGTGGATGCCGGCCATCTGCGCAGTGTGCTGGGCTTGGCGACGACATGAATGACAACCCTCCCGGTGCGTGGCTGGCAGCCGCATGGGTGATGGGGGTAGCAGCTTGCTGCCGGGAACATGAATAACAACCCTGAAGTGACAAGAGGAGAGCACGCATGAAAGCAAAAATCGTCGCGGGTCTGGGGCTGACACTGATCGCGCTGCAGGTGATGGCAGAAGACAAGGTGTTGCGGGTCGCTACTTGGGACAGTGGCGAGTCGGTCAATGTGCTGACCCAGACTGCCAAACTGTTTGAGAAGACCCACCCTGGCGTGAAGGTGCAGATCGAAGCCTATGGCGACGGCTTTGACCAGAAGCTGGCGGCCGCGTTTGGCGCACAGAATCCGCCCGATGTGACCTATATGTGGAATTTTCCGGACTACGCGGCTTCGCTGGAGCCGCTGGATGACTACATCAAGAAGGACAAGTCACTCAAGCTGAACGATCTGGTCCCTGGCCTGCTGAACTACAACAAGGTGGGCGGCAAGCTGTACGGCCTGCCTGCCGGCTTCTCCAGCTACGCGCTGTACTACAACAAAACCATGTTCGACAAGGCCGGTGTGGCCTACCCGAATGACAACTGGACCTGGGACGATGTACGCGCTGCCGCGCGCAAGATTCGCAACAAGGAGCAAAAGCAGTATGGCTACGGGGTGGATGCCAACCCGGACCCGTATGACCTGCAAAGCTTCCTGTGGAGCAATGGCGCGACCATGGTCAGCCCGGACGGCAAGAAGATCAATGGTTACTTTAACAGTCCGCAATCGAAACAAGTGTTCGAAATGTTTGCCGACATGGTGAACAAGGAAGAAGCGGTACTGTTCGGTACTGGCGACAACAAGAGCTATCGTGACCTGTTCATTGCTGACAAGCTGGCGATGGTGGTGAGCGGGGTGTGGCCGCGCGGTGCCTTCATCAAGGCGAACAAGCAGTTTGGGGTTGCCATGCTGCCGTCGTTCAAGGGCAAGCCGCCGGTGAGCGTGGTGGCACAGTCGGCGGTGTCGATTGCCAAGGACTCCAAGAACAAGCCACTGGCCTGGGAATTCATCAAGTTCTACGTCAGCCCGGAAGCAGTGGTGCTGCGCAAGGATACTGACCTGCCGGTGTCGCTGACGGTGGCGCGTAACGAAAACTTCCTGAAAGACCCGTATGTGGCTCCGTTCTACAAGGTGATGCAAAAGGGCTCGCGTACCCCGGCTTTCCTGCTGGCCAAGGGCTGGAGCAAGGCACAGGACACCTTGCTGGAAGGCATTCAGGAAGCGTTGCTGAAGCGTAGCGACATTGGCGCCATCCTCGACAAGATCGCTAAAAAGGCGGAAGGCAAGCTGGTGCCTTGAGCCCGGCGTGGCGGGCGCCAGCACGGTGCCCGCCCGTCCAGACGGGGCCGCCCGGCCCCATCCTGCAAGCAAAGGATGACACATGCCTGCTGCAACACCTCGTCCCGGCAGACGCTGGGGCAAGCTGGTCCCATGGTTGTTTGTGGCCCCCTGGGTATTCGGCTTCATCGCTTTTACCGTCGGGCCGCTGCTGTACTCGCTCTATATGAGCCTGTTCAACTGGCCGCTGGTGGGAGAGCGGACGTTTGTGGGGCTGCATAACTACAGCAGCATGTTGCAAGACGAGGATTTCCTCGATGCCGTGGTGGTCACCCTCAAGTTTGCTGCCCTGTATGTGCCGGTGAATCTGGTGCTGTCGCTGCTGCTGGCGATGCTGCTCAATCAGAAAGTGCCGGGGCAGGGCGTGTTTCGCACCCTGTTCTACCTGCCCTCGCTGATTTCCACGGTGGCGCTGGTCACCATCTGGTCGTGGGCGTACAGCCACGAGTACGGCATCCTCAATTACCTGCTGTCGCTGCTCAATATCCCGGCGGTGGACTGGCTGGGCAGCCCGGATTGGGCGATGCGCTCGGTGGTGATCGCGGGGCTGTGGGGGCTGGGGGGCACCATGCTGATCTTCCTGGCGGGCCTCAAGGGCATCCCCAGCGAGCTGCATGAAGCCGCCATCCTGTCGGGTGCCGGGCCGGTACGCCGCTTCTTCGGCCTGACCCTGCCGCTACTCAGCCCGGTGCTGCTGTTCAATCTGGTGACCACGCTGATTGCCGCGTTCCAGCAACTGGCGCTGGCCCTGTTGCTGACCAAGGGCGGACCACTGAAGACCACCTATATGGTAGCGCTGTATATCTATGACACCGCCTTCAAGCACTTCGAGATGGGCTATGCCTCGGCCATGTCCTGGGTCATGTTCCTGGTGGTGTTGTTGCTGTCCATGCTGGTGATGCGCTTCTCCAGCATGTGGGTGTTCTATGAAGCCGAAGTGAAGTCGAAGTGAAATGAGCCGGGTGTTGCAGGCCCGGCAAGGAGTCATGCGTGAAACCGTATCAGAAATGGTTTGTCTGGTCCCTGCTGGTGTGCCTGTCCGCGGCCTTCATGCTGCCGCTGTATTGGGTGCTGGTGTCGGCATTGAAAGGGCCACAGGAGCTGTTTACCTGGCCGCCGGTGTGGTGGCCGTCACAGCCGCAGTGGCACAATTTTTCCGACGCGTGGCAGTCCGCCCCGTTCGATACCTATCTGTGGAATTCACTGAAAGTATCGGTGCTGTCCACCATTGGCCAGTTGTTTTCTTCCAGCCTGGTGGCGTTTGGCTTTGCCCGCTTTGATTTCAAGGGGCGCAATGTCTTGTTCATGGTGCTGCTGGCCGGCATGATCATCCCGTGGGATGCCATCATGATTCCGCTGTATATGGAGTTCAACCTGCTGGGCTGGATCAATACGCTCAAGCCCTTGATCGTACCGGCCTTCTTTGGCGCGCCGTTCTTCATCTTTCTGCTGCGCCAGTTCATCATGGGGGTGCCGCGCGAGCTGGATGAAGCCGCGCGCATGGATGGCGCCAATGCCTGGCAGATCTACTGGCGCATTCACCTGCCGCTGATGATTCCTGCCCTGGTGCTGGTGGGGACGTTTCAGTTCCTCGCAGCGTGGAATGACTATATTGGCCCGCTGATCTTCCTCAATGACCAGAGCACGTACACGCTGCCCTTGGGCCTGGCCAGTTTCAGTGGTATCCATGGCTCCAATGTCAGCGCCATCTCGGCCATGACCGTACTGCTGTGCCTGCCGCCGCTGATCCTGTTCTTTGCCGCACAGCGGCAGATCATGGAAGGCACCACTAGCGCCGCGGTGAAGGGGTGAGCATGTCGACTGCAATGTGGCCGGACTGGCGAGCAGATCTGTTTGACCCGTACAAGGTCCCGTTCTCGCGCCGTAACAGCTTTCTGGCGATCAGTTGGTTGAGCGAGGGGCCACAGCCTGGCTTCTGGCTGCGCTCGGTGCGCGGTGGTGACGAGCATGTGGATGATGGCCGTCTGTTCTGGCTACAGTGCTGTGATGCCGAAGGGCAACCCTGCGAGGTCAAGGTAACACTGACCCCCGATCAGCTTCGCTTTGAAGGGAATGGTGGCTGGCTGGCCTTGAGTTTTGCCGATGGCGACACGGTGGCGCTGCAAGGTGAACGGCTGGGGCTGATGCTGGGCATGCAGCCCAAGAGCTACGACTACGCCCAGCGCCTGCCGGATGCCGTACAGATCAGCCATGCCCGGCAGGATCTCAGCCTGCGGGTGCAACAAAGCCAGGGCCAAATGCAGCTGGACGCCCCATGGCAAGGCCAGCGGGCCACGCATATCACCCTCTGCTTGCAACCGGGAAGCCATGACCGGCTTGCCGCCAGCCTGCACCTGTACCGGGTGGTGCCGCAGCGACAGGTTGCAGCGGCTTTTGCTGAGGTGCAAGCCAGCAGCCGTACCGACTTTGAGCGCTGGCTGGCGGCGACATTGGCCCTGCCGGATGAACTGAAAGCAGGGCGCTTGCTGGCGGCTTACATTACTTGGTCTTGCATGGTGCCGGCGGAGGGCATGCTCAGCCTGCCCGCCATGTACATGTCCAAGAACTGGATGACCAATACCTGGAGCTGGGACCATTGTTTCAATGCTTTAGCGCTGGGGCAGCTACAGCCGGAGCTGGCCTGGCAGCAAATGGCGGTGATATTTGCGGCCCAGCATGATAGCGGCCGCCTGCCCGATTTCATCAATGATCGTTACGCCTATTGGCGCTTCACCAAGCCCCCGGTGCACGGCTGGACTTTCGCACGCCTGCGGCAATGGGCGCCTGAGTTTTATACCCCGGATCGACGCTTGCAGGTTCGCCACTGGCTGACACGGCAGACACAGAGCTGGATGGCGGGCAGCATCAAGGGTTTGCCCTGCTACGATCACGGCAACGATGCCGGTTGGGACAACAGCACGGTATTTCTGGAGGGCACGCCGCTGCACAGCCCGGATCTGGCGACTTTCCTGATCCTGCAAATGGAAGAGCTGGCCGTATTGGCGGCACTGGAGCGGGATGAGGTCGAGGCACGTCACTGGCGTGACCAGTCCGCTGCCTTGCGGCAAGCGCTGCTGACCCAGCTGTGGGATGGCGAACGCTTTGTCGCGCGACATGCACTACGGGGTGAGGCGGTGACGGGTGGCGACAGCCTGATCTGCTTTACGCCGCTATTGCTGGGGGAGCGTCTGCCGCTGCCCATCCGGCAGCGCCTGCTGGCGGGTTTGCAACAGGAGGGACGCTTTCTCACCGCACATGGACTGGCGACCGAATCGCTGTCCAGCTCCCACTACACCCCGGATGGCTACTGGCGCGGCCCGATCTGGGCGCCCACCATGGCGCTGATGGTAGATGCCTTGCAACGCTGCGGAGCGCATACCCTGGCGCAACAGTTGGCCTTCGGATTTACCCGGATGGCAAATCACAGCGGGATGGCGGAAAATTATGACGCTTGCAGCGGTGTCGGGCTGCGGGACCCGGCCTTTACCTGGACCTCCAGTGTGTTTCTACTACTGGGGCAGGGATTGATGGCGGATTGACAGACAGAACAGGAAGCGGGCATGCGCACAGGAAAAGTCACCTTGAAAACGCTGGTGGAGCGGACCGGGTTGTCGCTGGGGACGGTGTCACGTGCGTTGAAAGATGCCCCGGAGGTCCGACCCGAGACGCGCGAGCTGGTCAAGCAGATGGCAAGGCAGCTGGGCTACACCCCCAATCTGGGTGGGGTCAAGCTGCGGACTGGCAAGACCTACACCCTGTGCATCGTACTGCCGGTGGATACCCGTGCACAGGATTTCACCGACAGCGGCTATATGGCCCTGACCTCGGGCATCCACAAAGCCTTGCAGGGGACACTCTACAGCCTGATTGTTCAGCCGCAGCTGATGGATGAGGACGAGCTGGCCGGGCTACGCCACGTGGTCGAGGCCAAAGTGGCGGATGGGGTCATCCTCACCCAGACCCGACCGGACGATGTCCGTATCCGCTACCTGCTGGAGCAGGGTATGCCTTTCGTCACCTACGGGCGCAGCGAGCTGCATACGCCGCATGCCTGGTTCGATACTGATCATGAAGACATGGCCTACCGTGCCACCCGCCGTTTACTGGACAAGGGGCATCAGCGCATAGCTCTGCTCAACCCGCCTGCGCATTTGCTCTACAGCCGCCACCGTGAGTATGGCTATCGCCGTGCATTGCGCGAGGCCGGTTTGCCGCAAGACTCCGCGCTGATGACCGCCTCCGAACTGTCGGCGGCCGATGGGCAGCAGCTGGTGCTGCAGCTGGCGGCCCTGCCGGATCGCCCTACCGCGTTTATCTGTGCCAATGAATACGCTGCGCTGGGGGCCCTGTCGGCCTTTCAGCAACTGGGCTGGCAAGCCGGACGCGATGCCTGCCTGATTGCGACGGATGATTCCAATATCAGCGCCTACTTTGTCCCTCCGCTGACCACCTACTACTCCTCGCTGGTGGACGCTGGCACCGCACTCGGCCAGCTGCTGCTGCGGCGGATTGCGGGTGTGGCTGCCGAGCAGCTGCAGCAGCTGACCTGTGCCGAGTTGCTGGAGCGGCAGGATGACTGCTGGCCGCCGCAGGGAGGGGGCCTGTCCCAATGAGCAGGCGGCAGTTAAGGTTGTTCGCGCTATCATGGGTACCTGCATCTGCCCCGATGCAGTTCAGTGTGTTGTTTGACCTTGGCCACCATTGCGGTGGCCATTTTTTTAGCGACTGGCCTTGAGTTCAGCGGATTGTAGCCAGTTATCCAGGGTAGTGGCCAGCAACTCAGCGCGTACTGGCTTGGTCAGAAAATCGTTCATGCCGGCATTCAGGCAATCCAGCCGGTCACTCTCAAACGCATTGGCGGTCAAGGCAATGATGGGCATGCTCAGGCCCTGCGCCCGTATCTGCCGTGTGGCTTCCAACCCGTCGAGCTCCGGCATCTGGCAATCCATCAGAATCAACGGATAGTTTCCCATGGACGCCGCGCTGACGGCCTTGCGGCCATTGTCCACCACATCCACCCGATAGCCGAGTTTCTCCAGCAGCAGGGTGACCAGCCGCTGGTTGACGACATTGTCTTCCGCCAGCAGCAAGGTCGGGCGGCTGGCCTGGCGCTGCTCCGCCAGTGTGTGCCGGGTATGCAGGGTACCTCCATGGCCGCTGCCCAGTACCACTTGCAGCAGTTCTGCCAGCTGGCTGGCCCGGAAAGGCTTGGTCAGATAACCATCAAAACCCGCTTCACGGATATCCTGCGACTGACCCTTGGTTGCCAGTGAGGTGAGCAAGACCAGCAAAGGGGGATGGGGCATGCTCCGGATCATCTGCGCCAGCCCCAAGCCATCCAGGCCTGGCATTTGCTGGTCCAGAATCGCCAGTTCAAAGGTGTGTTCGCTGCCCTGCAGCAGGGGGAGAACCGATTGGGGATCGTGCGTGGTGGTAACCTGCATGCCCCAGTTTTCCAGTGTCAGGCGCAGTAATTCCACATTCAGCGGATTGTCGTCTACCACCAGCACCCGCTTGCCGCTCAACGAGGTGGTGGAGGTGGGGGGCGTCGTGGTCTGGGTGGCAATGGTGAGTGGCAGGCTGACCGTGAAGGTGCTGCCTTGTCCTGGCTGACTGCTGACCGTAATCTTCCCGCCCATGCCCTGAATGATGCGCTGGCAGATGGACAAGCCCAGCCCGGTACCACCAAAGCGGCGGGTGGTGGAGGCATCGGCCTGGCTGAAGGGCTTGAACAGCTTGGTCAGCGTGTCCTCACTCATGCCGATGCCGCTGTCGGTCACGGTAAAGCGCAGCATGCAGCGTGCCGGGTCGAGCGGCTGGGTCTCTACCCGCAGCACCACCTGACCCTGATCGGTAAACTTGATGGCATTGCCCAGCAGGTTGATCACCACCTGGCGCAAGCGCCCAGGGTCACCTTGCAAGCGGGGTGGCAAGCCAGGGCTGATCAAGCCCGCCAGCTGCAGGTGCTTCTCTTCAGCCTTGCTGGCCATGACTTCGATAGCGTCTTCAAACGGCAGGCGGCTATCAAAGTCGATATACTCGAAATCCATACGCCCTGCTTCGATCTTGGAATAGTCGAGGATGTCGTTGATCAGCGCCAGCAGGCTTTCGCCCGAAGTACTTACTGCGCGCAGGTAGTCGCGCTGCTCAGGCGTGAGCGAGGTATCTTCCAGCAGGCGGGTAAACCCCAGCACGGCATTCATCGGCGTGCGAATTTCATGGCTCATGTTGGCGAGGAAAGCGCTTTTGGCCTGATTGGCGGCCTCTGCTGCATTGCGTGCCTGTGCCAGGGCCTGTTGCCGTTCCTGCATCTCATCGAGTAGCGTATCCAGCGCTTTCCCGATGTAGCCAATCTCGTCTGCTTCCTGCATGCCGGTACGCCAGCGGACATTGCTGTCCTGCTGCTCCCGGATCACTTCCACAATATGTCGACTGGGGCGGATCACGCGGCGCAGTAACAGTACATAGCCGGCCACCAGCAGCAATACCGCCACCCCGCCCGCCGTGCCGAGTATGGTCAGGATGGACTGCTGGATGGCGGCGCTGGTGAGGGTGGTGTCAATATGAATCATGATGGCACCGCGTGTCGGAATCGGCGGTCCACCTTGTGGATTGACCTGGCTGAAGATGAAGGGGGCGGAGTAATCAAATGCCTTGCCCCCTTCCTGGTCGAAGGCATGCCAGGCTGTGCCAGATTGCAGCACGCGCTCCAGATCGGCCCGCACATCTTCCTCCGGCAACCGCTCCAGCACTTGTCCATCCCACTCCAGCTGGGTGGTGGCAATCACCTGCAGTGGGGTACCGCCCACCACCACAATTTCGCGGATATTGCGGCTGGCCCCCATGGCCATGACAAAGCGGCGCAGCTCGACGGGATCGTGGGTGCTTTCTGCGGCCAGCACGATGGCATCATTCAGCAAAGCCCCCTGGGTGAGCAGGGCATTTTCAACCTGGTTACGATGGTAGCGATACAGCAGCCCGCCACTGATGGGCGCGACCAGCAGTAGCAAGCCCAGCATGGGCAACAGCAAGCGGGCTTGCAGGCTGCGGTAGTGTGTTTTCATGGTGTACCGGCCAGCTGCGTGATTGAGCCATCCAGACAGGCGCCCCCACAGGGCGCTTGTTTCAGCAGGTTGAGGCTCTGCAGGGTCTGATGGGTGGTCAGCATCAGGTGTGCCAGTTTGCCTTGCTGATAATAGCTGGCCTGATCCGGCAGATAGACCAGCTGGATCCCTTTCAGGCTATCTGCAAATTCTGCCGGTGAGATGCCTTCTCGCCCCGCCATGATGGCATTGGCTTCTGTCGGGTGGGCCCGGTGATACTGCTGGGCGCGGTGGAAGGCGCGTGCCAGCTTGACCAGATCGTCGCGACGGGTACGGACCATGTCCTTGTGAGTGACCAGGATATCCACTACATTGCCGGGGCTGCGTGCAGTATCGAAAATCACATGGGCATCGTCACTTTTCAGCACACTCTGGGCAAAGGGGGGATAGGTCTGGATCGCATCCAGTTCACCCCGCAGGTAGGCGTTGACGGCCTGGGGCTGTGTCAGGTTTTGCAGGTCGACATCGGCATAGCCCATCTGTGCTGAACGCAGGGCCAGCCCGGCTGTCAGCACGTCCACCGTGCCACTCTCCAGCCCCAGGCGCTTGCCACGCAGCCCGGCCACATCCGGGATGGACTTGCGGGCAATCAGCATGTCTGCGCCATTGGAGTAATCGGTGACGTAGAAGGCAACAGGCTCGACCGGAGCCAACTCACGCGCCATCAGCGGTTCCAGCAAGGTGGAGCCCATCACATCCACCTGACCGCGCTCGAAGGCGCGCCGACCATCGCCAAGGGTGGAAAAAGGGATGATCTGTACCTCAATCCCTTCGTCCCGATAGTATTTCAGGTGTTCGGCCAGATAGAGGAACTCATAGCCCGGCCAGGCATTGAGGCCGATGCGGAGTGGCGGCGGGGGCGGGGTGCAGCTGACCAGCAACAGGCACAGCAAAAGCATGAGCAAACGCATGGCATTCTCCGGAGGATGCCTCTGTTATAGGCAAGCGCCGGGGTATTTGCCATGCTTGGCGGGCCAGCGGTTAAACCGGTGGCACCCTAATGGCGATCAAAACAGCCTTGCAGGTTCGGCTCACCGCTCGCCAGCGCCAGCTGCAGCAGAATGCGCGCTTGTGGCGGCGGCAAATTGTCACCGCTGACAAAGCCATGCTGGCTGTCTGCCACCTCGCCATCGCGAATCACCGTACCATTGGGGACACGGCTGCTGCGCACGATGTGGATACCTTGCTGGCGCAAGCGGGCGAGGCAGGCCAGCCAGTCGGGCCGCAGGTTGCCGTTGCCGAGCCCGGCAAACACCAGCCCCGCTGCACCTTGAGCGGCGGCTTCGATCTGTGTGACAGGCAGATCGGCATAAGCGTGCAGGATGTGAACCGACGGCAGACTGTCCGGCAACGGCAGGTCTCCGTGTGCCCGAACCGGGCGCTGGTACAGATGCACGTGACTGCCCTTGACCAGACCCAGTCGACCATACTGATCGGCATCAAACGCCGCGGGGGTGCTGTCGCGTTTTTGCAGGCCGCGCGCGCTGTACAAGTTGTCACCAAATACCACCAGCGTACCCAGCCCGACACTGGCCGGGTGGGCGGCGGCCGCCACGGCATGGTAGAGGTTCATCGGGCCATCGGCACTCAGGGCAGTGGCAGGCCGCATGGCGCCAGTCAGCACCAGCGGCTTGTCACTGCGGACAGTGAGGTGCAGGAACCAGGCGGTTTCTTCCAGCGTATCGGTACCGTGCAGCACCACCGCGCCGTCGACCGCAGGGTCGGCCAGCAGGGCATTCAGACGGGTCGACAGCTGCAACCAGTGCGCCGACGTAATATGGGCGCTGTCGATGGCAAACAGCTGCTCGGCCTGCAAATCAGCCAGGGCATCCAGCCCCGGCACGTCGGCCAGCAAGTGTTCCACTTGCAAGGCCGCCGCCTGATAACCCAGCGTCTGGCTGGAGGAAGCGGCTGCCCCGGCAATGGTGCCGCCGGTGGCAATCAGGGCGATCCGGCGCTTAGTCATCCAGTGCTCCGGACAGCTTGGGGGTTTCCAGCTGGCGCACTTGCCCACGCAGCTTCAGCAGCATCAGCAGACCCGGTACCGCCATCACCACCGATACAATAAAGAAGTGGTCCCAACCGATGCTGTCCGGCAAGACCCCAGCCACCGGCCCCACCCACACCCGGCCAATCGCAGCAAAGGCGGACAGCAGGGCAAACTGGGTGGCGGAGAAGCGTTGATTGCACAAGGCCATCAGGAACGCGAGGAAGGCCGCTGTACCCATCCCGCCGGTGATGTTTTCAAACCCGACGGCACTGAGCAGCAGATAGTCCAGCTGAGTGGCTTCCTTCAAGGTGATCCCACCCCAAAACAGGCTGAATGCCGGGACTTCAAAGCTGCCCCAAGCACCCTTGCCCAGAATGGCCAGCGCGTAGAAGCCGAAATTGGACAGCAGCTGCAAGACGCCGAATACCATCAAGGCGCGGTATAAGCCCATGCGCAGCATCAAGGCACCGCCGAGTAACGCACCGCCGATGGTGAGCCAGATGCCGAAGATCTTGTTGACCAGACCCACTTCCGCCTGCCCGAAGCTCATGCCTTTCAGCAAGAAGGGCGTGGTTAGCGAACCGGCAAAAGCATCACCCAGCTTGTAGAGGATGATGAGGGCCAGAATGGCATACGCGCTCTCCTGGCTGAAATAGGCACCAAGCGAGCGGTTCAAGGTTTCGAAGCGGCTGATCCGTGCCGCAAAATAGACCAGTGGCAGCGTAAGCAGCACACCCAGTAGTACGGTGAGCATGTCAGCCCACTTCTTCACCGGGTTGTCCTTCTTCGGACCGGCGGCCTTCTTGTCGTCCTTCTTCACATCGCAGACGGTGGCAGCCTTGTCGGGCGTGGTGGTTGTCGCGGTGGGCTTAGCTACCGGCGCAGCGGGGGGCGTCGTGGCCGTTGGTGTTACCGCGGGAGCCGTGGCGGCTGGCGGGAAGGCCTGATTCAAGACACTGTTGATACCTTTGGAGAGCAGCTTGTCCGTAAACTGGTAGCCCGCAATCACCACAGCGATGACAGCGAGGAAACCAATCAGGTCTTGTGAGGCTTGCGAATCCGGCGCGCGCTGGTTGCGCGGTACCGAGGGCAGCATCAGGGCCGAGAATACGGCCATGCCCAACATGATGATGGCCATGATGCCGTAGATATAAGACCAGCTCCAGCCGTTACCGCTGACCGGGTCAGCCCACAGCAAAGCGATGCCGCCAGACAGAATCATCGCCAGCCGATAGGTTGCAATGGCCAGTGAGGCCCCCATGCCGCGCTCGTCCTGCGTCAGGACATCGGTACGATAGGCATCCAGCACGATATCCTGCGAGGCTGACAGGAATGCGATCAGCACCGCACACAGCGCAAACGCCTGTGTACCCACCTTGGGGCTCTGCATGCTCATCAGGTACAGTGCGGCTGCCAACCCTAGCTGGGTAATAATCAGCCAGCCGCGCCGCCGCCCGAGCAAAGGGGGCTCAAAGCGGTCCATCAGCGGGGCCCACAGAAATTTGAAGGTGTAGGGCAGCCCCACCATAGACAGCAGACCAATGGCGGCAATATCCACACAATCGGTGGTCAGCCATGCTTGCATGGCCTGGCCGGTGAGGGCCAGAGGCAAGCCGGAGGCGAAGCCGAGAACGGCGATGGCAAACAGGCGTCGGCAGGAAGCCAGGGACCATTTTTGCATGGGGAGTCCTTGTCAGCGCAATGCGTGTTGGTAATCAACCACCAGTGGTGCGTGGTCTGAGAATTTCTCATCTTTGTAGACGAACGCCGCCTGGGCTGCCTTGGCGACGCCTGGCGTGGCAATCTGGTAGTCGATGCGCCAGCCGACATCCTTGGCATAGGCTTGGCCACGGTTGGACCACCAGGTATAGCCGGGTTGCTCGGGGTAGAGGCTGCGGTAGACATCGACCCAGCCCACCTCGTCGAATAACCGGGTCAGCCAGGCACGTTCTTCCGGCAGGAAGCCAGAATTTTTCAGATTGCCCTTCCAGTTTTTCAGATCGATCGGCTGGTGGGCGATATTCCAGTCGCCACAGACGATGAACTCCCGTTGCTGCGCGCGCAGGGCCTGCAGTTCGGGCAGGAAGTAATCCAGAAAGGCAAACTTGACCTGCTGCCGCTCTTCCGAGCTGGAGCCGGACGGCAGGTACAGCGAGATGATGGACAGTGGTCCGAAGTCGGCCCGCACAAAGCGGCCTTCCAGATCAAACTCAGGGTGGCCCAGCCCGATCTGCACCTGGTCCGGCTGCTGGCGACTGTACAGGCCGACGCCGCTATAGCCCTTTTTTTCGGCATACTGGAAATGACCGTGATAGCCCTCGGGGGCAAGAAAGTCGGGTGTCATGTCTGCGGCCTGGGCTTTGAGCTCCTGCACGCAGACCACATCGGCGCCGCTCGCCTGCATCCAGGGGAAGAATCCCTTGCTGGCGGCGGAGCGGATACCGTTCAGATTGGCGCTAACAATACGCATGATTCGCTTTCACGGGTGCGAACTTCTATACTGACAGGTATTTGGGCGGGGGCGGATGGGGCTGACCCCGCGAAACAAGGGCTGATGGTAAAACGGATGAGCAACTTTCGCACGGATTTTATTGACTTTGCCGTACAGCGCGGCGTGTTGAAATTTGGTGAGTTTGTCACCAAGGCAGGCCGTTTGTCGCCTTACTTCTTCAACGCGGGCCTGTTCAATGATGGCGATAGCCTGCGCCGTCTGGGTCAGTTTTACGCAGAAGCCATCCTGGCATCCGGTGTACAGTACGACATGCTGTTCGGGCCTGCCTACAAAGGCATCCCCTTGGCATCGTCTATCGTGATCGCCTTGGCCGAAAAAGGGCACAATGTGCCGTATGCGTTCAACCGCAAGGAAGCCAAGGACCACGGCGAAGGGGGTACGGTGGTGGGGGCGGCGCTGTCGGGCCGGGTGCTGATTGTGGATGATGTCATCTCGGCGGGCACCTCGGTGCGGGAATCGGTGAACCTGATTCGCAGCATGGGTGCGGAGCCCGCGGGGGTTGCCATCGCGCTGGACCGAATGGAACGGGGCCAGGGGGCGCTGTCTGCGGTGCAGGAGGTGGAGCGCCAGCATGGCTTGCCGGTGGTGGCTATTGCCCGGCTGACAGATTTGTTCGACTATCTGGCCCCGCGTGGCGATATGGCACAGTACTTGCATAAGATTGAGGCTTACCGTCAACAATACGGGGTGACACTGGATGGCCCTCAAGGCTGATTCGATTTGCTGGGGATTGCTGTTGTGTCTGGCGCTGCCGGTCAGCGCCGGGCAGCTGTATCGCTGGGTGGATGAGAACGGCAAGGTGCAGTACAGCGACAAGCCGCCGGTGCAGAGCAAAAGCGGTACTGCGACCTTGTCCAAGCAGGGCACGGTGGTCAAGAAAACCGAGGGTGAGCTGACGCCGGAGCAAAAGCAGCAGCGTGAAGCAGACACGGCCAAGGCCAAAGCCGAGGCCGAGGCGCGCGAGGCGGCCCGGTTGCGTGACAAGGCTTTACTCTCTACCTTCAATAGCGTCGCGGAAATCGACCGCAAGCGTGACCGTAACCTGCAGCAGGTGCAAGGTGAGCTCACCAGCCTGAAAGTGCGCTTCAAGTCGACCGAAGGCCGACTGAATGCCTACTATACGCAGATGGCGCAGTACGAAAAGGCCAAGCGCCCGGTACCGGCTTCACTGAAAACGGATATTGCGGATACCGAAGCCGAGCTGGTGAAGATCAAGCAGCAGATGGATGAGAAGCAAAAGTCTGTTGAGGTGATCCGGCAGGCGGCTGAGGCAGACAAGAAACGCTATCTGGAGCTGAAATCGGGCGCGCCGATGGCGCCCTGATTCCTGGCTGGGGAAGTGCAGGCCCGGTGGCGGGCCTGTGGATACCCCTTAGCTGGCTTGATCCAGCTTTTGCTTGAGCAGGCTGTTGACCTGCGCCGGGTCCGCCTTGCCCTTGCTAGCCCGCATCACCTGCCCGATCAGCGCATTGAACGCTTTTTCCTTGCCCGCGCGGTATTCCGCCACCATGCCGGCATTGGCGGCCATCACCTCGTCAATCATCTTCTCGATGGCGCCGCTGTCTGAAATCTGTTGCAGCCCTTTGCTGGCGATGATGGCATCGACCTCACGGCCTTCGCCCGACCACAGCGCCAGCAACACATCCTTGGCCCCCTTGGCGGAGAGGGTGTTGTCGCGCACCCGGCCCAGCAACTGCGCCAGTTGTGCCGGGGATACCGGGCAATCGAGAATGTCTTTTTCTTCACGGTTCAACTGGGCCATCACTTCGCCGGTCAGCCAGTTGGCCAACAGTTTGGCGGCGCTGGCTTCGCGTTGTGGCGACAGCGTACCTAGCGCCGTGCTGTAATATTCCGCCAGTGCCTTGCTGGCAGACAGCTGGCTGGCATCGTAGGCAGACAGGCCCAGCTCACGCATCAGCCGCTGTTGCAGGGCTTGCGGTAGCTCCGGCATGTCGCGCTGCACCCTGGCAATCCAGTTTTCGCTGACCTGCAGCGGCAGCAGGTCCGGATCGGGGAAGTAGCGGTAGTCGTGTGCATCTTCCTTGCTGCGCATCATGCGGGTGGCCCCGGTGTTCGGGTCGAACAGCACGGTCGCTTGCTGGATTTCGCGGCCATCCTCGATTTCACTGATTTGCCAGTTCACCTCATAGTCGATGGCTTGCTGCACAAAGCGGAAGCTGTTCAGGTTCTTGATTTCACGACGGGTACCAAAAGTGGTCTGCCCCAGTGGCCGTACAGACACGTTGGCATCCATGCGGAAGCTGCCTTCCTGCAGGTTGCCGTCGCAGATGTCCAGCCAGGTCACCAGCTGATGCAGGGCGCGGCCATAGGCCGCAGCCTCGGCAGAGGAGCGCATCACTGGTTCGGACACGATTTCTAGCAGCGGGGTACCCGCACGGTTGAGGTCAATGCCGGAGCTGCCGTGGAAATCCTCATGCACCGACTTGCCGGCATCTTCTTCCAGATGCGCGCGCGTGAGCTGCACGACCTTTTCCTGATCGCCCACCTGGATGGTCAGGTTGCCGCCCACCACGATCGGCTGCTCGAACTGGCTGATCTGGTAGCCTTTGGGCAAGTCCGGGTAAAAGTAATTCTTGCGGGCAAAGATGGAGTGACGATTGATATCCGCCCCGATGGCCAGACCGAAACGGATGGCTTTCTCTACCGCTTCACGGTTCATCACCGGCAGTACGCCAGGCAGCGCCAGATCCACCGCGCTGGCCTGAACGTTGGGTTCCGCACCAAACGCCGTGGCGCTGCCACTGAAAATCTTTGACTGGGTGTTGAGCTGAACGTGTACTTCCAGCCCGATCACGACTTCCCATTGCATGGTCATGCCCTTTACTGTGTTGCCTGAGGGGCTTGCCGGTAAACATACCGGTAGCCCTCGTGAAATCCGGTTTGCTGACACAAGGCGCGCGCGCCCGGGTTGTCTGCCACTACCTGCAGCCAGCTGTGGCGAACACCTTGTTGCCAGGCGTGAGCCTGCAAGCTATCGACAATGGCCCGCGCCCAGCCTTGTCTGCGGTGTGCCGGGGCGGTGATCAGGTCACAAAAGCCGATGTGGTCACCCTGTACCACCCCCAAACCAACCGCGATCACCTCATCCCCGTGCGTCACCCACGCGTATAGCGAAGGCGGCAGCGCCTGCAGGATGCTTGCCAGTTGCAGACCTTGATCGGACAACTGCAACAAGCGGCTTGTGGCTGCCAGCCAGGCGTCGGAGCACGCCGGGCTGATCTGCACCGCCGGGTGTGCGGTGGCCGGCTGCGTCCAGTGACAATACATCACCAGACTCTCATCCAGACAGCTATAGCCGCGCGCATCCAGCTGCTGTACCACCGCCTGCGGCGTGTGCTCGGTGAGCTTGAACAAAGGACGCAGACCCAGCGCACGGTAACGGGCCTCTACCCGGTCCAGCGCAGCGGGGTGTGCTGCGTCTGTCGCATCCAGCAGCCAGGCCGAGTTGGCGCGCTTGGTATAGCCCCCATGCTCGCGCCACAGCCAGCCGTCCATCACCTGCTGCTGGCGCGCAGGCCACGCAGCGGCGGCCAGCTGCTCCAGTTGGTGACTGTGGTCGGCGCCCAGGCTCATGGCTGCTTCAGGGTGGTGGTGGCCCATTGCGTGTTGGTGGTTCGAGTCCACGCTTCGTCTGCCGGGCCATTGAGGCTATAGCTCAACAGCTGCACCACCTTGTTACGCTTGTTGATCATGGAGGAGACCCCGTATACCGTGGCATCCATCGTCTTTTGTCCGGCCTTGAACTGCAGGCGGCTCCACATCTGGAAGGTGAAGCGATCGGTCTGGCGCTCCAGCTTGCTCATCCGGGTTTCGCCCAGCTTGAGCTTTTCCACCTTGGCGGTACGCTGCTGATTCAGCTTTTGCACCTGGTTGCTCATCTGCTGATTGACCGTCTGCTCGGCGGCACTGCCCAAGGCAGGCATTTGCCGCTCGAAATCGTCCACCATTGACTTGAACTGTACCGGCGGGATGGTCATGCCATTGAGTTCAGGCATGGTTTGCACCATGTGGTAGCGCTTGAAGTTGGCCTTGGGGTCTGCCGCATCCTTGGGATCGACCAGCATGGCCTCCAATGCGATGTTGGCGGGCATGAACTGACGCGTGGCCAGAAAACGCGGGTCACTCTGGCTCAGCAACACAAAGCCGGTCGGTACCGGAATGGCCAGAGGTACGCCACCGGGTTTGAGGGTGAGCGTGTTGCTTGCCGCCAGCAGGATGGGGGGGAGGGCCAGCAGCAGCGCAAGCGCGTGGCGCAGCCTCATGCCAGGCTCCCGGGCTGTTGCTGGTGCCAGTCACTGTTTAGCTGGAACTGGTGGGCGAGACCCAGCATGCGTGCTTCGCTGAAGTAGTTGCCGATAACCTGCAGGCCGATTGGGCGCCCGGCGCGGTTGAAGCCCGCCGGAATGCTCATGGCGGGCAAGCCAGCCAGATTGGGTGACAGGGTGTAGACGTCTTCCAGGTACATCTGCAGCGGGTCATTGCTGCGGCTGCCCAGATCAAATGCAGCCGTGGGCGCAGCCGGGCCCATGATGACATCACAATCGGCAAAGGCACGCTGGAAGTCATCGGCAATCAGGCGGCGCACCTTCTGCGCCTTGATGTAGTAGGCATCGTAATAGCCGTGGCTCAGTACGTAGGTACCGGTGAGGATACGGCGCTTCACTTCGGCGCCGAAGCCCTCGCTACGGCTGCGCTCGTACATGTCGGCCAGATCGCCATATTCCGCCGCACGGTGGCCGTAGCGCACGCCATCAAAGCGGCTCAGGTTGCTCGACGCTTCTGCCGGCGCCAGGATGTAATAGGTCGGGATCGCCATGCGGGTACGCGGCAGCGACACGTCCTTGACCGTGGCCCCCAGCTGGCGGAATTGCTCTACCGCAGCCTGTACGGTGGCAGCCACTTCACTGTCCAGCCCGTCGCCGAAATACTCCTTGGGCAGACCAATGCGCAGGCCGGCCAGTGGCTGGTTCAGTTCGCGGGTGTAGTCTTCTGCCGGGCGTTGCAGGCTGGTGGAATCGCGCTCGTCAAATCCGGCTATCACATTGAGCAGGTGGGCGCAGTCTTCGGCACTGCGCGCCATCGGGCCACCCTGATCAAAGCTGGAAGCGTAAGCCACCATGCCATAGCGGGATACCACGCCATAGGTCGGCTTGATGCCGGTAATGCCACAGAAGCTGGCGGGCTGGCGGATCGAGCCGCCGGTATCGGTGCCGGTGGCGATGGGTGTCAGCCGGGCGGCGACTGCAGCGGCAGAGCCACCGCTGGAGCCGCCGGGTACCGCCTGGGTATCCCACGGGTTTTTCACCGGGCCGAAGTGGCTGTTCTCATTGCTGGAACCCATGGCGAATTCATCGCAGTTCAGCTTGCCGAGGGTGACCATGCCCGCGTCCTTGCAGCGGGCCACCACGGTGGCGTCGTACGGCGAGACAAAGTTCTCCAGCATGCGTGAGCCGCAGGTGGAGCGCCAGCCTTCCGCCACATAGATATCCTTGTGGGCGAGCGGAATGCCAGTCAGCGGCCCGGCGTGGCCTGCGGCGCGCCGGGCGTCTGCCGCGCGGGCTTCTGCCAGCGAGCGCTCGGCATCCAGGGTGATGAAGCTGTTGAACTGCGGGTCCAGTTGCTGGATGCGGTCCAGATAGTGCTGGGTCAGCTCGACACTGGACACTTGACCAGTGGCCAGCGCCGCACTCAGTTGGGTCAGGGTATGGGTGTGCATCGGGGTACTCGGCAGCAGACTCATTCAATCACTTTCGGAACCAGATAGAAACCTTGCTCTACCTGGGGTGCGACGCTCTGGTAGGCGTCGCGTCGATCAGACTCGCTGACCACGTCCTCACGCAAGCGCAGAGGCAGGTCCAGAGCGTGCGACATCGGGTTGATGCCCTCGGTGTCGATGGATTGCAGTTCGTCGACCAGCGCGAACAGATTGTCAAAGTGCTGGCGCAAGGCATCGACCTCTTCCGGGCTGACATGCAGGCGAGAAAGTCGGGCCAGTTTCTGGATGGCTTCGGTACTGAGTGACATGATGAAAAATGTCCGCTTGGTTGGCTTTAATCGTGGAACCTGAATAGGTTATCATACTCTATTAGGCAGACAGAATTTGCCACCGGGGTCGGCAAGGCCCGAAACCGGTGCAGCTTGCAGCTTGACGGGTACTGCATGGGTTGGATGTTCCATGCAGAATTCAAATTTAACATATTGATTCGGCAGGTTTTTTCATGTTCAGCGCACTGAGCAGCTACTTTTCCAACGATCTGGCGATTGACCTGGGTACCGCCAACACGCTGATCTGGGTGTCCGGCAAGGGCATTGTGCTCGACGAACCGTCGGTGGTGGCCATGCAGCAAGAGGGTGGCTCCAACGGCAAGAAGACCATTCTGGCGGTGGGTCTGGAAGCCAAGAAAATGCTGGGCCGTACGCCGGGCAGCATCAAGGCGATTCGCCCGATGAAAGACGGCGTGATTGCCGACTTCACCGTGACCGAGCAAATGCTCAAGCAGTTCATCAAGCGCAAGGACGTGAACCCCTCGCGCCTGTTTGGCCGCAGCCCGCGCATTGTGATCTGCGTGCCCTGCGGTTCAACCCAGGTGGAGCGCCGCGCCATCAAGGAATCCGCGCTGAACGCCGGTGCCAGCAAGGTGGAGCTGATCGAAGAGCCCATGGCGGCAGCGATTGGTGCCGGTCTGCCGGTGGAGGACCCGACCGGTTCCATGGTGGTGGATATCGGTGGCGGTACCACCGAAGTGGGCGTGATCTCGCTGGGCGGCATTGTGTACTCCAGCAGCGTACGGGTGGGTGGCGACAAGTTTGATGAGGCCATCATCAACTATATCCGCCGCAACTACGGCATGCTGATTGGCGAAACCACCGCCGAAGAGATCAAGAAAAAGATCGGCTCGGCGTTCCCGGGTGCCGAGGTCAAGGAAATGGAAGTCAAGGGCCGCAATCTGGCCGAAGGCATTCCGCGCTCCTTCACCATCACCTCGAACGAGATTCTGGAAGCGCTGACCGAGCCGCTGAACCAGATCGTATCGGCGGTGAAGTCGGCACTGGAACAGACCCCGCCGGAACTGGGCGCTGATATTGCCGAAGCGGGCATGGTGCTGACCGGTGGTGGGGCGCTGCTGCGTGAGCTGGATCGCCTGCTGATGGAAGAAACCGGTCTGCCGGTGATCGTGGCGGAAGACCCGCTGACCTGCGTGGTGCGCGGCTCGGGCCGGGCGCTGGAGAAGCTGGACAAGGTGTCGATCGGTAGCATTTTCACCAACGACTAAGCTGTTTTCACCTCCTCGATCGGGGCGGGCCATCAGGCCCGCCTGTTGTTTTTGTGAGTCAAGGCCGTGGACAAGGAAACCCAACCCGCCTTTTTCGGACGCCGACAGAGCCCGCTGAGCAAGCTGATCTGGTTCGGTGGGCTGGCCATTGCGCTGGCGATTACCGACAGTTACTGGAACTACCTGAAAGGCGTGCGCCAGAACGTCTCGGTGGCGCTGTACCCGCTGCAGAAAATGGCCACGCTGCCAGGGCAGTGGTGGGAGTCGGTGTCGACCCTGGCGACCGCACACACGGCCTTGCAGCAGGAAAACCAGATGCTGCGCATGCGTGAACTGCAGGTGACGGATCAGCTGCAGCGTGAGCAAGCCTTGCAGCAGGAAAACCAGGAGCTGCGCCGCCTGATGGGCTTGTCCAGCCAGCCTTACCGACAAGGGCAGGTTGCGGAAATGCTGTACGCCGGACGAGACCCCTTCACCCGCAAGATCATTATCGGCAAAGGGCTGGATGCCGATGTGGCGCAAGGGGTGCCGGTGCTCGATGGTGAGGGCCTGGTCGGGCAGGTGACACTGGTGCACAAGCTGGTGTCGGAAGTTACCCTGGTCACGGACAAGAATTTTCTGGTGCCGGTCGAAGTGCAGCGGACCCGGCAGCGGACCTTGCTGTACGGTCTGGGGGTGGCCGGTACCATGGAGGTTCGCTTCATGGCGGTGAATGGTGATGTGCAGCAAGGTGACCTGCTGGTGACCTCCGGGCTGGATGGCATTTACCCGCCAGGGATTGCCGTAGCGCGGGTCAGCCGGGTGGAGCGCAACAGCACGCTGCCGTTTGCCAAGGTGCTGGCCACGCCGGTCGCCGGGGTGGAGCAAAGCCGCTTCCTGCTGGTGCTGTCTCCCAAACCGGCTTTGCCCGCTTATCCGCAGCCGCCGGAGCCGGAGAAGACGGAAGGTAAAAAAGGCAAGGGCAAAGGGGGCAAGTCATGAGTCCGCGTCCGCAAACCCTGTTGCTGCCGGTACGGCCCTGGTTCGTCTGGTTTTCCCTGCTGTGCGCGCTGTTCCTGAACCTGTTGCCATGGCGTAACCATGGCCTGATGCTGCAGCCGGATTTCGTGATTCTGCTGTTGCTGTACTGGAATCTGTACGAACCGGAGCGGGTGTCGCTGGGTTGGGGGCTGATCTTTGGCTTGCTGATGGATGTGGCCGATGCCGCTCTGGCTGGCCAGCATGCGCTGGCCTACGTGGTCACGCTCTATCTTGCCCTGCAACTCTCCCGCCGCATGCGCATGTTTGGCCAGTGGTGGCAGGCCATGCACTTGATGCCGCTGTTGCTGCTGGGTGCCGCCATCATGGTGTTGGTGCGGTTTCTGGCGGAGCGTCGCCTGCCGGGGTGGAGCTACTTTTACGGACCGATGGTCGGCGCCTTGTGCTGGCCTGTGCTGACCCATGTCTTGCAGTGGCCGCAGCGGCGGGCGCGGGAGTCTGAGCTGTAATGGGGAAGAAATCGGCCCAGCGCCACGAAGGGCATGACGCCGTCCAGTTTCAGATCCGGGTGTTGCTGCTAGGCGTACTGGTACTGGTGTGCTTTGGCCTGCTGATCTGGCGGTTTTCGGTGCTGCAAATCAGTCGGCACGCGTTCTACAGTACCCAGGCGGACAGTAACCGCATCGGCATTGCGCCGGTGATGCCCAGCCGTGGCCTGATTGTGGATCGCAATGGCGTGGTGCTGGCGCATAACTACACGGCGTTTACGCTGGAATTGCGTCCAGACCGGGTCGGCGACGTCGATCAGACCATTGCCGAGCTGGGCAAGCTGGTGGAGATCGGCCCCAAGGACATCAAGCGCTTCAAGCAGCTGCTGTCCGAGAGCAAGTCGTTTGAAACCCTGCCGCTGAAACTGCGCCTGACCGATGAGGAAATCGCCAAAGTGGCGGCGCAGGTTTACCGGCTGCCTGGCGTGGAAATCAAGGCGCGCTCCTTCCGTGAGTATCCCTACAAGGCGCTGACAGCGCATGTGATTGGCTATATTGGCCGCCTCAGCGAGAAGGATCAGCAGGTGCTGGAGGAGACCGGCAAGCTGGTCAATTACCGGGGCACCACCCATATTGGCAAGCTGGGGCTGGAGCAAAAGTATGAGGACGATTTGCACGGTGTGACCGGCTATGAAGAGGTGGAAACTGATGCCGCTGGCCGGGCCATCCGTGTGTTGCGCCGTACGCCACCGATTGCGGGCAATAACATCCAGTTGTCGCTGGACATCAAGCTGCAGCAATACGCGGACGAGCTGTTTGGTGATCGCCGTGGCGCCCTGGTGGCGATCGAGCCTGCTACCGGCGGGGTGCTGGCCTTTGTCAGCAAGCCGGGCTTTGATCCCAACCCCTTTGTGGATGGTATCGATGCACAAAGCTGGAAAGAGCTGAACGAATCCATTTATCGGCCGTTGAACAACCGGGCGCTGCGCGGTATGTATCCGCCAGGCTCCACCTTCAAGCCTTTCATGGCCATGGCCGCGCTGGAAATGGGCTACCGCAGGCCAGGAGATGCCATTGCCGACCCGGGCTTCTTTTCCCTGCCGGGCAGCAGTCACCGTTTCCGCGATGACAAGGCGGGTGGGCATGGCTCGGTAGACATGTACAAGTCGATTGCGGCCTCGTGCGATACCTATTACTACCGTTTGGCCTACGACATGGGGATTGAAGCGATTGATCGTTTCATGCCCAAGTTCGGCTTTGGCCAGAAAACCGGCATTGACCTGCCCGGTGAAGTGGAAGGCATTCTGCCGTCCCCCGCCTGGAAGCAAAAACGCTTTTCAGGTGCACGCTTCCGTGATGAGCACCGCAAGTGGTATGTTGGTGATGTGGTCAGTATTGGTATCGGCCAGGGCTACAACTCATACACGCCTTTGCAGCTGGCGTACGCCACCTCGGTGCTGGCCAATGACGGGGTGGCCTTCAAGCCCCATATTGCCTGGCATGTGACAGATGTTCGCACCGGCAAGGTGTCCACGGTGGAGCCAACGCCGATTGCCCGGCATGACTTCAAGCCGGAAAACCTGGCGGTGGTGAAGCAGGGCATGCGCGGGGTGCTGATGCCGGGGGGCACTGCATTTGGCATCAGCGGCGGGCTGGAGTATGCCATGGCGGGCAAGACCGGTACCGCACAGGTGATTACCATCAAGCAGGGTGAGAAGTACAACGCTTCTCGCATCCATGAGCTACACCGTGACCACTCCTGGTTCATTGCATTTGCCCCGGCGGATCAACCGAAGATTGCCATGGCAGTGCTGGTGGAAAACGGCGGCTTCGGTGCTACCGCTGCAGCCCCGATTGCCCGCAAGCTGACCGATTTTTACTTGCTGGGTAAGCGCGCCGAAGTGCCTGCACCTACGGCGGCGGCCAAGCCGGGCAGCAAACCCGCCGCCCCGGAACAACCCGCCAGTCAGGAGGGTGACCATGATTAGCCGCTTGTGGCACGCATTCTGGCGGCCGCTGGATATCTGGTTGTTGCTGGTGGTGTTGGCGCTGTTGACCGTGGGGCAGATTACCCTGTATTCGGCGGGTGACCGCAGCATGATCAAGGTTGAGGCGCAGCTGTTCAACTTTGCCGTGGCGGCGGTGGCCATGTGGCTGGTAGCCAGTCAACCGCTCCCGCGGTTGATGAGTCTGGCCCCGCCTTTGTATGCGCTGGGGATGATTCTGTTGCTGGGCGTGTTTTTCTTCGGCGAAACCAGTAAAGGGGCCACCCGCTGGCTTAACCTGCATTTCATCCGCATTCAGCCATCCGAGATGATGAAGATCGCCTTGCCGATGATGCTGGCCTGGTATATGCACCGGCATGAGGCCGCATTGCGGGTGAAGGATTTTGTGGTGGCCGGGGTGTTGTTGGCCTTGCCGGTGGCATTGGTGCTGAAGCAACCAGACTTGGGTACCGCTATTCTGATCAGTGGCTCGGGTTGTTTTGTACTGTTCCTGGCCGGTTTGTCCTGGCGGTTGATCATTCCGGTGGTGCTACTGCTGGCAGGGGGTATCTGGTATGTGATGGATGCACCCCGCTGCGAACAGGTGTTTCACAAGTATCAGTGCACTCGTGTCCAGATTTTGATTGATCCGCTGTCAGACCCTTTGGGCAAGGGTTATCACACCTTGCAAGGTACCATTGCTATCGGCTCAGGTGGCGTGACCGGCAAGGGTTGGCTACAGGGTACCCAGACCCATCTCGATTACATTCCCGAGCGCACTACCGACTTCATTTTTGCAGTGTATGCCGAGGAATTCGGGCTGGTCGGGGGCTGCGTGCTGCTGGTGCTGTATACCCTGCTGCTGCTACGGGGCCTCGCCATCACCTTGCATGCGACTACCCTGTTTGGCCGCCTGTTGGGCGGGGCGGTGACCATGACCTTGTTTACCTATGCCTTCGTCAATATGGGCATGGTTTCCGGTATCCTGCCGGTGGTGGGGGTGCCGTTACCCCTGATGAGTTATGGCGGAACCTCGCTGGTGACCCTGCTGACCGGCATGGGTTTACTGATGAGCATTCACCGCCACAAGTCCCTGATCAAGTTTTCCTGATCCGGAACCGTGCTGGAGAGCACCATGTTGTTACGTTTTGTCATGCTGCTGTTGACCGCCTTACTGGCTGCTTGCGGCAGTACCTCTTCCCCGCAGCAAAGCAGTCAGGCCCCGGCCCCGGTAGCCCATCGTGGCGAGCCACCTGCACCAGCCAGCCCTGCGGGTAAACCCGCGCCGGTCTATCAGCCCGGCAAGCAGGCCAGTCGGGATCCTAACCTGCCGCCGCCAGCCAAAGACGGCGGCTATTATCTGGACGATGGCCCGGCAGAGCAGATTCCGGATAATCTGGCCGCCACGCCGGATGCGGTACCACAGAATGAGCCGCTGCATAAATTTGCCAACCGGCCCTACAATGTACTGGGTCGAACCTGGGTACCGGATACCCAGGGCAAGGCCTATGTTGAGGAAGGCCGCGCCTCCTGGTATGGACGCAAATTTCATGGCAAGCGCACCAGCAGTGGCGAAACCTACGACATGTTCCAGATGAGTGGCGCACATCGCACCTTGCCCATCCCCAGCTATGCCCGGGTGACCAATCTGGAAAACGGTCGCTCGGTGATTGTCCGCATCAATGATCGCGGCCCGTTTCATATTGAACGGCTGGTCGACCTCTCGTATGCGGCGGCGTTCAAGCTCGGCTATGTCAGCAAGGGTAGTGCCCGCGTCAAGGTGGAGCGGGTGTTTCCGGGTGAAGAAAAGCCCGCCCCGCCCACGGTGCTGGCGCAACAGCCGGTTACACCCATCGCGGAGACCCCGCAGACACCGGCCAGTACGGCGCAGCCAGAGCCGGCCGGCTTCTATCTGCAACTGGGCTCATTCAGCCTGAAAGCGAATGCAGAAGTGCTGCGCGACAAGATGGCAGGGGTCTTGGCCGAGCACGGCAAGCCGGTGCAGGTGGTACAGCGCAACGGCCTGTACCGGGTGTGGGTGGGCAGCTACGATAGCGATGCCAGCGCGCGTGAGGCGATCCCAGTGGTGCAGCAGCTGGCGGGGATGACGCCGCTACCGGTGCACTGACCGGGGTTTGACCTGCTTGAGCGCATCAGGAGACATGCCATCACGCCATTGATGGACAGCCAGCTGCTCCAGCGTCTTATCGTCACTGTGGTGCAGGCCATTCAATTCCGGCAGGCGCAGGTCCAGGCTGTGACATAAAGGATAGTCACGGGTGCGCAGCCAGGGGGCGATGCTGACAAAACCCGCCAGTGTCGGTACCCCAAATCCCGCTGCGGCATGTACCGCTGCTGTATCCGTCGAGACCAGCAAGGATGCACCGCGTACCCAGGACAGGAAGTGGAACGTATCCGGCGACAGTGCGGCCACGTTGTAATAGTGCGGATGGTGCAAGGGCTCGAAGCCCAGCACAGGCAGCTGGTAGTGTTGCCACAGTTGTTCGACCAGCGTGTGCTGTACCGCCTGCGGAATGCTGCGCAGCGGCACGCTGGCACGCGGGCAGAACAGCAGGTACGCACTGTGCCGCCAGGGTTTGGCGGGCAGGGGCAAGTCGAACGACTGCAGCCAGTCATTGGCTTTACTCGCCGCAGGCACCCTCGCAGGATCGATGCCCAGACCCGACAGGAAAAAATCGATCATCGGGGTATCATCAAACTGTGGCCAATAGACAATATCTGCGAGGTCTACGAGCGCCGCATCGGCATCCAGCTTGGGCAAGGGTTGTGGCAGGTAATGCACCTGTTGCAGCAAGGGGCTGGCCAGCTGGTACAGGGCTTCGACGTAACGCGGTGCATGCCGGGCCCGGTACAGGTGAATATGCAGGTCGGGGTGGTGGGCCTTCAGCCAGGCCAGTGCACTGATGCCAATAATGGAATCACCCAGCGCCACCCCCATGCCGTTGAGGACATGCAAGGTACGCAAGCGGCCGTGATCCAGCCGGAAAGGCTGACGCCCTGCGTGTTGCGTGGCCTGATATTCGTGCAAGGGCCGCAGGTTTGCCGTGGCCTCGCGTTCCACATCATAGGGAAGCCAGACCTGCTGCCGGGCATCAATCAGGCTGTAACCATGTAATGCTGCTGCACTCGGGCTTGCCATCCAGCCTCCCGGTGTTCAGACACGATCAGGTCAGCAGCAGTCCCAGACCGCTGCCACAGGCCCCGGCCAGCAGCAGCCATAACCAGCGCTGCGCGTGAGGGGCAGGCTTCCATGGTAGCAAATGTACTCCGGCGGCCATAGCGGCCCATGCTCCTAAAGTCAGCCAGCGTGGCCCGACCAAAGTACAGGTCAGCAGTACCAAAGGGATCAGGCAGGCCAGCACTTCCACCAGCCACTGGCGCCAGGGCCATTCGGGCAAGGGCTGCCAGATGGCAAAGCGTGGCATCGACTCGATGTCACGCCAGCTACCCGGCGCGGTGGCCAGTTGTGCCAACAGTACAGACGCGCTGGGCGCGGGCAGCATGCCTTGCAGCCAGTGTGCAAGCGATGGGCTTTGTTCCAGTACCTGCGGCTCCAGCTCAGCGAGCTGGGCCAGCTGGCGTTCACAATGCGTTTGCCAGCGATGATGCAGCTGCCGGGCTTGCCTTACGCCGTAGTACAAACCGATGGGCAGGCAAAAGGCCGCCATGATCTCCGCCCGCAGTACCTCCGGGTGTGGTGTGACCAGCAGAATGCCCAGCAGCAGGCTGGCAACCAGCAGGACGTGCTCGAACGCAAGCAATATGCGGACGGGCTCCAGGGGGGGCGGTGCGTACAGGCCCGCATAAGCAGGCAGCAGACGCTTAAGAAAACGGTGCAAGCTGCTGCTGCCCAACCGATCTGCCCGCCACAAACGCAGGCGATCCTGCCACGGCGGCCGGTAGTCTGCCGAGCGCGAAAGCGCCTGCGCAGCATCCAGTAGCAACCACTGCCGCGGGGTGCCGCTGGCACGGTCGGCCAGTTGCAGCAGCCACCAGCGCTGACGGGCGGCGTCAGTCGTCACCGTGGCCCAGCCCCAGTTCCTGAATCTTGCGGGTCAGGGTGTTGCGCCCCAGGCCCAGCAGTTGTGCGGCCTCGATGCGGCGGCCATGGGTATGCTGCAAGGCCTCCTGAATCAGGGTGGCCTCGAAGCGAGCGGCCAGCGCTGGGAGGATATTGCTGTCGCCACGCTGCAGGGCGTCGCGGGCATGCTGTGCCAGATGCTGCAGCCAGTCACCCTGGCTTGCGGCTGTAGATGCGGCGGCATCCGGTTGGCGGAATTCCGGCGGCATGTCGGCCAGTTCAACCCGCTGCCCGGGGGCCATCACCGTGAGCCAGTGGCACAGGTTTTCCAGCTGACGGACATTGCCCGGCAAGGGATGCTGGGCCAGCAGCTGCAGCACCGCCTCGCTCAGCTGCTTCGGCTCCACACCCAGCTCGCGGGCACTGCGCTGCAGGAAGTGCCGGGTCAGCAAAGGGATGTCCTGCGGACGTTCACGCAACGGGGGCAGCCGCAAGCGAATCACGTTCAGGCGGTGGAACAGGTCCTCCCGGAAGTGACCTTCCCGTACCCGGGTTTCCAGATCCTGATGGGTGGCGGCAATCACCCGCACATTGGCTTTGACCGGTTGATGACCGCCGACACGATAGAAATAACCATCCGACAATACCCGCAGTAGCCGTGTTTGCAGCTCGGCAGGCATGTCGCCGATCTCGTCCAGAAACAGGGTGCCGCCATCCGCCTGCTCAAAGCGCCCCTGACGCTGGGTCTGGGCACCGGTAAAGGCCCCGCGTTCGTGACCGAACAGCTCGGATTCAAGCAGATCGCGCGGGATGGCCGCAGTATTGATGGCAATGAAAGCACGGTTATGGCGCGGGCTGTGGCGATGCAGGGCACGCGCCACCAGCTCCTTGCCGGAACCCGATTCCCCGGTGATCAAGACGGTGGCGATGGACTGGGACAAGCGGCCAATCGCGCGGAAAACATCCTGCATGGCCGGGGCCTGGCCCAGCATGTCGGTACTGCTGGCGGGGGCCTCAGCATCGACCGGCTGGGTCGGGTTGGACGACAGCGCACGCTCGATCAGTGCCACGGCCTGGTCCACATCAAAGGGCTTGGGCAAATACTCGAAAGCACCGTGCTGGAAGGCGGCGACTGCGCTTTCCAGATCGGAATAGGCGGTCATGATGATGACCGGCAGCTGCGGCTGCTGTTGACGCAATTCACGCAGGAAATCCAGGCCATTTTCGCCCGGCATGCGGATGTCGCTGATCAGCACCTGCGGCACCTGGGTGGCCAATGCGTCCCGTGCGCTGCTGACCTCGGCAAAGCTTTGGCAGGAAATTCCGGCCCGGCTCAGTGCCTTCTCGAATACCCAGCGAATGGAACGATCGTCATCGACGATCCAGACTTGACTCATGCAGACTCCGCAACAGGGGTAAATTGTACTGGCAGCAGGATGGTAAACACGGTATGACCGGGGCGGCTCTCAAAGTCCAGTGTGCCACCATGCTGGTGCACGATGCTCTGCGCCAGCGAGAGACCCAGCCCGGTACCCTCCGCCCGCCCGGTGACCAGCGGGTAAAAGACCTGAGGTTGCAAGGCGGGTGGAATGCCAGGGCCACTGTCGATGATGTCCACCTGCACTGCCATGCCATGCCGCTTGCGATGCAAGGTCACCTGCCGGGCAATGCGGGTGCGCAAGCCGATCTCCCCCTGGCCATTCAGCGCCTGCACCGCATTCTTGACGATATTGAGCACCACTTGTACCAGTTGCCCGCGGTCGGCCAGTAATTCCGGCAGGCTGGCGTCGTAGTCACAGCGAAAATGAACGGCGCGATGGGTTTCGGCGCTGACCAGCTGGCGTACCCGCTCCAGCACCTCATGAATGTTCAGCCAGCCAGGCTGGGGACGCGGATTGCGGGTCAACAGGCGGTCCAGCAAGGCTTGCAGGCGGTCCGTTTCGCTGCGGATCACCTCGGTGTACTCATGCAGCGCCGGATCGGCCAGCTCATGCTCCAGCAGTTGCGCGGCGCCCCGGATGCCACCCAGCGGGTTTTTGATCTCGTGCGCCAGATTGCGCATCAACTCGCGGTTCGCCGCCTGCTGACGTGCCATCTGCTCTTCCTGGACCACTTTCCATTGCGGGTCGACCGCCGTCAACTCAATCAGCAGGCCATCGGGCAGGGCGGGGTGGTCCAGTAGCGGAATCACATGCAGGTTGCCGTGCAGCTGCTGGCGGTGCGGTACGGTGCACAGGCGGATGTCGTACTCACGGCAGGGGGCATGTTGCTGGCGGGCACGCTCCAGCGCCTGGTCCAGCCAAGGGCGGGCCTGGCTATCAAACAGCTCAGGAAGCCGCTTGTCCAGCAGCATGCGCAGGCTGGTCCCCAGCCACTGCTCGGCCGCCGGGTTGGCATAGCGGAGCCGGTCCTCCGCGTCCAGTGCGAACACGGCATGTTCCAGCCAGTCTAGCCCGGCAAAAGCGTCGACAACGACAGTCATGGTCATCCTGCATGGTGGCATTACGGCCATCCGGTTGGATGGTGTGCAGGACTCAGCAAGTTTTGCGCCAGAGCGGCATGCTGCAAATGCTGCACCCAGAGCAGCAGATTGCACCATGCTGACGCATTAGGCAAGAGTTCCGCACCAAAATGGTGCGGAATGAGCGAAGTAATCGGGTTTAGTACTGCTTGACGCCAGCCAGCTCTTTCTTCAAGGCCTCGATGTTCTTCTCATGCAAGGTCACCTTGTTCTGGGCGCTGGCCAGTTGATCCGGGCTGGCCTTCTGGCTGGCGATGCTGGTGAGCTGCTTGCGGGCATCATCCAGCATGCGGTTTTCGTCATTCAGCTCCTCGGTGAGGATCTGGAAACGGGTGGCATCACGCCGTTTCTGGGTCTCGGTCTCTACCTTGGGGAAGCTGGCAGGCGTGGCGGCCGGGGCACCGCCGGCACTGGCACGACGCGGGCTGGGGTTGACACTACCTCCGGGGGTTTCATCCACGATGACGCGCTGCGCGCCTTTAACCTGGGTATTGGTATAGGTAATGTTGCCGTTGGCATCCACCACTTTGAAGATGTCTGCCTGGGCCATGAAGGGCAGCGCCAGCAGCATAATGGGCAGCAGTTTCATGAACACACCTCTTAGTACGTTTTCGCAGGGGGAAAGTCCAGTTTATGCCAATGGCAAAAACAGTGCAAGGGTTTGTTCTGAAAGCGGATTCCGCGCTGTTGCTTTTCTGCTAGAAGGAGAGACCCAAGGCACGCAGGGCGGCCGCGGTGTCCGGCCCCGAGCGGTGGTGGATGGCGTGCCAGCCGAGTGCACGCGCCCCTTCCACATTGTGCAATACATCGTCGATGAACACGCAGGCCTCTGCGGCAACGCCGATGTGCTGCAACAGGTGCTGATAAATGGCCGGATCAGGCTTGGCCAGCTTCAAGCGTCCCGACACCGCAACATGGCGAAAGCGCTGCAGGAAAGGGTAGTGCTGCTCGGCGTAAGGATAGGTTTCCGCAGACCAGTTGGTGAGGCCGTACAAGGGAATGTCTGCCGCGTGCAGGGATTCCAGCAGTGCCACGCCGTCAGTCAGCGCACCTTTCAGCATCACTGGCCACTGCCCGTAGAAGGCCTTGATCAAGGTTTCGTGCTGCGGAAACGCGGCAATTTTCTCAGTTTCGGCCTCAGCAATGCTGCGCCCGGCATCCTGTTGCAGATTCCAGGCCGGATTGCACACCTCTTGCAGAAACCAGCGGCGCTCGGCTTCATCCGGAATCAAGGTCTGATACAGATACTCCGGGCTCCAGTCGAACAACACCCCGCCAAAATCAAATACCACCGCCTTGATCATGTCATTCCTTGCCGCTGGCCTGCTGAAGCTGACCATGCTGGCATGCGGCACCCGATGTGGCAAGTTGTCCTGTTCCGTGTCAGACCACTTGGCCATGATGCGGTGTACTTGCCAAGGCGCTACGCGGGATCGGGGTGGCTTAGCCGGTGGCCTGGGGCCCTTCCAGAAACCGCAGGCCTACGCCAGGCTCGGTGGCGATGTAGCGGGGCTTCAGCGGAGAGTCGCCCAGTTTCAGGCGCAACTTGCCGACCAGAATGCGGATGTAGTGGGTGTCATCAGTATGGGTCATCCCCCAGATTTCCCGCAGGATCTGGGGCTGGGTGACCACGCGGCCGCTGTGCTTGAGTAGCAAGACCAGTAGCGCGTATTCCTTGCGCCCCAGCGTGATGAGCTCCCCATCCAGCCGGACTTCGCGGCGGGCCTGGTCAATACGCAGGTGTCCGTCATCGAACAGGGTGGGCGCCTCCTGGGCAGGCATGTTCTGCCTGAGCAGTACCCGGATTCGCGCCATGAGCTCCTGGGTGCCAAAGGGTTTGGTGACATAGTCATTTGCACCCGCATCCAGCGCGGCCACCTTCTCCTGCTCACCTGCGCGCACGGAGAGCATGACGACGGGAACCTGTGACCACTGGCGCAGCGTTTTCAGAACCTCGTGTCCATCCATGTCCGGCAGCCCAATGTCCAGGATCACAAGGTCAGCACTCAGGGCTGCCAGTTTTTCCAGCCCGCCCTGCCCGGTTTCTGCCTGTACGACCGTGTAACCCTGAGCCCGCAGGCCGATGTCGAGGAAACGACGAATCTGAGGTTCGTCGTCGATCACCAGAATGCGTGTGGACGTGGATGCAGAGGTATCAGTGACCATCAGCCTGATCTGAAGAGGCGGGTACCAACAGCGGTAGCCGGATGCGGATCAGTGTGCCTTGTCCCGCTCTGGGCGGCAAGGCCTCGATACTGCCGCCATGTGCACCCACCATCCCCTGCGCAATGCTCAAGCCCAGGCCGGTGCCCTGGCGCCCACGGTCTCCGCGTTCAACGGAATAGAACATGTCAAAAATCCGGCTACGCTCGTCTTCTGGAATGCCAGGTCCGTGATCACGGATGTCCAGCTGTAGTTGTTCCTCTGCCAACTGGGCAGAAATGTCGATGGCCTCGCCCGGCGGAGAGAACTTGGCGGCATTTTCCAGTACATTGAACAAGGCCTGCTCCACCAGTGCCGGATGCACCCAGATGGGTGCAAGATCCGGCTGAATCAGGACATTGAGGCTGACATCCGGCTGATACCGCCGGAGCCGGCCGGTGGCGGAGCCGATCAGCTCATCCACCCCGATCCAGTCGCGTTTCAGGCTCAGCCCATTGTGCCCCAGCCGGGTCATGTCCAGCAGGTTCTGGATATATCGGTCCAGACGTTCACCTTCTTGCAAGATGGCATCCAGCAGCGATTTGCGATCAGCAGCACTGATGGCGTCACTATAATTGCTCAAGCTGCTGGCCGATCCAATCATGGCGGTCAAAGGTGAGCGCAAGTCGTGCGAAACCGAAGAGAGCAAGGCGGAGCGCAGGCGCTCTGCCTCATTGCTGACCCGTGCGCTTTCCAGCTCTGCGACCAGCCGGGTGCGCTGAACCGCTTGCGCTATGCCTTCCACCATGGCTTCTGCCAGGCGTCGCTGCTCTGCAGACAGGCGAGCTTCATGTGCGCCAAATTGCAGGCCGATGACGCCAACCGCCTGCCCCCCGTTCAAGAGCGGCAGAAACCACCAGGAGGCGCCTGCGAGGGTATCGGTATAGCGTCCGGCCAGTTGAGCATGATGCAATGCCCAGTCTGCGGCCCCCCGGTCCAGGCTTTCCAGCACACTGCCGCTGGATTGCTCTGCAAGCGTACCGACCTCCAGCCGCACGCGTGCCTGCAGGTGCTGCTCCAGCACCGTGCGGCCTGCGCGTAAAACCTCGCCCAGGTCCGCTGCGGTACTGAGCGTCCGCCCGAGCGCTTGCAGGGCGGTGGCATGGGCATTGGCGGCTCGCAAGGCGAGGACCTGCATGCGCAATTGTGAAGCCAGTCGACCAGCTGCCAGCGCCGCCGCCAGAAATAGAAAAACTGTAGCAACGCCTTGGCGTGCGCCGATATAAAAGGTGTATCGAGGCTCAATAAAGAAGAAGTTATAGGCAAGAAAGCACAGGATGGCGGTTAATGCTGAAGCCGTCATGCGTGTACGGGCGGCCACCAGCACAACGGCAACAATGAACACCATGGAGAGGTCATGCAAGCCCAGCCAACGCTCCGCACCCCAGGCCATGCCGGTGGCAAAGATCGAGGCGAGTGCGGCCAGGGGCACATCCTGCCAACTGAAGGGCGATACGGACCGGCTTTTCTGCATTCGGGCCTTCATCCGGAAACTGGGTGTGCCAATGATGACCAGCTCATAGTGCGTTCCTCTCTGCAGGAGTTGCTGCGTCAACGTCCGGTTGAACATGCGCGCGATCGGCCGCTCACGCGTGCGTCCGATCACCAGCGTGGAGGCGCCTGCCCGCTCGGCATGCGCAAGCAAGGCTTCCGCGACACTGCTGCCATACAGCACTTCGGTGTCTGCTCCCAGACTGCGTGCCAAGGCAAAGGCCTGGTCCAGCTCGGCCTGACGGGCTGCATCAACGCTGCCCCCCGGCTGGACCGAGATGACACTCCAGGGCGCATCCCGCCGCTCTGCCATGCGTCGTCCCGCGCGGACCAGATATTCTGACGCGCCCAGGCCATCTACGGCAACCAATACCCTGCGTCGCAGCGCGACACCGGGCAGCCCCCTGGCCTGCTGAGAGGCCCGAAAGTCGCCTTCAACGCAGTCTGCCGCCGTTTGCATGGCAAGCTCACGCAAGGCTGCCAGGTTGGCGGGCGAGAAGAAGGCTTGCAGTGCACGCTCCGCCTGATCCGGAATGTAGACCTTGCCTTGATTCAGCCGCTCGATCAGCTCGCGCGGTGGCAGGTCCACCAGACGGATGTCACGCAAGCGGTCCAGCACCGCATCAGGTACCGTCTCGCTGACGCGCACACCGGTAATGCGATATACCACATCGTTCAGGCTCTCCAGATGCTGAACGTTGACGGCCGAGTAGACGTCGATACCGGCATCCATCAACTCCACGACATCCTGCCAGCGGCGCTCATGGCGGCTGCCGGGGGCATTGCGGTGTGCCAGTTCATCCACCACCACCACTTTGGGGTTTCTGGCCAGAATGGTGTCCGTATCGAGCTCATCGAGCGTATGCCCCTGGTAGCTCACCACCCGCCGCGGGATCAGCTCAAGCCCACTCAACAAGGCGGCTGTTTCGGTGCGGCCATGGGTTTCTACCAGCCCGATGACAATATCCACCCCTTGTTTTTGTAGTTCCTTGGCACGGGACAGCATGGCGTAGGTTTTTCCTACCCCGGGCGCTGCACCAAGGAAAATGGTCAGCTGCCCGGCTTTCTGACGCTGCAGTTCCTGTATCAGGGCATCGGCTTTGGCATCGCGATCGTTATTCATGGGGCAGCCTCTCTGCGTGATGTTATTTCATGGTGTCCAGCGCCAGATTCAGTGCAAGCACGTTGACCCGGGGTTGACCCAACAGGCCGAACTGCTTGCCTTCTGTATGGGCCGAGACCAGCTTGGCGACCTCCTCCGCAGGCAGATGGCGCGCTTGTGCGACGCGGGCGATTTGTAGGCGTGCGGCTTCCGGGCTGATGTGCGGATCACTGCCACTGCCAGACTGTGTGAACAGATCCGCGGGTACGCGTTCGAGCGGCACGCCTTCACGCTGGGCAACGGCTTTGCGCGCCGCTGTGATTCGCTGCATGAGCTCGGGGTTGGAATGCGCCAGATTACTGCCGGCCATGGCCATGGGATCGTGACCGGATGCGGTGGGTCGCCCCATGAAGTATCGCGCTGATGCGAAAGGTTGCGAGAGCAGGGTAGAGCCTGCGACCACCCCATCCCGGGTGACCAGACTACCGGTGGCGGTGTAGGGAGACAGGGCGCGGCCCAGTCCTGTCGCCAACAGGGAGTAGGCCAGCCCGAAGCCGAGCAGGGTCAGCATGGCCATTCCCAGGGCTGGGCGTAGCAGGCGGGTTTGCGGGGTGATATCGACGGTATTCATGGCAATCTCCTCATGCGCCAAAGGTGGCATGCAACAGCATGTCGATCAACTTGATGGCCGGGAACGGCAGGATGATGCCGCCAAGCCCATACACCAGCATGTTGCGTCGCAGTAGCGCCGTTGCGGTTGACGGCCGGAAGCGTACTCCGCGCAGCGCCAGCGGGATCAGCGCCGGGATGATGATCGCGTTGAACAGCAAGGCGGCAATCACCGCATTGTTCGGGCTGGACAGCTGCATGACATTCAGCGTGGCCATGGAGGGAATCGCACCGGCAAACAGCGCGGGCAGGATGGCGAAGTACTTGGATACATCATTGGCCAGAGAGAAGGTGGTGAGCGCCCCGCGGGTGATCAGCTGCTGCTTGCCGATTTCTACCACTTGCAGCAGTTTGGCAGGATCGTTGTCCAGATCGACCATATTGCCGGCTTCCTTGGCGGCTTGTGTGCCCGAGTTCATGGCCAGACCCACATCTGCCTGGGCCAGTGCCGGGGCATCGTTGGTGCCGTCACCGACCATGGCCACCAGTCGGCCACCTGCCTGTTCCTTGCGGATACGGGCCAGCTTGTCCTCGGGGGTTGCCTCCGCAATGTAATCGTCGACCCCGGCTTCGGCCGCTATGGCGGCTGCGGTCAAGGGATTGTCCCCGGTGATCATGATGGTTTTGACCCCCATCGCCCGGAAGTGCGCAAACTTCTCCTTGATGCCGTGTTTCACCACATCGGAGAGCTCCACCACGCCCAGCACATGCTTGCCATCCGACACCACCAGCGGGGTGGCCCCTTTGCGGGCAACCGCCTCAACCCGGTTGGCCAGTTCAAGCGGGACTTGCCCACCGAGCGACTGCACATGGCGACTGATGGCATCCATGGCCCCTTTGCGGATGGTGCGCCCGTCTGGCAGGTCGACGCCGGACATGCGGGTGTGTGCGCTGAAGGCCACAAAGTGTGCCTGTTCTGGCTCCTCCAGCGACTCACCGGGCTGGCGTGCCAGCTTGACGATGGATTTACCCTCAGGGGTGGGGTCCGCCAGCGAGGACAGCAAGGCCGCTTCACGTAATGCGGCATGGTCGATGCCAGCCAATGCATGGAAAGCAGTCGCCTGGCGGTCGCCATAGGTAATGGTTCCCGTCTTGTCCAGCAGCAGCACATCGACATCGCCTGCCACTTCAACCGCTTTGCCGGATTTGGCCAATACATTGGCGGACAGCGCCCGGTTCATCCCGGCAATCCCAATGGCTGGCAGCAAGCCGCCGATCGTTGTGGGGATCAGGCAGACCAGCAAGGCGACCAGCAGCAAGGGATTGAGCGTGACACCCACAAAGCCCGCAATAAAGGGGAGGGTGGCGACCACCAGCAGGAAGGTGATCGTCATGGTGAACAGCAACAAGCCGAGTGCCACTTCGTTCGGGGTTTTCTGCCGGTTTGCACCTTCAACCAAGGCAATCATGCGATCCAGGAAGCTATGCCCGGGGGCCACCGTAATCTTGACCACGATCTCGTCTGACAACACCTTGGTGCCGCCAATCACGCCCGACCGGTCGGTCCCTGCTTCACGCAGTACGGGGGCAGATTCACCGGTTACGGCCGATTCATTGATGGTGGCCAGACCTTGCACGATTTCGCCATCCGCCGGGATGATTTCGCCGGCAGAGACCAGCACCAGATCGCCAGGTTGTAAATCGGCGCCAGCGACGGTGGTGGTCTGGTGACGTTGTGCCGGATCGGACAGCCGCCGTGCAACCAGCGACTGACGCGCCCGGCGCAGCGAGGCCGCCTGGCCCCGGCCACGGGCTTCGGCGATGGCCTCTGCGAAGTTGGCAAACCAGACTGTAACGAACAGCAGGCTCGTCACCGTCCAGCCCAGTTTGGGGCTGGATGCGCCCGCCAGGGTCAAGACGGCGGTGAGTACTGTTCCGACCCAGACCACGGCCATGACCGGGTTCTTGAAAGCATGCTGGGGCGCCAGTTTGGTAAAGGATGCGCCCAGCGCGGCCTTGAGTCCCGCAGCATCCAGCAAAGCCTGGTGAGTCTTGCGTTGAGTGGGGGAGGAAGTGAATGAGGTCATGACAGGATATCCTTAATGGGCCATCAGCGACAGATGCTCGGCAATCGGGCCTAAAACCAGTACCGGCATGAACTGCAGCAGGGTCAGGATCACCACCACTGCAATCAGCGTGAGGGCAAAGGTCGGTGTTTCTACTTGCAGACTACCGCCACCTTCGGGGGCAACCCGCTTGCTACCCAAACGGGCTGCAATGATCAGCGGCAAGATCAGCGCGGGGTAGCGTCCCAGAAACAAAACCAGTGAGCAGCTCAGGTTCCACCAGTAGCTGGCATCCCCTAACCCCTCAAAGCCAGAGCCATTGTTGGCAAACGCCGAGGTAAACTCATAAAACACCTGGCTGATGCCATGGAAGCCCGGGTTGGAGTTGCCGGTGAGGGAGGGCAGGCTCAGCGTCAGCGCAGTCATGCCCAAAAGCACCAGCGGCTGCAGCAGGACCAGTACCGCCAGCAATTTCACTTCACCGGCTTCCACCTTGCGGCCAAAAAGCTCGGGTGTTCGGCCCGTCATCAACCCTGCCAGAAACACCGACAGCAGCAGGTACACCAGAAACTGCTGCAAACCGCAGCCAACACCGCCCCAGATGGCATTGATCAGCATATTGCTCATCGCAACCAGACCGGTCAGCGGGGTCAGCAAATCATGCATGGCATTGACAGAACCATTGCTGCTTTGGGTGGTGAATGCCGACCAGACTGCTGACGCATCCACGCCCAGGCGCACCTCTTTGCCTTCCATGACGACCTGGCTTGAAGCCACTGCTGGGTGACTTTCCAGCCACCATGCGGCGGTGGCGGACAGGAGCGACATCAGCAACATGGTGCCCAGCACCAGGGCCGAGAACTTCTTGCGCCCGGTAAACGGGCCGATCATGAATGCAATGGCGACCGGGAACAAAATCAAGGCCAGGCATTGCAGCAGGTTCGTCAGCGGGCTGGGGTTTTCCAGCGCCACACTGCTGTTCGGGCCATACCAGCCACCACCATTGGTACCCAACTGCTTGACCGACACCATGGCGGCGACGGGGCCAAGCGGAATCTTTTGCGTCGCCATGCCTGCGCTGGCGTCAACAGGGTGCGCCACGGGCCCTGCCGACAAGGTGGAGGGCACGCCTTGGGTGGTGAGCAACACGGCAAACAGCATTGCCACGGGGATAAATACTCGTACTGCAGGGCGCAGGACATCAGCCCAGTAATTCCCGACATCCAGTGCGGCATCCGCCTGTCCGGTCTTGCGACCGCCAAACAGACCACGCAAGGTGGCAGCCACCAGCGCGAGGCCCATCATCGGGGTGATGACTTGCAAGCCAACGATGCAGGTCATCTGGGACAGGTAAGACAGCTGAGCTTGACCCGAGTAATGCTGCTGATTGGTGTTGGTCAAAAAGGACACCATGGTGTGCAGCGCCAAATCCCAGCGCATATTGGGCACACCATCCGGGTTGAGGGGGAGCCAGCCCTGGCACATCAGCTGTATCCACACCACTCCGGCCAGCATCAGGTTACTGAACAGGAACGCCTTGGCATAGGTTTGCCAGGGCATGCCCTGCGCAGGGTCCACCCCCAGCAGGCGGTAAACCGGGCCTTCAATCCAGCCAAAGCAGCGATCGCCCCGCATGGGGGCCCCTTTCATGACCGCTGAAAGGTAATGGCCTAGCGGCCAGCCGAGCACCAAGGCCAGTGCCAGCACAAGAAACAGGTCTAACACGCGATTCTCCTGGTCATGAACACAGGAGAAATTCTGGCTGCGCAGCCCGTAAAGTTACTATTCCAGCCAGGCCGGGTTTGCGTAAATTCTGCATAAACCCGGGTCGGCTGGATGCTTCTATGTGCAACGGGGCGTACCGCAGTCTATCGGCATAGCGGGGCTATGGCACCATTCCTTGCGGAAGGTGTTTATCTGAGAGAGGTGCCCTATTTGATTCAGCGGCCGGCATGGGGGACCTCGCGCATCACCCGGAGGCGAGTGCGGGGCACGTGCTCAGAGGGCCTGGTCCTATGTGCTTGCGGCAAAGCGCTCGGCAGGAATGCCCGCCAGACTGGTTGGATCAGGAAATAAGTCTGCCCAAACCCCGAGGTATTCGGCTTCCCCTACCCCGAGTATTTCCGCTGCGGCCAGCGTGATGTCGGTCGAAACCTGAAAGTGCAGGTGTGGTGTCCATCCACCGTTCTCCGTGATTTCTCCCATGTAACCGACCACCTCGCCTGCTGCCAAAGGCTGGCCGGGCTTCAAGCGTGCCACCGCCTCATGACTCATATGCCCCCATAACGTGACAAAGGGCGGGCAACCCTTGGGCTCATGCAACAGGGTAATCAAACCACCATAATCCAGTGGGTCAGGTTCAATCTGCACGCTGCGGACGGTAGCCGCAAGGGGGGTATGCACTGCGGTCCCCGCAGGCATGAACAGATCTATGCCCAAGTGGTGCATGCGACGCTTGCCAGAAATGAAGCGGGATTCGAAAGCGGCGCTGGTGTAGACGGTTCGCTTTTCGCCCCATGCCCCAAGGCCAAGCTGAACACGATGGGTTGCACAATAGCTTTCCCACCAGGCGGTGGCTTTCAGCGGTTGCTGTGCGGCAGACTCAATGGTCATGTAATGCTGGGCATCACCATAGGGCACCTGTGCCGTGGTTAACCGGGCTGGGTGAGGACGTACGATAGGCTCGAAAGTGTGGGCATGGGTAGCCATCCAGCGGCGAACTTCCCCCGCCCCTTCCATCGCATCAAACCCGCAGGCTTTACGCAGAATGGCGGTGGCAAATCGGGGGTTCATGCCATCCAGCCGCTGAAGCAGCTGCCATGCTGGAACAAGGTCTGTAGCGGCTGGGTGGTGGTGAGGAGCAGATGCAGCAAGGTTGATGGCCAGCCGTGTCTTGATCAGGTCAAACAGGCAATCCAGCTCTTCAGGCCGTAGTGGGTATTGCTCGTGGAAACCGGCCGTCAGCGCACATGCGGCACCGATCGGGTCTGCCATATTCTGTATGGCCTGTGCACAGGCACTGGCAACATCTGCGATCAGCAGTGAATGCACGGATTGGTCAAAACCGATCAAACCGGCAATATCATGAGGATGGCTCATGTCAACGCGTACCTGCCCATCACTGATTTGATGATGGATCACCTGACTGCGCAGGTGGCCGATCCTGGGCTCGATGCGAGCTTCAAATCGGTTCAGGGTACGCTCAAGCAGCGCCCGTTGCGCAGCATCGGGTACATCAGGCAAGTGCCCGCGCATCCGCGAAGCATGCCTGAGGTCACAGGGTAGATCCCGTAAGGCGCCGGGATGCGTGAAGCCTTGCAGCGCGCGGTCCATATTCCCCATGGCGCGACCGAGATTCCCCAGTAATTCGAGAGACTTGTTGGTGGCGCTCAGTGCAGCGCCGGGAATCCATGACATCATCCGGACCACGCAGGCTTCACCTGTCGGTGATTCCGTGGTGACTTGCAGCTGGCCCGCCATACTGAGCTTTAACCGGGGAGTAGCGGTACCCGCGGCTGCAGATGCCAGATGGTGCAGCAATGCCGTCTGGAATGTACATTCAGTTGCAGAGGCGTGGGCGTTCATGATGTGCAGTGCCCAGTCCCGCCCCGTCCCGGTGACCAGGCGAAACAGGCCATCCTGTGGACTGTTCAGGGCAATTGCCACGCCTTTGACACCAAAAATCGAATCACTGAGCCTTTCGGCGTCCTGCGTGCTGAATGATTGCTGAGGGGCTGGGCTGACGGTCATTTCATGCTTTCTATGCTTGCGCCGACGGATGCTTCAACGCACCAGTCAGGACCGGGAAGAAGGGGTTGTGGAGGGCTGGATAGCAAATTGGCATGTACAGGTGTTTTGCGGCATCATGTATTACGTATGGTTGATAGACTCTGGTGGACCAGACGGTACATTCGTTGATCGGAGCAAGGTGCGGGATGCGAGAGCTGGACGAGACTGACCGTGAGATCCTCACCATTCTGTCAAAGAATGCACGGATCGCTACCAAATCACTTGCGGCACGTATCGGGCTGTCGCGTAGTGCGACGAGTGCACGTGTCAGTAGCCTTGAAAAGTGCGGTGTCATCCGGGGCTATCGAGCAGACATTGGCGAAATTAACCCTCATGTCATCCGGGCCATCCTTCTGGTCAGCCTCCGGCGTACTCCAGCAAATCATCTGTTGGACCTTTTGGCTGAGCACCCTGAGGTGCGGCGTGTGTCATCCGTCAGCGGGGAGCTCGACCTGATTGTGGAAATCGAGACCCCCAATATCGACGGGCTGAACCGCGTCCGGGACTGGCTCGCTACCGATGAATCGGTAGGAGACCTGACAACGTCGATTGTCCTGCGAAGAAATATCGACCGCGAAATGCGTTAGCCACGACCGACACCGCGCCTGTGCTACCCAGGATGCGGATGCGCTGGAACAAAGGGCGTACCCCTTGTTCCAGCACCATGCCCATCATTCCATGGTGATCATGTTGACGGCTTTCCAGCCCGAGTTGTCCTGGAAGGCCTTGTCATAGCCATAGATCGTAATGGCGGGCGATTTCATGTCCCCCTTGCCGTCAAAGCTGATCGGTCCGATTGCGCCCGCAACCTTGACGGTGTGCATGGCGGGCATGAATACCTTAGGATCAGTGGATTGTGCCTTGATCATGGCGGCAATGAAGAAATTGGCAGCATCGTAAGCTTGATAGCCATAAGCACGCAGCGGCAGGCCGAAGCGCTTTGTATACTTGGCCTGCAGTTTCTTTGCGCCAGGCATTTTGGCAATATCCATCGCAGCCTGCGAACAGCTCACGCTACCGTCCATGGCTTCACCGCCTAAACGAACCATGTCACCGGTACAGGCGCCATCGCCAAGCAGCACCTTGGACTTCAGGCCCAGCCTGCGCATCTGCACCAGCAGCGGACCGGCGGTTGCATCCATGCCCCCGTACATCACAATATCCGGGTTATGCCCTTTAATCGCAGTGATGATCGACATGAAGTCTACGGCTTTGTCTGTTGTGTACTCGTGTGCGACAACTTTGCCCCCCAGCGCTTTGATTTTCTTCTCAAACTCATCTGCCAAGCCTTGACCATAGGCGGTACGGTCGTCGATGACAGCAAATGTTTTGCCATTCATTCGCTGCACCCCAAAAATGGCCAAGGCTGGGCCTTGCTGGTCGTCACGCCCTACCAGACGAAAAGTGGTGGCAAAGCCTTGCTCTGTCAGCTTGGGGTTGGTGGCGCTTGGGGTAATGTGTGGAATGCCGGCTGTGGCATAAATCTTGGATGCCGGGATGGTCACCCCGGAGTTCATGTGCCCCACAATGGCTGAAACTTGGGCATCTACCAGCTTTTGGGCTACCAAAGTGCCGGTACGGGGATCGCTCGCGTCATCCTCACTGTCCAGCTCAAACTTGACCTTCTGCCCGCCGATCACAATCCCCTTTGTATTGGCCTCTTCCAGTGCAAGACGAACGGCATTTTCATTTTCTTTGCCCAAATGGCTGGCAGGGCCCGACAGGGGGCCTGCATGACCAAACTTTACAACCACCTCAGCCAGTGCAGGCAGGCTCAACAACGGCAAACTGAGGGATGCTGCGAAGATACAACGTAATGGCTGCATGTCTGCTCTCCAGATATCTTGTATTTTATTTGCCTGAGCAAGCACAACAACAGTTGCCTGGTGTATGCCCAGCTGCGATGAACGGTTCGCCGGAAGATCGGCCCAGCCGAACCAGACTTCGACGTGAATGTTGGCATGTCAGGACAAGCAGAACATCTTGCATGTTTACAGGTAGACCGACATAACGTCGGCCTTGACCGACATAATGCCTGTTTGATGCAAAACCATGGGGCCGTGTCAGGTTCGACCAGTCCAAGGTGGCGCAAGCGCAGTTTGAATGACGCCAGGCATGACCGGTTGGGTGTGCAGGGGGAAGGGTTTGCTGCGGAGCTGCAGCCTGTCAAATTTAGAGCAAGGTTGGAAGCATGGATGGCGGAAGCTGTGAGATTCGAACTCACGGATGGTTGCCCATCGCTGGTTTTCAAGACCAGTGCCTTAAACCACTCGGCCAAGCTTCCGCTGTAGGCTGCTGACCGGACGGCAGCAGCAAAGGTGCTGTGCATTATACCGTGCAGCCTGGGTTGTGACGAGAGCTGAGGTGGAAACTTTCCTGGGTTCACGGTAGTCTTACGCTCCAACAACCCGTGGTGGGTTGATCTCAACGCAAGGAGTTCCAACATGCAACCCTATGGCATCCCGAGTTACGGCGCTGCCGCTGGCCTGCAAGAGCGCAACAAGGTGTTGCGCAATACCTATCTGCTGCTCGCGCTGTCCATGATCCCGACCATTGCTGGTGCGCTGCTGGGCATGCAAATGCACTTCATGCTAAAGGGCATCCTGGTGCCTATGCTGGTGTTCATTGGCGTATCGTTTGCCTTCATGTTCATGATCGAGCGTAACAAGCACAGCAGCATGGGCGTGGTGTTGTTGCTGGCCTTCACCTTCTTTATGGGCTTCTGGCTGTCGCAGTTGCTGCAAGTGGCGCTGATGTTCCGTAACGGTGCGCAGGCGATTGGTCTGGCCGGTGGTGCTACGGCGACCATCTTCTTCGCACTCTCCACGCTGGCGACCGTGACCAAGAAGGATTTCAGCTTCCTGGGCAAGTTCCTGTTCATTGGCTTGATCGTGATGCTGGTGGCTGGTATTGCCAATATGTTCCTGCATTTGCCGGTGATGACGCTGGTGCTGTGCTCGATGGGTGCGCTGATTTTCAGCCTGTACATCCTGTACGACGTGAGCCGGGTGGTGAACGGTGGTGAAACCAATTACATCACCGCTGCATTGGCGATCTATCTGGACATCTATGGCCTGTTCCAGAACCTGCTGGTGCTGATCCTGTCGTTGACCGGTAATGACGACTAAGGGCCAAGCGTCCTGCCAACAAAAAACCGACCCTTGGGTCGGTTTTTTGTTGGGCATCCATGCAACCGCTTAGCGGGCAACACCGGGTACTGGCAATTTAGGGCCGACTTCGCGCCGCTCAAACTGGCGGCGGCGCAGCAGGGTCAAACCATAGACGGTGGCACAACCGATCAGGTGGCCGGTGGAGACGCCCACCCAGGGCAGGTCTTTCACTACCAGTGCGGCGTACAGCAGGGTCACCAGCGAGGTGAAGGTCCAGACCCCCCACGACCACAGCGAGACGGCGCGCGCGCCCTCCTGGTCACGCCAGATCATCAGTGCCTGCGGGATATAGACGGCCAGCAGGCCGATGCCGCAGATACTGTAGAGGAAGGTGATGGACTGGTTCAATAACGACATGATTTACACTCGATATATTAGCCAGCAAACTATAGCAGTTTTCACATGCTGTGTCGCAGCAATTGGTCAAAAACCGACAAACGGTGCGGCTGTATGTCGATTTTTGACCAATTAAAGTCGCGTCAAGGGCGCTCGAACCAGGCGATGCTTTCGACGTGGGCGGTATGCGGGAACATATTGACCACGCCCGCTGCCATCAGCCGGTAGCCATGCACATTCACCAGCACTCCGGCATCCCGCGCCAAAGTGGAAGGGCTGCAGGACACGTAAACAATACGCTTGAGCGCATCCGGACGGCGTGCCAGTGCGATACCGAGTGACTTGACCAGTTCAATCGCGCCATCGCGTGGCGGGTCGATCAGCATGCGGTCGAAATCGCCCAGCGCGGCAAAACCGGCTTCGTCGATCTCGAACAGGTTGGCTTCGGTAAAGCGGGTCAAGTGGCTGAGGTCATTATGACTGGCGTTTTCCAGTGCACGCTGGCACAGCTGGCGGCTGCCTTCCATCCCCAGCACCTGCGCACCCCGGCGTGCGATGGGCAGAGTAAAGTTGCCCAGCCCGCAGAACATGTCGGCAATCTGCTCGCCCGGTTGCGGGTCCAGCAGGGTGATGGCGCGCTTGACCAGCACCTGGTTGATGTGCGGGTTGACCTGAGTGAATTCGGTCGGCTTGTACGGCATCTCGATACTGAATTCCGGCAAGCGGTAGCACAGACGCGGGGCATCCAGCGGATACAGCGGGTAGGCGGTATCCGGGCCTTTCGGTTGCAGCCAGAACTGCAGCGGTTGGTCCGGTGTGCTGTGCTGCTGGATGAAGGCTTGCAGCTGCAGCTCGTCCGCCGGGGTCAGCGGGTCCATATTGCGCAGTACCAGTGCGGTGACATCGTCCCCCACCGCCAGCTCGATCTGCGGCATGCGCTGGGCGATGGAGAGCGAAGCAATCAGTGTACGCAGCGGCAGCAACAGGTTGGAGACAAAGCGCGGCAGCACTTCACAGGACTGCATGTCGGCAATGAAGCTGGAGCGTTTCTCATGGAAACCAATCAGCATGCCGCCTTTCTTCACCACCAGCCGGGCTGACAGCCGGGCACGATGCCGGTAGCCCCAGGTCGGGCCATAGATGGCGGGCAGGATGCGCTCGGCTTTCACCTTGCCGATATGCCAGAGGTTATCCTCCAGTACGCGCTGCTTGGCCGCCACCTGGGCCGCTGGCTCCAGATGCTGCATCGAACAGCCGCCACAGACGCCAAAGTGCGGACAGCGGGGTGTCACCCGCTGGCTGCTGTGCTGCAGGATGCGGACGGCTTGTGCGCTCTCAAAGTTTGGCTTCTTGCGATAACTGCTGTACTCCACCACCTCACCCGGCAGGGCGCCGTCAATGAAAATGGTTTTTCCATCGACATGGGCGACACCATGGCCTTCATGGTCGAGCGATTCAATCTGGGCAATCGGCATGGCCCTTTACCTTCCGTACATCAAGTATTCAGGCTGGCAAGCGTGCTGCCAGCAGGGTTGTAATACAGTCCGGCAGCTGGTCCGGCTGCCGGCAAAATCCATCCGGCTGGGCGGCGTGCAGCTCGGCATCGCTGCCATAGCCCCAGCACACTGCCAGCGCGTGCACCCCGGCACGACGGGCGGCCAGCAGGTCGTTGTCGCGGTCGCCAATCATCAGGCAATCCTGCAGCGGGAGCTGTAGCCGGGTGGTCAGGCGTTCGATCTGTACCGCCTTGTCGTCCAGGCTGGCATCCAGCGCCGCGCCAGAAATGGCGCGAAAACGCGCAGCCAGACCAAAATACTGCAGGATGCGCTCTGCGGGCTGCTGCGGTTTGGCGGTGACCACATACAGGGTGTGCCCGAGCGCGGTCAGCTGATCCAGCGCCTGCGGAATGCCTGCGTAGACCTGATTCTCGAATAGCCCCGTCTGGTTATAGCGCTCACGATAGGCGGCGATGGCCGCCTCGGTGAGGTCGTCCCGTCCCAGCAATTGCGGGAAGCTCTTGCGCAAGGGTGGGCCGATCACCCAGCCCAGTTCCGCTTGTGGCGGCGCGCTGAAGCCCAGCTGCTGCATGGCATACTGTACGGAGCGGGTGATGCCTTCAAACGGGTCGGTCAGCGTACCGTCCAGGTCAAACAGCAAGTGGGCCAAGCACGCGCTCCTCGGGTCAAAATGGCGCCGCTCACGCGGCGCTGGTGGTCTTAGTGACGGAAGTGGCGAATGCCGGTGAACACCATGGCAATGCCATGCTCGTCGGCGGCGGCAATCACCTCTTCATCCCGCATCGAACCGCCGGGCTGAATGATGGCGGAGACCCCATTTTCGGCGATCACATCCACGCCGTCGCGGAACGGGAAGAAGGCATCCGAGGCGCACACCGAGCCCTGCAGTGACAAACCGGCATGCTGTGCCTTGATGGCGGCGATGCGGGTGGAATCTACCCGGCTCATCTGCCCGGCACCGACGCCCAGCGTCTGGCCCTGGCCACAGAACACAATGGCGTTGGATTTCACAAAGTGCGCCACGCGCCAGGCAAACAGCAGGTCGGCCACCTGTGCCGGGGTCGGCTGCAGGCGGGTGACCACTTTCAGGTCGGCTGCGCTGATCGGCAGCAGGTCCGGCGTTTGTACCAGCAGGCCGCCGCCCACCCGCTTCAGGTCAAAGCGGTTGGCGCCTTCCTGCAGCGGCACTTCCAGCACACGGACATTCTTTTTGGCCGCAATCACCGCTTGTGCTTCTGCGGTGAAGGCGGGCGCAATCAGCACTTCGAGGAACTGGCCGGTCACGGCTTCCACGGTGGCCGCATCCACTTCACGGTTGAAGGCGATGATGCCGCCAAAAGCGCTGGTGGTATCGGTGGCAAAGGCCTTGCGGTAGGCATCGAGCAGGGTATCGGCAATCGCCACACCGCAGGGGTTGGCGTGCTTGACGATCACACAGGCGGCCTCGCTGAATTGCTTGACGGCTTCCCAGGCGGCATCGGCATCGGCAATATTGTTGTAGCTGAGCTCCTTGCCTTGCAGCTGGCGATAGTGGGCCAGGCTGCCGGCTGCCGGGCGCAGGTCGCGGTAGAAGGCGGCCTGCTGGTGCGGGTTTTCGCCGTAGCGCATGTCCTGCACCTTCTCGAACTGCAGGTTGAGCCGGGCGGGGAAAGTCTGCAGGCTGCCGTCGTCCATCAGCGCGGTCAGGTAATTGCTGATGGCGCCATCGTAAGCAGCGGTGTGGCTGAAGGCCTGCCGCGCCAGCCGCTGGCGGGTTGGCAGGGTCAGCGCACCGTCGTGCTCGGCCAGCTCGGCGATCAGGCTGTCGTAATCTGCCGGGTTGGTCACAATCGCCACATGGGCGTGGTTCTTGGCGGCGGAGCGCACCATTGCCGGACCACCGATGTCGATGTTCTCGATCGCGTCGTCAAAGCTGCAGCCCGGCTGGGCGATGGTGGCCTCGAACGGGTAGAGGTTCACGCAGACCAGATCAATGCGGCCGATATCGTGCTGGCTCATCATCTGCACGTGGCTGTCGAGGTCACGCCGCCCCAGGATGCCGCCGTGAATCTTCGGGTGCAGGGTTTTCACCCGGCCATCCAGCATTTCCGGGAAGCCGGTGTAATCCGCCACTTCGGTGACAGTCACGCCGTTTTCCGCCAGCAGCTTGGCGGTGCCGCCAGTGGAGAGGATGTGTACGCCACGGGCCGCCAGCGCTTGGGCAAACGCCAGTACGCCGGTTTTGTCGGAGACGCTGATCAGCGCACGTTCAATCTTGCAGGGATTCATCCGGGGGTTCCTGAATCTAAGGGTCACACACGCATGGGCTGCTTACAGCAGCCCATGCTCTTTCATTTTCTTGCGCAGAGTGTTGCGGTTCAGGCCCAGCCAGTCTGCGGCCCGGCTCTGGTTGCCACCGGCCTTGTCCAGCACGGCCTGCAGCAAGGGGCGCTCGACACTCTTCAACACCATGTCGTACACCCCGGCGGGCGTTTCGCCGTCCAGATCAGCAAAGTACTGCTGCAGTGCCTGTGCCACGCATGCGGCAATCGGGTCGTACTGCGGGTTCTCCACTTTCATCAGCTGTTGGCCTTTTCTCGTTATCCTGCTGCGGCAGGTGCCTTGTGGCGTCTGTTGTTCAGGCTGCAACCGCGAGCGGCACACGGTCGCCAAACTCGCGCATCAAATGGTCGAAATAACCGTCAACGGTAGCAAATTGTGCGGCGGTACTGTCCAGCTGGTTCATCGCTTGCCGGAACGGCTCTGCCCCGGGCAAGTCCCGCACATACCAGCCAATGTGCTTGCGGGCGATGCGGCAGCCGCTGTATTCACCGTAAAAGTCATACAGATCGGTCAGGTGGCCACGCACAATGTCCTGCATCTCGGCCAGGTCTGGCCCCAGCAGCAGGCGGCCATGCTCCAGAAAATGCTGGATTTCACGAAACAGCCACGGCCGTCCCTGCGCAGCCCGGCCGATCATCACGGCGTCAGCCCCGGTGTGTTGCAGCACCTCCCGCGCTTTTTGTGGTGAATCAATGTCACCATTCGCGCTTACCGGAATCTGCACCGCTTGCTTGACCTGCCGGATGGTGTCGTATTCAGCCGCGCCGCGGTAGGCATCAGACCGAGTGCGGCCATGTAGCGCCAGTGCCGCAATCCCGGCGTCTTCCGCCATGCGGGCGATGGTCAGCGCATTGCGGCTGTCCGGGCACCAGCCGGTGCGGAATTTCAGCGTCACCGGCACATCGACGGCATCCACCACCGCACGCAGGATGGACCCGACCAGCGCTTCATCCTTCAGCAAGGCCGAGCCCGCGGCCACATTGCACACCTTCTTGGCCGGGCAGCCCATATTGATGTCAATGATCTGCGCGCCACGGCTGACATTGTAGCGGGCCGCTTCGGCCATCATGCCGGGCTCACCGCCAGCGATCTGCACCGCGATGGGACCGGGCTCTCCCTCATGGTTGCCCCGGCGCACCGTCTTGTCGGTTTTCCACAAGCCCGGAATCGAGGTGACCATTTCGGACACCGCCAACCCGGCACCCAGTCGCTTGCACAACATGCGGAAAGGCCGGTCCGTCACCCCCGCCATCGGGGCGACAATCAGGCGATTCGGCAGGGTGTACGGTCCGATCTGCATGCGTGGCCAATGTCCATAAAATCAAATGGGGCGCGGCCTGGCAGGCAGTGGCCCAGTGCGGGGCGAGCGCCAGGCAGCGCGCACGCCGGGCTGCCCAAGGCAGCTACTCTGCAGCGAAAAGGCGGCCATTGTACCGCGAACCCCGGACCGGCGGAATGGTGATTGCCTGTTTTTTAGACAGAAGGTTGACCGCAGGCCAAGGGTAAATCGGTCTGAACGCGACCGGCTGGGCATGTTAAACTATGCCGTTCTGATTTTTTGGCTGCTGAAACATGGACTTGACCCATCTGACCGCGCTCTCCCCGCTGGACGGGCGCTACCGCAAACACGTAGAAGCGCTGGCACCGCTGTTCTCCGAATTCGGCCTGATGCACCGTCGGGTGCAGGTGGAGGTGGCCTGGCTGAAAGCGCTGGCAGCACACCCGGGCATCGCCGAGGTACCGGCATTTTCGGCAGACACGGTGGCGGCACTGGATGCGCTGGTGGCGGGGTTTTCGCTGGCGCAGGCAGAGCGGGTCAAAGCAATTGAGTCGGTGACCAACCATGACGTCAAGGCCATTGAGTATTTCCTGAAAGAGCATTTCAACGACAACGCGGAAGTGCGCGCCGCCAGTGAGTTCATCCACTTCGCCTGCACCAGTGAAGACATCAACAACCTGTCGCACGCGCTGATGCTGCAAGCCGGCCGCCAGCAGGTGCTGTTGCCTATGCTGGACAAGCTGCTGGCACGCCTGACCGAGCTGGCGACGCAACTGGCCGCGCAGCCGATGCTGTCTCGCACCCACGGCCAGACCGCCAGCCCGACCACGCTGGGCAAGGAGCTGGCCAATGTGGTGTACCGCCTGCAGCGCCAACGGGCGCAACTGCTGGCGGTGCCGCTGCTGGGCAAGCTCAATGGCGCGGTGGGCAATTACAACGCCCACCTGTCGGCCTATCCGGGGGTGGACTGGGAGTCGCTGTCTCGGCAGGTGATCGAGTCGTTTGGCCTCACCTTCAATCCTTACACCATCCAGATCGAGCCGCACGATTACATGGCCGAGCTGTATGACGCACTGGTGCGCATCAACACCATCCTGATCGACCTGGATCGCGATGTGTGGGGCTATATTTCGCTGGGCTACTTCAAGCAGAAGGTGGTAGCGGGCGAGGTGGGCAGCTCCACCATGCCGCACAAGGTCAACCCGATTGATTTTGAAAACTCGGAAGGCAATCTGGGGGTGGCCAATGCGCTGCTGACGCATATGGCGCAAAAGCTGCCGGTATCGCGCTGGCAACGGGATCTGACCGATTCTACCGTATTGCGCAATATGGGTACTGCCTTGGGCTACACCCAGTTGGGCTGGGTGTCCTTGCTGCGTGGCCTCAACAAGCTGGAAGTGAACCCGGCTGCGCTGGCGGAGGATCTGGACCAGAGCTGGGAAGTGCTGGCCGAGCCGATCCAGACCGTGATGCGCCGCTATGGCATTGCCAACCCCTACGAACAGCTGAAGGCGCTCACACGTGGTCAAGCGGGTATCAACCGTGACACGCTGGCGGCCTTCATCCAGGGGCTGGCGATTCCGGCAGCGGAAAAAACCCGCCTGCTGGCGATGACCCCGGCCAGCTACATCGGTAAAGCCACCGAGCTGGCGCTTCGTATCGGGCAGGAGTAAGCAGTCGGCATGATTCGCAAACTGATTCGTCGCGTCCTGCGACTGCCGCTGCGTCCGCAAGGTGGAGCGGAGGCGGTGCCGTTCAAGAAGCATGGTATTGCCCGCGAGCACCTGAGTGGTCCGGCCCTGAAAGTCACCGACAAGCTGCAGGCTGCGGGGTATACCGCACTGGTGGTGGGCGGTGCGGTGCGCGACCTGCTGCTGGGCAAGTCGCCCAAGGACTTTGATATTGCCACCAATGCGACGCCGGAACAGGTGCAGCAGGTGTTTGGTCGTCGCGCCCGCATCATTGGCCGCCGCTTTCGCATTGTGCATGTCCCGTTCGGGCAGGAAATCATTGAAGTCACCACCTTCCGTGGCGACGCGGATGAGGTGCACACCGACGAAGAGACCGGCCGTATTCTGCGCGACAATGTATGGGGCGATCAGGAGCAGGATGCCCGGCGACGCGACTTTACCGCCAACGCGCTCTACTATGACCCGGCCAAGCAGGTGATCTACGACTACCACCATGGCATTCGGGATTTGCAGCGCAAGCAGCTGGTGATGATCGGCGACCCCGAGCGGCGTTACCGCGAAGATCCGGTGCGCATGCTGCGCGCGGTCCGGCTGGCGGCCAAGCTGGGTTTGAACATCGAAAAAGACACCGCTGCACCGTTCGCCAACCTGATCACGCTGCTGGACGACGTGCCACAGGCGCGGCTGTTTGATGAGCTGACCAAGGTGCTGGTGTCTGGGGCGGCTGAAGCATGCCTGGTGGAATTGCACCGTACCGGCGTCTATCGAGCCGTACTGCCGCAACTCGATCGCCTGATGCGGGATGAGGAGGATCGTGCTTTCCTGCTAGCGGCCATGCGCGCCACCGACCTGCGCATTGCGCAAGACAAGCCGGTGAATCCGGCGTTCCAGCTGGCCGCCTTGCTGTGGCCGGAAGTGCGCCAGCAAGCACAGGAACTGGAGGCCGATGGCCAAAGTGTGCTGCAGGCCAATCTGGGCGCAATCGAAGAGGTGCTGGATCGCGCCCGTGGCATGGTGCCGGCCCGCCTGGCCAGCACCATGCGGGAGATCTGGTCCTTGCAGCCCCGCTTCGAATCCCGCAGTGGTCGCCGTCCCTTCCGTCAACTGGAGCACCCGCGCTTCCGCGCCGCCTATGATTTTCTGCTGTTGCGAGCCGAGAACGGCGAGGTGGAGACGGAGCTGGCCGAGTGGTGGACCCGCTTTCAGGATGTCGACGCACATACCCAGACCGAGATGCTGCAACCGGAACGCAGTGGTACCGCCAAGAAGCGTCGCCGTCGTCGTCGCAAGCCAGCAGGTGAGGGTACGTCGTCCACCGGATCAGCGGAGGACTGATGGCGGTTGCCTATATCGGCATGGGGGGCAATCTGGGCGATCCGGTGGCCCTGATGCAGACCGCGGCCCGGCAACTGGCGGCCCACCCGGCCGTCACCCTGGTTGAGCTGTCGCCCTTCTATCGCAGCGCCCCGGTGGGCTATGTGGACCAACCCGATTTCATCAATGCGGTGGCCCGGCTGGACGTGATGCTGCTGCCGCATGAGGTGCTGGATCTGCTGCAGCAGCTGGAGCGGGAGGCCGGACGCGAGCGCTTGTTCCAGAATGCGCCCCGGACGCTGGATCTGGACCTGTTGCTGTATGATGAGCTGTGTCTGCAGGATGAGCGGCTGACCGTGCCACATCCCCGCATGCACCAGCGCGCCTTTGTGCTGCGGCCGTTGCTGGATCTGGCGCCGACCTTGCATCTTCCGGGCCTGGGTTCGGCGCAGGCGGCGTTACAACAGTGTGCAGATCAGGTGGTGCTGCCGTGGTCACCGGAACATGAGGTAGTACGCAAGGACTGACTGCAACCGGCTGGAAGGAGCACTATGTCGCGGCAATACCGGTATATCGTGGTGGAAGGCCCGAGCGGGGTAGGCAAAACGGCACTGGCTCGCCGGCTTGCAGAACATTACCAGTCTCGGCTGTTGCTGGATGCCCCGGAAGACAACCCGTTCCTGCCGCGCTTCTATGCTGACCCGCAACGCTATGCCCTGCCCACCCAGCTGGCCTTTCTGTTTCAGCGCCTGCGCCAGCTGGAGGAAACGGCCCAGCCCGACCTGTTTGACAGCGGCCTGGCGGCGGACTTTCTGCTGGAGAAAGACGCGCTGTTTGCCGAATTGCTGCTGTCCAACGATGAGTACAGCCTGTACCTCGATCTGTACCAGAAGCTGACCAGTAACTTGCCACAGCCTGATTTGGTGATCTGCCTGCAAGCCTCGCCCAACTGGCTGGTGGAGCATGTGCGGCGTCATAATTACCCGCACCTGCCCCAAGTCGGGGATGGCTTGTTGCGGCGCCTGGCGCAGCGCTACAGCAGTTTTTTCTACCGCTATCAGGATGCCCCGCTGCTGATGGTGAATGTCGAGCATTTACAGCTTGAACAGGACGCGGATTTTGCGCTATTGTTGCGACGCATCAACGAGATGCGTGGCCAGCGCGAGTTTTTCAACAAGGGCGACTAGACCAACGCAGCCGGAATACGGGTTGTACCCCAGAAGAAATGCCACAGGAAGACCGCAGCTGTTTCTGCGGTCTGTGCATTTCTGGGGTCATCAGCCTTGAAAATTACCAAGCAACCGCTTGCTTGTTTAAAACGGATGGGATGACCATGCAAGTCACCGTGACCACTTTGCAGTCCATGGCGCAGCAAGGGCAAAAGATCGCCATGCTGACCTGTTATGACGCTACCTTTGCCCACGTCGAAGATGAAGCCGGGGTGGACGTGGTGCTGGTCGGGGACTCCCTCGGCATGGTAATCCAGGGGCATGGCTCCACCTTGCCGGTGACGCTGGAGGACGTGGAGTATCACACCCGCTGTGTGGCCAGCAAGCTGCAGCGCGCCATGCTGGTGACCGACCTGCCGTTTGGCAGCTATCAGGTCAGCCCGCAGCAGGCGTTTGCCAGTGCGGCGCGGCTGATGGCAGCCGGTGCCCATATGGTCAAGCTGGAGGGTGGCAGCCATATGGTGGACACCGTTCGCTTTCTGACCGAGCGTGGTATTCCGGTGTGCGCCCATCTGGGGCTGACCCCGCAGTTCGTCAACGTATTTGGTGGCTACAAGGTGCAAGGCCGCAATGAAGAGGCGGCCGAGCGGGTCAAGCGGGAGGCGCTGGAGCTGCAGGCCGCTGGTGCCGGGCTGCTGGTGCTGGAGGCCATCCCTGCTCAGCTGGCTGCTGAGGTGACGGCGGCCATGCAGACCTGCCCGACCATCGGTATCGGTGCTGGGGTGGATTGCCACGGCCAGGTATTGGTGCTGCAGGACATGCTGGACATCTTCCCTGGCAAGAAGGCCCGCTTCGTCAAAAACTTCATGCAAGGGCAACCCAGCATCCAGGCAGCAGTGGCACGCTATGTGGATGAAGTGAAAGCCCGCCAGTTTCCGGCGGCAGAACACAGTTACTGAGGAGCGGAGTGATGCAGGTACTGGAGAGCATTGCGGAGGTCCGCGCTTTTCGCAAGCAGGTGGGGCGGCTGGGCTTTGTGCCGACCATGGGCAATCTGCACGACGGCCATTTGTCCCTGCTGCGGGCCAGCCGTCCGCACTGCGATGCCGTGTTGACCAGCATCTTCGTCAATCGCTTGCAATTTGGACCCAATGAGGATTTTGACCGCTACCCGCGCACGCGGGAGGACGATCTGGCCTTGCTGGAAGCGGCGGGCTGCGAGGCGGTGTTTTACCCGACTGAAGCCACTCTGTATCCACAACCACAGGTGGTGGCCGTCGACCCGCCCGGAGAGCTGGCCAGCATCCTGTGCGGGGCTTTTCGCCCCGGTCATTTCAAAGGCGTGACAACCGTCGTGGCCAAGCTGTTCAATATTGTCCAGCCGGACGTGGCAGCGTTTGGCCTCAAGGACTACCAGCAGTATTTCCTGATCCGCCAGATGGTCGAGCAACTGGAAATCCCCGTGCAATTGCTGGCGGTGGATACCGGTCGGGCCGAGGATGGTCTGGCGCTGAGCTCGCGCAACCGCTACCTGAGCGAGGGCGAGCGGGCAGAAGCGCCTCGTTTGTACCGCTTGTTGCAGCAAGTGGCGACTGCTGTGGGACGTGGTGAGGACGCCAGCCAAGCATGCCAGCAGGCGATGGCAGAATTAGAGCAGTCCGGCTGGCAGCCACAGTATCTGGAAGTACGTGATGCCGATACCCTGCTGCCACTGGCAGCAAGCAGCCACCACAAGGTAGTGCTGGCCGCTGCCTATCTGGGCAAGACCCGTCTGATCGACAATCTGATGTTCTGACCTGGTCGATCAGCTGCCAACGCCGGTTTGCTTGCGGGTACAGCCGACGTTGGAGAAGCTCCAGAGCAGGCTGTTGTTTTGTGCTGTGGGCTGCAATTGCACTGTGCAGCCTGCCAATCCCCCGGTGCCCTGAATGTTGATGATGGCGGAGCTTTGCATGGTGACGTCACCAAACTTGACCTTCCAGACCAGTGGGTTAGGGATCGGGTCAATGTACTCACTGGTGCGCAGTTCTGCAAAGGAATCGCATAAGCTGGCCTGTGATCCATTCTCATTCATGCACTGTGCGATGCCCAGCTTTAATGCCATCACACCGCCAAAGTTGTCCTGCCAGCGGCTGCGGGTGACGTAGTCCTGGTACTGCGGGATGGCAATGGCCGCCAGGATGCCGATGATGGCAACCACGATCATCAACTCAATCAGTGTAAAGCCCTGTCGCAGGGTTTTGCCCATGACGCGCTCCTTGCTAATGGTCTCTGCCCGCCATGGCGGGCTTATGTCTTCAGACTTCATTAGCAAGAATGATGCCTTGTCATGGAGCGGACTAAAGCTGTCATTTGGTACCAGTGACACGACAAGCTGCGGCGGGATGTGACCTTGTACGTCAGTCTCGGGAGCGCTCAGGACGGGTTTGACTCGGAGCCTCACCAAAGCAACGCCGGTAGGCCGTAGCAAAGTTGCCACTCTGGGCATAACCCGCCAGAGCCGCTGCCTGCTGAATGGTGCCGCCGTCCAGCAGATGATCACGGGCCTGTTGCAAGCGGTTTTGCCGCAGATAGTGCAACACACTGCAGCCAAAGGCTTGCATGAAGTGGCGCTGCAGGCTGGCGGCGCTGGTGGCAAACTGGCTGGCCAGTTGCTGCAGGCTGGGCGTCGTGTCAGCGGGCAGGGCGTGCAGGTAGTCCCGCAGTTGTGACATGCGTTGCTGCACGCGTGGGGGTAGCGCACGGTCTGCTGGTGGAGCCTGCAAGACTTCATGCGCCATCGCCAGGCTCAGGCTCTCCAGTTGCAAGAGGGCGAGACCGGCATTGCCCAGTCGACTGTCCAGCACGGCATCTGCCAGTGCGTGTAATCGGGCCGAGGGCCGCCAGCGCCGCGTTTGCAGGTGTTGCTCAGGCAGCGCGGCGTGCCGTAGCAGATCATGTGTGTGCAGCCAGTCTGCGCTCATGCCGAGGTGAACCTTGCGTACCCGGATACCGCGCCGGGCCTGCCGGATCAACCGTTCCGGCTGCTGAAGCTGCAGCAAGGTCGCCTCACCCCGCCTAGGTGTATGGTCTGCACATTCCGCGCTGCCATAGCGTAATGCCACATCCCCTTCCAGCAGCAGGGTGAAGCCCAGCCCTGCTTCTGCGACGACTTCACTGTGCAGATCCTGCAGGTTGAGCACGTCCGAGCAATGCAGGCTCAAGCCGTTGCCCCAATCGTGTGTCCGAAATACGCCTTGCAGCATGCCGCTCGGGTGGGTCTGGCCGTGCAGTTGGTAGTGTGGGCCCCAGAGGCGGGCGTGCGCGAGCAGGTCGGACCGGTCAAGGATGTGGTGCAGCATGGTTTGATTCTTTTGCAAAACAGTTTGAGTGGCGTGCAAAACGCAAAAGGCAACAACCTCGCCATACTAGGCGCCGTTCCATTTTGTTGCAATCAATTCTCATTCAATGGTTGAAGAAATGATCAAAACCATGCAGAAAAAGGGTTATTCAGGGCAGGCTAAGGCAAGGGGGCGCCGTATGGTGGCCGTGGTTGGGCTGGCGCTGGCAGGGTGGGCTCAGGCTGAACAAGCCAGTTTACCGACGATCCAGGTAGTGGGTGAAATCGACAATGCCACTTTGCGGGCCAATCCCGAGACCCTGGCACGCAAACAAGCCAAGGACATCCGCGACATCTTCAACGATGCCCCCGGTATCACGGTGGGTGGTGGGGGTCTGTCGGCCGCGCAGAAGGTGTACATCCGGGGTCTGGAAGATACCTTGCTCAATGTCACCATTGACGGCGCCACACAAAGTGGCAACCTGTATCACCACCAGAGCCGATTGATGATTGACCCGGCGCTGGTGGAAAAAGTCGAGGTCGAGAAGGGCACCGCCTCTGCCACGGCGGGGCCGGGTGCGCTGGCCGGCGCGGTGCGGGTGCAAACCCGTAATGCCCGTGACCTGCTGCAGCCCGGTGAGCGAGTGGGTGCCCGCCTGAGTCAGGGCTGGCAGAGCAACGAAGGCTGGCGTAGTAGCGCGCTGGTATACGGGCGCTTTACCGATACAGTCGACGCCATGCTGTCCTACTCGCGGCAGCAGAACCATGATTATGAGGACGGCAATGGTCAGCGGCAAATCAACAGCGCGTCGCAACGTGATAGCTGGTTGGCCAAGCTTAACTGGCAACCCTCTGCCCGGCAGCAGCTGACACTGAGCCACAACCATGAGCGTGACAAAGGGGTGCGTAACCAGCGGCCGAACATGGTGGCCTGGGCCACCAACCAGCCGTTGCCGCAGACGCTGGAGCGCGATACCACCACCGTGTCATACCGGCAGAAAGAAGAGGGTGGTGTGCCCGGCATTCAGGCCAGCCTGTACCACACCCAAGCCCGCTCTACCCGCCAGACCACAAGCCGTCTGGCGGGCGAAGAAGTGGCCAGCCATGGGATGGATGTGACGCTGGAGTCTACCCTCGGCCGTCACCGCCTGCAGTACGGCCTCAACTGGCGGGAAGACCATGCTCAGGCGCTGAGTCCGGTCAACCGCTACAACGCCAGCGTGACCAACGGTGCGGATAATCGCGCTGAAGAGGATAGTCGGGTCGCCGGGTTGTTTGTTGAAGACAAGATCACCCTGGGTGAGCAGTGGCAGCTGGCGCTCGGCCTGCGGCATGACCGCTATGCCTACAAGGACAACCACAGCCAGACCTACCGCAGCAGTGGCTGGAGCCCCAGTGGCGCGCTGACTTTTGCTCCAAATGATGACTGGCTGATCACGGCCAGCAGTGCACGCAGTCTGCGCGGGGTGGGCTTGAAGGAAGGTTTTGACCTGGACACCCTGATTGGCGGCGAGATTGTCCGTAACCTGCCCAATCAGAAAGCCGAGCGCGCGCAAAAGCACGAGCTGGAAGTGCAGTATCAAGCAGATGGCTGGAAGGTCGGGGGCAGTGTGTTCCGCCAGCGTATCGACAACTATGTGGCCGGGCTGGACGACGGGCGCGGCAACTCGGGGGCCGTACGCATCCGGGGTTTTGAGCTGGGCCTGCAGTACAGCCAGGCGCGCTGGAATGCCGGGGTCAGCCTGTCGCGCAGCAAGCCGGAGTGGGATGGTCGCGCTTTGGCGGATTACGACTTTGGCCTGGGCAGCACCTATGGGAAGACCCTGCTGGCCAATGCGAGCTACCGCTTCCCGGCACAGCGGGTAGAGCTGGGCTGGAACGGCAAGTGGGTGACGGCACTGCGCTACACCCCTTACAACGGTAAAGAGCAGGTCAAGCCGGGGTACAACGTCCATGACGTCTATGTACGCTGGCAGCCGGTTGAAAAGGAAAAGCTGTTCCTGACCCTGACGGTGCAGAACCTGTTCAACAAAGCCTATTACGACCATGCCACCTATGGCTATCACGCCGGGATGAAACGGCTGATCGGCTTGCCTGAGCCGGGTCGCAGCATTCGTCTGGATGCCAGCTGGCAATTCTGAACCACTTGATGCCGGCCACCTCTTGGTGTGGTCGGCGAGGGAAATGCCCATCATGTTGCAAAGTGAAGCCATTGTGCAGACCAGCGAGGCATCGCGTCTGCTGTTCAAGCTGTGCAAGCATTTTGCCCGCAAGATTGACGTGCAGTTCGACGAACGGCAAGCCCAGGCCAGTTTCCCCTGGGGGGCCTGTCACATGCAGGCCACAGCGGAAGACCTGGTCTTTCGCTGCCAGGCCAGCAGTGCGGACACGCTGCAGCAATTGCAAACCGTGCTGCAAGCGCACCTGGAACTGCTGACCCGCAAGGCACCGCTGACCTGTTGCTGGTCGCAGCCGCTGGACTTATCGTAGAATAGAAATGATGATGAAAAGCATACTCAGTTATTTTTACAAGGCTGGCCTGCTGCTCGGTTTACTGCTCCCGCTGGGCCAGATCAAGGCGGAAACCGTAACGGATCTGGCCGGACGTCAGGTCAAGCTGCCTGCCAAAGTGGAGCGCATTGTGTTGGGCGAGGGGCGCTTGCTGTATACGCTGGCCTTGCTGGAAGGCAAGCAGCCGCTCAAGCGCATCGCGGGCTGGCAGGGCGACCTCAAACTGCTGGATGGGCAGACCTATCGGCAGTATCAGAAACAGTTTCCCGAGATTGAGCGTATCCCCCTGATCGGCAAGGCGGATGAAGAGTCGGTCAGCTCGGAGAAAGTGCTGGCGGTACGGCCGGATCTGGCCATCTTTACGCTGGCGGGGCATGGTCCGGATGTCGACAGCAAGGTGCTGCATGATCTGGAGAAAGCCGGGGTGCCGGTGGTGTTTGTCGACTTCCGTGTTTCGCCGCTCACCCACACCGTACCCAGCATGCGTTTATTGGGCAAGGCCCTGCAGCGTGAGCAGGAGGCCGAGCGTTTCATCGGCTTCTACCAGCAGGAAATGGACAAGGTCCGCCAAGCACTGACCAAACTACCCGGCAACCAGCGCCCGGCGGTGCTGGTGGATTTACGGGGTGGCAGCATGCCGCAGATGATGTCACCCGGCAAAGGCAGCCTGGGCGAGATGGTGGCGTTTGCCGGTGGCCGCAATCTGGCCGCAGATTGGGTACCCGGCGCCATGGGTGAGGTGAGCGTGGAGAAGGTCTTGGCTGCCCGCCCGCCTTTTTACCTGCTGACCGGCGCCAATGCCCCGGATGCGGCCAGTGGCCTGAAAATGGGGGCGGAGATTGACGCCAGACTCGCAAGAGACAGCCTGTTGCAGACCGCGCGACGCGGGCAGCTGGGCCAACTGCCCGCCATCCGGCAAGGGCAGGTGCTGGGTGCCTGGCATCACTTCTACAACACACCGCTGCACGTGGTGCTGGTGCAAGCCATGGCGCGCTGGATGCACCCGGACCTGATGCAGCAGGTGAACCCGCAGCAAACCTGGCTTCGGCTGCATCAGCAGTTCCTGGCCGTTGCCCCAAGCGGCACGTACTGGGTCAGCGGGCATTGAGCGTCGCACTCGCCCTGCAGCACAGCCAGCTGCGCATCGAGCGTCGCCGTCAGGCCTTGCTGGGTGTGCTGCTGCTGGCGTGCCTGCTGAGCTTGCTGCTGGATGGCATCACCGGCCCCTCGGCACTGACACTGCGAGAGTGGTGGCAGACCCTGTGGCAACCAGGGCAGGCCGACCCGATTGCCCGCACCATTGTCTGGGACATTCGCCTGCCAGCCGCACTGCTGGCGGTGTTGACGGGCGTGGCGCTTGGGGTGGCCGGCGCCGAGATGCAGACCATTCTGGATAATCCACTGGCGGATGCCTTCACCCTGGGGCTGGCCCCGGCGGCGGCCTGCGGCGCGGCGTTGGCCATGGTGCTGGGTGTCAGCCTGCCGGGATTGGCGACGGCCTGGCTGGTACCGGGCAACGCCTTTCTGTTTGCTATGGGCACCGCACTGTTGCTGGACCAGCAGGCACGACGCCCCGGCGCAGACCGGCAGGCCGTGCTGCTGTTCGGCATCGCACTGGTGTTCGCCTTCAACGCGCTGCTGTCGCTGGTGCAGTTCCTCGCCTCCGCAGAGGATTTGCAAGGGCTGGTGTTCTGGATCATGGGCGGCTTTGGTCATGCTTCGTGGACGGCTGTGGCGGTCCTGGCCGGGGCGCTGTTGCTGGTGCTGCCATGGTGGTGGCGCACACGCTGGATGATGACGGCTTTTCGCCTGGGTGAGGCACGGGCACGCGGCTTGGGGGTGCCGGTACAGCGGGTGCGGCGACAGGCCCTGCTGCGTGTCAGCTTGCTGGCTGCGCTGGCTGTGGCCTTTACCGGCACCATTGGTTTTATTGGCCTGATGGCGCCACCGCTGGCGCAACGCATGGTGGGGGATGATCAGCGATACGCCATCCCGGCCAGTGGCCTGATTGGCGGTGTGCTGCTATCGCTGGCCGCGTTGCTGAGCAAGAACCTGATGCCGGGGGTCATGATTCCGGTGGGCATCATCATGGCCCTGCTGGGGGTGCCCGCGTTCCTGTGGCTGGTGCTGCGGCGCACCGGGGGCGTGGCATGAAGCAACTGTATTGGCAGGACCTGACCGTCGGCTATCGTCAGCGGCCGGTCTTGCAGGGCTTGTCCTGTCAAGCGCTACGGGCGGGTGAGCTGGTGGCCGTGCTGGGGCCGAATGGTTGTGGTAAATCGACCTTGCTGCGCGCCTTGATGGGCGAGATTCCGGCGGAAGGCACCCTGTGGCAGGATGGCGCCCCGGTGAGCCGGGCGACGCTGGCGGCACAAGCAGCCTGCCTGCCGCAGGCGCTGCCACCCCCCTCCCGCCTGAGCGTGCTGGAGGCGCTGCGGCTGGCGCGACAGCTGTCTGGCGACACCGCTGCAACCCGTTATGCCGAGCTGGCCAGCATGTTGCATGCCATGGATCTGCAGGAACAGGCGCATACACCACTGGCAGAGCTCTCAGGTGGCCAGCGGCAGCGTGTCGGCATCGCGCAGGCGCTATTGCGGCAGCCGCGCCTGCTGCTGCTGGATGAGCCACTCAGCGCATTGGACCTGTACCAGCAACATCAGGTCATGGCCTGGTTGAAAGCAGAGACGCAGACCCGGCAGATGATCACCATCCTGGTGCTGCATGACCTGAACATCGCCTTGCGCCATGCCGATCAAGTGCTGCTGATGCACCGGGGAGGGCTCTATGCCCAGGGGCGACCGGAGCAGGTGATTCGCCCGGACACGCTGCGAACGGTTTACGCCATCGACACCCGCTTGGAAACCTGCTCGCAAGGGCGGCACTGGCTGATGGTGGATGGTGCAGCACAAGGCTTTCCGCCACTTTGAATGCCGGCATCCGCGCCGGGCAGGTGACCCGCCTGCGGCTTTGGACAGCATTAAGCCGGATCGCGTCTTCCTTTGGCTGGCCTTGGGATGAGGCGCCTAGCATGGGCGCTGTTATGGCGTAACGGACGCCTGACCCTGCAGCAATGACATCGCCATGACAGCAGGGGCCAAGGGTGCCGAATCTGGTTAATGCTGATCATGTCTCACACTGCCCTTGCTGCGCCTGCGCGCTCTTTTGTATCCACCCAAGCCTGGTCCACGGTCTGGTGGGCGTATCGCCAGTTTTCCGATCGAAAGGGGCAGCGGCTGGGGCGCAAGCTTCGCTTTCTGTCGCGCTCCTTGTTTTACTGGCAGGGGAGTGTGTGCTGGTTCCAGCTGTTGCAGCAAACCAGCCTCGGCACCTTGGCGAAACGCGAGGGGGCCTTCTGGGAGCGGGTGCATCGCCCGTTTTTTGATTGTCGCTTGACAGCTGCCGAGCGGGCCGAACTGCTGCTGAACCACTATCGCCTGTTGTTTACCTTGCTCAAGCCGGGATTGGTGGAGTCCATCCTGAATGGGCAAGGCTGGCCATTGGCACAGCTACAGGGCAAGAGCGGTGCTGTGTATACCCTGCAGTTCACTCGCAATGGCAAGTTCGACAAGGAGGGCGGCATGTGCCTGCAGCTCCTCACCGAAGGCCGGGTGCTGGTGACCTTGACCCTGCTGCTGGCTGAAGGTGCAGAGGGGCGTGTGATCAAGGTGGGGGGCGCACAAGGCGGCCTGAACTGCCGGGATGTGCTTAAGCAAGCCACGCGTGACCTGCATGGCATTCAGCCAAGGCTGCTGCTGGTGGAGGCGTTGCGCCGGGTGGCGCGCTGGTTTGCGGCAGCGCGTATCGAAGCCATTACCCAGGCCCAGCATGTCTACCGGGCAGGCCGCTACAGCTGGAAAAAACAGATCCAGATGGACTATGTGGCGTTGTGGGAGATGTGTGGCGGCTCGCGCCGTGCAGACGGGCTTTATGATATTCCGCTGCAGGCGCCGGAACGGTCGCGGGAGATCCCCGCCAACAAGCGTGCTGAATACCGGCGGCGAGAGGCCTTGTACCAGGACATGAGCGAGCAGATGTATCAGACCCTGTACCTGCAGCAGGCCTGACCCGGCGTTAATCCAGCAGATGCCCCATGCGCCGCCGCTTGGTTTCCAGGTAGGCGGCGTTTTCATCGTTGGCTTCCACGATGTGTTCCACCCGCTCCAGAATCGTGATGCCCGCCGCCTCCAGCGCGTCCAGCTTTTGCGTATTGTTGCTCATCAGACGTACCGAACGTACGCCCAGTTGCTGCAGCATGTTGACGGCATCGTGGTACTCGCGGCCATCCACCGGCAGGCCCAGTGCCAGATTGGCGTCTACGGTATCGAGCCCACTATCCTGCAGCCGATAAGCATCAATCTTGTGGGCAAGACCAATGCCACGGCCTTCGTGGCCGCGCAGATACAGCAGCACGCCACGCCCTTCCTGCACAATGCGCTGCAAGGCGCGGTCCAGCTGTTCGCCACAATCACAACGCAGCGAGCCAAACGCATCGCCCGTCAGGCATTCGGAATGCAGCCGAGCCAGTACCCCGTCACCGGCGACTTCTCCGATGGTCAGGGCGAGGTGTTCTACACCATTGTCCGGGTTGCGGAAGGCATGGGCGTCAAACTCACCATGGCGGGTGGGCAAACGGGCGCTGGCAATTTTTTCCAGAGGCGGTGTCATCAGGTGCAGATCGGTCAGGGCGGCCACAGGCCAGCCGGGTTGAAACAGTAGACAGCAGGTGCATCCTGCATGCGCTATAAATCAGGGCATGTTGCCTGTTTTCAAGTATACACCTGTCCATTGGTCTGGATGCCGCCCCATGGCAGGTCTAAAGCAGGCGCAGGCTGACGTATGCTGACCTTTTTGACAGGAGGGGACCAAGATGTGGCGCTTGTTCTGTGTGTTTCTGCTGTGCTGTAGCGGACCGTTGCTGGCGGCCCCCGCGCTGACCCTGAAGTCTGCCCGGCAGACGGTGACGTATGAGCTGGCTACCTTGCAGGGGCAGTCTGGATTGCGCGGCATCACCATCCCGAATGACGTCGCCTACAACCGCAGCATGCAGTATCAGGCGCTGCCGCTGGCACCGCTGCTGCGGCAGGCGGGCTTTCAGCCTGGCGACCAGTTGCGGCTGGTGGCGCTGGATGGCTTTGCCATGACCGCGGATGCCGCGCCTTTTCTGAATGAACAGGGGGCACAAGCCTGGCTGGCAGTAGAAAATCCGCAAGCGCCGTGGCCGCCGCTGAAGCCCGGTAAGCCCGGTGCCGGGCCACTGTATGTGGTGTGGACCCATCCGGAGCAAGGCAAGGTCACCGCAGAGATGTGGCCGTACCAGCTGGCCATGATCGACCGGGTGGCCCCGCTGGAAGAGCGCTTCCCCATGCTGCTGCCCGATGCCGCCTTGCCACGGCAAGGCGCGGTCTGGCAGGGGTTTGCCCATTTCAAGCAACATTGTCTGGCCTGCCACAGCCTGAACAAAGGGGGCGATGCCCGCCTGGGGCCGGACCTGAATGTGCCGTATAACCCGACGGAGTACCTGGGCGAGCGCTTCCTGCGTCAGCTGATCCGCGACCCGAAGAGCTTGCGCTGGTGGGAAAAAGGGCAGATGCCCGCCTTGAGTGCGCAAAGCCTGTCGGATGCGCAGCTGGGTGAATTGCTGCAGTACCTGCAGCATATGGCCGGGCGCAAGGTTACACCTTAAGCGATGTCAGTAGCAGGCCCGGTTCAGGCGTGACCGGGCCGCGGTGATGACTTCATCGCAACTCAAGCCGATCGGCCCGCCCTGCTGGGCGACCGCATCGTCGGCGGCTGCACCATGCAGCCAGATTGCGCCGAGCAGGGCGTCACCGGCCGCCATGCCTTGTGCCAGCAGGGCCGCCACCATGCCCGCCAGCACATCGCCCATGCCCGCCACCGCCAGGCCGGGGTTACCGCTGCCGTTCACCCACCATTGCCCATCCGGGCTGGCCACAATGCTGCCTGCGCCTTTCAGCACCACCCAAGCCTTGAATTGCTGTGCCAACTGCAAGGCGTGCTGTATGCGGTCTGCCTGAATATCCGCGACGGTGCAGCCAAGCAGGCGGGCAGCTTCCAGCGGGTGCGGGGTGAGCAGGGTTGGCGCTGGCCGCTGCTGTACCGTGGTGTGTAACGCCGGGTGTGCGCCCAGCAAGGTTAGTGCATCGGCGTCCAGCAGCAGCGGTGCTGTGCTGTGCAGCGACTGCTGCAGGAGCTGCAAAGCCGCATGTTCCAGCCCCATGCCCGGCCCGACCACCAGTGCTTCCAGCGCTTGTGTGCAGAGCGTGTCTGCGGGTTGTTGCATCAACTGCAGGTGGGATACATCCAGCGGCAGTGGCGACAGCCCGCCCAGCCACACCCGCCCGGCACCCAGCTGCAGCGCTGCGCGCCCGGCCAGCAAGGCCGCGCCCTGCATGCCTGCCGCACCACCGATGATACCCACCCGCCCGAAGCGGCCCTTGTGGCTGTCATGCGGCCGTGCAGGCAAATGGGTGGTCAACTGATCCAGTCTCCAGCCATCGGTCACGCTAAGGTCGTCCAGCAGTGGGGCAATGCACACCTCACCCGCATGATCTCGGCCGGCTCCGGTCCACAGGCCCGGTTTGTCGCTGAGGAAGGTCAGCGTGTGCTGGGCGTGTACCGCCGGACCGGTAGGGTAGCCCGTATCGGCCTGCAGGCCGCTGGGAATGTCTAACGCCAGGATGCGGCGGGCGTGCAGATGGAGGTAGTTCACGGCTTCGGCATACTGTCCTTGCAGCGGGCGCTGCAAGCCAATGCCGAACAGGCCATCCACCCCCCAGTCCCACTGCTGCGCCGGTGGCAGACTGGTGTGCAGCGGGCAGTCTGCCGCACGCAATCGCTGCAGGGCCGCAGCGGCATCGCCGGGTAGTCGCGCCTCCTCGCCCAGCCACACCAGATGCAGCGGTACGCCGCGCTGGTGCAGGTGGCGGGCCATCACCAGCGCGTCGCCCCCATTATTGCCGGGGCCTGCCAGCAGCAGTAACCGGTCCCCGGCCTGCAGGCGCGGCAGCAGCCAGTCTGCCGCTGCCTGCCCCGCCCGCTCCATCAGGGGCGGCTGTAGGTGGGCATGCTGCATTTCCAGCTGCCGCAAGGCGAAGCTGCGCAGACAAGGGGGCAGGTTGGGGCGATCGCAATCAGACATGGGCAGCTTTCTGCAGCTCGGATGGGAAAACGTTCTTTTGCCGGCACCACATTCCAAGTAAAATCAAGCGTTTTGAACCTCCGGCCATCAGGCCGGATGGACCGCCACGCGGGCGGCAACCGGTACAGGCTAGATGAGTATGCGCACTTTTCAGGATCTGATTCTAACGCTGCAACAGTATTGGGGTAAGCAGGGCTGCGCCTTGCTGCAACCCTACGATATGGAAATGGGCGCCGGGACCAGCCATACCGCCACCTTCCTGCGGGCCATCGGCCCGGAGCCATGGCGCGCCGCCTATGTACAGCCCTCACGCCGCCCGAAGGATGGTCGCTACGGTGAAAACCCCAACCGGCTGCAGCACTATTACCAGTTTCAGGTGGCGTTGAAGCCGAACCCGGACAATATCCAGGAACTGTACCTCGACAGCCTGCGTGCCGTGGGCATCGACCCGACCGTGCACGACATCCGCTTTGTTGAGGATGACTGGGAAAACCCGACGCTGGGGGCCTGGGGCCTTGGCTGGGAGGTGTGGCTCAATGGCATGGAGGTGACCCAGTTCACCTACTTCCAGCAAGTGGGTGGGCTGGACTGCAAGCCGGTGCTGGGTGAAATCACCTATGGGCTGGAGCGGCTGGCCATGTACATCCAGGGCGTGGAAAATGTCTACGACCTGGTGTGGGCGGAAGGTCCGGACGGCAGCAAGATCTGGTACCGCGATGTCTACCATCAGAACGAAGTGGAGCAGTCCACTTACAATTTTGAACACAGCAATGTCGACGGCCTGTTCACGCTGTTCAACTACTTCGAGTCCGAGGCCAAGCGCCTGCTGGAAGTGATGAATACGCAGCAGGTGGGGCTGGCGCTGCCGGTGTACGAAATGGTGCTGAAGGCCGCGCATACCTTCAACCTGCTGGATGCTCGTGGCGCCATCTCGGTGACCGAGCGAGCAGCCTATATTGGCCGCATCCGCAATCTGGCCCGTGCTGTGGCGCAAGCGTTTTATGATAGCCGCGAAGCGCTGGGTTTCCCGATGTGCAAGCAGGGCTAATACCTGCCGCCAGCCATGATTTTCACACCTGCTGCGGCAGGTGTCGCCCGGATGAGATAGACCATGCAAGACACCCTGTTGATTGAGTTGCACACCGAAGAATTGCCGCCCAAGGCGCTGGCGCGCCTGGGGCAGGTTTTCGCCCAGACCCTGTGCGAAGAGCTGCAGAAACTGCAGCTGGTGGAGGCCGGGGTGGAATGGCAGCCGTTTGCCAGCCCGCGCCGCCTGGCGGTGCGGATCCCGCAGGTGCGGGCGCAGCAGCCCGAGCAGCAGATCGAGCGTAAAGGCCCGGCGGTGGCCTCTGGCCTGAAAGACGGCCAGCCCACCCCGGCGCTGCTCGGCTTTGCCCGCTCCTGCGGCGTGGAATGGAACACCTTGCAGACCATGCCGGACGGCAAGCAGGAGGTGTTTGTCTACCGCAGCCGGCGGGACGGCGAGCCGCTGGCCAGCCTGCTGCCGGATGTGCTGCAGCTGGCAGTGAAGAAGCTGCCGATCCCCAAGGTGATGCGCTGGGGCGATTCCGACGTACAGTTCGTGCGCCCGGTGAAAAGCCTGATCGCACTGCACGGCAGCGCCGTGTTGCCGGTATCGGTGCTGGCATTGCAGGCAGGTCGGGATACCCGTGGTCACCGCTTCCTCTCGGAGGGCGTACTCACCATCGCGCATGCGGATGATTACGCGCGGGTGCTGTTCGAGCAGGGCAAGGTGGTGGCCAGTACCGCTGCGCGCAAGGCGCTGATCGAGCGTGAGCTGCAGCAAGCGGCTGAGCGGCTGGATGCAGTGATTGGCGCCGAACCGGAGCTGATCGACGAAGTGACGGCGCTGGTAGAGTGGCCCAAGGTCTATGTCGGCGAGTTCGACGCGGGCTTCCTCAAAGTGCCGCAAGAGTGCCTGATGCTGACCATGCAGCAAAACCAGAAGTATTTCCCGTTGCTGGACCGCCAAGGCAAGCTGCTGCCGCGCTTCCTGCTGGTGTCCAATCTGGAAACGGCTGACCCCTCACACATCATTCAGGGCAATGAGCGGGTGCTGCGCGCGCGCCTGTCGGACGCGCAGTTCTTCTTCGAGCAAGATCAGAAGCACCCGCTGGACAGTCGCATCCCGCGTCTGGCCGAAGTGGTGTACCACAACAAGCTGGGCTCGCAGCTGCAACGGGTCAGCCGCCTGCAGGCGCTGGCAGCTGAGATTGCCGCGCTGCTGGGGGCGGACCGTGCGCTGGCCAGCCGTGCCGCTGGTTTGGCCAAGGCTGACCTGCTGTCCGACATGGTGGGGGAATTCCCTGAGCTGCAAGGCATCATGGGTACCTACTATGCCCGTCTGGATGGCGAGCACGATGAGGTGGCTGCGGCCATTGAGGGGCATTACCACCCGCGCTTTGCCGGTGACAGTCTGCCGCAAGGCCCGGTCGCACTCAGCGTGGCGCTGGCCGACAAGCTGGAAACGCTGGTGGGCATCTATGGTATTGGCCTGATTCCGACCGGCGACAAAGACCCGTTTGCCCTGCGCCGCGCTGCGCTGGGGGTGCTGCGCATGCTGGTGGAAGCCGAGCTGCCGCTGTCCTTGCCGCAATTGCTGCAGATGACGGCGGATACCTTCGAGCCGGGCGTGCTGGCAGCCGATGTGGTGGCAGGCGTCAACGGTTTCATGCAGGATCGCCTGAAGCATTTGCTGTCTGGCGAATTTGATCCGCGTGAGGTGGAGGCTGTACTGGCGCTGCAACCGGCGCAGCTGGATCGCGTGCGTGCCCGTCTGGCAGCGGTGGCCGAATTCCGCCGCCTGCCGGAGGCGGCAGCCTTGGCCGCCGCCGACAAGCGTATCCGCAACATTCTGAAAAAGGTCAGCGAGCCCTTGCCGGAGGTCGACCCGGCCCGTTTGCAGGAAGACGTTGAACGGGCCTTGTTTGATGCTACCCGCGCCTTGGAAGCACCGGTCCACGCCGCCCTGCTGCAGGGCGACTACACCGGCGGCCTGAAACAGCTGGCGGGCCTGCGTGCGCCGGTGGATGCCTTCTTCGATCAGGTGATGGTGATGGCCGACGATCTGGCGGTACGACAGAACCGCCTGGCCCTGTTGCAGGCGCTGGCCGGTTTGATGAATCAGGTGGCGGAAATCGCCTTGCTGGCCGACTGAGTGAGCACACCGTTGAAGCTGCTGATTCTGGACCGGGACGGCGTGCTGAACCACGACCGGGATGACTTCGTAAAGTCACCTGAGGAGTGGATTCCGCTACCGGGCAGTCTGGAAGCGGTAGCGGCCGCTTGTCAGGCAGGCTGGACGGTGGCGGTGGCCACCAACCAGTCCGGCATTGGCCGTGGTCTGTTTGACCTGGCCACCTTGCAGGCGATGCACGACAAGCTGCAACGCTTGCTGCAGCCGCTGGGTGGGCGCATCGACCTCATCACTTTTTGCCCGCATGGCCCGGACGCAGCCTGCGACTGCCGCAAGCCCAAGGACGGCTTGTTTCGCCAGATCATGCAGCACTACGGCCTGGCGGACCTGAACGGAGTGCCTGCGGTGGGCGACAGCCTGCGTGACCTGCAGGCGGGACAGGCACTGGGCACCCGCCCCTGGCTGGTACGCACCGGCAAGGGCGAGCGTACCCTGGCCAAGGGCGGGCTGCCGGAAGGTACCCGCATTGAGCCTGACCTGCAGGCCGTGGTGCAGCGATTGCTGATGGAGGAATGATGAGCTGGGAAGCCAGTCCGGTCTTGCATGTGCGTGAGCACCCCGGGGTGTTCAAAGCCGCCAACGGTTATGATGTGCTGGATCAGCACGGCCAGCTGCAGCTGACCTGCACGGAAGAGAAGCTGAACTGGTTCAACAAGGCTTTTCGTTACGGCAAGTACAAGCGTATCCTGCCCTTCCGCCTGCAGGTGCGCGATCGCAAGGGCCATCTGGTGATGGAGGTGAGCCGCGGCTTTGCCTTCCTCCGCTCCACGGTCAAGGTGCATCTGCATGATGGCAGTTACCTGGGCTGTTTCCAGCAGATACCCTTGTCGTCGGGTGGTGCGTTTCAGCTGCTTGACCGGACCGATCATGAGGTCGGCCGCCTGCTGGGGCATTGGCGCGGCCGTGATTATCGGGTGGTGGACGAGCAGAAGCATTGGGCTACCATCACCAAAGTCTGGAACGGCTTTGTGAAAGAGCTGTTTACCACCGCTGACGATTACCGGCTGGAGCTGGACCCGCAAGCCTGTAACCAGCCGGAGCTGATGCGGCTGATGCTGGCCTCGGTACTGTGCATCGACATGGTACTGAAAGAATGATGATTCATCCCTTAAACTCCCCCCTTTTGTGACGAAAACCCCGCCATGCTGGTTATCCGCTCCCTGTTGTTCTACCTGATTGCGCTGTTGACCACCCCCCTGTACTGCCTGATCGGGGTGCTGATCCTGCCACTGCCGCCGCAGCTGCGTTACCGCATCATGACCCAGCGTGGCTGGACCCTCATCACCATGTGGGTGATCGAGCATATCTGCGGCATCAAGTATGTGGTGGAAGGGGCAGAGAATATCCCGGACCGTCCGGCGGTGATCTACAGCAAGCATCAGTCAGCGTGGGAAACCATGGCACTGCAGTTCATCTTTCCGCCGCAGGTGTATATCGCCAAGCAGGAGCTGCGCTGGCTGCCGTTCTTTGGCTGGGGCCTGGCCACCATTTCCACCATCTTCATCGACCGCAAGGCCGGTGCCCGCTCCAAGGAAAAGATGGTAGCGGCGGCACGCAACCGCCTGGACAATGGCTTCTGGATCGTGATTTTTCCGGAAGGCACGCGCATTGCGCCGGGACGTCGCGTCAAATACAAGAAGGGCGGTGCCGAGCTGGCTCGCGCGCTGGATGTGCCGCTGGTGCCGGTGGCACACAATGCCGGTGAATTCTGGGCGCGTAATTCCTGGTGGAAGCGGCCTGGCACCATCACGGTGAGCATTGGCCGCCCGGTTTATCCGGAAGGTCGGGATGCGACGACGCTGACCGATGTGGCTGAGACGTGGATCGAAGACGAAGTCCAGCGCATCAGCACGCTGCCGCGCTAAGCTGGCAGCTGACTGAGCAGGGCGGCACCCTGCAGCTGGCATCGCAGTCTTGGCCGATCCAGCTGAAACGTAGCGCCCGCCGCACGGTGGGCCTGTTGATCCGTGACGGGCAGCTCACCCTGCAGCTGCCGCAGCGCTACCCCCTGCATGACCTCACGCCGCTGCTGCGAGATAAGGCCAGCTGGCTGCTGCGTCATCTGCAAACCGCTGCGGAGCCCGTGCCTGCGCTGCAGGATGGTGGCACCGTGGAATGGCTGGGTGAGCCCTTGACCTTGGTGTGCCTTCCCGCCGCAGGCCGCAGCAGCCGGGTTGAGCGGGATGGGGCGCATCTGGTGGTGCGTGTGCCGGTTGCGGCAGCGGCAGACGCCTTGCCGCAGGCGGTCAGCCGTTATTACCGCCAGCAGGCCCTGCCCTACTTGCTGGCACGGCTGAGCCATTTTGCGGCGCTGATGCAGCGCCCGGTACCACCGCTGAGTTTGTCTTCTGCACGTGGACGCTGGGGCAGCTGTAACCGGCACGGTGAGATACGCCTGAACTGGCGGCTGCTGCAAGCCCCACCCGAAGTGGTGGACTATGTGGTGTGCCACGAACTGGCCCACCTGCTGGAGTTCAACCATTCTCCTCGCTTCTGGGCCGAAGTGGCTCGCCTGTGCCCATCGTATCTGCCGTTGCGCAGCGTATTAAAGCAGCAGGGCCATCGCTGGATGCGGCTGGGCTGAGTCAGCTCGCGGGCAGCAAGGCGGACAGCTGCTGCTGGCGCTGAGGCGCTGGCAACTGCGCCAGTGCTTTGACCGCACTGTAGAAGCGAGGGAAATCGCTACCGTTTTGCGCGAACAGCTGCCGGAACGCCGGAACCCAGTGCTGGTAGGTGGCCAGCGTCGTCAGCTGGGCATTATTGGGGTAAGGCTGAAACCATTGTGCATAGCCCCGGTAATCAGGCCAGCGTGTGCGGAGTGCTTGATAGTGATCCGCCATCTGTTGCTGGATCTGCTGTTTTTGCTGCAACTTCTCCGCATCGCTCAGAGGTCCCTGGTACAGGGTAGTCAGCTGTTGCCGCCCGTCTTCCAGCAACTGCTGCACCGCCTGATGGCGGCTGTCCTCCAGCAGGTACTGCGTCCGTTCGTCAGCGGTCGCTTCAATGGCGAGCCAGCGAGTCAGTCCTTCCAGCTCCACGCTGGTGGCGAAGGCCTCATTGAAGGTGCTGTCGTCTGCCACATAGACCACCTGATGGGCCAGCTCATGGAAGATCAGCCGTGCCAGCGTCGGGCGGTCATACTGGATCACGGTGCTGGGCAAAGGATCATCAAACCAGCCCAGGGTGGAATAGGCGGGAACGCCGTAGCGAAACACATCCTGCCCTTCGGCGGCGGCTTGCTGTGCGACCCGGCGGGCGCTCTCCGCATCAAAATACCCCCGGTAGCTGACACAACCGGCGAACAGGAAACAGTGCTGCTGCGGAAGCAGGGAGAGCGGCGGGGTGGTGACCACATTCCACAGCACATAGGGGCGGTCCAGCGCACTGTAGCGTGTGTAGCTGGCATTGTCCGGCAGGCCGAGTTGCACGCTGGCATAACGCCGAATGGCTTGAGCGGATCGCAATTGCTGCTGCAAGGTGGCGGGTGTGGCGGGGTCGGCCAGCAGCCCCTCAATGGGGCGCGCCCGATGCAGCAGATCGGCATGGCCTTGTGCAGCCTGCAGGTAATAGGCGACCGTCTGGCAACCGCTCAGCAGCAAGGACAGGCACAGGAGCAGGGCGCGCATGGAAACCGTGACGCAATGGGGATAGGCCGATTGTAGGCAGCAGTGGGCTACCCGACAAGCGAAGGGCTGTGTTAGGGTAGTTCTTCAATAGCATTGGAGAACAGATCATGCGTTTGCTGCATACCATGCTGCGGGTCGGGCAGCTTGAGCGGTCCTTGCAGTTTTATACCGAGGTGCTGGGCATGCGCCTGTTGCGCCGACAGGACTATCCGGAAGGGCGCTTTACACTCGCCTTTGTCGGCTATGGTGAGGAAGCCCAGCAGACGGTGCTGGAGTTGACCCATAACTGGGACACCGATGCCTACGAGCTGGGCAATGCCTTTGGCCATCTGGCCGTGGAGGTGGAGAACGCGGCGGCGGCCTGTGATCAGGTGCGAGCCAAGGGGGGCAAGGTGGTGCGGGAGGCGGGGCCGATGAAGCATGGCACGACGGTCATCGCCTTTGTCGAAGACCCGGATGGCTACAAGATTGAGTTCATTGAGCGGAAGGGCTAACGACAACGTCCGGGTTCTGCCGTAGCAAGACGGTAAAGCAGACCCCCTGCCCATCGGGCAGGTTTGACGCCCAGACACGCCCGCCGTGGGCCTGCATGATCTCGCGGCAGATCGGCAGGCCCAAGCCGGTCCCCCCGGAGGGCGCCCGATGCTGCCGACCCTGCACGAACTTGTCGAAAATCAGCTCCAGCTCATCCTCCCGTATCGGGCTGCCGCTATTGCTGATACCGAGCTCCAGCCAGCCGGGTTCCTGCCAGGGGGTCACGCTGAGGGTGATGCTACCCGACTGCGGCACGAACTTGAGAGCATTGGCCAGCAGATTGCGCAACACCTGCCCGAATCGCAAGCCATCACACCATACCTTTTGTTGCAGCAGGGTCTCCTCGGGAAGGATGAGCTGCACTTGGCGGGCTTCCAGCAAGCCCTGTATTTCCCGCAGGCACTCGGTCACCAGCGGGGTCAGCGGCTGCAGGCGAAAATCGTAGGACATCTTGCCGGCTTCGAGCTTGCTGAGGTCCAGCAGGTCATTGATCAGGGCCAGCAAGCGGGTGCTGGCTTCCTGGATATTCTGAAAGTAGCGCTGGGCCTTGCTGCTATCCTGCCCGCCCCGCTCCAGCCCAAGTCGGGAGAAGCTGAGGATGGCGTGCATCGGGGTACGCAGCTCATGCGACATATTGCTGAGAAACTCCGATTTGACCCGGTTGGCGGTTTCCGCCACATTTTTGGCCTGCAACAACTGCTCGGTTTGTTGGGCAACCAGCTCCTGCAGATGGTCGCGGTGGCGCGCCAGCTCCTGTTCGGCCAGCTTGCGGGCCGTGATGTTGCGGGCAACGGCAATGATCGCTGCACCCAAAGGTGCAGGTTGCTGCATGGGGGCCATATGCGCCTCAAGCCAGACCGGACCTTCCTGGCCCTCCAGCATCAGTTCATAGGTCACGGCCTCGCCCGCCAGACAGCGCTTCAGCTCGGTGCGAACCACCTCATCCCACGGCGGTGAGGGTAGATCCAGCAGACTGCGGCCTAGCAGGGCACTGGGTCGATGCAGGTGCGGCTTGCCGAGAATATCCACAAACACGCCCTCGGCGGTCATCAGGAAAGCCGGGTCCGGCATGGTGGCCAGTATGCCTTGCAAGCGTGCTTGTTGCGCTTCGGCCAGCATCATCTGCTGGACCAGGCTCTCCGTACTGGCCTGCAAGGCCTGGTCCCGTTCATCCAGCGCCTCGGCCATCAGGCGAGTGGCCTGACTCAAGGCATGGATTTCGGAGAGTGGATTCTCCGGGATGTCAGGCCGATAGTTGCCCTGTCCAATGGCCGCATGCGCAGTGGCCAGCTGCTGCAAGGGCTGGACCAGCTGCCGTTTCAGGGTGCTGCGCAGGGTCAGGACGCCCAGCAACAGGCTCAGCAAGCCGCAGAGGGCGACAGGCAGGGTAATCAGCCATAGCTGCGCATTCAGGATGCTGAGGGGCTGTAAAGCGATCAGGCTCCAGCGCTGCGAGGGCAGAGGTGCGACACTGGCCAGCTGGTTGTCCAGTACCAGACTGCCTTGTGCGGGCAGGCTGGGGCGCCAGTCCAGCAGGGCCAGTTGCTGCGGGGTCAGCTGTAGGCGCCCGTCCGGTCCGCGTGGCGCCACCATGGGGCTCAGCAGGGCATAACCCTGGTCATCAAACAGCCAAATTTGCGCATCCGGCAGCGTGGTGGGATGAAAGTTGCCCAGTTGGCGAGATGCAGCGGGGTGCGAGAGCAGGAAGCTGTTGAGTTCTCGCCGGACCCCATGCAGCATCCGCTCAAGGTCGTGCAGCTTCTCCTGCTGCAATAACCAACGGGCATAGGCTTGCCCGGCCAGCAGTACAACCAGCAATAGCAGACCAACACGCAACAGTATGGTCTGCAGAATGGTGCGTACCAGCGAGCGCCGGGCACTCATGGTTGGGATGCGTTTTTGAAAGGGTCAGCAAAGCAGCGGGGCATGTTGCCTCCGTTCAGGGGTCTGCTTGAAGCATAATGCCTGGCGGGCCGTTGTGCTGCCTGTTTTGCTTAGCGGTTGACAATGCGCTCCGGCGGAAACGTGGCGCTGAAGGTGCTGCCTTCGCCGGATATCGACCGGATGTCAAGCTGGGCCTGGTGGCGCAACAGGGCATGTTTGACAATGGCGAGGCCGAGACCGGTGCCGCCCGTGTCCCGTGAGCGGCTGCGATCCACGCGGTAGAAGCGCTCGGTCAGCCGGTCCAGATGTTCCGGGGCAATACCGATACCTGTATCGCAGACCGAGAAACAAACACCGTCTTCCTGCTTCTGCCAGCGCAAGGTAATGCGCCCGCCTTCCGGGGTATAGCGCACGGCGTTGCTGACCAGGTTGCCGAGCGCACTGTGCAGCTCATCCCGATTGCCACGCAGCCAGGCTGGACCCTGATTTTCCAGCACCACCACATGACGCCCACCGGACAAGCCTTCGGCCTCCTGCGCCAGCATCTGCAGCAGCAGGGACAGGTTGACATCCTCTTCGCGGTGCTCGCCGCTGTGGCTCTCCAGACGTGACAAGGTCAGCAAATCGTCCACCAGGCGCTGCATGCGGCGGGTCTGCTCCTGCATCATCCGCATGTAGCGGTGTTCGATGTCGCGGTTGGGCTGTTCCAGATCCAGCAGCGTCTCCAGAAAACCGCCGACCACGGTCAGTGGCGTGCGCAGCTCGTGTGAGACGTTGGCGACAAAGTCCCGGTGTACCACGCTGACTTTTTCCAGCTGGGTGACATCGCGGGTGACCAGCAGCTTGAGGGTGGCCTCAAACGGGAAAATCTGGATCGACAGCAGGGTATCGGGTGCGTGCACCGGGTGCAGGCTGATCGACTCGGTATAACGCTCGTTGTTGACGTATTCGACAAAGTGCGGCTGGCGGATCAGGTAGCTGATGGTCAGGCCAAGGTCTCGCTTGCGGGAGAGCCCCAGGTGGTGCTCGGCTACCCGGTTGCACCATTCGATGCGGTCGTTATCGTTCAGCACCACCACGCCATCCGGCAAGGCTTCTGCCGCCAGGGTGAAACGCGACAGGGTGGCGGTCAGGCGGCGCTGGTCCTTGCGGCGACGCTTTTCCTGCCGGTACAGCGCGCTGAAGATTTCCCCCCAGTTGCCCACCCCGTCCGGTACCGATTCCGGGTGGGGGTCCAGCAGCCAGGCATTCAAACGATACAGCTGCCACAGCTGGTAGCCCAGCGCTACCGCCAGCAAGGTGGCGGCCAGCACCCAGGCACTATGGCTGCTGCCGAAGAAGCCCACCAGCCAGATCAGCGCCGCTGCTGGCAGCAGCGCACCGAGCAGGCGACTGGTGAACTTCATCAGGGGCGGGTAGCGCTTGACGCGAGGTTGCGCCTTGGCTGAGAAAAAGGGGAGGTCACTCATGGGCGCAAGGGTAGCGCGTTTCCATGCGGGAGGGAAACGCGCCGGGTCGTTGACCGGGGGTCAGGCGGGTTGGGTAGAAAAGCGGTAGCCTGCGCCGCGTACAGTCTGAATCAGGTTGTCGTGCCCGCTGGGCTCCAGTGAGGAGCGCAGCCGCCGGATATGTACATCCACGGTACGCTCTTCCACAAACACATGGTCGCCCCATACCTGGTCGAGCAACTGGGTGCGGGAATGTACCCGCTCGGCGTGGGTCATGAAAAAGTGCAGCAGGCGGAATTCTGTCGGGCCCAGATCCATCGGTGAGCCGTGGCTGGTGACGCGATGGGTTTGCGGGTCCAGCCGCAAGCCGCGTACTTCCACCACATCGTCGGTCATCTGGGGTGCACGGCGGCGCAGGACGGCCTTGATGCGGGCCAACAGCTCGCGCGGCGAGAAAGGCTTGGTGACGTAGTCGTCCGCGCCGCATTCCAGCCCCATAATCTTGTCTTGCTCGTCGGAACGGGCAGTGAGCATGATGATGGGGATCGGGCGGGTGCGGTCATCCGAGCGCATGCGGCGGGCAAAGTCGATGCCACTCTGACCAGGCAACATCCAGTCCAGCAGAATCAGGTCCGGCAAGGCATTCTTCACCAGATGCTGGGCGCGTTCGCTGGTGTCGGCACGTAATACATGATGACCAGCCTGCTCCAGATTGAAGGCAATCAACTCCTGAATGGCGGGCTCATCTTCCACTACCAGAATGTTCGCTGCCATGACTTCCCCCCACCTGCTGATCTGCTTGTTGATGCGCGACAGCATAGATATTTCATATTACAGAAAAATGACAGCTTGTGTTGCGTTGCCGCAGTATCCGGCACCTGCCACGCTGCGCTATCATAGACAACTGTTTTAGAAGGAAGTGAGCCGCCATGGCGGACATGCCGCATCCCACCGATCTGATCCTGCACCAACAATCGCGACAGCTGGAGCTGCGCTTCTCGGATGGTGCGCATTTCATGCTTGATTGCGAGTACCTGCGGGTGTTCTCGCCCAGTGCCGAAGTGCGGGGTCATTCGCCCTCACAGGCGGTGCTGCAGGTCGGCAAGCGACAAGTGAATATCGTAGACATCCGGCCTGTCGGTCATTACGCCGTCAAGCTGGTGTTTGACGATGGCCACGACACCGGCCTGTACTCATGGGATTGGCTGTACCAGCTGGGGCAGCAGCATGCGGCCAACTGGCAGGATTATCTGGCGCGACTGGCTGCAGCAGGCGCTTCGCGAGACCCGGCCTGAGCCGGTGAAGGAGTAAGCAAACATGACACAGACCCACTTTGGTTATCAGCAGGTCGAAGAGCAGGACAAGGCACGCAAGGTGGCCGGGGTATTCCACTCGGTGGCGCAGAAATATGACCTGATGAACGACCTGATGTCGGCAGGCCTGCACCGGGTGTGGAAGCAGTTCACCATCGCCCAGAGCGGGGTGCGCAGCGGTAGCAAGGTGCTGGACATCGCCGCCGGTACTGGCGACCTGACCCGTGCCTTTGCCCGCAAGGCCGGGCGGAGCGGCGAAGTGTGGCATACCGATATCAACAGCTCCATGCTGCAAGTCGGGCGTGATCGCCTGCTGGATGACGGCTTGCTGGTGCCCAGCCTGCTGTGTGACGCCGAGAAGCTGCCGTTCCCGGATGCCTACTTCGACTGTGTCAGCGTGGCGTTTGGCCTGCGCAACATGACGCACAAGGACAAGGCGCTGGCCGAGATGTGCCGGGTGCTGAAACCGGGTGGCCGCTTGCTGGTACTGGAATTTTCCAAGGTGTGGGCGCCGCTGTCCAAGGCCTACGATGTGTATTCCTTCAAGCTGTTGCCGATGATGGGCAAGCTGGTGGCGGGGGATGCCGAGAGCTATCAGTACCTGGCCGAGTCGATCCGCATGCATCCGGATCAGGACACCCTGAAGCAGATGATGCTGGATGCCGGCTTTGCCAGTGCTGATTATTTCAACCTGACCGGCGGTGTGGTCGCCCTGCACAAGGGATTCAAGGTCTGATCATGAATGCCTGGGGCCTGCTGGCCGCCGCCATCGCGGCTGAACTGGTGGCAACCGCATCACTGAAGGCCTCGGCGGGCTTCAGCCGCCTGCTGCCATCGGTGATGGTGGTGCTCGGTTATGGCGTGTCATTCTGGTTGCTGGGCCTGACGGTCAAGAAACTGGAGATCAGCACGGTTTACGCCATCTGGTCGGGAGCGGGTACCGCCTTGATGGCGGTAATTGGCTGGTGGCTGTTCAAGGAAAGCCTGACCCCGCTCAAGCTGGCGTCGATTGCCCTGATCGTGGCCGGTGTGGTGGGCTTGAACCTCAGCGGGGGTGGGCACGCATGATGGCGCATCTGGCAATCTCGGCCTTCAATCATTTGCTGCAGCAGCAGGATTGGCTGTGTGAACAGCTGCGCCCCTTTGCCGGGCGCAAGGTGGCGCTGGGTGAGTCGCCCTTGCAGGTGGTGGCGCTGATCCAGCCAGATGGCTATCTGCACGCCTTGCCGGGTGATGCCGAGCCGGATGCCAGCATCCGCATACCGTTGTCCAGCCTGCCGCTGATGCTGGGTGACGCCGCCCAGCGGCGTGGAGCGGTGCAGATCAGTGGTGATCCGGCGCTGGCGGCTGCCTTGGGTGAGGTGTTGCAAGCCCTGCAGTGGGACGTATCCGCCGACCTGTCCCGCCTGCTGGGCGATACGGCAGCGACGCCAATTGCTCGGCAGTGGCAGCAGTACTGGGACACGCATCGCGAACAATGGCAGGTGCTGGGGCAGCAACTGGCCGAATACGCCCGGGATGAAGCGGGCTTGTTGGCGGACCCGGAGGCGGTGTCCCGTTTTGTGAATGATATTGACACCCTGCGCGACGATGTCGCTCGGCTGGAGGCTCGGCTGAGCTTGCTGGAGGCGAAACGGAGTGCCACTGGAGACAGTGCCTGATGCGGTTGTTCCGTCTGTGCCGCATCGTCTGGGTCATTTTTGCCTACGGACTGGATGAGTTTTTGCTGGGGCACAGTCGAACGCGCTGGGCGCGGCGGCTGGTGGGCGGACTGCTGTTCTGGCGGCGATTGGATGCACCACGTGGCGAGCGGCTGCGGCTGGCGCTGGAGTCGCTGGGGCCGATTTTCGTCAAATTTGGCCAGGTGCTGTCCACCCGGCGTGACCTGTTACCCTCCGATATTGCCGATCAGCTGGCCCGCTTGCAGGATAAAGTCCCGCCGTTCTCCGGTGAGGCGGCGCGTGACATTGTCGAGGCCAGTCTCGGTCGCTCGGTGAGCCAGCTGTTTACCCGCTTTGACCTGACACCGGTGGCCAGTGCCTCGGTGGCACAAGTGCACGCTGCGGTGCTGCTGGATGGCCGTCCGGTGGCGGTCAAGGTGTTGCGGCCGGGTATTGCCCCGGTCATTGAGTCTGACCTCGCTTTGATGCGAACGCTGGCAGGGCTGGTCGAGCGTGTGTCGGCGGACGGCAAGCGCTTGCGTCCGCGCGAGGTGGTCGCCGAGTTCGACAAGTACCTGCATGACGAGCTGGACTTGATGAAAGAGGCGGGCAACGGTAGCCAGTTGCGGCGCAATTTCACCGGGTCCAGCATGCTGCTGGTGCCGGAGATCTACTGGGATTACTGCAGTCGCGATGTGATGGTGATGCAGTGGATGGATGGCACGCCGATCAGCCAGATCGAGCAGCTGCAGGCGGCAGGCATCGACTTGCCCACCCTGAGTCGCTACGGGGTGGAGATCTTCTTCACCCAGGTGTTTCGCGACGGTTTCTTCCATGCCGACATGCACCCCGGCAATATCCTGGTGGCGGCGGATGGGCGTTACATTGCGCTGGATTTTGGCATCATCGGCACCTTGTCGGATGTCGACAAGCACTTTCTGGCAGTCAATTTCCTCGCTTTCTTCAACCGCGATTACCGCCGTATTGCCACCACCCATATCGAGTCTGGCTGGGTACCCGCCGATGTTCGGCCTGATGAGCTGGAAAAAGAGTTGCGCGCCGTGTTTGAGCCGATCTTTGACAAGCCGCTGGCTGAAATCAGTTTCGGCCAGGTGCTGTTGCGGCTGTTTGAAGCCTCCCGCCGCTTCAATGTAGAAGTGCAGCCACAGCTGGTGTTGTTGCAAAAGACCTTGCTCAACATTGAAGGACTGGGGCGCCAGCTCGATCCGCAACTGGACCTGTGGCAGACCGCCAAGCCCTTCCTGCAGCGCTGGATGAACGAGCAGATTGGCTGGCGGGGGCTGTGGCGCACCCTGAAGCAGGAGGCACCACACTGGGCGGCCAGCGTACCGGCTTGGCCGCGCAAGCTGGATCAACTGCTATCGAAAGATCATAGCCAGACCCTGGTGCAGGCTTATATGCATCTGGCTCGCGAACAACGCCGGCAGAGCTGGTTGCTGCTGGTGGTGGCTTTACTGTTGTGTGTCATGGTGCTGCTTTTTTGGCTGGGCCGCTGAGACGGGTCGTATTCTGACCGTTTGTCGTCGTCATTTTGCTTGTCAGGCAGGTGGCGCCTAGGGTAAAAGAAGCCCTTTTTCCCGGATGCATTTATCATGAACTTGCTTAAACTGCTGGCCCTCGCTCTGGCGGCGACCCCTGTATTGTCCTTGGCAGATCCGACGCTGGACCGGATTATGCAAACCAAGGAAATCCGCTTGGGGCACTGGACCGATGATGAGCCTTTCTCTTTTGTCGAGGCCGGGCAGCCCACCGGTTATGCGGTGGAACTGTGCAAGCGATTCCTGCAAGACCTGAGCAAGAAGGCAGGCGGGGAGGTCCGCATCAAGTGGGTGCCGCTGGATTCCAAGACCCGTTTTTCACTGCTGGATGGTGGCCAGTACGACATCCTGTGTGGTGGTACTACCAACACGGCAGAACGGCAGCAGAAGTATGCCTTCTCGCACACCATCTTTGTGACCGGCACTCGCGTCATGGGGCGTAAAGACCGTAAGCTGACCAGCCTGGCCGCCTACAAGGGCCTGCGGCTGGGCGTGATGCCAGGAACCACCGCGACCAAGCTGATTACCCAGTTGTCCAATGAAAAACACTATAACTATGTGTTTGTGCCGGGCAAGACTGCTGACGAGCTATGGACCTTGCTGGAACAAGGCAAGGTGGATGGTCTGGCCTATGACGACACGCAGTTGCTGGATCATGCTGCCCACAGCAAGGCAGGCCCGGATGCCTATGCCTTTGCCCATGAATACCTGTCGGTGCAGCCCTATGGCCTGCTGCTGCGCAAGAGCGACCCGGACTTGCTCAAGGCGTTGAACCGTACCCTGTCCGACATCATGATTGGTGGTGAGGCGACTGGCATCTATAACCGCTGGTTCATGAATGCCAAACGCAAGACTCCGCTGAACCACATCCTGCGCGAAGACTTCAACACCCCAAACAACCATCCGGCTTTTCCGTAAGCCGGGAACCTAGCTCAGCAGCAGGGTAGCGACCACCTCGTTACCCTTGCCGAGATACTCCAGCTTTTGAAATGACAGCTGCCGGGCCAGCGCAATGCCGCGCCCATGGGAATCAAAGGCGCGTGTGGGGTCCAGCTCGGTAAAGCGCTGCCACTCAAAGCCTTCGCCCTGGTCGGTGATATGCAGCTGAATTTGGTCCGGCATGCGATGGAAGCGCACGGAGACCACTTTATGGTGATAATCCGGATGCTCAAGCCGCTGCTCGACTTCACGCGCCCAGTTGCCCGTGGACATCAGTGTGGATTTTTCTTCATAGCCAATGCCCAGATTGCCATGTTCAATGGCATTAACCAGCAGCTCGGCCAGCCCCAGTGCCACGATGGAGGAGTTGGGGCAGATATTGGCCAGTGAGGCCGCCAGACGGCGCGCCTCGGCCAAGGTGCGCAGCTGGAAGGTGCCCTCGCACAGCAGGTCGAGCATGGCCTTTTGCTCTTCCATCTGCTGAATGACAGCCAGTTGCGACATCCGGTCGTTCAAGGCGGTGCGGATCACCGTGAGCAGGACATCGCTCTCGAACGGCTTGGTCAGGTAGTAGTAGGCACCTAACCGCAGGCCATCCAGCACCTGCTCCTTGGCCGCCGCCGCCGTCTGCATGATCACCGGCAAGGCTTTCAGCAGTGGATCACCCTTGATGTTGGCCAGCACTTGCATGCCATCCATGCGCGGCATCATCCGGTCCAGCACCACCAGATCATAGCGGCCCGGGGCGGACTGCAGCTTGGCCCAGGCTTGTTCACCATCAACCGCCGTATCGATCTCACAGTCGATCTCTTCCAGATATTCGCATATGATCTCGAGATTGAACGGTTCGTCGTCAACGACCAGCAGTATGGGTCTGTGCATCGGGTGCTCCTGGCGACTTGCGCCAACGAATGGACCTGTGATCCTCAGTGTAGACGTACCGTATTGTTTTGCAAACGCTACCCACTGTCCTGAAAGGACAGTAGGTGGCGTGAGCCTCAGCGTTACGGAGCGTGCAGTCCCCCATGTTTTCGGTGTCTTACCTGTCCCGCCATCCTGCCGAGAGCCGCATCCCGCGGTTTGTGGCGTTCTGGCTGTCATTGCTGCTGCTGACCGCCGGGCTGTTCCCATTGCAGGGCTGGCAGGATACGGGGGTACCGTTCGGCGCGTTTTTGGGCTATGACTGGCCCTATTACTTTTCCCGCTTCGATTTCGGCCTCAATATTGTGGCGTTCATGCCGCTGGGGGCGGCACTGTGGCTGGATGGCCGCCGTCGTCGGCTGGGGTGGCATGCCTGGTTGCGGGCCGTGTTGCTCAGTGCCGCACTCAGCCTGCTGATTGAACTGCTGCAGCAATACCTGCCCAATCGGAATGCCTCCAACGTCGACCTGCTGGCGAATACGCTGGGCGGTGCGCTCGGGGCGCTGTTGCCGGTGTGGGGTCGCAAGCTGCCGTTTGCCGCGGCCCTGTTCCGCTGGCGGCATCAGGTTTTCCGCGATGGACCACTGGCGGATTTTGGCGTAGTGTTGCTGCTGCTCTGGCTGATCGGTCAGACCAACCCGGCGACGCCGCTATTCGGCATTGTGCTGCTGCCCACGGGCTTGCCACAGCCGTTTGAATCGCCCATCGCGGATCCGGCCTTGTTCCTGCGCCTGCTGGAGGGCGGGGGGGCGGCACTGCACTTCACCAGCGTGGGCATCTTTCTGGCAACCTTGCTGCAGCGGCCGCAGCATACCTTGCGTGCCATGCTGATCATGGCCACGGGCGCCTTGCTGGTGAAAGGGGTGATGGCCGGGATGCTGCTTAAACCTGCTGCCTTTTTCAGTTGGCTCAATGTCACCGTGGTGGTGGGGCAAATTCTGGGCTGGCTGGTCCTGGCCAGCATTTTCCGTTTGCCTCGCCGTTATCAGGCCATGCTGGCCATCCTCTTGCTGCTGGGGAGTGAAGTGGTCAGCTACTACTGGCCGCTGACGGCCAATCCCGTCGCCATGCTGCAATTGTTCCGCTGGTCCATGGGGCATTTGCAGAATTTCAATGCGGTGGCGGATCTGGCGGCCGATCTGTGGCCACTGGCAGGGCTGGTGTACTTCTCGGCTTATCTGTATCAGCGTTGGCGGGCGACCTGAGCCGGTGGCGAGCTCGCTTGCTGCTTGCGCCATACTCGCCAGCCGAGCAGCAACAACAGGCTGAGGCCGAACAAAAGGGGTGTGCGGTAGTCCGCCTTCACCAGCCACCAATAGTGCAGCACACCCAATGCTGGAGCCAGATAGGCCAGCCGGTGCAGGCTTTGCCAGCGGCGGCCCAGTTTGCGCATCGCCCATCGCGTGGAGGTGGCCGCCAACGGCAGTAGCAGCAACCAGGCGGTCATGCCCACCGTGATGAAGGGGCGCTTCCATACATCTTTCAGCATGCCCAGCCAGTCCCAGCCCTGATCCAGCCACAGGTAGGTACCCAGGTGCAGGCAGGCGTAGAAGAAGGCAAACAGGCCCAGCAGGCGACGGATGCGCAACAGTTCGGGGCGCTGCAGCAGCTGCCGTAATGGCGTGACGGCCAGCGTACACAGCAGGAAGGTCAGCGCCCAGGTACCGGTGGAGCGGAGGATGAACTCAATCGGATTGGCGCTCAACCACAGGCTGCCATGGTGAATATCGTGCCAGGCAGCGACCGCCAGACGTGTCAGCGGCAGCAGCAAGAGCGGCCACAGCAGCCATTTCAGACGCACCGTCCAGTGCAGTTTGCGCCAGTAACTCAACATCGGCTGTCCCTCAGTAGTAGCGGCGCAGGTCCATGCCGCTGTACAGGCTGGCCACCTGCTCGGCATAGCCGTTGAAGGGCAAGGTCTTGCGGCGGCTGAATTCGCCGATGCGGCGTTCGGTCTTCTGGCTCCAGCGCGGGTGATCCACCTCCGGATTCACATTGGAGTAGAAGCCGTACTCGCGCGGGTTGGTCTTGTTCCAGGTGGTGGGTGGCAAAGCCTCCACCAGCCGGATGCGGACGATAGACTTGATGCTCTTGAAGCCGTATTTCCACGGCACCACCAGCCGGATCGGGGCCCCGTTCTGGTTGGGCAGCACGTCGCCGTAGAGGCCTACCGCCAGCAGGGTGAGCGGGTGCATGGCCTCGTCCAGCCGCAGGCCTTCCACATAGGGCCAGTCCAGCACGCCAGACTGCTGGCCGATCATCTCGCTGGGCCGATTCAGGGTTTCAAACGCCACAAATTTGGCTTTGCCGGTAGGTTCTACCGCCTTGAGCAAACTGGCCAGCGGAAAGCCTACCCAGGGAATCACCATCGACCAGCCCTCCACACAGCGCAGCCGGTAAATGCGCTCCTCCAGCGGGAACTGCTTGATCAGGCTGTCGATATCAAAGGTCTTGGTTTGTTTGACCTCGCCGCTGACCTGTACCGTCCACGGTCGGACTTTCAGGCTGCGTGCGTTCTGTGCGGGCTCATCCTTGCCGGTGCCAAATTCGTAGAAATTGTTGTAGCCGGTGATTTCCTGCAGGGCATTGACCGGCTCATTGGTCGAGAGCGGGCTTTTGCCGGCCTTGGGCAAGGCGGCTTCGGCGATCGAAGGCAGCAGACCACTACCGGCCAGCAGGAGGCCAGATGCCGTTTTCAGCCACTGTCGGCGTTGCTCGAACAGGGTGCGGTCGGTGATGTCCGACGGGGCAATATCGGCAGGGTGGCGTATCAGCATGATGGACTCCTCGGCAATACGGCTTGGTCGCCGGGGAGACTGCATTCTTACAGGCGATCAGTCATTGCCCAGCTCGGCCAGCAGTTCAGTCTGATGTTCGGTAATCAGCGCCTGGGTAAGTTCCCCCAAGTCTCCGTCCATGATGGCATCAATCTTGTACAGTGTCAGGTTGATACGATGGTCGGTGACCCGGCCTTGCGGGAAATTATAGGTGCGGATACGTTCAGAACGATCGCCGGAGCCGATCAGCGATTTGCGGGTGGCCGCCTCGGCAGCTTGTCTGGCCTGTACTTCCCGGTCCTGGATGCGGGCAGCCAATACGGCCAGCGCGCGCGCCTTGTTCTTGTGTTGCGAGCGATCGTCCTGGCACTCCACCACGATGCCGGTTGGCAGGTGGGTGACCCGTACCGCAGAGTCGGTTTTGTTGATGTGCTGGCCACCGGCCCCGCTGGCGCGGAAGGTGTCGATGCGCAGATCCGCTGGGTTCAGGTTGACCTCAGCCAGCTCATCCGCTTCGGCCATGATGGCCACCGTGCAGGCCGAGGTGTGGATGCGGCCCTGCGTTTCGGTGGCGGGTACCCGCTGTACCCGGTGCCCGCCGGACTCAAACTTGAGCTGCGAGTAGGCACCGAAGCCGATTACCCGGGCAATGATTTCCTTGTAACCACCCAGGTCGGATTCGCTGGCAGAGACAATTTCCACCTGCCAGCGCTGCCGCTCGGCAAAGCGGCTGTACATGCGGAACAGGTCGGCGGCAAACAAGGCCGACTCATCTCCGCCCGTACCGGCGCGGATTTCCAGAAACACATTGCGCTCGTCATTGGGGTCCTTGGGCAGCAAGGCACGTTGCAAGTCCTGCTCCAGGGCTTGCAAGACCAGCTTGCCCTCACGCAATTCCTCAGCGGCAAACTCGGCCATCTCCGGGTCGGACAGCAGGTTTTCGGCATCCTGCATGTCTTGTTCCTGCTGGCGGAAGCGCTGGAACAGTTCGACCACCGGCGACAGCTCGGCATGCTCGCGGGAGAGCCGGGTGAACTGCTCCATCTTGGCGGTCGCCTCGGGTGAGGCCAGCAGATGGTTGACTTCTTCCAGACGGTCGGCCAGCTGGGCCAGCTTCTGGGCAATGGAGGCTTTCATGGGTATTCCTGTCAAACGGATCAAGGGGGCATGCGCGGGGAGGGCCGCTGCCGCTAGAGGTGATCCGTGAAATGGTAGAGTCGGCCGAGCAGGCGAATCAGCTGGCTGCGCTCATCACTATCGGCTTGTTGCAGCGCCTGGGTGGGCTCATGCAGCCATTTGTTGGTCAGGCTGTGGGCGAATTGCTCCAGCACCTGTTGCGGGTCTTCGCCTTGTGCCAGACGCTTTTGCGCGCGCTCCATCTCATGGCGGCGCAAGCGTTCAACATGATCGCGCAGTGCACGTATGGTGGGCACCACTTCCCGCTTGCCCAGCCACTGCATGAATTCGACGACCTGCTGCTCGATGATGGCCTCTGCTTCCACCACGGCGGTTTGTCGTGCATCCATGCCATCGCGCACGATGCTGGCCAGGTCATCCACCGTGTAGAGGAACACATCGTCCATCCGCGCGATTTCTGGCTCGATGTCACGCGGCACCGCCAGGTCCACCATGAACACCGGGCGGTGTTTGCGCTGGCGAATCACCCGTTCCATCAAGCCCTTGCCGATAATGGGCAAGGGGCTTGCCGTACAGGACACCACAATGTCAAAGCGGGGCAGGGCATCCGGCAGCTGCTGCAAGGTGATGGCCTGACCGCCAAAGCGGCTGGCCAGGGCCTCACCGCGCTCCAGCGTGCGGTTGGCAATCAGCAGGCTTTTCGGCTGCTGGGCGGCAAAGTGCGCCGCGCACAGCTCGATCATCTCGCCCGCGCCGATAAACAGCACATGCTGGTCGCCCACGCGGGGGAAAATACGCTCGGCTAGGCGGACGGCCGCCGCCGCCATCGAAATGGAGCTGCTGCCAATGGCCGTTTCACTGCGTACCGACTTGGCCACCGAGAAGGTGTGCTGGAACAGACGATTCAGCAGCAGGCCCAGCGTGCCCGCCGCCTCAGCCTGACGGACGGCATCCTTCAGCTGACCCAGGATCTGGGTTTCCCCCAGCACCATGGAGTCCAGCCCGCTGGCGACCCGGAAGGCATGCTTGACCGCCTGCTCACTATTGAGCTGGTAGGCAAAGGGTTCCAGTTGGGTGCGGGGCAGCTGGTGATGCTGGGCCAGCCAGTCCAACGCCTGTTCCGGTCGCTCGGTGGCGTAGTAGATCTCGGTGCGATTACAAGTGGACAGGATAGCGGCTTCATGCGCACGCTGGCCGTCGACCAGATCATGCAGGGCATGCGTCAGCCGTTCCGGCTGGAATGCCACTTGCTCACGCAACGCCAATGGCGCGGTGTGGTGATTAATGCCCAGCGTGAATAACTGCATGAATGAAAAACAATGACTTGTCGACCGAGTACCGGCATTCTAGCCGATTCATTCGTCGCCTGCGACGGAACTGATCCGGATCAAGGGATCACTAGCCCCGCAAGATGCGCCCACTGGCAAAATCAATAATGGTAGAGGGCTTGCGGGCGCGCCCCACCCGGCCTGGAATCACCTGGACGCCGGTACCAAACTGGCGACGGCAGTTGCGGGCATCGCGGATCGACGGCTTGCCGCTGCGGTTGGCGCTGGTCGAAACCAGCGGACCGAGGCTACGGCACAAAGCTAGCGTGGCCGGATGGGCGGTGACACGCACCGCGAGGGTCGGGTGTTTGCCTCGCAGCAAGGGCAGCACCCGACAGGCGGCTGGCAACAGAAAGGTATACGGGCCGGGCCAGTATTGCATCAGTCTGGCCTCGTCGGCCTGACTGAGTGGGCGCAACAGCGGGCGCACCTGATCCAGCGAGGCCGCCACCACAATCATCCCCTTGCGCTGCGGGCGACCCTTAAGCCGCAAGATGGCTTTCAAGCCTTGCGGATGCAAGGGGTCACACCCCAGGCCAAAACAAGACTCGGTGGGGTAGGCAATCACCCCCCCACGCTGGATGTGGCCGCGCGAAGCACGGCCCAGACGACGCATCCGCATGATTAACGACGCTGCAGGGCCCGGTGGCCAATATCGCGCCGCATCTGCATGCCATCAAACTGGATGCCATTTGCCACGTCATAGGCACGTGCCTGAGCCTGCTTGACGTTGTCACCAATGGCCGTCACGCACAAGACGCGACCACCGCTAACCCGGACTGAGCCATCACTCTCCAGGGTCGTCCCGGCATGGAATACCTGCACATCGTCCTGCGCGGCAGGCAGGCCGGTAATGGCCGCGCCTTTTTCCGGGTGGTCAGGATAGCCCTTGGCTGCCATCACCACACCCACCGCGACCCGACGGTCCCACTCGGCTTCCACCTGATCCAGCGTCCCGGCTACACCGTGCTCCAGCAGGGTCAGCAGGTCAGATTTCAAGCGCGCCATGATCGGCTGGGTTTCCGGGTCCCCCATGCGACAGTTGAATTCCACCACCCGTGGCGCACCCTGCTCATCAATCATCAGCCCGGCGTACAGGAAGCCCGTAAACGGCATGCCCTCACGCGACATCGCAGCGATGGTCGGCAGAATCACCTCACGCATGGCACGTGCATGCACCTCCGGAGTCACCACCGGCGCGGGGGAATACGCACCCATGCCGCCCGTATTGGGCCCCAGATCACCATCCAGCAGGCGCTTATGGTCCTGGCTGGTGGCCAGCGGCAGCACATGCTGGCCATCTGCCATCACAATAAAGCTGGCCTCCTCGCCCTGCATGAATTCCTCAATGACCACCCGAGCACCGGCCTTGCCCATGCGGTTATCCAGCAGCATCATGTCGATGGCACCGTGGGCTTCGTCCAGCGACATTGCCACCACCACGCCTTTACCCGCAGCCAGACCATCCGCCTTGATCACGATAGGTGCGCCTTGCTCAACCACATAAGCATGCGCTTCAGCGGCATCACTAAAGGTACGGTAGCGTGCAGTGGGGATGTTGTTACGGTGCATGAATGCTTTGGCAAAATCTTTCGACCATTCCAGCTGCGCCGCAGCGCGGGTCGGGCCAAAGATGGGCAGCCCTGCTGCACGAAAAGCATCGACCACTCCTTCTGACAAGGGTGCCTCCGGGCCCACCACCGTCAGGTCCACTCCCTCCTGCTGTACAAATGCCATTAGGGCGTCATGACCGCTGAGCGGCACATTGGTCAAATGCTTGTCGAGCGCCGTACCGGCATTGCCCGGCGCAACAAAGACCTTGGACACCCGGGGTGACTGTGCCAGCTTCCATGCCAGCGCATGCTCACGACCACCCGAACCAATAACCAGAACTTTCATGACCCGACACCTTGCCCGTTACATATATATAGAAAGCGACTTGTCGCACTATATAAAAAGCCCTGATCGGTGTCCATGCAAGCCGGTATGCCGCTGCTCAGTGGCTGAAAATGGGAGAGATTGTGTCAAATGCTTCGCAGGCGAAAAAAATTTCACCAAAAATTCATTGCAGAAACATGAGCTTGAAAGCCGTAAGACGAGAGACTGGAAAATTAACTGCAGAAAGGTGTTGACGGCTGTGGCTGGTGTGCGTATAGTTCGCATCTCTGCTGCTGACGCAGACGACGAAACGAAGCGAAAAGCTGCTGAGTTTAGCGAAGTCTGGTGTGGGTTGCAACTGCTCTTTAACAAA
>NZ_JAYREC010000005.1:0-367331 GCF_041909055.1 Leeia sp. | reverse complement strand
CCGATGATAGTGAGCAGATCGCTTGTGAAAGTAGGTCACCGCCAGGCTCCCATTTGAAGCCCCTGCAGACAGCTGCAGGGGCTTCTCGCTTTGTAGTGCGCGTAGTCGCCAACCCACGGACACAATCCTCGGCTCATTCAGATCAGCACCCATCTCGATGGTGGTTTTGCGATATGGCTATTTAGCCAAGCCAGAGTGATTGGAGGATATCCCCATGCTCTGCATCACGGAGAGCGTATGCGTGCGCGCTAGCTCCGCCGGCGCAGCTGCGCGCGGTGAAAGCGGAACAGTGCCTGCCCCAGCCGGTCGTCCACCTCGTCCGGCAGTGCATCCAGTGCGATGCGCATCTGTGATGCATCTTGCTGTTGCAGCTTGCCGCTGAGTTTGACTGGCAAGGGGAGGGTGGGGGCCAGGTACAGTTCTACCAGCACGGTCTGTTCGGGTTGAAGTTCGGGCTGTGCAGCCAGTTGCACGGTATGCAGGTTCAGGCTGAGGTGCTGGGCTGGAGGTACCTCTCCTCGCACGCGCAGCACTTCTCCCAGCAGCAAGACCGCCAGGTCCAGTTTGCCCTCCAGCCTGGTCAGTTGCGGGTCAAGTGGGGCCTCTGGCAGGTTCAGCTCTCCCAGCAGGGTCAGACCCTGCAGCAGGGCCAGATTGTGTGCATCCCACTGACGGTGGTCGCTTGCAGCGTCCAGCGCAGTGACACGGCAAGGCAGATACAGGGGAAGCAGCAGGTCGGCGTCGCTCATGGTGTGGTAGCATGGTGGCATTGAGTCCAACGGGCAGCTTACCGCATTTTGCCATGTCGTCCATCGTTCTTCCGCATAGTGTTGGTCGCTATCAACTCCAAAAAAAGCTGGGTGAAGGCACCACCGGTACCGTCTACCTGGCTGAAGACCGCTTCGCCGGACGCACGGTGGCCTTCAAATGGGCGCACCAGCATCTGCTGACCCACCCGCAGCATGGTCAGCGTTACCGCAAGCTGATCGAGAACGAAGCCAGCCTCGCCGGCAAGTTGCGTCACCCGCATCTGGTGGAGGTGCTGGATGCTGCGGTAGCGGCAGACGATGCCTGGCTGGTGATGGAGTATGTGTCGGGCGGTACGCTGGAGCGCTATACCCGTAATGACCAGTTGCTGCCAGTGCCCAAAGTGGCTGAGCTGGCGTTCAAATGCGCCCACGCACTGGCCTATGCCAGCCAGCATGGTTTGATCCATCGCGACCTGAAACCTGCCAACCTGCTGCTGGATGGCGAGGGACAGGTGAAGGTGGTGGATTTTGGTGCGGCTTTCTATCAGGTGTCTGAACACACCCAGGTTAGCGGTTTGATTGGTTCGCCCGCCTATATGTCCCCCGAGCAGGTACAGGAGCGACGGCTGACGGAGCAGTCCGACATGTTCTCGCTGGGGGTGGTGCTCTACCAGCTGCTGACCGGGCGCTTGCCGTTTACGGCAGACAGCGACTTTGCCGTGATCTACAAAATCTGCCATGAGACCCCGCCAGACTTGTGCAGTGTGCGGCCCGACCTGCCGGAGGCCCTGCAGCGGGTGGTGGCGCGCGCGCTGGCCAAGCAGCCGGAAGACCGCTATCCGGACTGGGCGGCATTTGCGGCGGAGCTACGCAGTGTGAACCGTCATCTGGCCCTGCCTGCGCATGAAGTGCCAGAAGCGGAGCGTTTCCACGCACTGCGCCAGTTGGCGGTATTTGACCGCTTCAGTGAATCGGAGCTGTGGGAGGTGTTGCGCATCAGCCAATGGCGCCGTTTCCCGGCCCGTTCGGTGCTGATTGAGGAAGGCAAGCTGGGGCATTCCTTTTTTGTGCTGGCCGAAGGCGAGGTGGTCGTCAGCAAGGCCGGGCGAGAGCTGGCGACACTGGGTGCGGGCGAGATCTTTGGCGAAATGGCCTACCTCTCGGGTGACGGCAGCCGTAGCGCCACCATTACCACCCGCGAGTCAGCCATGTTGCTGAAAATCAGCGCCAGCGCCCTCAAGGCCGCCAGCGACACCCTGCAGGCCCGTTTCAACCAGGTGTTCCTTGATCTGCTGGTGGAGCGGCTCAAACAGTCGAGCGACACCATTGCCCAGCTGAAATGGGAGCAGTTCAGCCACAGCGACAGCCGTTTTCGTTAGAATGACGGCATTTTCCTGCCCCCGATAGCCCCTTGCGACTCAAACAGATCAAGCTGGCTGGCTTCAAATCCTTCGTGGACCCGGTGCACATTGCGGTGCCGGGCCAGCTGGTGGCCGTGGTCGGGCCGAATGGCTGTGGCAAGTCCAATATCATCGACGCCGTACGCTGGGTGCTGGGCGAATCTTCCGCCAAGCAGTTGCGCGGCGAATCCATGCAGGATGTGATCTTCAATGGTTCGGGCGGGCGCAAGCCGGTATCGCGCGCCAGTGTCGAGCTGGTGTTTGACAACAGCCTGCAGCGCGCCAGTGGCCCATGGGCGGCCTATGGTGAAATCGGCATCAAGCGGATTCTCACCCGCGATGGCGGCTCCACCTATCACATCAACAACCAGCAGGTGCGCCGCCGCGATATCACCGACCTGTTCCTCGGCACCGGCGTCGGCTCGCGCGGCTATGCGGTGATCGAGCAGGGCATGATCTCCCGCATCATCGAGGCACGTCCGGAAGAGCTGCGTGAGTTTCTGGAAGAAGCCGCCGGGGTCTCCAAGTACAAGGAGCGCCGCCGCGAAACCGAGCACCGGCTGACGGATACCCGCGAGAACCTGCTGCGGGTGGATGACGTGCGGGCGGAGCTGTTGCGTCAGGTGGAGAAACTGAGCAGTCAGGCCGAAGTGGCACGCCAGTATCGCGCGCTGCAGGATGCCTTGCAGCAGTCGCAAGGTCTGCTGGCCCTGGCGCGGCAACAGGAAGCGCATCTGAAACTGGAGCAGCTGTCCCGCCAGCAGCAGGAAGGCGGGACGGCGCTGGAAGCGGCGATTGCCGCACTCCGCCAGACCGAGGCCAGCCTGGAGTTGGCGCGTGAAGCGCACTTTCAGCACAACGACCAGCTACACGCCGCGCAAGCCCGCTTGTTTGATGCCAACGCCCATCTGGCTCGCCTGGAGCAGCAATTGCAGCATCAGCAAACCATGCAGCAGCAATTGCAGCAGCGCAGCCAGCAGTTGAAGCAGCAGCTGGGACAGGGCCTGCAGCAGCAACAGCAGCTGCAGGAAGAGCAGCACAGCCTGCAGCAGCAGGGCGAAGAAGCCCGCGAACAGCTGGAAGAAGCCGAGCTGCAATTGCAGCTGCTGGAAGACCAGTTGCCAGACCATGAACAGGCGGTGCTGCAAGCGCGCCAGCAGCTGGAGCAACAGCAACAACAGGCGCAGCAGCTCAGGCAGCGGCTGGGGGTGCTGGATACCCAGCTGCGACAGGCGCAGCAACAATTGCAGCAGCTGCAGCAACGGGAACAGCGCTGGCAGCAACGGCAGCAAAGCCTGGTGCTGCTGGACCCGCAGCGCGTGCAGCAGGCGGCTGCCGAGCGCGAGCAGGCCGAGGTGGCGCTATCCACCTTGCAACAGGCCGCTGAAGCTGCCGTGCATGCCGAGCAGCAGGCTGAACAGGCGTTGCTGCAAGCCAGCCATCACCTGCAGCAGCTTGAGCGGGAAGAAAGCGCCATGCTGTCTGAGCAGAAGGCGCTGCAAACCCTGCTGCATGCCGGGCAAGGCCGACAAGCGCTGCAGGACTGGCTGCAGGCGCACGGTCTGGCAGCAGAGGCGCTGTGGCAGCATATGCAGGTGGAGCCGGGCTGGGAGGTGGCGGTGGCGGCAGTGCTACAGCAGCGCTTGCAGGCGAGAGCCTTGCCCGCGGGGCTGGACTGGCGCAGCTTCAGCCCGCCCCAGGCGTTGACCCTGCTGCCGGATGCGCCGCCTGCGGCAGCCAGAACCCCCTCTTCGCTACGACGCAAAGTCCAGTGTGTGGACCCGCAATGGTCGCGCTGGCTGGATGTGTGGCTGGCGGACGTGGAGGTGTTGCCTGCCGACGCACCCGTGCCCGACACCCTGCCGCCACAAAGCGTGTGGGTGAGCCCGCAGGGCCACCGCATGCAGGTAGACGGCATCCACCTGCATGCGGAAGCCCCGGCAGACCAGATGCTGGCGCAGCAGCGGGCCTTGCAACAGCTTGAGCAGTCGCTGGCGGCGCATCAGCCACAGGTGCAAGGGGCGCGGGACGCGCAGCAGGCGGCACAGGTGAAGCAGCAGCAGGCGCGGGCAGCGCAGCGCGAAGCACAGGAGCGCCTGCGTCAGGCGCAGCAGGCGCTACATCAGGCCGAGCTGTCCTGGCGTCAGGCCGAACAACAGCAGGCGCATCAGCTCAGCCAGCAAACCCAGTTGCAACTGGAGCAGGAAGAGCTGCAGGCACAGCGCCTGCACTGGCAGGAGGAGCAGGAAACGGCGGCGTTCGAGCAAGACGGGCTACGCGATGCTCTCAGCCAACACGAGGCGGGACTGCAGCAGGCGCGTGAGCACTTGAATGCTGCGGATCAACGGCTGGGGCAGGTGCGTAACCAATTGCGCGATGCAGAACGCCAAGCGCAAAACCAGCGCTTCGCGGTCAGCAGCCGGGCCCAGCGTGCCAGCGAGCTGGTTCACCGCAGCGAGCAGCTGGCGACCTTGCAGGCCGAGCGCGAGGAACAATTACAAGCCTTGTTGCTCGAACAGGACAGCTTGCAGGAACAAGACCTGCAACTGGACCTGCAAGCAGCCATTGCCGCCCGGGAAGAGCGCGAGGGTGTGCTGCGACAGGCGCGGGAAGCGCTGGAAGCCGCTACCCGGCAACAGCGGCAGCTGGACGAGCAACGTCTGCAGCAGGAGCGGGCGCTGGAGCCGCTGCGCGAAGCCTTGCAGCAGCTGGAATTGCAGGCGCAGGAAGCGCGGCTGACGGTAGCCCAGTTTGCCGAAGCGCTGGAAGGGGTGGATGTGGCGGCTCTGCAGGAGCAGTTGCTGCAACGCGGGCTGAAAGCACCAGGGCTGGCGCGCGAGATCCAGCGGCTCAGCCGCGAGGTGGAGGCGCTGGGGGCGGTCAATCTGGCGGCGCTGGAGGAATTGCAGCAGGCGCAGGAGCGGGCGGGCTATCTGGACGCCCAGGCGAGCGACCTGAACCAGGCCATCGACACGCTAGAGGCGGCCATTCGCCGCATCGACCGCGAAACCCGCAGCCTGCTGCAAGATACCTTCGAACGGGTCAATGCATCGCTGGGGGAGCTATTTCCGCTGCTGTTTGGCGGTGGCCGCGCCACGCTGTCGCTGACCGGTGAGGAAATCCTGGATTCGGGCGTGCACCTGATGGCGCAGCCTCCAGGCAAGAAAAACAGTACCATTCACCTGCTTTCGGGTGGAGAAAAGGCGTTGACGGCACTGGCTCTGGTATTCTCGTTGTTCCGGCTCAATCCGGCGCCATTTTGCTTGCTTGATGAGGTGGATGCGCCGCTGGATGATGCCAATACCGGCCGTTTTTGTGAAATGGTGAAGAAAATGTCCGCGGATACGCAATTTCTCTACATCAGCCATAATAAAATCACCATGGAAATGGCAGAGCAGCTGATCGGTATTACCATGCAGGAACAAGGGGTGTCCCGCGTTGTGGCGGTTGACATCATGGAAGCCATGCAGTTGTCAGGCGCGGCATGAGGATAATGTGGAATGAGTGACTTGCAATTGGTGTTGCTGGCTGTCGGTGCGGTGGCCATCCTGCTGGTGGTGGCCTACAACTGGTGGGAGCAACAGCGTTACAAGAAGAAAGCCCAGGCGGCCTTTGCGCATTACCAGCAGGATGTGCTGCTGGAGCCCGGGCTGACGCCGATGGATGAGGATACCCGCATCGCCGGTGAGGACGATCTGCCGGATGAGGAGGCGCTGTACAACGCGCGGGGTCAGGTCGATGCGCGCCATGCGCCGCGCCCGGTGGAACCGTCCGTGCCGGAGCGCGTCAGCAGCGAGCGGCGCGAGCCGGTGATGGGCGGCAGTCGCAACGAGACGCCGCCACCCGGCACCTTCAGCTCACCGATCCCGCAGCCACAGAAGACGGCCCGGGAAGCCTTGACCTATCCGGGGCAGCAGGACGACAAGGTGGACTTGCTGGTAGATATCCTGTCACACCAGGCACTGGATGTGGACCTGATCCGCGCCATGCACCGCCAGCTCAACCGGATTGGCAAGCGGGTGTCGTGGCAGGCCTTGATGAGCAATGGCGAATGGTTCCCGCTGGACGTGGACGCCAACCTAGCCATCATGGGCTTGCGCATCGGCCTGCAGCTGGCTGACCGACGTGGCCCGCTGGATGAGCCCTCGCTGCGCCAGTTTGTGGCCACCCTGGAAACCTTTGCAGACGAGTCCGAGTCCGAGCTGCGCCTGCCGCCGCTATCGCAGGCGCTGGCCGATGCGCAGAAGCTGGACAGCTTCTGCGCCGATGTCGATGTCACCATCGGCCTCAACATTCTGGCGGATTCTGCGCCGTTCGGGCTGGTGCAGCTGCGCTCCTGGCTGGAACGCAATGGTCTGCGCCTGATGGCAGACGGCGCTTACCATCTGGTCAATCCGCAAGGGCAGCATCTGTTCAGCATTGCCAACTTCGACAACGCACCCTTCCCGCCACACCCCTTGCCCAAGGACCATACCGAAGGCATTACCCTGCTGTTTGACGTACCACGGGTGGCGGATGGCCTTAATGTGTTTGCCCAGATGTCGGATCTGGCATTTGAACTCAGTGGCCAGTTGAGTGGCAAGCTGGTGGATGACAACCGCAAGCCCTTGTCTGACCACGGTATTGCCAGCATTCGCCAGCAACTGCGCGCCATCTACGGCACCATGAACCTGAAAGGCATTGAACCCGGCAGCCAGACCGCACTGCGCCTGTTTGCCTGAGACCCCGCATGAACCAGGACGACCTGTTTTCCCCGCCGGCGGGTGACGCAGCGCGCGCGCGCGAGCTGACCCGCCTGCTCAATCAGTACGCCCACGAGTACTACACGCTGGACCAGCCCAGCGTGCCGGATGCCGAATACGACCGGCTGTTCCGTGAGCTGGAGGCGCTGGAGGCCGCGCATCCGGCTTTGCGGCTGCCCGATTCGCCCACCCAGCGGGTCGGCGGTGCCTTGCTGGACTCCTTTGATCCCGTGATGCATGTGGTGCCGATGCTGTCGATCCGCACCGAAACCGACACCGAAGCCAGCGGCGCCGCCGCCTTTGATGGCCGGGTACGTCGTGAGCTCGGGCTGACGGATGCCGATCCGGCTGTGGAGTATGCCGCTGAACTGAAATTTGATGGCCTGGCCGTGAACCTGCGCTATGAGCAGGGGGTGCTGGTGCAGGCGGCCACCCGGGGCGACGGTACCACCGGCGAGGATGTCACGCAGAATGTGCGCACCATCCACCAGATTCCGCTGCGCTTGATCGGTGAAGCCCCGCCGGTGCTGGAAGTGCGCGGCGAAGTGTATATGAGCCACGCTGACTTTGAGCGCTTGAATCAGCGCCAGCAGGCCATCGGCGGCAAACCCTTCGTCAACCCGCGTAATGCGGCGGCAGGCAGCCTGCGCCAGCTCAATTCACAGGAAACGGCACAGCGCCCCATGTCCTTCTTTGCTTACGGGCTGGGTGAGGTACAAGGCAGCAGTGTGCCGGATCGCCATTCATCCGTGCTGGACTGGCTGGCCGCACTGGGCCTGCCCGTCTGCCCTGAGCGTGCCGTGCTGCACGGTGATGCGGGGCTGGCCAGCTTCCATCAGCGTGTGGCCGCGCTGCGGGAAAGCCTGCCGTTTGATATTGACGGCGTGGTGTACAAGGTCAACCGCCGCGATTTGCAAAATGAGCTGGGCTTTGTCAGCCGCGAGCCGCGCTGGGCGGTGGCGCACAAATTCCCGGCGCAGGAAGCGCTGACCACGGTACTGGATATTGAAATCCAGGTGGGCCGCACCGGCGCGCTGACGCCGGTAGCCCGGTTGGCGCCGGTGTTCGTCGGCGGCGTGACGGTGACCAACGCCACTTTGCACAATGAAGACGAGATTCGCCGCAAGGACGTGCACGTCGGCGATACCGTGGTGGTGCGCCGCGCCGGGGACGTGATTCCAGAAGTGGTGCGCGCTTTGCCGGAGCGTCGTCCGGCGGACGCGCCAGTATTCCACATGCCCAGCCATTGCCCGGTCTGTGGCGCACATGCCAGTCGTGAGGAAGGCGAGGCGGTGCTGCGCTGCTCCGGCGGGCTGTCTTGCGCCGCGCAGCGCAAGGAGGCCATCCGCCACTTTGCCGCGCGCCGCGCGATGGATATCGAGGGTCTGGGTGAGCGGCATATCGACAATCTGGTCGAGCTGGGTTTTGTACACCGGCTGGCCGACCTCTATCGCCTGACGCTGGATAACTTCCTCGCCATGAAGCGCCAGGCGGATGAGCGCGACGGTGCGACACCGGAAACCGTGCAGCAAGGCAAGGTGGCGACCCGCTGGGCCGAAAACCTGCTGGATGGCATTGCCGCCAGCAAACAGCCGCCCCTGGCCCGCTTCCTGTTTGCCCTTGGCATTCGCCACGTCGGGGAGTCCACGGCCAAGACACTGGCAGACTGGCTGGGGCAACTGCGGCTGATCCGGCATTGTCCGGCGCCCCTGCTGTGCGCCTTGCCGGATGTCGGGGCTGCGGTGGCAGCGTCGATTGCCGATTTTTTCAGCGAGCCGAACAACCAGCAAGCGCTGGACGACCTGCTGGCCAACGGGGTGCAGCCCCAGGGTGAGCATGCTCCCGCTGCCGCCCTGCGTGAGCGGCTGACCCTGGAGCGGGTGCTGGCCAGCCTCGGGGTGCCGGGCTTGACCGAGGCACGGAGCCGCACGCTGGCGGCCGCCGTGGGCGAGCTGGATGGCCTGCTGGTGCTGGATGAAGCGGGACTGGCCCGGCTGGACCTGCCCGATACGCTGCAACAGTCGCTGTGGCACTGGTTAAATGGACAAGGGCAGCGCGAAGCGTTGCAGCAACTGCGGGCCTGTCGTGATACTCTGCTGGCTGAGGCAGACCACGCCAGCGCGGTCGCAGGGGTATTGACGGGCAAGACACTGGTCTTGACCGGTACCCTGCCGACCTTGAGCCGGGATCAGGCCAGTGCGCTGATTGAAGCTGCGGGTGGCAAGGTGTCTGGCTCGGTGTCAAAGAAAACCAGCTATGTGGTGGCGGGAGAGGCCGCGGGCAGCAAGCTGGACAAGGCGAATGAACTGGGGGTGGCGGTGCTGGATGAAGCCGGCCTGCTTGCCCTGCTGGGACAATGATGACGCTGCCGAAGGCAGCATGACAGGGTTATCGGTAATGCAGAAGATCAAGAAAGCCGTCTTCCCGGTGGCTGGGCTAGGCACCCGTTTCCTGCCCGCCACCAAGGCCAGTCCCAAGGAAATGATGCCGGTGGTGGACAAGCCACTGATCCAGTACGCGGTGGAAGAGGCAGTCGCTGCGGGCGTCGAGCAGATGATCTTCATCACTGGCCGCAGCAAGCGGGCAATTGAAGACCATTTCGACAAAGCCTATGAGCTGGAAGCCGAGCTGGAGATGCGCGGCAAGGAGGCCACGCTGGCCCTGGTGCGCGACATTCTGCCCAAGGACGTCAGCTGCATCTATATCCGCCAGCCGGAAGCGCTGGGGCTGGGGCATGCGGTACTGTGTGCCGAGCCTGCCGTTGGTAACGAGCCGTTTGCCGTGCTGCTGGCGGATGACTTGCTGTACTCCGCGAACAAGCCCGTGCTCAGCCAGATGGTCGAGGTGTTTGCCCAGCGGGAAAAATCGGTGGTGGCGGTGCAGACGGTGGCGCGCGAGGAAACCCGCCAGTACGGCATTGTGTCCGGCCATACCGTGGCGGATGACCTGATGCGGATTGATGGCATCGTGGAAAAGCCGCACCCGGACCAGGCGCCGTCGAACCAGGGCGTGGTGGGCCGCTACCTGCTGACGCCCCGCATTTTCCATCACCTGCGCCGCATCCCGCGCGGGGCAGGTGGTGAACTGCAGCTCACCGATGCCATTGCCGCCTTATTGGATGAGGAGGCGGTGTTTGCCCATCATTTTGAAGGGGTGCGCTATGACTGCGGCTCCAAGCTTGGCTACTTGCAAGCCACCGTGGAGCTGGGCTTGAAACACCCCGAAGTCAGTCAGGCTTTTGCCGCCTTTCTGCAACAACATCATTCCGGAGCAGCCTGATGCTGGCAATCATTGGTGGCAGTGGCCTCGGCCAGTTGCCTAATCTGACCATTACCCATCGCAAAGTGGTGCGTACTCCGTATGGTGAGCCCTCCTGCGGCCTGACGTTTGGCACCCTCAACGGTTGTGACGTGGTGTTTCTGGCCCGTCACGGCTACGGGCACACCCTGCAACCACATGAAATCAACTATCGCGCCAACATCTGGGCGCTGGCCGACCTCAAGGTAGAGCGGATTTTTGCGGTAGGCACGGTGGGCGGGATCCGGGCCGATCTGGTACCGGGCACGCTGGTGGTACCGGACCAGTTGATTGATTACACCTTTGGCCGCTCCAGCACCTTCTTTGAGGGCGGGGCGGGTCCGGTGACGCATCGGGACTTCACCGAGCCATATTGCGCTACGACCCGTCAGTGCATCCTGCAGGCAGCAAGCCGCCAGGGTGAGGTGGTACTGGATGGCGGGACCTACGCGGTGACGCAAGGCCCAAGACTGGAAACGGCGGCTGAAATCCGGAGGCTGGAGAGCGATGGCGCCGACATGGTTGGCATGACCGCCATGCCGGAAGCGGTGCTGGCCCGTGAGCAGGATATTCCGTACGCCGCGCTGTGCGTGGTGGTGAACCATGCCGCTGGCAAGGGCAGCAGCCAGCAGCACATCGACTTTGACCAGGCGGTGTCCACCATGGATGTGGCCATGCCCAAAGTGTTGTCCATTCTGGCGGCGACCGTGGCAGTGGCGGCTCGCCCTTGACCGAATGGGCGGCAAGGCCGGCCTGACGGTGTCGGGCGGGGGAAATGGCTGGAAATACAGACGCTGGGAGGCTGTCATGCCGTTGCGGGATGTCATTCTGGGGGAGGGGGCGCAGGTGTTCCAGCCGGAGCTGGTCAACCTGTACCAGTGCAGTATTGGCGCGGGAAGCCGGGTCGGCCCCTTTGTCGAAATTCAGCGCGGGGTGGTGGTCGGGGCGAACTGCAAGGTGTCCTCCCACAGCTTTCTGTGTGAGGGCGTGGAGCTGGAGGACGGCGTGTTCATTGGGCATGGTGTCATGTTCACCAATGACCGCTACCCTGCTGCGGTAAATCCGGATGGTGCACTCAAAGGGAATGCAGACTGGGCGCTGGAACGGACGCTGGTCAAGGCGCGTGCTAACATTGGCTCAGGGGCGACCATTCTGCCCGGGGTGGTCATCGGGGAAGGGGCGCTGGTGGGGGCGGGGGCAGTGGTGGTGGCCGATGTGCCGGACCATGCCGTCGTCGTGGGCAACCCGGCCCGTGTGATCGGCGATACGCGCGACAAGGATGCACAATGATACGTGTGGGTGTCATCGGCTATGGCTACTGGGGACCCAATCTGGTCCGCAATTTTGTCGAATGTCCGGACAGTGACGTGGTGGTGGTGTGCGACAGCAACCCGGCGCGTCTGGCCTTGCTGCAGCGGCGCTATCCCCAGGTTGAGGTGGTGCAGGAGGTTGAAGCCCTGCTGCAGCGGGCTGACCTCGATGCGGTGGTGATTGCCACTCCGGCGTCCACGCACTTTGAACTGGCGATGCGGGCACTGAAGGCGGGCAAGCATGTGCTGGTGGAAAAACCGCTGACGGAAACCAGCGAGCAGGCGCAGCAACTGGTGGCGATGGCCAGGCAGCAGCAGCGGCTGCTGATGGTGGATCATACCTTCATCTTTACCCCGGCCGTACAGCGCATCAAGCAATTGATGGATGCTGGCGAGCTGGGCGATGCCTATTACTACGATTCGGTGCGGGTCAACCTGGGCCTGTTCCAGCAGGATGTGAACGTCATCCACGATCTGGCAGTGCATGACTTCGCCATCCTGAACTACCTGTTTGATGCGGAATTCCATACGGTTTCTGCCTCCGGCGTCAGCCATGTACCGGGCCGGGCGGAAAACATGGCCTTTGTGACCCTGTATGGCAAGGACCGTTTTATTGCCCACATCAACGTCAACTGGATGGCCCCGGTCAAGGTGCGCCGGGTGATGATTGGCGCCAGCCGCCGAATGGTGGTGTACGACGATATTGAAGCCACTGAAAAGATCCGGCTCTATGATGCCGGGGTGGACCTCGCTGATGAAGACCCCAAGCAGCAGGCCAAGCTGCTGTACCGTATGGGTGACGTGCTGATTCCCAACCTGCCAGCGGTGGAAGCGCTGGCGCAGATGGTGTCCCATTTCTGCCGCTGCATCCAGGACGGGCAAACGCCGGTGACTGACGGGGTATTTGGTCAACGGGTGGTTACCCTGCTGGAAGGGGCGACCCAATCCATGGCTGCTCACGGACAACCGGTTACCCTGAGGACTTGAACATGGTTCCTTTTCTGGACCTGAAACGCCAATACCAGCCCATCCGCGCGGAGATTGATGCGGCGGTGGCTCGGGTATTCGACGATACCGACTTCATTCTGGGCAAATCGGTCGCTGCATTTGAGGCGGCTTTTGCCGCCAGCTGCCACAGCCAGCATTGCGTGGCCCTCAATTCCGGTACCAGCGCCCTGCATCTGGCCCTGCTGGCCGTCGGGGTCCAGGCCGGAGATGAAGTCATCACCTCACCCAGCACCTTTGTCGCCACTGTGGCCGCCATTGACTATATCGGTGCCCGTGCCGTGCTGGTGGATATTGACCCGGTGTCCTATACGCTGGATCCAGCCCTGCTGGAGGCCGCCATTACCCCTCGCACCAAGGCGATTGTGCCGGTACACCTGTACGGGCAGACCGCGGATCTGGCACCGATCATGGCCATTGCCAAGCGGCACGGGTTACCCGTGGTGGAGGATGCGGCGCAGGCACATCTGGCCTTGTATCAGGGCAAGCCAGCGGGCAGCTGGGGCGAGATTGGCTGCTTCAGCTTTTACCCGGGCAAGAACCTCGGGGCAGCGGGCGAGGGCGGCGCCATTGTGACCAATGATGCCGAGCTGGCCGCAACCATCCGCATGTATCGCGATTGGGGCCAATCCGAGAAGTATCATCACAAGCTCAAAGGCTTCAACTATCGCATGGACGGGGTTCAAGGTGCGGTGCTGGGCGTCAAGCTCCCGCATCTGGCCGCCTGGACGCAGGCACGGCAGCGACATGCTGCCCTGTATCGAGCGTTGTTGCAGTCGCTGCCCGGGGTGCAACTGCCCGCCGAGATGGCCTGGGGTAGCCCGGTATACCATGTCTACGCCATCCAGGTGGCGGAGCGTGACCGGGTCAAGCAGCAGCTGCAGGAGCGTGGGGTGCAGACCGGTATTCACTATCCGATCCCGGTGCATCTGCAACCGGCGTATGCCGATCTCGGTTATCAGCGTGGCGATTTCCCCCTGGCGGAGGCGCTGGCCGAGCGGACCCTGTCGTTGCCGATGTTTGCCGAGTTGACCGAGGACGAAGTGCGCGAGGTCGCCACCGCACTGCAGCAGGTGGTGGCTGGCTGAGATGGCCAGCACGCTGGTCTTTCTGGGGAGCAAGCCGCTGGGCCTCAAGGCCTTGCAGGTCCTGCATGCATGCCAGCCCGAGGCCATTGCCAGCGTGATTACCCTGGCGGACGCCGAAGACCCGCGCTCGGCGCTGGCCGGTTTTCAGGCCTTCTGCATGCAGTGGCAGCTGCCGCTGGTGGTGGCGGCCAAACCGGCCGAAGCTGAAGCGGCGCTCTGCCAGTTGCAGCCGGACTGGTGCGTGGTGGTCGGCTGGTACTGGTTGCTGAAGCCTCACACCTTGCAGCAGGTGCGTCATGCCTGCCTGGGCGTGCACAATTCCTTGTTGCCACGCTACCGGGGCAGCGCCCCCTTGGTGTGGGCCATGCTGGCGGACGAGCCCGAGGTCGGCATGAGCCTGTTCAGCTTTACCGAGGGCATGGACGATGGCCCGTTGTGGCATGCCGTGTCGACGCCGCTGTCCAGCCAGGACACCATTGCGACCGTGCTGGCAAGGCTGGAGCACCTGATCGAGCCCCTGCTGCAGGAGTGCATTCCGGGCATCCTGAACGGGACGTGGCATGCCAGCGAGCAGGATGAGACGCAGGCCAGCTATTGTGCGCAGCGCCTGCCTGCCGATGGGCAGATAGACTGGCAGCAGCCTGCAGCTTACCTTGACCGCTATATTCGCGCGCAGTGCCATCCCTATCCCGGGGCGTTTACCTGGCTGGGTGAGGACAAACTGATCATTCAGCAAGCGCGCCTGTTTCCGCAGACGTATTACGGCAGTGCAGGACAAGTGGCCCGACTGACGCCGGAGGGTGTCTATGTGATTTGCGGGGACCACCGGGCCTTGATTGTGGAGTCGGTGACCTTGAAAGGGGAAACCCTGGCGGCACGCGACGTGATTCGTTCCATTGGAGTACGCTTTCCATCATGACTGAACAGGCATCGACAGGTTTTCATTCCATTCTGGTCACCGGCGGGGCCGGTCTGGTGGGCTCCACCACCATTGACATGCTGCTGGATGAGCCCGACTGCCAGCGTATTGTGATTCTGGACAATATGGTGCGGGGGACCCGTGCCAACCTGCAACGCGCGCTACAGGACCCCAGGGTAGAACTGGTCGAGGGCGATATCCGCGATGCTGACCTGGTGCAGCGGCTGACGGACGGCATGGACGCCGTGATCCACATGGCGACCTTGCGGATCACGGCTTGTGCGGAACACCCGCGCGAAGCGTTTGAGGTAATGTGTACCGGCAGCTACAACGTGGTCGAGGCAGCGCAACGGGCAGGGGTCAAGAAACTGGTGGCGGCTTCTTCCGCCTCCATCTACGGGCTGGCGGACCAGTTCCCGACCACCGAGGCGGCGCATCCTTACCAGAACCGTACCTGGTACGGTGCCACCAAGATCATGCTGGAAGGCTTGCTGCGCTCCTTCAATGACATGTACGGCCTGCCTTATGTGGCGCTGCGCTACTTCAATGTCTACGGCCCGCGGATGGACATTCATGGCAAATACACAGAAGTGCTGATCCGCTGGATGGAGCGCATTGAGCGTGGCGAGCCGCCCCTGATCTTTGGTGACGGCAGCCAGACCATGGACTTTGTCTATATCGACGATATTGCCCGTGCCAACCTGCTGTCGATGGTCAAGCCGGTGAGCGATGAAGTGTTCAATGTGGCCTCCGGTACCGAAACCAGCCTGCGGGAGCTCGCGCTGGCCTTGATGGATGTCATGGGGCGGCCGGACCTGCAGATTGAGTATGGTGAGGAGCGCAAGGTGAACCCGGTACCGCGCCGTCTGGCCGATACCCGCAAGGCAGAGCAACTGCTGGGCTTTACCGCACAGACCGGGCTGCATGACGGCTTGCGCAAGCTGGTAGCCTGGTGGCGCGCCCAGCGGGAGGCCGCATGATTCCCGTTGCCAAACCCTGGCTGGCCGATGCCGAGGCGCAGGCGGCGACCGAGGCCGTATTGTCGGGTTGGGTGACACAGGGGCCACGGGTAGCCGCATTTGAGGCTGAATTTGCCCGTCAGGTCGGTGCAGCCGATGCGTGTGCGGTGGCCAACTGCACGGTGGCCTTGCATCTGGTGATGACGGCGATGGGTATTGGGCCGGGGGACGAGGTCATTACCGTCAGCCACAGCTTCATCGCGACGGCCAATGCCATTCGGCAGACCGGGGCTACCCCGGTGTTTGTGGACGTGGATGATGCCACCGGCAATATGGACCCGAAGCAAGTGGCCGCCGTGCTGACCCCGCGCAGCAAGGCTTTGCTGGTGGTGCATCAGGTCGGCATGCCGTGTGACCTGGCGGCCCTGCTGCCGCTGGCTGAGCAGCATGGTCTGCTGCTGATTGAAGATGCGGCTTGCGCCATTGGCAGTGAAATCCTGTGGCAGGGACAATGGGAGCGCATTGGTCGCCCTCATGGCCACGCAGCATGCTTTTCCTTTCACCCCCGCAAGGTGGTGACCACGGGCGATGGTGGCATGATTACCACCCGTGATCCGGCCTTGCTGGCGCGTTGCCGCCTGTTGCGCCAGCATGCCATGTCGATACCGGATACGGTGCGGCATGCCGCCAGTCAGGTGGTGTTCGAACATTACCCTGAGGTCGGCTTCAACTACCGGATGACCGACATTCAGGCTGCGGTCGGGCTGGCCCAGCTCCAACGCCTTACGGCCATTATTGAACGCCGGCGGGCGCTGGCCGCCTGCTATCGCACCCAGCTGGAAGCCGCTGGCTGGGGTCAGCTGCTGCCGGTCGAGCCGGCTTGGGCGCGCAGCAACTGGCAGAGTTTCTGCATTCGCCTGCCTGAGCAGACCGATCAGCGCGTGTTCATGCAGGCCATGCTGGATGCCGGGATTGCGACCCGGCGCGGCGTGATGTGCATACACCGTGAACTGCCGTATCAGCAGCCGTGTGTATCGCTTCCGGTATCGGAAGCGATTCAGGACCACGGCGTTATTCTGCCGCTCTACCATCAGTTGACCGAGGATGAGGTTGCGCTCATCGTCCGCGCCATCGTGACCAACCTGCAAGAGGTCTCATGAAAGTCCTGTTCTACGGCCCGCAATGTACCCCCACTGGCGCTGGCGCCTATGCTTATCAAAATATCCGCGATGCCCTGCTGCACCTGGGCTGCGAGATGGTCGACTTTGATTACCTGACGCAAAACCGGCTGTTGGGCAAAGAGGAAGCCAATCGCCGTCTGGCCGCCATGGTGGAGGCAGAACGTCCGGACATCTTCTTCCACATGATCGTGGAAGACGAGCTGGATGTCGGGCTGGCCGAGCAACTCAAGGCCCGGCCAGACCTGCTCAGCATGGTCTGGTTCAGTGACGACGAATGGCGGCTGGCGCACTCCATGCAGTGGGTGGCGCACTACAACGTGGCGTTCACCACCTCGCCCGATGCCATGCCGCATTACCAGCAGCAAGGGCATCAGCATGTGGTGCTGACGCCTTATGCCTGTAACCCGCGCCGCTATTACCCGGTGCAACAGGACAAATGTTACGACGTGACCTTCGTCGGGCAGGCCTACAAGGGACGCCCGGAGCTGATCAAGGCCCTGCTGGATGCCGGTATTCAGGTCCAGGTATGGGGCCAGGGCTGGGAGGCCTTCCCGGCGCTGCGCGGTGTCGCGCATGGTTTCTTGCCGCATGATGACATGCTGGATGTGTTTGCCCGCTCTCGCATCGTGCTGGGCATGGCCTGGTGCTCTGGTGATGGGGTGACACCGCAGATCAAGGGGCGCACGTTTGAATATCCGGCATGTCGGGCCTTTCAGATCACCAGCCCGAACCCGCACCTGAGCCGTTATTTTCAGCCGGAAGAAATGGTCAGCTATGAGGATGTGGATGACCTGATACGGAAAATCCGTTATTACCTGCGACATGAGGAAGAGCGGGAGGCGATTGCCGCCCGTGCCTTGCGCCGAGTTCAGGCCGAGCATACCTGGGAGAAGCGCTTTTTGCAGGCGTTTGCCGAGCTGGCCCAGCGCGGGATGAACAAAGGCAAGCCACTGCCCCTGCTGCCTCATGTGCCGGTACCGGCGGCGGTGACTGCAGCGTCTGCGCCACGGGTGTCGGTGGTGTGCTTTGCCTATAACCAGGCGGATTACATTGAACAGACCATCCAGTCGGTGCTGAATCAGACCTGGACCGATCTGGAGCTGGTGGTGCTGGATGATGGTTCCACCGATGCCACACCCGATATTGTGCGCCGTTACCAGAGTGATGCCCGCCTGCGCTATGTGCGTCAGGACAACATCGGGCAGAGCATGAATGCCTTTGATGAGCTGAATAACCGCACGGTTGCGCTGTCCCGGGGCGAGCTGGTGGCCTTCATTGGTGGCGATGACACCTTTGAACCCGATGCGGTGGCCAGCCGGGTAGCGGTGTTTGATCGCATGCGGGATGTGGAGGTGGTGTTCTCGGACGGCCATTTCATGGACCCGCAGGGGCAGCTGTTACCCGGTGGTTTCCGTTTCCCCGATTCGCTCAGTTTCACCCCGCACACCTTGCTGCGCACGCTGTTCAAGATCAACCTGGTACCGCACCCCGGCGTGATGATGCGGCGGAGCACCTTTGACCGCATGGGGGGCTTCGAGACCGGTTTTGCGCCTGACTACCAGTTCTGGCTCAAGGCCGCGCCCTACTGCCGTTTCCACTACATCGACCGCAAGCTGTTCCGCTACCGGCATCACCCCAAGAGCGCCTCGACCGGCAACAACAACCGAACCTTACCGGAGACCTTGCGTCTGCTGTCCGAAATTCGGCCACGCTTTACCATCGTCGACCTGTACCCGGAGCTGCTCGCGCAAGCGGATGCCGATTTGCTGTATGCCGCCTATGTGCATTTTGGCTGCACCATGGCTACGGCCAATATCCCGGTATACGCGCTGGCCATGCAGGAATTCATGACGGCGCTGGAGCATTACCCGCAAGGGGTTGAAGCACTCAATAACACGGCTGTGATGGCTGCCTTGCTGGGGCAGACTGAGGATGCCCGGCATCTGTGGCAGCAGCTGAGCACCATTACCCAGCGGCCGGAGGTGGCCACCAATCTGCAGCAGCTGCAGCAGGGCGGGAGCGACTACCAGCTGATGACCGTGCCGGAAGGGCACCGTTTCCTCAAGCTGTTGGAGCAGGGCAAGGTTGAGGAGCAATCGTCCGGACGGGCGCGCCAGGTGTTGCCGCGTGTCTCGGTCATCATCCCGACCAAGGACCGGCCAGCCTTGTTGTGTCAGGCCTTGCTGTCACTACAGGGGCAGCGTTTTAAGGACTTTGAAGTCATTATCGTCAACGATGGTGGTGTCAGTATTGAGTCCATGCTGGAACTCTATCGCAAGAAGCTGAGCCTCCAGTACGTCTCCCTGCAGGGCGGCGGTGGTCCTGCCTTGGCACGCAATCGGGCCCTGGCCCTGGCGCAGGGTGACATCATCACCTATCTGGATGATGACGATGTATACCGCCCGGACCACCTCGATGTGGTGGTTAAGGCGCTCGACGAGCATGACGGTGACTTTGTCTATACCCAGTCCAATTATCGACTGCTCCGTACCGAAGAAGGGCGGACGGTCGAGGCGGGGATAGAGGACCTGTTTGGTCACCTCAGCTTCAGCCGTGATTTGCTGCTGCTGCGAAACTTCATCCCGACCCCGACCTGGGCGCACCGCCGCAGCCTGATGGACAAGATGTCCGGGTTTGACGAGCAACTCGATATCCTCGAAGACTGGGACTTCCTGCTGCGCGCCAGCGCCGTCACCAGCTTCAAGGCGCTGCCCAACTACACGGTGTTCATCAGCAAGGATGCGGGGCGCACCGATCACCTGCTGCAACGTTACGTGCAGCGTCAGCATGAATTTGTGTTGCGCATCTACGCCATGCACCCGGTCAGTAGCCCGCAGCTACAGCGCTTGCGGACCGTCTTTACCAGCGCCATGCAACCCGAGCTGAATGTAGACCCGGCGCAGCTGGCCATCAACAGCGTGCACGACCCCAAGGAGCTGCCGGCTTATCGGGCCTGGCTGGGGCGGCGGGACTTGCAGGAGGTAGATGCTCAGGCGCATGCCGAGCGCATGCTGCTGAAGTGGGGCAAGCAATGGCGCTTTGCCATGCTCATGGTGGTATCACAAGCGCAGATGAGCGTGCTGGCCGATACCATTGATAGCCTGCAGCAACAGCTCTACAGCCACTGGCAACTGATTGTGCTGTCTGACCAGTCCGCACCTGACCCGGTCTTCGAGCACAGTGAAAACCTGGGCTGGTTGACGCTGGACACGCTGGAAGACGAGGAACTGCTGACCACGGCGGTCAATGGCGTCCTGTCCATCCTGCAAGCGGACTGGGTCGCCTTGTTACCCGCCGGGGTGCGGCTGGCGCCGCATTGCTGCCTGCTGCTGGGGGACCGGCTGTTGCTGCAGCCGGATGCCAAGGCCCTGTATGTTGACCATGACGAGATCAACATTATGGGCCTGCGCTCCCGGCCACAGCTCAAGCCCGAATTCAACCTGGACATGCTGCGCTCGCAGGATTACATCGGCGGTGCCGTCTGGTTCGAGGTCGCAAGCACCCTGGCCCTGGGGGGCTTCCAGGTGTACCCGGGGGCCATGAGTTACGATCTGCTGTTCCGGATGTATGAGCAGCATGGCGCATCGGCCATGGCCCATGTGCCGGAACTGGCACTCACCTATCCGTTCGACGTGCTGGTACCACCACTGCAGGCCGCGGCCCGGCAGGTGGCGGTGCAGTCCCATCTGGCGCGGCTGGGCATTGCGGCACAGGTCGCCGAGGGCATGCTCGAAGGCACGCAACGGGTAATTTACCAGCATGCTGCGCAGCCGCTGGTGTCGATCATCATCCCGAACCGCGACAAGCTTGAGTTTCTGGAACCCTGCCTGGAAACCCTGCTGGGCAAGACCGCCTACCCGAATTACGAAGTCCTGATCATTGATAACCAGAGCAGTGATCCGGATGTGCTGGCCTACTACCAGGCCATCCAGACCCGGACGGCAGGCAAGGTGCGGGTGGTGGCCTACGATCACCCGTTCAACTTCTCCGCACAGTGCAATCTGGGGGCTGATGAGGCACGCGGTGAATACCTGCTGATGCTGAACAACGACACCGAGATCGTGCAGCCCGAGTGGCTGGACCGCTTGATGGTGCACGGCCAGCGCGAAGAGGTGGGTATTGTCGGGGCGCGGCTGCTGTATCCGGAGCAGGCCACCATTCAGCACGCCGGGGTCATCCTTGGCATGGGAACGGTGGATGGCGTGGCCGAGCACCATTCCTTGCGCGTCTCCTCCAAAGCACCGGGACAGCTGAATCGTCTGCAGGTTGACCAGGCGTATTCCGCAGTCACCGCCGCCTGCATGCTGATCCGCAAGTCGGTATACCAGGCGGTAGGCGGGATGGATGCTGAGCAGCTCTCCACCCTGTATAACGATGTTGATTTGTGCCTGAAGGTGGGGCGAAGTGGCCAACGGATCATCTGGACGCCATTTTCCACCGTGGTCCATCATGCCAACCAGTCGGTTGGCCAGCACCCAGACCCAGCCAAGCTGGCTGTCGCGATTACCCGGGCGAACCAAGAGCGCGCGGTGACACTGACCCGCTGGCGGGATGTGCTGGCGCATGATCCTGCACACCACCGCCTGTTCAGCCTGGGGCGGACAGATCTGATACCGGATACGCAGTTCCCGCTGTGCTGGGAACCCGCCTTCCGTGACCGTGCCAAGATCATGGGGCTGCCTCTGACCGGCGGCAGTGGCGAGTACCGGGTCAAGCAGCCGTTCCAGGCCTTGCAAAAGGCGGCGCTGGCGCACTGCGAGCCCTATCAGCCCAATCGCATGCCTTCGGTGATCGAGTTGACCCGGCTGATGCCGGACACCCTGGTGGTACAGAATGCCCTGTCGGATGAGCATGCCAACATGCTCAAGCTGTATAAGGAGCACGTGCCGGAGGTGTTCCGGGTGCAGATGCTGGACGACCTGCTCTCCGACATCCCGGAGCAGAGCAGTGCACGGGCCTTCTTCCAGCGCCATTGGCGTGATGCCAAGACCCGCTTGCGCAAGACCTTGAGTTATTGCGACCGCTTGGTGGTGACCACAGAGCCCCTGCGGGTTTTTGCGGCGGATATGGTGGAGGACATTCGCATTGTCCCGAACTGCCTTGGCAAGGACGACTGGCTGCACCTGGAGAGCAAGCGACGGGTAGGGCGCAAGCCGCGCGTAGGCTGGGTGGGAGCGCAGCAGCATGCAGGTGATCTGGCCTTGATTGAAGAGGTGGTGAGCCGTACCGCGCACGAAATCGAGTGGGTGTTCATGGGCATGTGCCCGGAGTCGATGCGCAAGCATGTTGCCGAGACGCATCTGGAGTGGGCCGCTTTTGCCGATTACCCGGCGAAGATGGCCTCGCTGAATCTGGATCTGGCCATCGCCCCGCTGGAGGTGAATGCCTTCAATGAGGCCAAGAGTAATCTGCGGCTGCTGGAATACGGCATGCTGGGCTGGCCAGTGGTGTGTACCGACATCCTGCCCTACCAGACCAATGCAGCACCTGTCTGCCGGGTGGCGAACGACCCGCAAGCCTGGCTGGAGGCCATCCGCGCCCGCATATATGACCTTGATGCTGCCGCGAAGGAAGGGGATCGCTTGCGGGCGTGGGTACGCCAGCACTATATGCTGGAAGACCATCTGGACGCGTGGCTGCAGGCCTTGGTGCGCTGATGGCGACGGCCGAAGAGATCATCGCCACCCTGCAGCAGTGGTTTGCAGAAGGGGTGGCGCTGCAGCACGCTGAGCCGTTACAAGCGGCACAACGCTATCAGCAAATCCTGGCGGTGGCGCCTTTCCATGGTGACTCGTGGCACAACCTGGCCTTGGCCTGGCAGGCATTGCGTGACTGGCCGGCCATGCTGGCAGTTCTGAACGAGGCCTTGCAAAAGCTGCCCGCTGAGGCACGCCTGCTGCGCTTGCGGGCGGAATGCCATAGTTTGATGGAACAATGGGCACTGGCCTTGCAGGACCTGCAAGCGGCCTCACAACTGCAAGCGCTGGATGTGCGTGCATTGTGCCTGCAAGGCCATGTGGCGCAGTCGCTGGAGCGCTATGACCTGGCGTTTACCGCATTTGAGCAGGCCATGCAGCTGCAGCCGTCTGACCCGCTGCCAGTCTGCCGCATGGCGGCGCTGTGCGTGGAGTTGGGGCAGTATGAAGATGCCTTGTCAATGGCGCAGCATGCCGCGCGGCTGGATCCGCTGGCTGCGGAACCCTTGCTGCAGCAGGCGCTGGCGTGCAAATTCCTGGATCGTTGGGAAGAGGCCGAGCAAGGGTTGCGACAGGCCTTGCAGCGCAAGCCTGACGAAGCCGGTTTATGGTGTGATCTAGGCATTGTGCTGCATGGCATGGGGCGCTTGCCGGAAGCTGAGCAAGCGTTTGATGCTGCCTTGCAGCGCGACCCAGGCCACCCGCTCGGCCGCTGGAACCGCAGTCTGGTACTGCTGGCGCAGGGCCGCTATCAGGAGGGGTGGCCGGAATACCAGTCGCGCTGGCGCGCCGCCATCAATGGCCAGATGCCAGCCTATCCGTTTCCGCTATGGCAAGGGGAGCCCTTGAGCGGTAAACACCTGCTGGTACATGGCGAGCAAGGGCTGGGCGATTGTCTGCAGTTCATCCGCTATCTGGCGCCGTTACAGGCCATGGGGGTTCAGCTGAGTCTGCACATGCCGCTGCCGCTGCATGCCCTGTTTCGCCTGCAATGGCCCGATATTTCAGTGTCCGCGCAGGACCCGGTCGCGGCGGACTACCACATTCCACTGATGGACCTGCCGGCACGGCTGCTGCAGGACCGCCCTGAACCCCTGAAGCAGATTCCCTACCTCCGCGCAGACCCGCGACAGCTTGCATCGTGGCAGCAGCAATTGTCCGCTTTGCCGGGCCGTAAAGTCGGGTTGGTATGGCAAGGCAGCCGCCGGCAAGGGCATGCCCGCTCAGAGTGGCTGGATGCCCGTCGCAGCCTGCCGCTGGCGCGCCTGCATGCGGCTTTGTCTGCCATTCCCGGCATCAGCTGGGTCAGCCTGCAGAAGGGTTATGGCAGTGAAGCCCGTCTTGCATGGCAGCCCCATTGGCCAACAGAGGATGCGGCTGCCCGCTTTGATGACTTTACCGATACGGCAGCCTGCCTGACCCAGCTGGACCTGCTGATCAGCGTGGACACCTCCGTGGTCCATCTGGCGGGTGCCTTGGGGGTACCGGTCTGGATGCTCAACCGCTTTGATGGCGATTGGCGCTGGGGCGCACACGAAGCAGATGTGACATGGTATGCCACGGTACGCCAGTATCGGCAGGTGGCCATAGGCGAGTGGGACCAGCCCTTGCAACGCCTGCAGGACGATTTGCGCCGCTGGGTACAGGGTAGCTGAAATTTTTTTGCACTGAGCCCTAAAGTTCTCCCAGCCCCTGTCCGATATAGCCTCTGAAGGCCCAAGTTGATACGTGCCTTAACAGGATGTGCCAGCCAGGGTGCTGGGTAACCAAGGAGTAAATATCATGGCATTAGTCGTCAATACCAACGTTGCGTCGCTGAACGCCCAGCGCAACCTGGCTACCAGCAGCTCGCAACTCGCAACATCACTGCAACGCTTGTCTTCCGGCCTGCGCGTGAACAGCGCCAAGGATGATGCAGCCGGTCTGGCCATTGCTGCTGGCCTCACCTCGCAAATTCGCGGCAACCAGCAAGCTGTGCGTAACGCCAACGACGGCATCTCGCTGGCGCAAACGGCGGAAGGCTCGCTGGGCCAGATCGCCAGCAACCTGCAGCGTATCCGTGAAATCGCGGTTCAAGCCGCCAACGGCTCCATCAGCGATACCAACCGTTCGCAGCTGCAGAAGGAAGTGGACCAACTGACGCAGGAAATCTCGCGTATCGTGTCCACCACCGAATTCAACGGTCAGTTGCTGCTGTCGGGTAGCTCGGGTCTGACCTTCCAGGTAGGTTCGCAAGGCGCGGCCAACAACCAGGTGTCGATCAGCTCGGCTTCGCTGAGTCTGGCCAGCTCCTACGCCAACTCCTCCGGTATCGGGGCATCTGCTGTCGCAACCGGTGCAGCCGCTGGCCTGAACACTTTCAACACCAGCCTGACGGCTGCAGGTGTGATTAGCGTGTTGACCTCCGGTGCGGCTTCCGCCAACATTGCAGCTCTGGATGTGGATATCGCTACGATCTCCAACTCCCGCGCTACCTTCGGTGCCATCCAGAACCGCTTCGAGGCAGTGATCTCCAACCTGCAGAACTACGTGGAAAACATCACGGCGTCCCGCAGCCGGATTCAGGATGCGGACTTCGCCCTGGAAACCTCGCAACTGACCCGGAACCAGATTCTGCAACAAGCGGGTACGGCGATTCTGGCCCAGGCCAATACGGTACCGCAGTCTGCCCTGTCGCTCCTGCGTTAAGCCGGAAACAGACCTTCGGGTATCGCCGAGACCGCCTGAGCGCGTGTCTCGGCGTTTTCGCTAGGAGTGGTGAACATGGAAATCGGAAGTGTTCAAGCCATCAAGGTGACTTCACCTCAGCTGGATACCGTGGCCAAGCCTGCGGTACAGCCGGTGCAAGCCAAAGGGGCACGTGCAGGTGCTGAGGCGACCCAAACCCAGCTGGCGACAGACCGCGCACAAGATGCCAAAGCCGGCAAGGGCAGTGAAGCGGTGCAACGCCCGCTAAGCGAGGTGGTGGAAGAGGTCAACAAGACCATCCAGCAACTGGCACGCTCACTGGAACTGTCCATTGACAAAGATACCGGCACCACGGTGATCAAGGTCAAGGACAAGGATACGGGCGAAGTCGTGCGGCAGATTCCGTCAGAGGAAATGCTGGAACTGGCCAAACGGCTGGATGAGTTTAAAGGTTTGCTGACTTCGCAGAAGGTTTGAGGCAAGATCAGCCTAACAGGTATTGAGGGGTAGCATCATGGCCATTACATCTTCTGGCGGTGTGCTGGATGTCGGTGGGCTGGTTGAACAGCTGGTCACACTGGAGCGCCAGCCCATTGCGGGCTTGAAGAGCAAGCAGCAGAAAATCAACAGCAAGATTTCTGCGCTTGGCATGGTCAAGGCCGACCTGTCTGCCCTGCAGACCGCGTTAAGCAACCTCAAGGGTACCTCAAGTCTGTCTCTCAGCAAGGCCACCAGCAGTGATACCAATGTGGCCACCGCCAGTGGTAATGGTAGTGCCCCCGCGGGTAATTACAGTCTGTCAGTTACCAAGCTGGCCCAGTCCAACAAGCTGATTACCAAAGCGGCGGATGGCTACGCCAGCAAGACCAGTACCATAGCTAACACGGCAGGTACCCTGTCGCTCAGCTCCAGCGGCAATACGTTCTCGGTTACCCTCGCGACGGATTCGACACTGGAGCAGATTCGTGATGCGATCAACTCCAGCAGCAGCAATACCTCCATAGTGGCGTCCATCATCAATGATGGCAGCAACTATCGCTTGAGCCTGGCGGCCAAGGATACCGGGGCCTCGTCCGGCATTACCGTCAGCAAGACCAGTGGGGGTACCGCACTGGACAAGTTCACCACCACTGCGAGCGGTTACGATACGGTGCAGGTGGCGCAGGATGCCGAGTTCAAGGTGGATGGCATCAGCTTTACCCGCACCAAGAATACGTTTGATGACGTGATTGAGGGGGTCTCCCTCACGCTGAAATCTGCGGATGCCACAACACCCAAGACCAGCACGATTTCCGTCACAAAAGACCTGGATGGTATCAAGGCCAGGGTGGGTGCGTTTGTGGATGCCTACAACAAGCTGCTCGCCACTACTTCAGATCTGCGCAAAAAGGGCGGCACGCTCGAGGCTGATAACACCGTCCTGACCATGCACCAGCAGTTGCTGGATGTATACAACACCCCGGCCAGTATCAGTGGTAACAGCTATACCAATTTGAGCCAGATCGGGATCAGTTTTCAGAAGGATGGCAAGTTGTCGCTCGACGCTGCCGCCCTGGAGAAGGCTGTCAACGAGAAGCCTGCTGCGGTGCAGGAGCTGTTTTCGGACAGTACGCAAGGGTTTGCGACGCGACTGTACAACAAGGCTAAGGACATGTTGACCACCGGTGGTCTGTTGTCCGCGCGCTCCGACGGCTTGTCCAGCATCGTCAAGGATACCCAGAAGCAGATTGACCGGATCGAAGACAGGCTGGTGACCCTCCGCCAGCGTTATACCGCACAGTTCTCCGCGCTGGATGCCGGCTTGGCCCAGATCCAGCAAGTCAGCAACTTCCTGGCCAAGCAGCTACGCTGATCCGTGGCATGATGTACACTGGCTGGCGTGGCCTGTACTGCGAGGGCGGCCTGTTGCAAACTGCTGATGAATACGGCTTGATGAGGAAAGTACAAGCATGATTGCCCGAGGCCTGGATGCCTACCGTAGTGTGGATGTGGATTCGGCGATCCTCTCGGCGTCGTCCGTTGAGTTGATTGTGATGCTCTACGACGGCGCGATGACGGCCATTCAACGTGCCAAAGGTGAAATCAACCAGAAGAATTACGCCGCCAAGGCGGCCTTGATTTCACGCGCGGTAGCGATTGTTGCGGCACTGCGGGATGCCCTGAATGAGCCGCAGGGTGGCGAAATCGCCATCAATCTGAAAGACCTCTACCTGTACATGGAACAGGCCTTGATGGAGGCAAACCTCAATAACAGTATTGAGCGACTGGATGAGTGCCATCGCCTGCTCTCCGAGCTGCACGAAGCCTGGGCCATTCTGGCCAAGTCGGATCTGGCGCGCAGTGCCCAGGCTGCCAAGACCGATGGGACGTCGACCATCAGCTACGGCAAGGTTTGAACGTGACCGAGCCTACTCCGTTGACGCTGGAGCAACTCGAAAATCTGGTCAGCCGTTTGCTGGAAGCCGCACGTGGCGAAGACTGGGAATCAGTGCATGAGCTGTTGCCACAACTGGTGACCCCGCTGGTGGATGACACCACTGCGCCCGCCGTACAGCAGCGTATCCAGTCCCTGCAGCAGGCATTGTCGCAGCTGGAGCCGGTACTCCGCGCGCGCATGCGCATCCTGCAGGACGATTTGGGGGCGGTGAACGTGGCCCAGCGTGTCAATAAAGCCTATAACCCAGGCTGAACCTGTCCGCCTGGACAGGCGGATTGCATCCCGTTTGCGGCCGGTCAACATTTCGCCCCCAAAATCCTGAAAACATGGCACGATAAGGCTTACCGCCAAGCCGTCAGTTTTTTCGGAGAGTCCTATCGTGCATGCCATCCTGGCCGTGTTCCGCCCAGCTGAATGGGTGATTTCCCGTTTGCGCTTTGCCAACAAGTTCTGGTTGATCGAAGCCGTATTCGTTGCGCCCATTGTGTTGCTGCTGTTGATGAACCTGGGGGTCTGGCAACCCGAGGGCATGATGCGCACGCTGGTCTTGCTGATGGTGATCGGCTTTGTGCTGCTGGGCGGCTATCTGTTTACCGGGGCGACACTCTCCATCCGCAAGGCGCTGAATCAGCTGGTGGATGACACCCGGCAGCTGGCCGATGGTCAACTGGGCTCGCGGGTCGCGCTGGAAGTGGACGACGAGCTGTCGGATGTGGCGGCCTCCTTCAACAAGATGGCCGGCAATATGGCGGACGTGATTCGTCAGGGGCAGCAAATGCTGGCTGAGGTATCCGTCGCCTCCGAGCAACTGGCCAGCGCCAATGAACAACTGTCAGAAAGCGCGGAAACGCAAAGTGAGGCAGCGTCCTCCATGGCGGCAGCTGTCGAGCAGATCACCCAGAGCATCGCCAGTGTTGCAGATTATGCCGTGCAGGCCGACGGGCTGGCGCGTAATGCGCAGCAAGTTTCTGCTGAAGGTCAGACCGTGGTGCTGGCTTCGGTGCATGAAGTCGAGCAGATTGCGGCGGTGATGGATGAAACCTCGCGTACGGTGAATCAGCTGGGAGAAAGTTCAGCCCAGATCACCCAGATTCTGGGGGTGATCCGTGAGATTGCCGACCAGACCAATTTGCTGGCACTGAATGCCGCCATTGAAGCGGCACGTGCAGGTGAAGTCGGCCGCGGTTTTGCCGTGGTGGCAGATGAAGTGCGCAAGCTGGCGGAACGTACCAGCGCGGCGACCGGACAGATTGGCGGCATGATCAACGAGATCCGCCATGAAACCGAGCGGGCGGTGGCCTGCATGCAAGATGGTAACCAACGTCTGCAGGAGGGCGTGCAGCTGGCGCGGGAGGCTGGTGAAACCATGGAGCGCATCAAGTCAGGCGCCACGGATGTGGTGCGCACGGTGAGCGATATCGCGGCGGGCAGCATGGAGCAGCGCGCTTCCAGCAATGAGCTGGCACAGAATATTGAAACCATTGCGGAGAAGGCGGGTGAGAACGCCGACTCGGTCAAACGGGCCCGTGTGGTTTCACAGTCTTTGCAAAAAGAAATGCGCGCGCTCAATGCGGTGCTCAGCCGCTTCAAGGTAAGCTGAGCGGTATTGAGCGATAGAAACACAGGATGAGGCCGACCAAGCCGGATCGAGTCCTGTGGTTGGAGTGGTGGTGGTGTCTGAGCGTATTGCTGTTTCGTCCCAAGCCGTACCGGCGTTGATCGACCCCTTTGGGCGTCGCATCGACTACCTGCGCCTGTCAGTTACAGACCGCTGCGACCTGCGCTGCAATTACTGCATGCCCAAGGATTTCAAAGGCTATGAAGAGCCGTCGCACTGGCTGACCTTTGACGAAATCACCCGACTGATGTCGGTGTTCACCCGGCTGGGGTTGCGTCGTATTCGCCTGACGGGCGGCGAGCCGCTGCTGCGCCGCAATCTGCCGCAACTGGCGGGGCAGCTGGCGGCCTTGCCAGGTCTGCAAGACCTTTCCCTCTCCACCAATGCCACCCAGTTGGCCCGCCATGCCGTCGCGCTGAAGGCAGCTGGGGTCAGCCGCGTCAATGTCAGCCTGGATTCACTGGAGCGCGCCTGTGTCGAGCAAGTGGTGGGCCGTGATGTGCTGTCGCAAGTGATGGAGGGGCTGCAGGCTGCCAAAGCCGCCGGGCTGACGCCAATCAAGCTCAACATGGTCGCCATGAAGGGCGTTAACGAGCATGAGATTGAAACCATGCTCGCCTTCTGCATCGAACACGGTTTCATCCTGCGGCTGATTGAGGCGATGCCAGTGGGCGATACTGGCCGCAACACCGCCTATCTGGACCTGGAATCAGTACGCCAACGCCTGCAAAGCCGTTTTGATCTGGTGCCGCAGGCCGCCGAGCTGGGCGGTGGCCCCGCCCGCTACTGGCAGACGCGGGATGGCCGCGGGCAGGTGGGTTTCATTACCCCCATTTCCCAGCACTTCTGCGCCACCTGCAACCGGGTGCGTTTGACGGTGGATGGGGTGTTGCACCTGTGCCTGGGGCAGGAAGACCGGGTGGAATTTCGACCGCTGCTGCGCGGTGGTGCCAGCGATGCCGAGCTGGAAGCGACGATTCGCCATGCGCTGACCCTCAAGCCCGAGCGCCATGAGTTCCGCGAAGCACCGGGCAAGGTGATCCGTTTCATGTCGCAGACCGGAGGCTAAGCGGGTGGCGTATCCGGCGGTATTGGGGCTGGTGGGCTGGTCTGGCAGTGGCAAAACCCAGTTGCTGGAGCAGCTGCTGCCGCTGCTGCAGCACGCCGGGCTGCGGGTGAGCGTCATCAAGCACAGCCACCACGATGTCACCTTGGAGCCGCCGGGGAAGGACAGCGCCCGCGCCCGAGTGGCCGGGGCGCAGCAAGTGCTGCTCAGCTCACCTTGGCGCTGGGCCTTGGTGAACGAGCTGCGTGGTGCGCCGGAGCCGGAATTGCCCGAGTTGCTCACCCGACTGGACCCGGTGGACTTGGTACTGGTGGAGAGTTTCAAGCGAGGCCAGCACGCCCGGCTGGAAGTGTGGCGCCCGGCGCTTGGCAAGCCGCCACTGTACCCGGAGGATGCTGGTATTGTGGCGGTGGCCTCGGATATCCCGGCGGCGGCAGGAGCCACCTGCACCTGGCTGGATCTCAATAACCTGCCGCAAATTGCAGCTTGGCTGCTGCAGCAGTACCAGGCTGGCGCCTGGTCCTATAACCCCTGAGCAATGGATAAAACGGTGGCACAAGAAGGTAAAGCAGGCCTGATGCAGGTGAGTGAAGCCATAGCCCAGTTGCTGGCAGCGGTGAAGCTGCCGGAGCTGACTGAAACGGTGTCGCTGCTGGACGCGGATAACCGCGTGCTGGCGGTCGATGTCAAATCCGGCATGGACGTACCCGGCTTTGATAACAGCGCGATGGATGGCTATGCGCTCTCTGCCGAGGCGGAGGCAGGGGCGGTGTTTACCGTCACCCAGCGCATTGCTGCCGGACAGGTCGGGCAGCCGCTGCAGCCGGGGGAGGCTGCACGCATCTTCACCGGTGCGCCAGTGCCACCCGGCACGGTGGCGGTGGTGATGCAGGAGCATGCCAGTGAAGAGGGCGGGCAGTTACGGCTGAGCCAACCCGCGCGCGCCGGACAACACATTCGCCGCCGCGGGGAAGACATCGCTGCCGGGCAAGTGGTGGTGGCGGAAGGCGAGCGGCTGCTGCCCGCGCAGCTTTCGCTGATTGCCTCAATTGGCGAGCCGCTGGTTACGGTATACCGCAAGCCCAGCGTCGGCCTGCTGTTTACCGGTGATGAACTCATTGAACCCGGCCAGCCCCTGCCGCCGGGTGGCATCTACAACTCCAACCGCTACGCACTGAGCGCCTTGCTCAAGCGTCTGGGCTGCGAAGTGACGGACCTGGGACAGGTGCCGGACCGGCTGGATGCCACCCAGGCTGTGCTGCGCGAGGCCGCCGGGCACTATGATGTGCTGATCAGCAGTGGCGGAGTGTCGGTGGGAGAGAAAGACCACGTCAAGGCTGCGCTGCAAACGCTGGGTGAGCTGCACCTGTGGCGGCTGGCGATGAAGCCGGGCAAGCCGCTCGCGTTTGGCCGGATCGGGGCCACCCACTTTGTTGGCCTGCCGGGCAACCCGGTGTCCAGCTTTGTCACCTTGCTGATGGTAGTACGCCCCTTCCTGCTGGCCTTGCAAGGGCAACGACACGTCACCCCGCAGCCGCAGACCCTGCCTGCGGCCTTTAACTGGCCGCGACCGGACAAGCGGCGCGAATTCCTGCGCGCCCGCATCAATGGTGATGGCCAGCTCAGCTTGTTCGACAATCAAGGCTCTGGCGTGATGACCTCACTGGCCTGGGCCGATGGACTGGTCGAGCTGCCGCCGGAAACCGTGGTACAACAGGGCGACAGGGTGCGTTATTGGCCGCTCTCCACCCTGTATTGAGCCGGCTTGTGCCGGACTGGAAGACAAGATGAAAACCCTGAAACTATTGTACTTTGCCCGCCTGCGAGAAGAGTTCCAGCGGGCAGAAGAAAGTGTGGTGCTGCCGGATACGGTGGCTACCGTCAACGATCTGGTGGCCTGGCTGGCCAGCCGGGGCGGCGTGTGGCAGGAAGAATTCAGCGGGCAGAAGCTGTTCCGCGTGGCCATAGATCAAGTACTGGCCGACGGCAGTGCTGTGCTGCCTGCGCAGGGTGAGATTGCCCTGTTCCCGCCGGTGACCGGGGGTTAAGCATGGTCACCCGCATTCGCATCAGCGTGCAGGCTGAGGACTTCGACGGCAACGCCGAGCAGAGCGAACTGCACGCGGGCGATGGTGAGGTTGGTGCCATCGTCAGCTTTACCGGGCTGGTGCGCGATCAGGTGCAGGGCAAGGCGCTGAGCAGCTTGTATCTGGAACACTACCCCGGCATGACCGAGCAGTCGCTGCAGCACATCGCCGAGCAGGCCGCCGAGCGCTGGCCGCTGCAAGCGGTGCGCATCATTCACCGCATCGGCCCGCTGGCCCCGCTGGACCGCATCGTGCTGGTGCTGGCTGCTAGCGCCCATCGGCAAGCCGCGTTCGACGCCTGCGCCTTCATCATGGATTACCTCAAGACCCGCGCCCCGTTCTGGAAAAAAGAGCAATCCGCCAACGGCGAAGCTTGGTGGGTCGACGCGCGGGATAGCGACGAAACGGCGCTGCACCGCTGGCAATGAACATCGACGCCCTCATTCTGTGCGGCGGCGCCGGGCGGCGCATGGGCGGGGTCGACAAGGGCTGGGTACACTGGCGCGGCCAGCCGCTGATCGAAGCCATGTTGGCGGTGGTCCAGCGGCAAAGTCATCCCCCGCGCCGCATCTGGATATCCGCCAACCGCGAGCTGGAGCGCTACCGCGCGCTGCCTGGCATCGCCGGGGTGCTGCAAGACACCACAGCGGATTTTCCCGGCCCACTGGCCGGCATTGACGCTGCCTTTGCTGCCAGTAAGGCCGACTGGCTCTGGATACTGCCCTGCGACACCCCAAACCTCCCCACGGACACCCTGCGGCGCCTGCAGCAGGCCTGTGATGGGGTCGACCTCACCGTTGCCGCTCTTGTTGACGGTGACGCGCTGCACCGCCAGCCTACCATCTGCCTCGCCCACCGCCGCAGCTGGCCGGTGCTGCAGCAGCAGTGGCAGCAAGGCCAGCGCGCACTGTGGCGCTGGCAGCAAGCCGTACCGCACCGGCACGTGCCGTTTACCGAACGCCACGCCTTCGACAACCTCAATACCGCGGATAGCCTCACCGCCACCCCGCAACAGGACACCCCATGAGCGAACTGACCCACTTCGACCCCAGCGGCCAGGCCTGGATGGTGGATGTTTCCGCAAAGCAGGAAACCCTCCGCATCGCCATCGCCTCAGGCGAAATCCACATGCTGCCGGACACCCTGACGCGCATCACCGCAGGCGAAGCCAGCAAGGGCGATGTACTCGGTATCGCCCGCATCGCCGCCATTCAAGGAGCCAAGCGCACTGCCGAGCTCATTCCGCTATGCCACCCGCTGCCGCTCACCAAAGTCACCGTTCAATTCACCCCGGACCCCAGCCTGCCCGGTGTGCGCTGCACGGTACAGGCTGAAACCGTAGGCCGCACCGGCGTGGAAATGGAAGCCCTCACCGCCCTGCAGGTCGGCCTGCTCACCATCTACGACATGTGCAAAGCCGTTGACCGCGGCATGGTGATCCACAATGTCCGCCTGCTGGAAAAACAGGGCGGCAAATCGGGACACTGGGTGGCGGGGTAAACATATTTTTGTAATAGTTTTAATTGAATGCCTGCTTTATATATAAAGGGCCCTGAGTTATGGTTTTCTCTAAATCAAAAATTGATAAGGCGGGCGTGGCCCTGTCTAAAGGGGCGCACTTGAATGAAATTGAGCTCATTCAAATGGAGGATGTTTTTGATGAGTACCGAAAGGCACACTTGCAGCCTCTTTCAGAAACAACGCTAGATATTCAACGGCTTTTGATGGATTACGGAGATTCTTACTACATTGCTCAGAGATTGAAGAGAAAGCCTCAAATATTGAGGAAGCTTAGACGTTTAAGTGTTAGATTGACTCAGTTGCAGGATATTGGTGGCTGTAGAATAATTGTTAAAAATAATGGCGATGTTGATAGGATTAGTGAGTATTTGAAAGCCAAGGCGAAGGCTAGTTCCGTGTTTGATATTTTACAAACTACCGACTATCGCGAAAGAGGGCGGGATGACACTGGTTACCGCTCTCTTCATTTCATATTGCAAAGAGAGGGGTGTAAGCTTGAGCTTCAAATTAGAAGCAGAATGCAGCATTATTGGGCGGAAAGTATAGAGAGAACATCGGTTATTTATGGTTATCACTTAAAAGAAAAAGAGGGAAGCCCGGAAGTTATAAGCTATTTTAAGGCACTATCAGATGTATTTTATGAAATGGAGGCTGGTAGGGAGCCGTCAGCTGAGCATAAAATTGAAATTGATAATCTTCGCTATAAATGTGAAGGAATTATGTCGGCCTCGGATAGATATAAGGTATTTGATAGTTTTGTAAATGAAGATGTAATTAAAACTCTTATTGAAAAAGAGGCAAGAAATACAAGAGGGTTGAATAACTGGATTTTGGTTTTTGATTGGAATACAGGCTCGTTTGTAAGTTGGGATATTGTTGATAGGGGCTCAGATGGGGCTGTTCGAAAATACATTGAATATGAAAACATGTACCAGAGTGATGACGGTTATGAAGTTGTGCTTATTGGATCATCTGATGTATCAACGGTTCGGAAAACACATAGTCATTACTTTGGGATAGAAACATACGATAAAATTTTGGATAGCATAGATGGGCATATAATTGGTTTTACACGAAAAATTGATATTGATATTGGCGCTAGGCAGATTCTGACATGTATGCATAGAAAGCACTTTTGGGGTAAGAAAACAGCGTCAGAAGACACTTTGAAGAACCATTTTTGCAAAGAGGTTATAACTTTCGATTCGTCTCTCGCATCGTTGTTAAGTAAAGGATTGGTTATTAAGTCTGCTAAAAGTAGCGGTTATTCACTTAATGTTAGAAATAAGGCAGAGATTGAACAGCATCTCTGATTTTCGCTGTTTTGCTATATAGTATCTATTGTAAGAACAAGATATTTTCGAAATAACCTGCCCCCCCAATATTCCCTGCTGATTGCAATCTCTCCACCCGCGCTGTCAGAACAATATTGCAGCCCCAGCAAAAGCATCGCCTCCTGTACGGTTGTGGTATAAGCCATGCCAAGTGCAGGTGCGGTAAATGAAAAAGGGCCCGGAGATGATCCGAGCCCTTCAATGTGGTGGCGGAACACGGAACCGAACCCGCGTCCGCAATCCGAGCCAGATGGTAACGCCTTGGCCTTGAGGGCGTGGATTCGACGACTTGTCCACTTCGACTGCTTGCTCAGGTGAAAGCGATGGCGCATAATGTCATCGTTTTGATTAGATAGATCGCCTAGCAATGAGTAATCGAACCGCCGTTTACGGTCTTACGGCCATCAGATGTGGATGAGGAGCGCCTGACCATGCACCCCCAACGTGTCGAGAGTCTGAGCCATGCCCAGCGCGAGCGCTTGGCGTACATCGACTTTCGCCTGTACTTCATGGGTGAAATCGGCCGCCCAGACTTGGCGAGCCGCTTTGGGGTGGCTCCAGCCGGGGCAACGCGCGACTTGGCGCTGTACCGGGAAATCGCGCCGCAGAACATCGAGTTCGACGGCAGCAACAAGATCTACCGTATCGGCAAGACGTTCTCCCCGATCTTCGAGCACGCGACGCAGCGTGTCTTGTCGGCGCTTGCTCTTGGGTTTGGCGATGGAGTGAACGTCGAGTCGCAACCGCTGCTGCCCTGCGAATCCCCCGCAGCTTTGAGTAGCCCCCGGATGGATGTGCTGGCACCGATTTGCCGAGCCATCCACGCCAAGCGACCCATCGCCATCCGTTACCACTCGATGAGCAGCGGAGAGTCGGAGCGGATCATCGTTCCCTTTGCGCTGGTTGACACCGGCCTGCGCTGGCACGTTCGGGCGTTTGACCGCAAGTCCGGCGAGTTCCGCGACTTCGTCGTCACCCGCATCGAAGCGCCGACTTTGGTCGATGAGGAACCCAAAGCCAACGAGCGCCCGGATAACGACATCCAGTGGACTCGGATCGTGGAGTTGGACTTGGTGCCGCATCCGCGCCTCGCCCGCCCCGAGATCATCAAGATGGACTACGGGATGACCGATGGCTCGATCCGGATGCGCGTTCGCGCGGCGGTGGCGGGCTACATGCTGCTGCGCTGGAGCGTGGATGCTTCACCAAATCACAGCCTCACAGAAGAACAGTACCGCCTTTGGCTCAGCGATCCGCTGGCCTTGTATGGCGTCGAAAACGCAAAGCTCGCGCCCGGCTACCGCGCCCCGGCGACCAGCACAACACGGAAATAGGATCACAAATGGCAATCAAGAAATCAGACCTCTACTCATCTCTCTGGGCATCTTGCGATGAACTACGCGGCGGCATGGATGCCAGTCAGTACAAGGACTACGTCCTGTTCATGCTATTCATCAAGTACGTCTCGGACAAATACGGTGACTCTGATGACTTTGCCCCGCCAGTCACTATCCCGCCCGGAGCCAGCTTCAAAGACATGGTCGCCCTCAAAGGCAAAAGCGATATCGGCGACAAGATCAACACGCAGGTCATTCAACCGCTGATCGACGCCAACTCGCGCCTTGCCCGCAGCGACTTTCCTGATTTCAACGACCCGAACAAGCTCGGTGAAGGTCAGGCGATGGTGGATCGCCTCAGCAACCTGATCGGCATCTTCCAAAAGCCCGAGCTGGATTTCTCGAAGAACCGTGCCGAGAACGACGACATCCTGGGCGACGCCTACGAATACCTGATGCGGCACTTCGCATCGCAGAGCGGCAAAAGCAAAGGCCAGTTCTACACCCCATCCGAAGTCAGTCGCATCATGGCCAAGGTCGTAGGCATCTCCCCGGCCAATGCAGTGGCGTCAACCACCGCGTATGACCCCACCTGCGGCTCTGGCTCATTGCTGCTCAAGGTGGCCGCCGAGGCTGGCAAGCACATCACGCTGGAGGGGCAGGAAATGGACGTGACCACCGCTGGTCTCGCCCGTATGAACATGATCCTGCACGACTTTCCAACCGCCAACATCCTTCAGGGCAACACGCTGGCCTCGCCGAAGTTCAAGGATGGCGAGTCGCTGCGTACCTATGACTACGTCGTCGCCAATCCGCCGTTTTCAGACAAGACCTGGAGCACCGGCCTGACCCCTGCCAGCGATGCGCACCAGCGTTTTGCTTGGGGCGAACCGCCGAAAAAGCAAGGCGACTATGCATACCTGCTGCACATCATCCGCTCACTGAAAGGCACCGGAAAAGGTGCGTGCATTCTCCCGCACGGTGTCCTTTTCCGGGGAAATGCTGAGGCTGTCATCCGCGAGAAGCTGGTGCGATCCGGCATCCTCAAAGGTATCATCGGCCTGCCGGGCAACCTGTTCTATGGCACTGGCATTCCCGCCTGCATCCTGGTACTGGACAAGGAAAACGCTTCAGCACGCAAAGGCATCTTCATGATCGACGCCTCCAAGGGCTTCATCAAGGACGGTGCCAAGAACCGCCTGCGTGAGCAGGACATTCACAAGATCGTCGATGCCTTCACCAAGTTGGCAGAGTTGCCACGCTACTCGCGTATGGTGCCGCTCACCGAGATCGCGGACTCGAAGAACGACTACAACCTCAATCTGCCGCGCTACATCGACAGCACCGAACCTGAAGACATCCAGGACATCGATGGCCATCTGCGGGGCGGCATTCCTGAGCGTGACCTCGATGCGTTGGGCGACTACTGGAAGGTGATCCCCGGTGTGCGCAGCGCCCTGTTCGAGTCAGCTGGGCGCACTGGTTACGCACAGTTGAAGCTGCCCATCGCAGAGGTGAAGACCACCATCTTTGCGCATCCCGAGTTCACTGCATTCAATCAGGCAGCCACCAAGGGGTTTGTTGACTGGAAGCAGGCCAGCACCCCGCAACTGAAGGCCTTTGCGCAAAACGGCCACCCAAAGCAATTGATCGAGTCGCTGTCCGAGGATTTGCTTGCTCGATTCAAGCCGACGCCCCTGGTCAATGCCTATGACGTGTACCAACACCTCATGGACTACTGGGCGGAAGCGATGCAAGACGACTGCTACCTGATCGCCGACGCAGGCTGGCACGCTGGGGCGCAGCCGCGTGAAATCCTTCAAGTCAAGAACAAGGACGGCAAGCTGGCGTGGCCCGAAGCGCATGACTACAAGAAAGGCAAGCGCCGCTTCAAATCCGATCTGATTCCCGCGCCAATTCTGATCGCCCGTTACTTCATCGCTGAGCGCGACGCCATTGAAGCGTTTGAGGCCAAGCTGGCAGATGTCGAGCAGCAACTTCAGGAGATGATGGAAGAGAACAGCGGCGAAGAAGGGCTGCTGGCCGAGGTCATCGAAGGCGAAGGCGACAAGCAGAAGATCACCGCCAAGGCTGTCAAAGCCCGCCTGAAGGAGATCGGCAAAGACCCTGACTACGCAGACGAGCGCAAGGCGCTGCAGGACTACGCCGCCTTGCTCGACAAGCAGACCGATATCAAAGCGAAGCTGAAAGCGGCGCAGGATGACCTTGAGGCCAAGCTGGATGCCAAGTACCCCAAGCTGACCGAGGAAGAGATCAAAACGCTCGTGGTGGACGACAAATGGCTGGCGACCTTGGCCGATGCCGTGCAAGGCGAGCTGGATCGGGTTTCTCAAACCCTTACCAGTCGCATCCGCCAGCTTGCGGAACGCTATGCCACGCCGCTGCCAACGCTGACCAAAGATCTCGTAACACTTTCAGCACGTGTGGATGAGCACCTGAAAAAAATGGGGGCGGTATGGAACTGATGCCTAGCTACAAGCACAGCGATGTCGGCGTGATCCCTGACGACTGGGATGCCAAGCCGCTGGGCGAGATTGGCGACAGCCTCATTGGATTGACCTACCGCCCCTCCGAAGTTCGCAAGTATGGAACCTTGGTGCTGCGCTCATCCAACGTCCAAAACGGCACCCTTTGCTTTGATGACAACGTATTTGTCGAAACCGATATTCCTGAGCGCATCATGGTCAGGCCGGGAGACATTCTTGTCTGCGTGCGAAACGGCAGTCGCGATCTGATTGGCAAGTCCGCTCTTATCGACGAGCGGGCCATTGGCATGACCTTCGGCGCGTTCATGGCAGTTTTCCGTAGTGAACACGGCAAACTTCTGCATCACGTATTTCAGTCGGGCATTTTCAAAAAGCAGATCAATGAGCATCTGGGCGCGACCATCAATCAGATCACGAACAAAAGCCTGAACTCCTTCAAGGTTCCGCTACCGCCAACCGACGAGGAACGAACGCAAATTGCAAATGCGTTGAGCGATGCCGATGCTTTGCTCGCCACCCTTGACCAAGTAATCGCCAAGAAGCGCGATCTGAAGCAGGCGACCATGCAGCAACTGCTTACGGGAGAAAAACGCCTTCCCGGATTCTCAGGCGATTGGGAATTAAAGTCGTTTGGCGACTTGTTTGATTTCAGCGGCGGTTATTCGGCCTCGCGCGATCAATTATCCAACGAAGGTCATTGCTATCTGCACTACGGCGATATCCACGGATCGTCAAAAACTTGCGTAAACACCAGACGGGACTTCTTGGATATCCCTAAGTTAGATATTTCGCTCGGGCGAATTTCGGAAGGCTCACTGCTTAAACATGGCGATGTTGTTTTCGTTGATGCATCCGAAGACGACGCTGGAACAAGCAAACATCTCGTTATTGAAAACGAGGAAGATGTCCCGTTCATTTCCGGTCTGCACACGATAGTTGCCAAGAGCAAGACAAACGATCTTGCACATGCTTATAAGCACTACTGTTTCCAAACACCGGCAATACGCCAGCAGTTCATGTTCTATGCGGTTGGTACAAAAGTATCCGGCATCAGCAAAACCAACATTGCAAAGTTGACGCTGCCTATCCCGTCAATTCCAGAGCAAATAGCGATCGCCGCCGTGCTCTCTAGCATGGACGTCGAGTTAGCTACTTTAGAAGCTCGCCGCGACAAAACCCGCAACATCAAACAGGCCATGATGCAAGAACTGCTCACTGGTAAGACGAGGCTGGTATGAGTGTTGCGGAGATGTTTTCCGACTTTGTCGGCAATCTGGCAATTGGCAACGCAGAGACCATCAGCACGCGCTATGGCGAACTCACGTCAGCGCTGAATAAGCAGTTTCGAGACACGGAGTCAAAAACCGCGAACACCCTTCAGGTCGGATCGTTTGGTCGAAAAACAGGCATCAATGGCATTTCCGATCTGGACATGCTGTACATCATGCCCAAGACCAAATGGGTCGATTACAACAAAGCCGGGGGGCAACTGACCCTGCTGCAGGATGCAAAAGATGCGATCCTCAAGCGCTATCCAACGACGAAAGTAAAGGTAGACCGCTTGGTCGTGACGGTCACCTACACGGACTTCCACGTTGAGGTTCAGCCTGTTTTTGAACAAGACGACTCAAGCTACCTATATCCAGACACGAAAAACGGCGGTAGCTGGAAAACCACCAAGCCACGAGAAGAGATGACGGCCGTGGCGGACTTGGACACGAAAAAGAATGCCAATCTGAGGCCTCTGTGCAAGATGGCGCGGGCTTGGAAAAACAAGCACGGCGTTGGAATGGGCGGGCTGCTGCTGGATACGCTGGCCTACAACTTTCTTGACTCAACCACGGATTTCGATACCAAGAGCTTCCTCTACTACGACTGGATGAGTCGGGACTTCTTCAAATACCTGTCTGAACTGCCAGAGCAAACCGAGTACGCTGCTCCGGGTAGCCGCCAGCGAGTGAAGGTCAAAAAGAAATTTCAGAAAAAGGCCAAAAAAGCCCACAAGCTCTGCGTAGAAGCCATCGAGGCCGAGAACCAGAAGAACGTCAACGATAAGTGGAAGAAGGTTTATGGGCGACCATTCCCAGCATCGGCGACGGTGGCTCAAGAGGCCGTGGCAAAGAGTTTTGCGCAAGGCTGGGATGACACCGAGGAATTTATCGAGGACAAATTCCCAATTGATATTCGAGAATCCATGCAACTGGATTGCGAGGTCAAACAGAACGGATTCCGTGAGTTCTTCCTCCGCGAGATGTTGGCCAGGAGGATTCCTTTGATGACCAAAAAGAGCTTGCGCTTCGAAATTACATGTGTTTCGGCAGCCAAACCGTATGACATCTACTGGAAGGTCTTAAATCGCGGCGATGCGGCCCGTAAGAGGAATTGCATCAGAGGGCAAATCATCAAAGATGATGGATTGATGCAGCGGACGGAATCTACCAGTTTTCTCGGCGATCACATCGTTGAGTGTTATTGCGTGAAGGATGGTGTGGTTGTCGCCAAAAACCGGATTCACGTTCCTATTAATGGGGAGCAGAACAATGACGACTGACCATATCAATGTACTGGAAGGCCAGTTGCGCGAGTGTTATGGGCGAGTTGTCTACTCCCACAAAACACACGAGAAATGCGCGGACATTCTGCTTGAGCGGCAAGGGAGAATTAAATTCTGGCAGATTGTTATTTCCGCAGTGGTCACTGGCGGAATTGTGTCTACATTCTTCGGCACGAAGGAAATTGGGGCCGCAATTAGCGCCCTGCTCTCGGCGAGCCTGCTGGCATTAAATGCCTACACCAAGGATTACGACCTTGGCGAGATCGCGCAGAAACATCGCCAGGCAGGCTCAGATCTTTGGATTATTCGAGAGAAATATCTTTCGTTGCTCACCGATATCCGTGTGGGAGATGTGGCGCTCGAATTGATTCGAACAAGAAGGGATGCGCTTCAGGATGAACTCCATGCAGTCTATGTCGGAGCCCCCAGCACAAACTTTGAAGCCTACAGCAGGGCACAAGAAGCGTTGAAGAAGCTGGAAGACATGACTTTTTCCGATGAGGAAATTGATGCCTTCCTTCCGAAAGAATTGAAGAGAATTTCCAAGGGGGGTGGCAATGTCTGAACAAGCCCGTTCTGAGCGCAAGACGCAGAACCGTGTTGCCGCCCTGTTTACCGATGCAAGTCGCCCTGACTGCCTTGGGTACGATCACCTGGGTGAGTGGAGTAAACGCGACAACAACCGCTGCATCGAGGCAGATTTTTTGCGCAGCAACCTCAAGAAGCGTGGTTATTCCGATGCGCACATTTCTGCTGCGCTGCAAAAGCTCCTGACCGCCGCCGACTCCACCGGCATCACCCTGTATCAAGCCAATCTGCGCACCTACCAACTGCTGCGCTATGGCGTACCGGTACAGATTGCAGCCGGACAGGCGCATGAGACCGTACACCTCATCGACTGGGAAACGCCTGGCAACAACGACTTTGGCTTGGCCGAAGAGGTCACCTTGCGCGGCGGCTACGAGCGGCGGCCCGATCTGGTCGTTTACATCAATGGCATCGCGGTCGCCGTCATTGAGTTGAAACGCAGTTCGGTGGAGGTGGCCGACGGTATTCGTCAGCTCATCACCAACCAGGAAGAGATTTTCAACAAGGGATTTTTCAGCACGGTGCAGTTGGTGCTGGCGGGAAGCGACTCGCAGGGTTTGCGCTACGGCACCACGGGCACCCCTGAAAAATTTTTCGTCGAGTGGAAGGAGCGCAAGGATAAAGGCGCAGCCCCATCAGAGCCACTCGCAGAGGGTGCGCTGCTGGATAAACCATTGGCGCAGATGTTTGACAAGGTGCGCCTGCTGGATCTGATTCGCAACTTCATCATCTTCGATGGCGGGCAAAAGAAGGTACCTCGCGTCCATCAATACCACGGCGTGAAAGCGGCCCAGGAGCGGGTGAAGCAGCAGGAAGGCGGTGTGATCTGGCACACCCAAGGCAGCGGCAAGAGCATTCTGATGGTGCTGATTGCCAAGTGGCTGCTGGAATTTGACCCGCACGCCCGCGTCCTGGTCATCACCGACCGTGATGAGCTGGACAAGCAGATCGTGGGTGTGATGCGTAATGCAGGCGTGATTGGCGAGGATGCGGCATCGCCGCGCATCACCTCTCGCGCGGAATTGGTTGAAAAGCTAGGGGCAGCCACGCCACGCTTGATGTGCGCGCTGATCCACAAGTTTGATACGACCGACCTGAAGGGCGAGCCTCCGCGGGTGGTGGGCCGTGTTTACGTCTTCGTCGATGAATGTCACCGCACGCAAGGCGGCGACATGAACAAGCAGATGAAGCGATGGCTGGAGAACGCCATCTTCATCGGTTTCACCGGCACGCCTCTGCTGCGCAAAGACAAGCAGACCACCCGCGAGGTTTTCGGCACCTACATCCACACCTACAAGTTCGATGAAGCGGTGGCCGACAAGGTTGTGCTTGACCTGAAGTACGAAGCGCGCGATGTGCCTCAGCGCCTGACGTCAAAGAAAGCTATCGATGCGTGGTTTGATCAGAAAACCAAGGGGCTGAACAACTTTCAGCGTTCGGTTCTGCGTAAGCGCTGGGCGACGATGGAAGAGCTGATGAGTGCCGGTGAGCGCAAGCAGCGCATCATCGCCGACATCATCCACGACTTCGGAGTCCAGCCGCGTCTGAACAATGACCGGGGCACGGCCATTCTGGTGGCAGCCTCCATCTACGACGCCTGCCACTACTTCCGTTTGTTCCAGAACACGTCGTTTGGCAAGTACTGCGGAATCATTACGTCCTACGAGCCCAACCACAACGCGATTTCGCGCGAGCCCAAGGACAGCGACGAGCGCTACAAGTTTGACACCTACACCCAGCACGTCCTGCAGAAAGATCAGACCACTAAGGACTACGAGGACAAGACCAAGCAGCGCTTCATCGATGAGCCTGCCAATCTGAAGCTGCTAATCGTGGTGAGCAAGCTGCTGACCGGGTTCGATGCGCCTTCCTGCACCTACATCTACCTCGACAACGAGCTGCGCGATCACAACCTGTTCCAGGCTATCTGCCGCACAAACCGGCTCGACGGCGACGACAAGGACTATGGCCACATCGTCGACTACAAAGAGCTGTTCGAGAAGGTGCAGGACTCCATCGCCGTTTACACCTCGGACGAGCTGGACATCGACGAAGGTGGCGATGACGGCAACGTAGCCGTGAAAGACTGGCTGAAGGAAGGCAAGGCGCAGCTCGATGCTGCCCGGGAAGCACTGCGCTACTTGTGTGAGCCGGTGGCCATGCCCCGCGAGATGGAGCAGTACCTCCACTACTTCTGCGGTGATGCCAACGATCCAGAAGCGTTGCTGAACACCGAGCCGCTGCGCATCTCGTTCTACAAGTCAGCAGCCGCATTCCTGCGAGCCTATGCGGCAATTGCCCAGAACCTCGAAGAAGCAGGATATTCAGCAGCTGACATTGCTGCGCTCGAAAAAGAAATCGAGTTCTACAGCGACACCCGGACGGCGATCAAGAAGCATTCAGGCGAAGAGTTGGACATTAAGCCTTATGAGGCGGATATGCGCCACCTCATCAACACCTACATCCAAGCAGACCCAGCTGAAGATTTGGGAAATCTCAGCTCGCTCTCACTGACCGAGCTGATCATCGAAACCGGCATTCACGACGCCATTGCCAAGAAGCTCAACCAGAAGGGCAAGCTGTCGAGGAATGCGATTGCTGAAGGCATCATCAACAACGTCCGCAAGACGATCATTCGGGATCAACTGACTGATCCGAAGTTTTACGACGAGATCTCCAAGCTCCTCGAAGACCTGATCAAGCAAAAGCGCGACGACACCGCTGCCTACGAGAAATTCCTCCAGAAGGCCGAAGAGTTGGTGAAAAAGATGGCGGCCAAGAATACGGGCAGCCATCCGCACGTGCTCAACGGTCACCCGGAAGCGATCGCTCTCTTCAACAATCTGGCCAGCATTCCGGCCGCAACTTTCGTTTGTCCGACTGACGACGATGGCAAGGCGACGCTCGCGCTCGAACTCGATCAGGCGATGCGAGAGCAGGCACCGGCAGGCTGGAAAGGGGATGACACCCGTGAGAAGCAGGTGCTCAATGCGCTGTTTCCCATCATGTCGCGGGATCGGGTGGCGACGCAGGCTATTTTCGAAATCATCAAGAACCAATCGGGGTACTGATGAACGAGACGATCCAACTGGGCGAGATTTCAATAGCGGTGACCAGGAAGGACATCAAGAATGTCCACCTCACCGTTCATCCGCCTGATGGACGTGTGACTCTCGCCGCCCCAACCAACACTCGCCTAGAAGTAGCGCGTGCCTACGCGATCTCCAAGTTGGTCTGGATTCGTGACCAGCAGAGAAAACTGGAATGTCAGGCGCGGGAAACACCACGCCAGTTCGTTGAGCGTGAGAGCCACCACGTTTGGGGGCGGCGCTACCTAATGACGGTGGACTACCAGGATGTAAAGCCTAGTGTTGTCCTCAGCAACAAACGGATCACCCTGATTGTTCGTCCGGGCAGCAGCGCAGAAAAACGCGCGGAGGTGATGCATGAGTGGCACAAGTCGTTGCTGCACGAGGTTGTACCGCCACTGATCCAAAAGTGGGAGCAAAAGCTCAAGGTGAGAGTCTCAGGCTATTTCCTGCAACGGATGAAAACCAAGTGGGGTAGTTGCAATCACGCAGAGGGAAACATCCGCCTCAATACGGAGCTGGTGAAAAAGCCTAAGGATTTGCTGGAGTACGTCGTCGTGCATGAAATGGCTCATTTGATTGAGCCCACGCACAGTGATCGCTTCATCGCCATCCTTGAAGAGCATTACCCCAGCTGGCGTGAGGCCCGCGCCGAGCTCAACGAATTGCCGCTGGCTGCAGAGGTCTGGAAGGAGTGATATGGCACTGAATCTGGCAAAGGTCGTCATCGGCTATCTGAAAGATCGGCCCGAAGAAAAATTCAGCGCACGGCAGATTGCCGAGTGGGTGTTCGCCACTTATCCGGATGAATGCCAGGAAAAGCGGGCCAATAGCCGCGGCGATTACATCAAGTCTGATGCGGATTTGGTGCAGCAGCTCGTCGCAGAAATCAGCTCGCAGCGCCCGCGCATGCAAACGAAGCATCCAGAACTCAAAACGACTGAAGGACGGCCGCGCAAGTACTACTACTCGGAGCGCTCGGACAGCGCCGAAGTGGCGGCGGCCGAAAGCGAGAGCACGTCAACGGCTGCGGATGCAAGTGCTTTGAAGATTGACGAGCACGCTCTGTACCCGCTGCTCTCGCAATACCTGTGGGAGGAGTTTGGCGTTTTCTCCAAGCGCATCGACGAGAAGCGTTCGTCGAACAAGCGCGGGCCGAACGGCAACCGCTGGCTTTACCCGGACGTGGTGGGTATGGAGGACTTGGGCAAGGAGTGGCACCGCGAAGTGCGCGACTGCGTGACGCAGTATTCCGACAAGCGCACCAAGCTGTGGTCGTTCGAGGTCAAGCTGCTGATCAACCGTTCGAACGTGCGCGAGTGCTTCTTTCAGGCCGTATCGAACTCGTCGTGGGCCAATTTCGGCTATCTGGTCGCTGCGGAAATCGGCGGCACCGATACGCTGAAGGAACTGCGGATGCTGTTTGCCGCCCACGGTATCGGCTTCATCAAGCTGGACGTGGAAAACCCTGCCGACAGTCAGGTGCTGATTCCGGCCCGAGAGCGTGACGAGATCGATTGGGACATGGCCAATCGGCTGGCCACAGAGAACCGGGATTTTCTGGAATACGTGAAGCTGGTGAAGCAGTTCTACCAGACCGGCGAGGCGCGCCCGGCTGACTGGGACGTTCCGGAACTGGACGATTGATCACCTATTCCAGGTGACCGATCACGTCGAGGCGTTCGTCACCGCGCTGAAACGCACCGAACCAACCGTCGCGGGAGTCGGCGTGGGTGCGGCTCACTAGCAGCGTGAATCCCTCGCAGCCTCGTGCCTTGGCGGTGGCGAAGTCGGTGGTGTTGAATTTAGCCTCGCGCACCAACGTCCTGGCCACCGACTTCATGGCCGATTCAAACAGATCGAGCAGATGGTTTTGCAGGCTGGCGCCGATGTTCCGCGAGGTCACGTCGTCGATGACGGCGTGCTTGAATCTATTGCTCATGGTCAATGCTCCGTGGTGGGTACGGATGACATGAACGCGCTGTCCGGGCTAAAAGCCAAGCGCATTCGGGATGGAACGATCAGGTGTTGCGAAGTGGCCAAGCGCTGATTACTTGGTGGCAGATGGAATCTCACTGACCCACGCCTGCAACGCCCTCAGTTGCTCGGCGTTTTCGTGGCAGGTCTGGTAGTTGGCGGCAACGGTTCCGGCGACGGCAGAGAGCGCAATGCCTGCGGAGGCCGCATCAGCATCTCGGGCGGGCTCGGGCAGCTCACCGGCGGCGGCAGCGTCGTGCAGGCGCACAAAGCCACGGTTGATAGAGCAAGCAGCATCGGCTTGAACTGGCACATAGACGGGAACCTCCTTGATGATGGTTTCGCCCTTCTCGCGAACGACGCGGACGCGGTCGACGTACTGGGTGACGACCTTGACGGTGGCTTGCGCCTGCCGCTCGCGGATGGCTGCGGTCTGTAGGGCTTGTTGCTGGATGGCGGCATCCCATCGCGCTTGAACGTGGCTCGCCCCCTTGATCCAGCCGAAGCCAATCAGGGCGACGCCGAGCGCCGTGAGGGCCAGCAGCCGGTACGGCCACGGAATCACGCTCACGACGCCTCCCCGATGCACTGCCGGTACTCGGCCTGACGCCGTGTGACCAGCCCGCCGCACAGCCGCGCATTGGTGGGCAACGCGCAGTCTTTACCCTGGAAGAAGCGCCAGCGCAGCAGCTCGGCACAGGCTCCCGCGTAGTCCTGAACGTTGAGTTTTCTGACAAGCGTGGACTGGCAGAACGCGCGGCTGCCGACGTTGTAGGAAAAGCTCACCAGCGCGTCGTACTCGTGCTGGGCCAGGGGCACGGTCACACATTGTTTGAGCGCCCCCTCAAACTGCTGCACATCGGTGAGCGCCCGAGCCAGCGCCTTCGGCGGCGTGGTGGTGTCACCCAGCTTCACCCCGGTGGTGGTGCCAAAACCAATGGTCGGTACATCGCCCTTGACGGGGATCACTGCGCGGTCGGTGTACCCCTCGTGCAGCACGATGCTGACCAGGGCGGCGGCGGACAGCGTCAGCCCGGTCACCGTCCTGCGCATCACGGGTGATGTTGGCCGGGTCATCGGTGCATCTCCGGCTGCGCCACGATGCGCGCGACGGTCGCGCCGATGCTGGCGGCAAAGGCCAGCAGCACAAACGCGCCGCGCGGCAGTACGTCCCCGAACAGCGGAACCACCACTTCCGCCGCCGTGAAGGCAGCGGCCAGCAGCGAGAAGCGAATGCTCCAGGCCCGTCGCAACACGCGCCGCCAGTCGTCCAGAAGGCAGATCTTCGGCTTGGCGGTCATTGGACGCCTCCCATCAGCTTCAACTTGATGGCGGCCCCCACCAGCAGCGCTGCCAGGATGCCGGTGGTCACGACCTTGATGGTGGTCTGCCACGCCGTTCGGCGGGCATCGCGCCACGCTTCCAGCAGATCGCGCAGTTCGCGGATGTCCTTCGCGGCACTGCCGTTCTCCAGCCCGAGATGGGCAAGGCAACGCTCGGCTCCGCGTTCGGCGGCACGGTCGAGCAGTTCGTCGAAGTCCTCGCGGCGCAACAGGAGCATGTTTTCCACAAGGGCGGCGGGTTGTTGTTCGGGTTCGGTCATTGCAGGTCTCCAGAAATGCGAAACCCGCCTCGTGGGCGGGTTTCTGGTGGGTACGAAGATGGGAAATCAGATGGCGACGCCTGCACTCCAGCCTGTGGCCTTGTAGGCCGAGAGCTTGGCCTCGTCCTCGATGTAGCAAAGCCAGCCGATCTTGGGCGAGTGGTACTCCCAGGCATCGGCAATGCGCACCGCGATCTGGTTGGTTTTTCCCGCCCACACGCCCGTGGCAGCCGCAGGCACGATGTAGCGGTCGCCGTTGGCGGGGCTGGCAGGTGGCGTAGTCAGGTCGCGGTCTTTCACGGACAGGCCGACCACCGCGCCGAGGCGCTTGAGGTTGGCATCTATGCCGGTATCCCAGCCGCTCTCGCCGAGCGTCCAGCCGTAGTTGAGTCCAAGGTTCGGGTCGGTTGATGGCATGGTTTATCTCCAGAGATTCGATGTGTGGCGAATGCGCCGGACTACTTCCGGATCGCCGGTTCGGTGGCTTTGCTGCGGGTGTTGTCGCCAATGACGCCCAACGATGGGCAGGTACAGCACGCCACCGCGCTTGGCTACGAGCAGGGTTAGCAGCCAGTCGGCGAAGTTGTTGAGGTCGGTGGTTTCCTTGAGCACGGCATCGACGGCAGATCGACGCATCACGATCAGGCCATGCACATGGCTGGCGCTGTTCGCGTGCTGCCAACGGCTGTAGGCCAGACGCCGTACCGCGATGTCCTGGCCGTTTTCGTCGGTCAGCGCTTCGTCGGTGTAGGCCATCACGGCCTGCGGGCAGGCATCTAGCGCATCGGCCAGTTGTGTGAAGGCACTGGCTTCGTACAGGTCGTCGGGATCGACGAAGGACACCAACGGCAGAGTGCCTTGTGCGTAGCCTGCCGCGCGTGCCTCACCGATACGGCCCGGAATGCCGGGCAGAATGTGCAACTGGATCGGTGCGTCCTTGATGCTAGCGATGCAGGCCTCCCGCCATTCGGCAGGCTCGTTCAGGGTGAGCAGATGAGCATCAATGCGTGCTTCTATTGGTGTATCCATCACACACCTCCCCAATACTGTCCCCAGCGCAGGCCGTAGCCCGCGCGATCCATGACCCGCACCTGCGGCTGCCAGCTGCTCAAACCATCGCGCTCGGCACTGATTTCGACTGTGATTCGGTCGCCCAGAGCACCGGCATCCAGCGCGGCCACTGCTGCCGTCCAGATGAAGGCGGTACCAAGCAGCCCCGTCTCAGTACGAACCAGCACGTTGTTGCGATTGCGGATGTGCACCGTGTAGGTCACGCCCAGTTCTGGCCCGATATCGCCCTCGTCTTGCTGCACGAGATAGGCGGTCTGCTGCGTGCGGTCGCGATGCGCCCACGCGACGGTGAGATCACCGGCCACCACGGCAGGCTCGGTCTGGCCATTGAGGCGGATACGACCGGGGGGATACGGCAAGGCCTGCCGACCGATCAGCACCAACGGCTGGCCATTGGCGGCCAGTTCGGCATCGCCTTGGTCGGTCGGCGTGCGAGGAATCGCGCCCACGAACACCGACTCGCCCGGGGCCCGCTCCGCACCTTCCGACGCTAGCCATTCGCCGACGCCGATCAACCGAGTCCCCAAAGCATGAGCTTGGGGTGTGGTATCGAGCACGCCGCGTGCGAGATCGATGGTCGCGTTGGCGGCATCGAAGGCAAGGACGGTAACGGCCTCGGCAACCTCCCCACTGGCAGCCAGCAGGTAGGCGTAGTCGCCCACGGACAGTCTCTCCGGCTGGCTGATGGCCGTCACCGGCACACCGATGGCATCGGCCTCACTGGCTGGCAAGGCGGCATCGAGCATGAGCAGCGGCGCATAGTCCTCGCCCACGACGGAAGTGAGGTCTCCGCCTGAGGTGCCGGTAGCCAGTTGCCAATTCAGCTGCCCGGTGCCACCGGCAGCAGCCAGCGCACCAAGATAGGTGTCCGTGTCGGTCAGGTAGGCCAGATCCGCACGCGACAAGCGCCGGGCCAGTTCCCAATACGGCACCTCGACGGCCAGCACCAAGGCGGGCGGCAAAGGTTCGATGGTCGGCTCTTCGACGTGGGGTGGCGGGGGTGACAGCACGGTGTTGCTCATGCCGAACACATCTTCCATCGCTTCGATGCGCCACTCGGCCGAACCCAAAACGCCGGTGTCGATGCCGGTCACGCGCACCACCATCTGATCCACACCCAAGCGCGGCCAGTTCAGCAGGAACACGTCGCCGGGCAATGGCGCACGTTCCAGCGTGTCGCGTGCCACGGTCAGACTCATCCGGGCCAGGGGCGAACCCAAGGCGCGCAGGTCACGCAAGGCCAGCCGCGCGGCCAGTGGCCCGTAGTTGACGCCCGGGTAGTCGCGGCGTTGATTGATAACGCCACCTTGCAACTGGATGGCGGCCAGGTTCTCGACCGTGACGGCAGCATCACCGCCGGTCTGCCAGTCGGTGTAGACCACGGTCAGTTCATTGGGCAGCTCGCCCCACTGGGCACGCTCGAAGCGTTCCAGCCGCACAATTTCGTCAGGCCCCAACTGTGGCAGGCTGTCGATCCAATAGTCGTCGCGCAGCAGCTTGAGCTCAAACGTGCCTTGCTCCGGGTCGGTGTAGAGGATGCCGCCAATGTGGTCGATGACCTGGCCGATGAAGCTCTCGATGGGCTGCTGCCGTGTCCAGATCAGATTGAGGCCGAAGCCCTCACTCGACAAAGCCCATGCCGCGTTCCAGAAGCTCCAGCCGATGGTGCTCTGCGGATAGCCCATACCCCAATGCGGATCGGTGAGGCACTGCACCAGAATGTGCGCCGGGTTCATACCGACGCTGATCTCACGGCCTTCGTCCTCATCCCAGGTGCGGACTTCGGCATTCCATTCCATCCACGGCGCATCGAACCAACCCGCCGTGAAGCGTCGGACGCGCACTGCCCACGGTTTGATGTAGGGGTTGTTGGCCGCGAACAGGATCTTGCGTGCCACCAAGGACAGCACGCCCCGAAATGCCGGAATGGAACCGCCGAGGCGACTCATCAGGTAGTCGTTGCGTCCTTGTCCGGCATGACCAGAAAGCACATCGATGGTGCCGACCACGCCGCCTTCGCGCTCGTCGCCGCCAAACAGAGTGGGCTTGTTGATCGAGAGGCTGCTCAGCCCATGCCCGCTGGACAGCGGCGCACGGTCGGCATCCCCCCACGCGGTACGGTCTCCCATCTGGATTTCCTGCACGGCATCGACGGGACCTTGGCACAAGGCCAGATGTAGCCCCATCCGGTAGCGGTAGCCAACGGTTTGCGATTTGCTGCTGCCACCCATCAGCCTTGCTCCCGCTGGCTGGATCGATTGCGGGCGTGCTCGACCACACGTTGGGCCATTGCATCGCCGGTGGTCAGCAAGGTTTCGGCGTCACAGCCGTCGCGCAGAAAGGCGCGAAAATCCAGATCGTGACGCGCAAACCATATGCGCGTGCCGTTCACGCACAGGCCCACGGCGCGTACGTGATCGATGGTGATGACGGTCTGAGTGGTCATTTCTTGCCACCTTTCTTCTTGATCGGGTCGGCTTCCAGATCGCCGTACCAGACGACGTTGGAGCCACGCAGCAGCACGGTGCCGAACACGACGGGAATCGGTCGGCCTTCTTCTGCGGTGGGGGCATCGACGTCAGACAGGGATGCCGGTTTGGGTTCGGGCGGTTTCGGCGCGAGCGCGACCGAAACCAGCGCCGCCACCACGATGACGACGAGGTACCACATGGCGATTTCTCCAGGGATTCAGAACACGCCCGTCGAGAACGGGTTTTTGCTCGGGATGGCGGGAAAGCCGCCGTAGTTGTCGAGGTTGCCGAAGCGCCACTCGCACGTGGCCGTGCTGTGATCGCAGCCGACCGTCAGCAGAACCTCGGTGCCGACTTCAATGGCCACCGGATAGAGCAACTCCACACCACCACCGTAGTCATTGACAATCATGTGGCGGGCACCTTCCGGGGTTTGCAACCAGCCACCGGCCAAGCCGCCACTGACACTGCCGGGCGTGCCACCATCAAGATCGACGTTGCGGCCATTGCTGTTGCTCACAAAGGCGCTGGCAGAAATCGGTGACGCGCCGCAGGCAGTCGAATACAGAACGTGGGAACACTTGCGGCTGTAGAGCCGCCGCAACCCGATACGCTTGAGACTGACTTGCGCCGACTCGCAGCGAACGCGAGCGACATCGTCAGCCACTTCGACGCCCAGCACCCGGCCCATCCAGCGCGTGCCGGAGATCCACCAGTAGTCGCCCCAGGTGTCGCGCCGTCCTATGCGCAGGGTGATCGAGGTGGTGTCGCCGGTCAGCGAATTGGCGAGCAGGTGGCGCACCAAATCACAGTTCGGCGGCAGTTTCAGATCCAAGCCAGCCTTCGCAGCTTCAGCACCCAGCGCCAGTTCGTTGCGTTCCAAGGCCAGGCTCTTGTAAAGATTGCCGTCGAGATCAACGTCGAATTCGTGCGGCGTCAGATAGAACTGCGCGCTGTTGCTGGCGAAGGCGTATAGCTCGACTTCCAGCAATGGGCTCTGGCTCATCGTGCTTACTCTCCCTCGTAGGTTTGACGATCATTTCCGCGTGGTTCGGGCAACTGGCGCGCGGTCAAGGTGATCTCCAGCAGCGTCGGGCTGTGCCAGTACAGATCGATGGCATCGTGGTCGAGGCGGCAGCGCACGAGGCGAATGACGCGGCTGCCTGCGGGCACCCAGTCGTCGAGACCCGAGCGCAGCACCAGCACACCGCCTTGATCCAGATGGCAGGTCGCCGTCAGGGCGTAGTGCCGATAGCCGTCTGGGTGCACGATCAAGCAGGCGGCGGGGCGATGCCAAAATTCTGAAACTCGCGCGGAGACGTCTTTGCCATCCACGCGCAGGAAGCCATCTTCGGGATCGGCTTCGACGGTCACCCACAGGATCGGAGCCAAGCCATCGGGCAGCCAGAAGGCTCCCAGACGGCCTTGGGTGCGCCACAACCGCGCCCGCCAGATCTCGATTTCATCGAGTGAGCTGGCCAGATAGCGCCGCTGCAAAGTTGTCGTAGCCCACGGATCGTCCCGGCACACCCACGGATCTGCAGGCGAAAAGTCCTGGCGGGTGATCATGGCTTGCACGGCGGCCGTTGGATCGTCACGCCAGTTGCCATCCGGCCAGACCGGAATCTCGTCGAGCCATGGGTCATCGAGGACATCCTGGTCGGGCAATGGCGCAGGCTGGATCTGTGTGGGGATGTTGCCGCCGACCATGCCCGGTACCCACTGGGTGAGATCCGCTGGATCGATGGCCTTACCCCACACCAAGGGCATGATGGTGCTGCCGACGGCTGCGGCGCGTGCCAAGGGCTCCGTCAGCCACAGCAGATCGATTTCTACATCGCTGAGTTGGGCGATCTGCCACCCATCGGCGGCGATGATCAGCACCCAGCGGCCATTGCTCTCACTTTCCTGCCAGCCCTGCACCCCGTCGTAGGTCAGATGCACATTGGCCGAGAGTGGCCCGAACTGTCGCCCGTCAGCCTCCGTCACATTGAGTGCCAGTGCGCCACGTTCGCAGGACTCGGTCAGGTGCACCGCGTACTGCGGCAGCGGCCACAGCGCCATTTGACCGAGATGATCGGCCAGCCAGTCGGCCACCAGGGCATCGGTCAGCCGTTCCACAAGGGGCTCCATCCAATCATGACGGAAGGCAAACACGCCGCGTTGCGCATCCGGCCAAGGCTGGTCGCCGAAGGCATCCATACCGGTGGCGACGATGGCGCTTGAGGCCGTATCGCGACGCAACACTTCGACCAGAAAGATCGGTGCATCGATGGGTGGCCAGGGGCCCGCCAAGGATTCCGCCAGCAGGCTGGCCGCCAGATTGGGCGGCAGCGGAGCGACCGCTGTTTCCGGCGTGAAGCTGGCTGCGCTCGCCCCGAAGGTGGCGCGCGAGAGCACTTCACCCTGGAAGGCGGGCAGTTCGCTTCCAGGCGTCGGCTTGCTAGAAACCTCCGCAATGTCTTGAACGACGACACGCTCCGTCATGCCGATTCCACGCCGAATTCAGCGGCATTGAAGGCTGCTTCCGTCCACTGCACGTTGCCGTTCGGATTGCGCTCGAACAGCGTGCTCTGCCACGCCAGTTGCTCCTGAAGGATGATGTCGGTGCTGACGGCGCTCTGCGCACCACTGACCACGAGTCCTTTGACCTTGCCCAGCCCCGCGTCGGTCTTGCGCGCCAGCATGGTCAGTTGCACACCGTAGATGGCGGGCGTGGCCATTACCGGCAGCGGCTCGACATCGAAGGACTGGCGCAGCCCCACGTTGGGCGCACTGATCGCTGTGGCTTCGTCCTCGTCGCTGACGGCCTCCCAGGCAGCAGTGCCGACCGGACTGGGAGTCCACTGGTTCAAACTGCCATCGGCCTGAGCCTGCAAGGCATCGACGCGCACATCACCGAGGAAGGTGTTGTTGATCGTGCCGCTGGTGTCGGCGATGTAGAAGTCGTCGACGTCGATGGTCAGCGGACAATTCTGGCCGGGCACCGCACCTACGAATGCCGTGAGCAGTTGGCCGCCGCCCTGAATGGTGTTCTGCGCGGTCATCTGGATGGCCAGGATGCCGTTGATGCGCACTGACAGCACACCGTTGCTGGTGCCTTGCGTGACCTGCAACTCGATGTAGTGCCAGCCGCGCGCCGGAGCGCTGGCGACTGAGACAGAGATCAACTGGTCATAGCCGTATTGCCAGCGGTAGAGCTTGAGCCGACCGTCCTCGCCGATTTTCACGAGATGCGCGACCTGCGAGTTGGCATCGCGCACGCCCAGCAGCAGCGGCTCCACGTCGGTGTTCTCATAAGCCACGACACGAATGGATGCGCCCACGATCAGACTGGTCTTGGTGGCATCCAGATTCTTCACATAGCCGCCGCCCGAGCCTTCCGGCAGACGCAGCGCGAATGACGAAGGCCGCCGTCCCGGTACGCGGGTGGCCTGCGGCGACAGATAGGCGGCCTTGCCGCGCGCCAGCCACGGCTGGCCGAAGTCGTCCAGCGCCTGCGGGTCGTAGTGGTCGAAGCCGTCGATGAACAGCAGTGCCATGTTTGTGCTCCTTGAAATCAGCCATTGAGCGCCGAGCGGATGGCCCGCGCGTTGCGCCCGATGATGTTGACGATGACCCGCTCGCCCGCAGGCGTTTGCAGGTGGTCGTGGGTGACGCCGGGGTCGATGGCGTTGACGATGCGCACCGCCTGATTCATCTGCGGCTGCGCGGGCGGCACCTTCACCTCGGGCACGAGGCCACCGGCGGCAAAGGCCAGTGCGCCGCCCTTGAACTGCGGGCCCTGCGCCCAGCCCGACAAGCCGTTGAGCGAATCCAGAAACGCCACGCCGACTTGCCGCACGGCGGCGGCGCGCACCACGTACTCGCCTGCCGACAGCCGTGCCGGGATCGAGTCGCTGGTGGCTGTGCCAGCGCCCGACACCAAGCCACCGGCAGCAAACTTTTTCACATTGCCGAGCAGCGCCATGACGGCGGCGACCATCGCCACCATCGCGGCAATGGCCAGCCCCGGGCCGACGTAGGGAATCGAGGCCTGCGAGGCAGCCGCACCCGCACCGGCCTTGGCGGCATCCATCGACACCACGGCGGTGGTTTCCGCAGATTTCTGTGCGAGCTTGCTGGTGCTGGCCGCCGCGTCCGCCACTTGTTCCTGCTGGATGAAACCGAGCTTGAGCGCCAGCATCCGCGCCTGCATGGCGATCCACTGCTGGAAGGGCTGGATCACCATCTGCTGCAGGAAGGCGTCGGCCACCTGCCGGAACAGCGTGGACAGCGCGCTGCGCCAGGTCTGCGCACCGGTGATCATCCCGTTCAAGGCGCTGCCGAAGCTCTCGCCCAGCCGGTTCCACAGCGGAGCCATTTCACCGACGACCAGACGCGTGCGCGCCAGCTCGTTCTTCCATGCCTCAACGCGCAGCACCGCATCCGGGCCGATGGCGACAGCGGCCTGCTGCATCGCGGGCAGAAGCCGCTTCATCTCCGTGGCCGATTGCTGTTGCAAGGTCACGATCTGCTGGCGTGCCTGTGCCTCGGACAAGAGCCCAGCCTGCTGCTGAATGCCGATGGCTTCCTGCGCATTGCGCAGCCGCTCGGCTACTTGCCGCCACGCGGCTTCCAGCGCGGCAAGATTGGCCTGCGCGGCCTTCACGTCGATCAGCCGGTCGACCAGCGACACGCCATCCGTGTCCGATTCGGCCGCCAGCCGCGCCCGCAGATCGCGGTAGCTGCGCGCAATCGCCGCCTGCCGGTCGGTGTCCGTCGCCGTGCCGGTGATCTGCGCCAGTTCCTCGCGCGCCTGCGCCAAGGCGTCGGCCAGTTCCCGTTCGGCCTGCGCCGCTTTGCGGGCATTAGCCTGCTCGATGTCGGTACGACGGTTGTTGAGCACGATCAGCTCGGCTTCGACCTTGGCCACCTCCGCTTTGGCTTTGAGGCGCTCGTTCTCGCTCTTGCCGCCGCTGGCCATCTGCTGGCTGCGCGCCAGCTCTTGCTGCTTGCGGGCGATCTCAGCATCGAGCTCGCGTTGTTCCAGCGCGGTTTTCTGCGCGTAATAGTCGCGTACCGAAATCAGCCGATCTTCCAGCGCGGCGTCCAGCGCCGTCTGTTGCCGGGTCAGCGCGTCTTTCAGCAAGGCCAGTTCGGCATCCAGCTGCGCCTTGATCAAGGAGGTCTGCGCGCCGCTGCTGTCGGGCGTGGCGCGTGCTGCGCGCGGTCTGGTCATGCGCTGCAGCAGTTCCGGATCGGCCTGAATCCTCGGAGCCTTGACCTCGATGGGCTTGGGGTCGAACAGGCTGTCGCGGAACTCGGCCAGTTCATCCAGCCGTTTGATCAGGCTGCCCTTGAGGTCGGCAATGATGGCCTTGGCTCCGGCGGTGTTGCCGCGCAGCGCTTCGACCGCTGCCGCCACGCCTGCGCCGATGGCCTCACCCAAGGCGACGAAGGCCTTGCCGACGGTGGCCGCACCCAGCGCCAGGATTTTGAGCACCAGCACCACGCCGTCCAGGATCACCCGCAGCGTGCCGCCTTCCTTGGCCGACTCGACCATGCCACCGGCCATGTCGTTCAACGCAGGCAGCAAGGACGCGATGATCTGGTTGCCGATGCTGGTGCTGGCGAGTTTGAGCTTGTCGAGCGCGTCGTTGAATTCACCGGCTTGCGCGGCGGTTTCGCCGCTCATCTGCACGCCCAGCGCCTGCATCTCGGCAGACAGTTCGTTGATTCCGTCGCGCCCTTGGTTCAGGAATGGGATCAGCTCGGCTCCGGCCTTGCCGAACAGCTGCACCGCCAGCGCGGTTTTCTGCGCGCCATCGGGCATGGCCTTGAAGCGCTCGGCCAGATCCAGCAGCACGGCGTCGGTGCCGCGTAGCGTGCCGTCCTGGTTCTTGAACGCCACGCCCACCGCCGCGAAGTTGCGTGCGGCATCCTCCGAGCCGGTCGCGGCTTCCAGCATCGTGGTGGAGAGTTTGCGCAGCCCCTTCTCGAAGGATTCGCCCGACACGCCGGACTGCTCGGCGGCAGGCTTCCACACCGACAGGGTTTCGACACTGATGCCGACGCGCTGCGACATTTCGTCCAGCGCATCGCCGGTGTCGATGGCCGACTTGACCATCGCGGCCAGCCCCGCCAGCGAAACACCCACGCCGAGATTGGCCAGCAGGCCGTTGACGCTGCGGGCGGTGTCCGTGAGGCCGCCCAAGCCGCGCTTGATCGAATCGAAGGCGGTCTTGGTCTGGTCGACGGCGCTGATCAGGATTTGCGCTCGATTGCTTGCCATCAGACTTTGTCCAGTTCCTGTTGAATCGCCCGCGCCAAGGCAGGCAGTGCGCGTTGCACGCCACCGGCCAGATTCAGACGCCGTTTGAGATCGACGCGCTTGACCAGCACGGCGATGGGAATTTCCTGCCCGCGCTTGATCTGTTTTGCGCCGGTACGGCCACGTTCGGCGCGCTTGAAGCGGGTGAGCTGGCGGCTGTTCTCGGCAATGTTCTCGGCCATCAGCAGCACGCGGCCGTTCTTCTCGATGAAGAAGGCGTTGCCCGAGCGCATCAGGCCGTCGATGACCGCCTTGAAGCGCTTGGGGCCGATGCGACCGGGCAAGAGCGGTATCAGCAGATTGCCGCTCACGCTGCCGCCTTTCTCGTGCAGACCCAGCCACGGAATCTTGCTGCCCACCCACAGCGCGGGCAGTTCGTTGGCCTTCTTGTCGAATACCTTGACGCCCATCGAGGAGACGAAGCTGTTGCGCTTGACCTCGAAGGCGCTGCGCATTTCGGAACGCGCAGCATCACGCACTTCACGCCCGCCGGTTTTCATGCCCCGGGTGACAGCGGCATGGACGGCGCGCCGCCGTTCACTGCTCCACGCCGCCAGCTGGCGCGGGTCGAGCAAGCCGGTGGTGGTCAGCGACAGGCGCATGGTTTCAGTCCTTCAAGAGATCGCGTTGCAGTTGTTCGATGGAGCGTTTTTCACCTTGGGCGGCGACGGCGACCACGCCCAGCAGTTGCGCCAGCCGCTGGCGCTCCAGTTGCCCTTCGAGATCCAAAAAGGCCACGGCCTGCGCCAGCGTGTAGCCCAACACCGCGTGCAGGCCGTGACCGGCGCGGATCAGGCGGGCGACGGTGCTGTCCCAAGGTTGCGGATCAGCGGGGCCAGCTTGTCCGCCGAGCGCTGGATGCCCGGCACCACCCGGCCCACGAAAAAATCCGCGTTCACCTCGAACACGGCGGCGGCCAGCTGCACCGCGTCGTCCAGCGGCAGGTCATCGATCCACGCCCGCTCGCGCCGGGTGGTCAGCGTCAGCAGCTCCAGCAGCGCGTTGCCGTGCTGACTGAACAGCGCCAGCCAGTCGGGGTCTGCGTTCAAGGCATCGGCCAGTGGACGCACGATGGTCAGCAGGCGCGGCAGTTCGCCCAAGCGCACCGGCGTCAATTCCAACGCGCTGCAGGAAAGCTGCACCACTACGGGCGTGGGCGGGAAGGTGTTGAAGTCGCTCATCGTTCCAGTCCTCACAGCAGCACCAGACGACCGAATTGCCCGAGATCACCACCGACCGGCTTGGTCAGATCAGCGAGCACTTGGCCCGAAAGTTCGAACTTGAGCAGTTCATCGGTGATGATCGACAACTCCTTGGCCGGATTGATCGCCACGCGGTACAGATCGATCACCACCTCACGGTTGCCGTCGGCGGTGTTCAAGCCTTCGAAGCGAATCCAGCGCTCCGGCAGCGGCTGGGTGAACATCGCCGTGCTTTGCGCCGCGCCGTAGGCGTAGTCCACCGTGAAGGGTTCGATGTAGGGGCCGCCGGTGCTGACGTCCTGAATCACCAGCGAACCGTGCTTGGCGTTGACGTTGTATTGCCCCACAGGCAGCAGCTTGGGCGTGGCGTCGGAATCGTGGATCTGCACAGCGGACACGTTCTGCATCGCCAGCGGGTAGAGGCTGCCGGGCGTCACCGGGTTGGGCAGCAGCTCGCCGGTGACCGTGCCGGGGGTGATCGTGGTCGTGCTGCCGTAGAGCGCCAGCGCCAGATTGGTGGCGATCAGTTCCTCCAGCGTGCAGGCGAATTCGCCTTTCTTGGTCTTGATCAGCTGCAGATCAGTCAGGCGTTGGCCGGACTGCGCCTCCTGGTGCTCGATGGTGTCCACCGACAGCGAGACTTTGAGCTCGGGCACGTTGCCGACGAAGGTCAGGCCTGCCGGGTTGCCGTCGATGTCGCGCGCGCCGATGTAGACGCGGCCTTGTCCAGAAAAGTAAGCCATGGTCAGTCTCCTTGGGTGGTGCCGGACGTGGCATCGCGGCGGTTGGGTTTGGTTTCAGTGGCAGCGACGGGCGCAGTTGCGGCCTTGGCCACGGCCTGTGCGATCAGCCAGCGGGCGCTGGCGTCGGTCAGTTCAATGCGGTCGCCCACGGCGTGGCGTTTGCCCGCGTGGGTGTGGGGTTTCAGAAGTTCGATGGTGAGATTTGGCATACGGGGTTCATCCTGTTTGGGTGAGGTCGATGGCGTGGGTGCGGTAGCGGATCTCGTAGCGGGCGGGCAGCGCGACGGCTCCGGCATCGGCATCGTCGAACTCCCATTCGCAGTCGATCTCACGCACGGCGATGGCGAGGCCGGAGAGATTCGGCTCCAGCAGCAAGGCCGCGTGCGCCGCCACCAGCGCCCGGTCGGCCACGTCGAAGGCATCCGTGCCGCGCGCCACCACGGCAAGCCGGACGATCAGCAGCCGGTCGACGAGGTGGTTGGCGTGGGCGGTGATGCTGTCGCCGTCGACAAACAGCAGCAGCGCCGGACTGGCCTCGCGGGTGACCGGCACGGCAGGCATACGCAGCACCGGGATCGGTGCAATCGCGGATGACAGGCGCGCGACGACCTCCCGCAAGACGCGCTCGCGGACGGAGTTCATGGGGATGGCCTCAGAGTTGGGAGAGAAAGGCGCGCCGTTCGGAGCCGTCGCCGATGGCGCGCACGTCGCGCACCTGATAGCTGCTGCCCGCGATCTCGATGGTGTCGCCCGGTGCGAGCGTCAGCCACGCCGCCGGATAGTCGAGCTGGTAGTCGCGTGACAGCGCAAAACCATCGAGCACGGTTTCGTCCGGGGCGCGAAAGGCGCAATGCACGGTTTGATTGATCGGGCCGCCCGCCACCGTGACAGCGGTGAGCAGCCCGGCGTTGCGCGCCGACTCGTAGAACAACTCGACGGCCAGCATCAGGACGCCAACACCTTCACCAGCACCGCAGGCCGGTGACACATCGGCAGCGGGTTGGACTGGGTGTGAATGTCAGTGCCCCGGTCGAACTTGCGCGGTTCCTGCTTGGCGTACAGCGGCTGGCCCAGCGTGTTCGCCGTTTCGTTGAAATCGGCGGGCGCAAAATAGGTGGCGAAGGTGTCCACCGTGCCCAGCGGGAAAGCGTGGCCCTCGCCGTCCTCGATGAAGGGGCGCACGTTGCCGTCGCCGTCACTGGCTTCGCCTGCGTACTCCTCGAAGGTGATGCCTGCAAACGTAAAGCCCGAGCGCATATCGGAGCGCAGCGCAAAACTGTCCTGCCAGCGGTGATAGGCCTCGACCACTTTCTCGTGGCTGGTGAAGGCGTCGAAGAAGTCCGACGACACCAGACAGTGGACGCCGGTCATGCGTTCGCCCTTGAGGTTCTTCTCCAGATAGCGCTTGAGGTCGAGACACTTCTTCTTGATGTCGGTGCCCGCAGCATTCAGCTGGAAATTGACCACCTTCGGCGTGATCTCGAACAGATCGAACAGGTTGTAGATCTCCGAGCCGTCGGCATCGAGGATGATGCCCTTGAGCGCGCCGATGCGCAGATGCTCCAGCGTGATGGCGTGCTTGTTGCGCATCGTCTGCAGGTGCTCGGCCATGACCGAGGCCACGGTCTGCACCTCGGTTTCCGAACCAAAGGCGCGGATGCCTTGCACTTCTTCCGGCAGCACCACGTCGTCGTGCGGGATGTGCGGAATGGCGAAGGAGCGCAGCTTGCGCTTGCCGCGCACGCCGACCGTGCCGGGCGATCCCACCGGCATCGTCGGCAGCAGGGTCAGGATGCCGTTCTTTTCTTCGACGGCCACCGAGCGAAAGCGCACCGGCTTGGGCGGAAACAGGCCCATACTTTCCATCAGCCCGTAGTTGTTGGGCAGGATGTTGATGGCGGCGGTCAGCGACGACATCGAGAAAGCAGGATTCTCGAAAACGTTGTTCATGGTCAGACTCCTTTGCGAACGAGGATGCCGAGGCTCTTGAGCTGCAGGGTGGCAGCCAGCTTTTCTGCGGCAGTGATGGCGGCGGGCCACGCCAGGGCGTGATCGGCAACGATGGCGTGGCGGGCCAGCATCAGCCCGTCCTCGCGGTCGATCAGCGTGGCGTCGACGGCCTGCATCAGCACGCCTGCGGCGTACTGACTGCCATCGGTGGCCGACGGGTCGATCTGCTTGAGCTTGGCGGTGGCGGTCACGAGCCCGACCACCGTGCCCAGCGGCAGGTTCTGGCCTGCGCCGACGGTGACCTGATCGCGCGAGTAGAGATTGGGCGCTTCGTATTTCAGAAGATCGCCGAGGTTCTTGCCTTCCGTGATGACGGGCATGTCATTTCTCCTGTCCGGCGCGGGCACGGGCCGCCTGCACCAAGGGGTTGTCGTTGAGGGAGTGCGTGGCCGTGGTGGCCGCGCTCGGGGTGATCAGGCTGTTGATCTCTTGCCCGGTGGCGCGGGCGGCCAGCAAGTGACCTCGCACAGCGGCTGCCGAGGTACGCGCCGCGAGAAATCCGGCGATGCGTTCTGGGCAGCCCGCCAATGCGCACAGCTCGGCGATTTCCTGCGCGTCCTCGATGGTCATCGGCGGGGTTGTGTCAGCAACGCGATCAGGATCAGCGCCAACCCCAGGGTCAGCAGTGGTTCCGGGTTCATTCATGAAATGCTCCAGTCGTGGTGAGTGAAGTGAGGCCAGCGCCGCAGCCGCGAGCGCCGGAGGGGGTGAAAGTGCAGACGTGAGTTCGGCCAGTAGCTCGTCGAAGGTGCCGACCGCATCGGCCAGTCCTGCCGCGACGGCGTCCTGCCCGAAGAACACCCCCGCTTCGGTGCCGCGCACTGTGTCGCTGGTCAGGCTGCGATGGCTGGCCACGGTGTCGACGAACAAGCCGTAGACCCGATCCACCTCGCTCTTGAGAAAGGCGTGCGCTTCGTCCGAGATCGGCTCGTGCGGGTTGAGGTCGTTCTTGCGCGCTCCGGCAAACACCGTCGTGTAGCGGACGCCGTCCTGCGCATCGCGTACCGACTGATCTGCGTGCATGGCAATGACGCCAATCGACCCGACGCCGCCAGTGCGGGTGACAAAGAAGCGGCTGGCCGCCGAGCCCAGCGCATAGGCCGCTGAGTACGCCATGTCGTTGGCCAGTGCCCAGATGGGTTTGATCTGGGTGGCGGCGCGCACGCGGTCAGCCAGATCGAAAACGCCGCCGGACTCGCCACCCGGGCTGTCGATATCGAGCACGATGGCGGCCACCGACGGATCAGCAATGGCCGCATCGAGCTGCGTAGCGATGTCCTGATAGCTGGTTAGCCCAGAGGCGGCTTCCAGCCCCACGGCGCGCCGCACCAGCGTGCCGTAGATCGGCAGGACGGCGATGCCGCCATCGGATGCGGGCGTACTGCGTGTGGCAGGCACAGGGATTGGCGTGCCGCTTTCCGACAAGCCGATGCGCGGCCCGAGGACGGCGAGGATGACTTCCAGTTTTGGGCGATGGATCAGCAGGGGCGCGCCAAAGATGCGCGCCGCCATATGCGGTAGCAGGGTCATCGGGATTCCTTCAGGCGGACGACTGGTTGCTGTCGGTGGCCTGTGAGTTGGGTTCTGCGCTGCCGCCATCCTTGGAGGTGCGGCGCGGGTCGGAGTCGAAAATCAGGCCGAGGTCGTCGGCGCGCTGGTTGTCGGCGGCGATTTCGCGGTCGACGTCCTCGGCGTCGTAGCCGAAGGCCGAGATGGCTTCCGAGCGGCTGATCAGGCCCGCGCGGATCGCCAGCAACATCGCCTTGAATTCCTTCTCCGGATCGACCCACTGCCAACCCTGCGGAATCCATTTGCAGGCTGTGTACTCGCGGCGGCGACGGGTGTAGCCCGGTGCCGCTAGGCTGCCGGACAGCACGGCCTGATCGAGCCAGGCATTCCAGACCGGACGACACAGCTGATGCACCAGCACGCCGTGCTGGATGGCTTCGGTGCGACGGCGAAACTCCAGCATCCCGGCACGGATGGAGGAGTAATTGACGCCGGAGAGATCGCCGGTCAGCTGCTCGTAGGTCACGCCGATGGCGGCGGCAACCGCACGGAATTGCGCGCGCAGAAATTCGCCGTAGCTACCGCCGACATCTGCCGGGTCGGAGAACTTCACGTCCTCGCCAGGCTCCAGGATTTGCAGCGTGCCCGGTTCCATCCCGGCCAGCGCGATGCCTGCGTCATTGGCGTTGCCTTCGCCCAGCAGGCTGTCCTCGGGCGACAGGCGGGTGATGAAGCCCGCGAACATCGCGGCAGTTTTCTTGCGCACCAGTTCGGCATCGTCGTACTGATCCAGCTCGTTGAGCTTGACCAGTGCCCGCGACAACCACGGCTCGCCGCGAATCTGTCCTGGACGCAGCACGCGGTAGAGGTGGATGATTTCCCGCGCATCGACGCGCACAGTGTCCATGCCGCCTTGCCCGGACATCGGTGCCAGTCCACCATCCTCGGGATGCGAGCGGTACAGGTGGTAGGCCACGCGCCGTCCCATCGCATCGAACTCGATGCCGGAACGCACGACATTGCCGGACGGCAATTCCGTGTTGAGGTTCAACGGCAGGTGTTCGGCCTCGAGCAGTTGCAATTGCAGCGGAACCACCAGCCCATCCTCGGGGCGACGCGGGCGCAGCCGGATCAAACACTCGCCGCCTTCGCACATCGCGCGGGCGGCCAGCGCCTGCAGGCCGTAGAAGTCGGTCTGGCCGGTGGCATCGGCCTGTTCTGTCCAGTCACGCCACAGCGCCTGCACCTCGGCGCGGAAGGCCTCGTCCTTGGCCATCGCCTGCGGCTTGATGCCGGTGCCGACCGCGTTGGATACGAAGGCTTCAATTCCGGCATTGGCCCACGCATTGCGCCGCACCAGATCGCGGGATTTGACGCGCAGCTCGTTGGAGGTGGCGAGTATCGCCGCCACCGCACCGGGATTGCCCGGCATCCACGCGAGCGAGCGCCGCCCACGGCCCGCTGCTTCATGAATCGGCGACTGGCCGAACAGACTGCGAATCTTCGAATACCAGGCCATCAGAACCCCTTGCCCGTGGTGACACGGATCTGCCGGGGCGCAATGGGCCACAGTCCGGTGTCCACGGCCTGCTCGAACAGGTCGCGCTTGACCGCCACAATCGCCGCATTGAGTTCATCGACCGAGCGGTACTCGACCGTCTTGTCGCCGAAGGTGACGCGCTTTTCGCCTTTGACGAGCGCGGCTTCCAGCGCGTCCAGATGTGCTTGGGTGTATGCCATCAGCGGAATACCGTGAGGTTGATTTCAGAGGAGTCGGTGGCCGCGCCACCGGCGGTCGTGCAACGCACATCGACGTGTTGCGCGGTTTTTTCGTCGGTGCTTGCACGCACCGTGGCAAAGCGTTGTGTGCCGCTGTTGGTGCTGCTGCGTGCCAGTGCCGTCCAGCAGTAGCCGTCGTCGGGCATGGCGCTGGCGAAGATCACCCGATAACGGCCCGCCGCCGTGCGCGTCACGCTGGCGACGTTGTGCGCGGCGCGGATCTCGATCTGCGAACCGACGTAGCCGAAGCACACCCACGCCCGAGCCACGCCGGGGTGGCTGGCGTCGATCTTGGTTTTGACTTCCAGCCCGATGCGGCTGGCCAAGGCGGTGATGCGAGTGGCGAGGCTCATCAGACCAGCGCGCCTTCGAACACCGCGACGAAATCGGTGTCGGTGTTGCCGACATCGCTGGCGGCCACCGCGCCGATGTTGCTGCGCGCCTGCGCCTGCTCGGGTGCGGTCAGCGTTTGCGCGGCGTCGAAGCGCACGCGGTTGTTGACGGCGGCGAGCAGCGCATCCAGACCACTGGTGCCGTTCTGCAGGAGCTGCTGGATTTCCACCAGCGTGTCGTAGGCCGCATCGGCACCGCCGAGGATTTCGGCCTTGAGCGCGTCGAGCAGCGAAACGATCTTGCTGGACGAATAGGTGCTGGTGGTGGCGACCTGACCATCGTCGATCACGTTTGATGCCACCGCCGCCTGCAGTTCGTTGATGGCGGCGACCAGACTGGATTTGTCGGTGGTGCTCAGGTTGGCGAGGTTGCCCGCCTTGGCGCGCACATCGTTGAATTCCTGCGCGACGCGGATGACCAGCGATTCGATACGGGTAGCCAGACTCATGAATGTCTCCTTGGAAAAACAGGGTTGTCAGCCCAGCCAGCGGCTTTTGATGACGCGCCGAGCTGTATTGCGGTTGCCAGAAACAGCGAGGCCACCGCGTTGGGTGGCCCCGTTGACGGATTCGATTGCTTCTTCAGGTGGTGGCGCGCTGGCCACTCCAAGTTGTCGCTCCAGTTCCCGCCAGTGGCGTTCCTCGAAGCGATCCAGCCCTGCCGCCGATGCGGCGGCGCGGGCATAGACGTAGCAGTCCAGCGCCTCGTTGCGCTCGCGCATCTTTTGCCACTCGCGCACCGGATAGCCGTTGCGGTCGCGGCGGGTGATCAGTTGTTCGGCACACAGCTGCTGGATGAATTCAGCGTCGACCTTGGGCAGGTGAACAAAACCTGCCGGGTAGATCGGCGTCACGCCGTCCTCATTCACATCCGCGCTCTTGCGTAGGTTGTTGTAGAACTCCAGCTTGGCAATGCCGCCTGCCACAGCGAACACCTTGGTGCCTCGGCGCAGTTTCTTGCCGCCTTGGGTCATGTCCACTGCCGTCGGCGTGCCGATCAGCGCCGCGCCGCGTGCCACGCCTTTGACCGCCATCACCCGAGAGTCGCGGCAGGCGCGCACAAAGGCGTAGGCTTCCTGCGTGGCGAAGCCGGTATCCAGTGCGAAGCGCGCCAGCGGTATCTGCGCCCCGGACGCATGCGTCCAGGATTCGGCCAGCATTTCCGCGAGGCGTTTCCACACGGTGTCGCGCGCCGTGTCGCCCATCAGCACGCGGTGCTCGACCAACCAGCATTCCTTGCCACGCCCAAAGGCCCAGACCGAGGCTTCGATGCGATCCTTCTGCACGTCGGCACCGCCGACCAGCAGCAGGCCACCCTCGGGCACGCTGCCCAGCCGATAGTCCTCGCGCCGTTCGACCAGCCGTTGCCAGTCCGGCGCTTCGCCTTCCTCGACCCACGTCTCGCCTAGTTCCGTGTTCTTGAAGGTCTTGATGGCCGCTGCCGATCCGGATTCCTTGCTCACGGCGGCCTCCCACGCGGCGGCGATCTCGCGCCACGACCGCCAGCCCACCGGGCTGTACAACGACGACAGGTGAAAGCCCGCCGTCTTGCCCTCGGCCATCGCACGCCACTCGCCGTTTTCCAGCATCCACGTCTTGTGGTGCTCGGCAATCGCCGTGTCGCAGGCCTCGCAGATATAGGCAGCCGTTTCCGGTTGCCCTTTGTCCCAGCGTAGCTGCTCGAAGCGCAGCCACTGCCGGTGCGAACAATGCGGGCACGGCACGAAGTAGCGGCGTTGGTCGCTGGTCTCGTACTCGCGCTCGATGCTCGACGCGCCGGAGATGGTTGGAGTGGATACGATGAAGATCTTGCGCCGCGCAAAGGTGCGCGTGCGCGCCTCGGCCAGCGAGATCGCATCGCCTTCGCCCTCGACGTCCAGCGGGTAGCCGTCCACTTCGTCCAGGAACAGATAGCGCACCGGCATCGAACGCAGGCCTACCGCGCTGTTGGCACCGGTCATCACCAGCACGCCGCCCCGGAACTCCTTGGCCAGAATCGTGTTACCCGAATCGCGCGAACGCGCTGGCGCGATCAGTTCCGCCAGCGCCGGAGACTCCTCGATCAGCGGGTCGATGCGCTGCTTGGAATTGCGCTTGGCCATTTCCACCGTCGGCCACACCGCCATCATCGGCCCCGGCGCGTGGTGGATCACATAGCCGATCCAGTTGCTGCCCATCTCGGTCGCGCCCAGCTGCGCGGCCTTCATGAACACCACGCGTTCGATGGGCGACGTTGGCGACAGGCAATCCATGATCGACTTCAGGTACGGCGTGCGGCTGGTGCGCCAGCGTCCCGGCTCGGCGGAGGCCTTGCTGGACAGCATCCGGTGCCGATCCGACCATTCGGACACGGTAAGCAGCGGATCGGGCGTCAACCCTTCGCGCCACGCCCGCTCGATCTCCTGCGCGCCTTCGTAGTCATCCATCATTAGTCCACACGCGGGCGTAGTTCGCCCAGTTCAATCAGGTGCTCGCGCACGGCGGCCTCCAGCGTCACATGCATCGTGTGCGGGTCGACCCCGAGCTGGGAGGCCATCTGCCCGGAGATGCGCGCAGGCCAGTTCAGCCAGGCATCGCGTTCGATGCGCGCGAGCTTGAACACCTGCGCCACGGCCTTGGCGCGGTCGACCAGTTCTTCCTTTTTCTCGGCCAGCTCCACCTGCTTGAGCTTGGCCTTGAGCACTTCGTTGACGGTACGCGCCTGCAACAGCGAGGTGCCGCCGGTCGACAGCGGCGGCACACCCGCGTCCGGCGTGTCGCGTGGCGGCGGCGGTGCTTTTGCAGCGGCTGCTTGCTCGGTGCGCGCCTTCGAAGCGCTGGCTGGTTCTGCCGTGGTGGCCTTGCGCGGCTGCAGGGTGTTTTGTGCCCACTGCGCGTCGGCAACCTCCGGATCAATCGTGCCGTCTGGCAGTGCGGAAATCCGCCCGGTGTCGATGGCCTTTTTCACGGCCACGTGCGACACGCCACGGTGGCGCGCGTAGGCGCGAATCGAGAGTCCCATCGTCACCTTCTTCAATCATTTGTTCGTCGTTTCCCTGCAATCAGCTTGGCTTCAATCGGGAACAGCGCGTTCATCACGTCACGCCAACCACATCCCGAAAGGAACACGCCATGAACCAGATCGACACCATCCTCACCTTGATCGCCCAGAAGCATCTCGCCATCGACACTCTGCAAACCCGCCACACCGACAGCCTGGACTTCCACGACACGGCGGTGTGGTGCCTCCGGGACGCGCTGGAAGCGGCCTTCAAGGCGGGCATCGAGGTGGGCGTTTCGCTGCCCGCGCCCACGGAAGCGGAAATCGCCAAGGACTGATCGCAAGCCAACGAAGTCAAGCGCCAATCACGATCAGAAAGCGATTGGCTTCACCGCGCAGCAGCGCGTTCATCACATCGTCAACCACCACCTGCAAAGGAGCAGCAAATGACCACGACCCAACTGACCCCAGCCCAGCACGCCATCCTCGCCAAGGCCATCAACACCAGCGGCGGCAAGATCGAATGGTTCCCCGACAACATCAAAGGCGGCGCACGCAAGAAGGTGCTCGACGGGATGTTCAACCGCGCCCTGATTACGCCCGACGGCGATGGCTGGCGCGTCGCCGCCGAGGGCTATGACGCCTTGGGTATGAAACGCCCGGAACTCCCGCAGCCGACCTCGGCATTCGAGGACGAACTGGACAAGATCATCACCAACGCGGAAGCCCAGTGGCAGCAGGAAGCCAAGCCAACTCCCCGCACCCGCGAGAACAGCAAGCAGGCCGAAGTCGTGCGGATGCTTCAGCGCCCCGAGGGCGCAACCATCAGCCAGATCTGCGCGGCCACCGGCTGGCAGGCGCACACGGTGCGCGGCACCTTCGCCGGAGCCTTCAAGAAAAAACTCGGCCTGACCATCACTTCGGACAAGGCCCAAGGCAGCGAGCGGGTCTACCGCATCGCCTGAAGAAAGATCGAGAAAGAAGCCAAGAACAGCTTGGCTTCTCCATCACCCAGCGCGTTACTACGGGTGTCGCAACGATCAACCCGAAGGAGCCAACGATGACCACCACCAACCCGATGCCCGCCACCCAGAACGATGCCTGGGGATTTTTTGGCACGATGGATGAGCACGCCGCCGCAGCCTGGCCGCTGGCGATGAACGCCATTTCCGACGCCACCGGCCAGCCCCTCGACTCGGTGCGCATCTTCCTTGACAGCCGCCACGGTCGCCACTTTGCCGACGACGTGCAGAACGGGCTTTTCGATGGCAAGAACCTGCAGGACGCCATCGACGCCGCCAACGCCCGCTGGATGGGCTGGACGATTGGCCGCCAGACCAGCAAGGCCTACGGCATCCCACGCGGCCTCCCTTACCTGACGGGCTTTGTGATCCACTGCGAGATCAGCGACGAGATGGCCGCCTGATGAAAGCGCCCGCCACCGAACGGGAGCAGGCGCTGCGTTGGCTGATTGCCAACCGGCGTCCCGACGTTTCCATCGAGCAGGCCGTGCGCGTGATGTGCGCCGCGCTTCCGCGCGATCTGGCGACGATGCAAATCCTGCGGCGAATCGCCGAGGATGAGGAAGCCAAGCAGCCCACATCCAAATTCAACTGGCGTACACCTCCGGTTCTGCCGCCTCGCGGGTAGCCTGCTTGCCGGTGAACTCCTCCCACCGGCGCACGATCACATCCACGTACTTCGGATCGAGTTCGATCAGCCGCGCCTCGCGGCCTGATTTTTCCGCAGCGATCAGCGTCGTGCCGGAGCCGCCAAAGGGATCGAGCACCACGTTGCCGGGGCGGCTCGAATTGCGGATCGCACGCTCGACCAGTTCCACCGGCTTCATCGTCGGGTGCAGGTCGTTCTTCTGCGGCTTTTTGATGTTCCAGACGTCGCCCTGATCGCGGTCGCCGCACCAATGGCGTGTCGCTCCCTCGGGCCAGCCATAGAGGATCGGCTCGTACTGGCGCTGGTAGTCGGCACGGCCCAGCGTGAAGGTGTTCTTGGCCCAGATGATGAAGGTAGACCACTTGCCACCGGCGGCGCGGAACGCGGCCTGCAGAGTGTCGAGTTCGCTGGACGACATCGCCACGTAGATGCCGCCCCGGCAATGCACCACCGTCTGGGTCAACGCCGCTAGCAGGAAGTCGTAGAAGCCGTCGCCGAGGTTGTCGTTGAGGATCGCGCGATCCTTGCCGCGCATCTTGTCCTTGGCGCTGTTGGCGTAATTCACGTTGTACGGCGGGTCGGTGAAGACCATGTCCACCGGCGAGCCCTGCAGCAAAGCGTCGTAGCTCGCCGCCACGGTGGCATCGCCGCAAAGAAGCCGGTGCGGGCCGAGCTGCCAGATATCACCGGGCCGCGACACCGGCGTCTCGTTGACCTCGGGCACCGCGTCCTCGTCGGTCTGGCCTTCGTTGTCCGGCTCGTCACCCGCCATCAGTTCCGCCAGGGCGTCGGCGTCGAAGCCGGTGATGTCCAGATCGAAACCTTCGACCTGCAGGGCTTCGAGTTCGATGCGCAGCATCGCCTCGTCCCATCCCGCGTTCTCGGCAATGCGGTTGTCCGCGATCACCAGGGCGCGGCGCTGCGTGGGTGTCAGGTGATCAAGTACGACAACCGGCACGATTTCCAACCCGAGCTTCTGCGCAGCGGCGAGCCGCCCGTGGCCTGCGACGATGATGCCGTCGCTTCCGGCCAGGATCGGATTGGTGAATCCAAATTCCGCGATGCTGGCGGCGATCTGCGCCACCTGATCATCCGAGTGGGTGCGCGCGTTGCGGGCGTAAGGCAGCAGCTTGGCGGTCGGCCACTGTTCGATCTTGTCGGCCAGCCAGTTCATGCCGCCACCTCGTTTTTCGATTCACGCTCGGCGGCGATCTGCTCAAAGGACTGGCCGGTGGCGAGCAAGGTCACCGACACGCCGAGATAGTTCTGCTGGAAACGCTTGATGGCCACGTCCACATACTCCGGCGCGATTTCGACACTGCGGCAGATGCGGCCCGTGCGCTCGGACGCCAGCATCGTCGTGCCGCTGCCGCCGAAGGGTTCGAACACGATGTCGCCCGCATCGGTGTAGGCCTCGATGGCGAACTCGGGCAGCGCCACCGGAAACACAGCGGGGTGGTCAATGTCCTGACCGATCTTGCCCTTGTGACGCATCACGCGGATCACGCTGTCTGGGATGCGGGTGTCCTGCGTCGGCTGGCCCTTGTGCGTCCAGCCGCCGACTTCGCCGTCCTTGCCGCGCATCGCCGTGGACGACCCATCGGCGCGCAGGTGCGATTCCTGGCCTGCGTGTTTGCATGGCACGGTCTTGTGCGGCTTGCGGCTCTCACGGTTGAAGTGGAAAACGAACTCGAAGCTCGGAGCCAGTCGGCCCTGCCAGTCGCCGGGCATCCCCGGCCCCTGATCCCATACGTACCATGCAAAGCGCCGCCAGCCCTGTTGACGCATCCACGACAGCCAGCCGTCCCAATACGGGATGACTTCGTTGTCGCGGTGGATCAGGCCGAGGTTGACCAGCACCTGAGCGTCAGCGGTCATCGGCAGGTGCGCGAACACGCCGCGCATCAGGCCATCCCAATCGGTGATGCCGCCCGAGGTGTAGTCGCGCTGGTTGCCGTAGGGTGGCGAGGTGAAACACAGCCGCGCCACGTCGCCATGCATCAGCGCTGCGACCACGCTGGCATCGGTGGCGTCGCCGCAGATCAGGCGGTGTGCGCCGAGCTGCCAAACGTCGCCCGGGCGTGACACCGGCACTGCCGGAGCATTCGGCACGTCGTCAGCATCATCGGGTTCGTCATCACCTTCCGCGTCCTGCTGTTCCTGCTCGTCGGCAGAGGCGGCATCGGCCAGCAGCGCGTCGATCTCGAAATGCTCGAAACCGGTCAGCGCCAGTTCGTATCCGGCCTCGGAAAGCTCAGCCAGTTCCAGCGCCAGCATTTCCTCATCCCAGCCCGCGTCGAGCGCCAGCCGGTTGTCGGCAATTACCAGCGCGCGCTTTTGCGCGACGGTCAGATGCGCCAGTTCGATCACCGGCACCTGATCCAGCCCCAGCTTGCGGGCGGCGGCCAGACGCCCGTGCCCGGCGATGATGCCGCTGTCGCCGTCCACCAACACCGGATTCGTCCAGCCGTACTCGACGATGCTGGCCGCGATCTTGGCGATCTGCGCCTCGGAATGCGTGCGCGGATTGCGGGCGTAGGGAATCAGCGCCTCGACCTTGCGGTACTCGACGTTGAGCGTGTTCAAAGTGGATGCCTCAAAAACAAAACCCGCCGACGGAAAACCGTGGGCGGGCTGGATGGTGGAAACCGGACGGGGTGGTAACTGCGCTGCGGGGTGGTAACCGGGGCCGGTAACCGCGCCGGGTGGTAACCAGTTTTTGCGGCCTGACGCTAAAAAAGCGTCGCGCTCGCGCCCCCCGCATGGGAATTTGGCCAGGAAGGACCCGTTTTGCCTTGGGCCACTTCCTGTGCCGTCACCGCTGTCCAGAAGATAGCTGAAATACTACCCCCGACCGGGCTGTTTTGTTGCATGCTTGCCGGGCCTCGAAACGGACAAGCAAGGCAAGGCGAGGACAAACGCGGCAAGCATTACCCTAAATTGCCCACGTTTTTGGACGGCGACCGCACACCGTCGGTGTTGAGCTGGGTCGCCACGATTTCCAGCGCCCGCTGCCAACGCCGCCACGCCGTGCTGCGGTCACAGGCAAAGCGAATGGTGATGTCCCTCCAGCCGTAACGCTTGGCCCGCATCCACACCAGATGCCGTTGCTCGACCTCCAGCCATTGCACCCAGCGCATCGTCTCCAGCATCCGGTCGATGGCCTCGGGGCTGGGTGGAAACGGTCGGTAGACCTTCTCGTCGGCGGCAAACGACTCCCACTCCTTGCGCACGAAGGCAGGCCAGCAGTTGAAATAGCCCTGTACGCGCACGGGTGGCAGGCGGCGTCCAGTGCTGGCTGCCTCCTCGAAGCGCGCGGCCACGTCCTCAATCGTCCAGGCATTGCGAGAGTCAGCCATGATGCCGTCCTCCTGCGCCGTAGAGGCGTTCGCCGATCTGGCGCACCAGTTCGCGCTCCATCCAATCCAGACGTTCGTCGTCCGCGTTGACGACCAGGATGTGCTGGTCGCGCCAGCCGCGTTGCTTGATGGCGTCCACGTCCTGGATATCAGGTTGCAGCCTGCCCAGCGGGCAGCGGTATTGGGGTGTTGGCACCTTCATCTCACACCTCCCGTTCCAGTGCGTGCTGCGCGATGGCCCAGTGCAGCAGCGCCAGCGCATCGGCTTCGTTGTCGTCGATAGGCTGGTGGCCACGGGCACGGATCGCCGCGATCACCTCGTTCTTGCCCGCGTTGCCCTTGCCGGTGGCGTGTTTCTTGATCGTGCCGACCGGCACGCCCTGGTATGGGATCTGGTGGTGCTCGCACCACGCGGTGAGCGTGGCGAGAAATCCGCCGTAGGCGTGGGCAGCATCGGTCGAGACGTGGCGGCGCACCTCCTCGAAGTGCAGGCAGTCGATGCCGTCGCAGGACTGCTTGATCTCGGTGAGCCAGCGCTTGAAGCGCAGGAAACGCATCCCGCCGCCTTCGAAACGTTGTGGTTTGAAGCTCTCCGAGCCGCTGGTGATCTGGCCGGAACAATCGCGCAGCGCCCAGCCGGTGGTGGTGCCCAGATCGAGGGCGAGGATGGTCGTGGTCATGGTGTCAGTCCTTGTTTGGCGCTGGTCTGACGCAGCTGACACGGAATATCGAAACGCTCCATGAGGTGCGCGCACGCGCACACGCGTAGGAGTTACGACGAACTGCGTCAGCTGCGTCAGACGGCGTGGTTTTCATATGGGGTCAGTTGTCCGCGTAAGGCGTGTACGCAGGTGCTGGTTGGTACTTGAGGCCGATGCCCTGGAAGCCGCGCACGCCCATGCCGTTGCGCCACTTGTCCAGCCCACGCGTGATGAGCAGGTCGGAGAAGCGTCGTTGCGCGCCGACGAACTCACCGGCAGCCTCGGCCCACTGTTTCCAGTCGTTGAACAGCTCGGCGGTCAGCGACTTGGCGTTGGCTTCACGCACGCAGCGCTCGTCCAGCCAGCGGCCCAGTGCGTCCTCGGCCTCGAAATATTCCTCGGTGGCTTCCACCACACGTTGCGGCGGATCGAGCCGTCCGTGGCGTTGCCAGTCGAGGCAGCCTTGCACTGCCCACGCGAGAATGCCGTCGCGCTCGGCCAGCAATTTCTGCTGCAGATGCTTGTCACGGCGTTCGGGCGGCACGGTGATCGTGAACGGGATCAGGTGCAGTCGCCGTTTCATGGCCTCGTCGATGTTGCGAATGGCAGGCTTGTGGTTGCCCGCCACGAATAACTTGAACTGCGGGAAAAACTCGAAGAAGTCTTGGCGCATGAAACGCGCGGAGATCTTGTCGCCGCCGGTGAGGTTTTTGACCTTCGATTCCGCCCAACGCCGCCCTTGCTCCGTTTCGATAGCCGCTACGAAGCGCGCGCCACGCAGTCCCGCCATGTCGGTCGGATGGCGGTCGGTGCGCGTCTCCATGAAAGTGTCCATGGGCGCGTTGGTGGCGTAGTCGCCGAGGATGGTGGCCAGAGTGTTGACGAACACCGACTTGCCGTTCGCGCCCGTGCCGTACAGGAAGAACAGCGCGTGCTCCTGCGTCGAGCCGGTGAGCGCGTAACCGACCATGCGTTGCAGATAGGCCTGCAGCGCCTTGTCGCCGCCCGTGACCTCGTCGATGAACTGCCGCCAGGTCGGGCAATCACCCCCCGGCGTGGCCGTGGTGATCTTGGTCATCCGGTCGGCGCGCTCGTGCGGGCGTTGCCTGCCGGTTTTGAGATCGACCACGCCGCCCGGGGTGTTGAGCAGCCACGGATCGGCATCCCACTCATCGGTGGTGGCCGCGTGCCTGCGGTCGGCGCGCGCCAGCCGTTCCACGCCACTGACTGTTCCGGAGCTGGCCAGCTTGGCCGCAACCTTGGGGTTGTCGGCGCGCACGGCGGTCTGGCGGCAGACGCTGCGGATCAGGTCGGTCGCCGCCAGCGTGTCCTCGGTGCGCCAGCGCTGCCCGTCCCACACCAGCCAGCGTCCCCACGCAGCGACGTAGCGCCAGTCACGGTGGTAGCGGCGGGTGAAGGCCAGCGCCAGCGCGTCCTCCGTGCCCCAGACCGATTCGTCGCTGCCGACCACGGGCTCGTCGGCATCGGCCACGTCGTGCATTTGCAGGCGCGGGCCGTGAGCAAGGAAGCTGGCGACGTCGAAGCCTTCGGCGATGGCGTCCGCCGCATCCCAGCCTTCCGGCGCATCCTCGGGCGGGTACAGGATGTGGCAGGACTTCGCGCCTGCTGCCAGCACGGCCTGCGCCGCCTGCGCTGCGTATTCCCAGCCCGGCTTGTCACGGTCGGGCCAGATCAGCACGGCCTTGCCAGACAGCGGCGACCAGTCGGTTTTGTCGACCGGGGCGTTCGCGCCGTGCATCGCGGTGGTGGCCACCACGCCGATGGCGATCAAGGCCTGCGCGCATTTTTCGCCTTCGACCAGCACCACTTGCGCGCTGCTCACCATGCCCGGCTGGTTGTAGATCGGGCGCGGATCGGGTGGAGCCATCTTGCGTCGCGCGGCATCCCAAGGCCGAAACTCTTTCTTACCGCCCGGTGGGTCGTAGCGATACACCACCGCGATCAGCTTGCCGCTGGCATTGAGGTAGTCCCACTTGGCGGTGGCTGGCCCAAGCTCGTCCACGGGTGCGGATTTCTTTTTGCCATTGCGCACCGGCATCTCACGCGCCCGACCAAGCAGCGAGGCCGCCTCATCGAGTACCTTGGAGAAGTGAACGTGATCGTCGACGCCAAGAACCGCTGCGATCAAGGCAAAGATGTCGCCGCCGTCGCCGGTGGCGCGATCCGTCCACAGTCCTGCCTTGTCACCGTCGAGTACCACTTCGAGGCTGTCGCCCGGGCTGCCCAGCACATCGCCGATCAGGAAACGCCCACGGCGTTTCTTGCCTGCCGGGAACAGTGTGAACAGCACGGACTCGAGGCGCGCCAGCAATTCGACGCGCAGTGCTTCGCGTTCGGCGTCGCTGATGGTGCGGCGGTTGTTCTCGGGCGGTGGCGCAGTGTCGTTGAAGTCGAGCGTCATTCGGCCTCCCGGGCGGCAACATCCGCATCGTCTTCAGTACGGCCTTGGACTGCAGCACTGCGCGCCGCCCATGTGGAAAGCTCGGACAGCCGATAGCGCACCAGCCCACCCATCAGGTAATGCGGAATTCGGTACTTGCTGCGCATCGCGTGGTCGGCAAACCAGTAGTACGGCAGGCGTAGTGCAGCCGCCGCCTGCTTGGCGTCGATCATCGGCTCGACGCCTTGGGCCGGTGTTGAGTGATCGGTCATGCTTGCGTCCTCCAGCAGCGGTCTTGCCACGCGCACATCCGGCATTCGAAGTGGGTCGGGTCATGGAAGGCACGCGGCAGGAGTTCGCCTGCCTCGGTCGCCGTGATGACCTTCACCGCCCGATCCGACATGCGCTGGGCCAGCGCCGCGTCAAAGGGCACGAGCTCGGTGTAGATCTCCATCGTGTCGGCGTTGAGTGCCGTGAAAATCGCCGGGTGCTCGTGTAGTTCGAGATAGGCTTGGTAGATCGCCACTTGCGCGGCGTAGATGGGCTTGGAAAGCGCCAGCCCCTTCTTGTCCAGATCGCCCCAGGACTTGTTGCCCAAGCATTTGCATTCCCAGAGCGCGGGATATGCAAAACCATCCGGGCCGCCAACGATGACGCCGTCGACGTGCCCCTGCAGGCGGCCATCGGCTACCGAGAAACCGAACTGCTCGCCGTCAGGCTTGCGGGTGCGCAGGTCGAAGCCCGCGTCCCGCAGCCACGCCACCATGCAGTCCTCCATGACGTGGCCGCGTTCGAAGATGCGCAGCAGCCGTCCGGAATGGTCACGCCCGTGATCGACGGGAGCCTTGGCGTACTCGAACTGCAGCGCGCGCCCGCAAGCCACCCCGAGGCGCGAAGCCCCGAGGTACTGGCGCTCGGATTGGCGGGCGCGGGCTTGTTGCATTCCTGCGTCGACCAGTGCGGTGAGCTGGCCGGAGAGGCTCGAAGATGAGTTGAAATCCAGCATCACGGTCTCCTCAGAACGGAATGTCATCGTCGAAATCGACGAACGGGTTGGCGGCATTGGGTGCCAGCGGATCGGGCGTGGGCGGCAAGCCCCGCACGGGCGGGAACTTGGTAGCCTCGTGGTGCGCGGCCATCGCATCCGTGTAGCAAGTGACGATGGCGTCGATGACGCGCAGCGCCTCGGCCTCGGCGTAGTCGCCCAGCGATTTGGCAAAGCCGATCTCACCCGCCGCCGCGCCGAAGGCCTTGAGGCACTGGCGCATGGCGGCGAGCTCGACATCAGACGGATCGATCATGGCGACCTCCGTCCTGTCGATGCGGCCTTCCTTGACGCGCTGCCAGTTGCCGTACATCTGGTGAAAAATGTCCTGACAGCGACGCGAGCAGAACACCCAGTCGAGCACGTAGCGGCGCGGATCGGCGGTCTTGAATCGACCATCCGTGTGGCCGTAGCCGCGCGCTTGTCGTTTGCAGACCCAACATTTCATGGCGCAGATTCCTGTGCGCCACCCTGCGGGCGGCCTGCGGCCGTGCAAATTGATTCCTGGCCATTTGTCATTCGCTCCCTCACTGCGCCCACGACGGTTTGCCCGTCACGGGTGCGCGTTGTTGAGCCGGTGCTTGATACGCGGGTACCGCCACCTGTGCCGGAGCGCCAGAGTTGCCACCGCCCGTGGTCTTGGGCGGCACGCCCATGAACTTCGCGTAGTCGGGGTGGTCGGGTTCGACCGCCAGCTTGACCACGTTGCGATCCAGCCCTTTGCCGTCCTTCTCGATGTCGACGCGGGCGAGGAACTCCAGACCGTCCAGTTCGTGGAAACCCTGGATGCGACGCGCGGCGGCGGCCTGGGGGCTGTTGTCCTGCGGGTGGACGTTGCGGGCGCTGTTGAGCGCGGCGCGGATGAAGGTGCGCCCCATCTGCCCCCAGGTCGGCCCCTTCTGCGAATGCAGGCCGATGTTCGACCACATCTTGCGCTTGGCATGATCACCAGCGGTGACCACAAACTCGGCGGCGAGATAGACCGAGCCGGTATCGAAGGACTGGGTGGCGTAGCCGCCGCCCCAGCCTTGGCTGGCGTCGTCATAACCGCCGGGCTTGAGGGTCATGCGCACCGGCACGATTGCGCCCTTGGGGATCAGGTCAAAGCCGGACTGCTGTTGTTCGGCGTCGTTGAAGTCGTTCCAGTTGTTCTGCGTGTTCATGGTGGTCATTCCTTGGATTCGATGGATGCGGTGATGGCGGCACTGGTGGGCACAGCTGCGCCCGCGCACTTGGCGATCAGCGCGCCGAGGTCAGGGGGTTCGAGCGGGTCGAGGCGACCGCTGCGGTCTTTGGCCGGGAAGCCGTGGGGATTGACGGTGTGCGTGACGAAGGCGCGGTACGAGCTGCCGTCCTCGGCTTTGATCTCGGCCAACGTCACAACCTCATCGACGATGCCAGGCAGCTCCAGACTGGTCTTGCTGCCTTCGATCTGCGGCACGAACACCTTGCGGTTGTAGTCATCGAGGCGTTCGTCGAGGATGGCCACGAACACCACGTTCTTGCCGCGTGCGTGTTGCAGATGGGTCAGCGCGCCGATCATTTCCTGGCCGAGCAGGCCATAGGCCGCGCGCAGATCAGGCTTGCCGGAACGGTCGCTGACCGCACCCGGCTGCGTCTTGCACCACGCGAAGCACTGCCGCGACAGTTGCGTGATCGAGTCGAGGAAGAAGGTCTGGTAGCGGCCCAACTGCGCCGGGTCACCAAACTTCTCGACGACGTGATCGAAGTGCGCCTGCGAGAAGGCCGATTCCGGCGGCAGCGACTTGTCCGGGCCCGCGAGGAACACGAAGAAGTCGCGTGACTCGGGCCACGAGGCCGGACGGATGGTGTCGCCCGGCCAGTCGGCCACGGCCAGATCACCGGCCTCGATGTCGAGGAACAGCGTGGTGGCCGGATCGAGGTCTTTGAGCCGGGTGGTCTTGCCGATGCCGGACTTGCCCAGCATCAGGAGCTTGACGCCCTTGCGTTCGGCCATGCGCTGCTGCGCGGAGATGATGGGGAGGCTCATCACGCGGCCTCCTTCAGCTCGTCAGCAACCGCCGGATTCCAGAGGATCTGGTAGCCGCTATGGCCGTTGCGCGAGTACGGCATGGCTTCGGCCCATGCTTCACCGGCCTCGGTCAGTTCCCATTCGTCACGGTCGTTGCGCAGCTGCAGGCCAGCCGCTGCCAGCATCTGGTTGGTGGCCTTGGCCGAGCGGTTCAGCAGCTTTCCGAGTTGGGTGGCATTGAGCGCGCAGATCGGCTCATTGGCCGACGGCAGCGCGCGGCGCAGCACCTCGGTGGTGATGCCGGTGTTCTCCTGAATGCAGGTCAGCGTCGCCGCCGCCGCGATGCCAGGCTTCACGCCCGGCACCTTGGCTACAGCCTCGCCGATCAGCAGGATCGCGGACACGCGGTCGTGGGTTGGCGCGGGTAAGGTCGCCAGTGCGCCCGGGGCGGCGTAGCTGCCGGTCTTGCGGATCGCGGGCAGCACCTCGCCGGTCACCCAACGCTTGAAGCGTTTCGCGGCGTCCTTCGTACTGCCGAGGATCAGCGCGTAAAGGCCCGACTCGTTGACATGGTTCTGGCGTTGACGACCGCCCGCCGTAAGGGTCTCCAATTTCTGGAGATCCTCGGCATCGACATGGGATTTGATCGCCTGAGACGGATTACCCATCTCCAAGGCATCGCAGACGTCGCTGGCGTTGAACCACGGCAGGCCAGCACCATCGACCTGGACGCGCACGGCGTGCGCTTCGAACTGGAAGGGAATGATTGCGCTCATGGCCATTACTCCGAATCGAGGGAAAGGGTGAAAGACGGCTTACCGCAATCCACGGTGCGGGCGGCGGCGAACTGCTGTTGCAGCGCCGGAGGCCAGTTCGTGTAGCGGGACTCGGAGACGGACAACTTGATGTCGAGGTAGCCCTCGACCTTCTCGCCCGAAGCCACGATGCGCTCGGCGATCTCGGTCAGTTGCTGCTGGTTCCAACTGACCTTCTTGGGTAGATCGAACTTGAGATGCAGCGGGCCATCGCTGATGTGGGCGGTGCCGAAATCGCGGCCGGAGTCACGCAGCGCGGCGCGGGCCTGCTCGCCGTAGGCAACATCCAGCGCAGCATCGAACTTGGTGCGTGCCTTCTTGAGCCAGTCGATGGCCGCGTCGAGGTTCTTGTCGATTTCCGCCTTCTGCTCGGGTGGCAGCGCAGCCAGCTGGCTGACGGACATCTCGGCGATGTCGGCGGGGAAGATGGTCAGATCGTTCATGGCCATCCTCCTCACTGGTACGCACGAGTGAAGCTGGAGTAGCGCGAGACGCGCCGCTCGAAGGCTTCGATTTCGTGCAGGAGGTAGGTGACGCGGCGGCCGAGCTTGCAGTAGATCGGCCCGAGCTGCTCCTGACGCCAGCGGCGCAAGGTCTTGACGGATAGCCCCCAGCGGATGGCGAGCTCGTTTTCGTCGAGGGCGATGCACACGGCACCGCCGGAAGTAGGCTGGTTTGGAAACCGGCTTGATTGAATGGAATGGACTTGGTTTTGCATGAGGAGCACTCCTTTTGTTGGGGTGCTCCTACTTTCTTTCCGCAGGGCTTGCGATATTTCGCAGCCTTCCCGCAGAAATCACGCAGAAATTACAAGCGCCTGCTCCTCAGGCAGTTTCGGATTCCGCAGGCTCGTCACCAGTCGCCTGCGCGGAGTCCAGATAGTCGGGCGTACCGATGTTCAGTTCCCAGATACGGGGCTTGGCATTGCCATCGGCACCCCGAAAGTACGTCTGCCATTCCGGTGCGCCACGGAACAGTTCGGCCATCGTGCGAAACGAAACACCGGAGGCCGATTCAATTTGCGCTTTCGACCACTTGCGCCGTCCGTTTGCCCAACTGCCGACGAATACTTCGACCACGTCGAGCCATTCCTTCTTGGTCAGCGTCCAGGGATCAGACCACGGTCCGTGCAGCGTGCCGCTGCGCGCGTCATCCTTGATCAGGCGCGGAGTATCGGTTGTCGTGGCCTCGGTTTGACGACGACGGATTTCGGCTTCGACCGGCGCGAGGTCAATCGACACCTTCCCGCTGACGTCCTTGGCAAGTGCATCCAGCGATACCACGATGCCGGGCCCCAGGTAGCGGCGCGGGTGACCTGCCGTCGTCGACAACGCGATGGTGAGGCCGAGGTTTGATTGCCGCAGCTTCGTGTCCAGCTTGTCGGCGTGCTTGGGCTCCCACAGCCGCGACACCAACGCGACCGGAATACGCTGATCGCCCATTCGGTAGTTGCCAAGCACATAGGGTTCCTCGTCATCCACGGTCAACGGGATGTCGATCAGTTGTGACCGGAGCAGTTCATCGAGCCGTTCACGCAAGTAGCCCTTGCTGATGTCGTAGCGGCAGAGATCGCCTTCGGTCAGCTCGTAGCGGTCGCCGCTGACGTCATCTACCGCCGAGGTGCTCGTGCTGTTGAAGCTGACCTTCAGGCGGCGGAACCCCTGCTGGCCGTCGTCGTCCTCAACGGGGACGGTGATGTAGTCGCCCGGTGCCTTCTGCTTGAGCAGACCCTTGCTCACCAGATCGGCTGCGGTCATGCCAAGTGCCGCTAGCAGATGCCCATCGACTTCATGGCCTGCCAGATCGAGCAGCTTCATCTCGGCCCGGAACAGGGCAAGGTCAGCCCCTACCTTCGCCGGTTCGACGCGTTTCATCACGCCCAGCGAAGTCAGGATGTCTTCACCGCATTGGCGCAGGCGCGGGTCGGGCAGGTTCAGCAGATTGCACGAACCGCGCTGATCCACGGAGATGTCGAGGGCCCGCGCGTCCTGCTCACCGTCGAAGCGAATCGAGAACGAGAGCCGAACCTCCACTACGGAACGGCAGCTCGACAAGGGGTTGTGATCGCCGAAGTGCGAGTTGGACACACGCCAGACGCTATCGCTGTTCGCCATCGCAATCGTGACGGTGTGCCGGGTATGCCCAAGGGTGACGGTGAGTGAGGAAATCCATGCGTCCAGAATCACCGCGCCCCTTGCCTTTGCTGCGCGAAGATCGACCGACTGCTTGAACATGCCCAGTTCGTAGCTGATCGCCCCCACCGGCTGCTTCGAGAGCGGCTTTTCGAAGCCGACTGCGACGAAGCGATCCGCGAGGCGTTGCGCCGTGCCGCGCTTATCCGAGAGCACATGCACCTTGTTCGCGGCGGGGTCGTACACCAGCGTCGCTTCCAGTGCGGGCGTGAAGACCAGCAGATCGCGGCGACGATCCTTCATCTGCCGCAGCAGCTTCATCTTGCCGGGGTGGTAGACGACCAGATAGTGCATGCGCCGCTGGGCGTCCGCATCGCCTTCGTCCATCTCGAAATGGATCAGCTCGCAGTTCTGCTTGGCCTCGTCGTCCAGTTCGAGGATTTCGCCCACACCTTCGTGCAACTTCTTCTCGACCTCCGGCGTCCACAGGAAGTCACGCCCGTCGCCATCGCGCACAGTAAAGCCCAGGAACTTCTTGTGACCATGGAAGTGGTGGGTCAGATAGATGGTCTCGATCTGGTCGAAGACGCGGGACGCCTTCACACGCAGCCAGATCAGCCGGGTCATCGCATCCGCCGACCGGTCGAAGGTGCCGATCTCCGCGTACTGCTCGTACTCCAGCTGACCGTAGGCGTGCTCCAGCATCTCCTCGGTGCGAAATCGCACGAGCTGGAGCAGCCGCACGGCTTCCTGGTCGGCGATGGTAACGTCCTCGCGATTGACCGTGATCAGGTGCTCGCGCAGCGCTGCGCGCGCCTGATCTTCGGGCAGGGACGCATCGATGCCACCGAGCATGGCGAACTTGTCGACCTGCGCCAGCAGTCGGATGGCGGTGACGGTTGCCGACTCGATCAGGTCGGCGAGATGCTTGCTGTTCTTGTGAGACTTCTTGGCCACTCGATGTTCCTTGAAATAGTGCTGAGTGGCCTCCCTAGTGTCGGCACCGTCAGCGCGGTTCGACAGTCACGGGATGATTCCCAACATGATCTTGGTCTTGATGCTGGACAACCAGTCTTCTCGATGCTGCAAGGCCAAGGCGTCCAAATTTCCGCGCCCGACGCCCGCCTTTCGGGCGAGGTCTTCCAGCGAGGTCATGTAGTTGAGCCAGCCCAGTCCGTGCGATGCCACGAGCGCGGCCTTGTCGGCAGTCGTGACTACGATGACGTTCGACGGCAACAGCTTGCTGGCGTGCAGCCATGCGAAAAGGTGCTTTTCGCCGTCATCCAAGGTCATACATCCGGGCTGAGTGGCAACCAGTGCGGCCAGTTCCTTGCGGGTGACAGGATGCTGTGCTGCGAGCCCGGTCTGGAGGTCGGTGGGTGGAACCGCGATGTGGCGCGGATCAGATGGGTCGCCGGTCAATGTTTCTTCGACGCACTTCTCGACTGTTTCTACCGAGAAGTGCGTGGAGATAGCTGTCCAGCAGCGTGTGCGGAAGGCTTCGAGGATGACATTGGTGTCAGCAAATACGCGGATTTCAGGCATCGCGTATTCACCTCAAAGGTCAAACGGAGCGGGAAGGTCGTATTGGCCGAACAACTCGGTCAATCCGCCAAGGCCAAGGCCGATAGTTTTTGCCGCTTTGCGCGCCGACAGACGTCCGTTGTCCAGCGCCTCGTGCAGCATCTTCACGAAGGACGGAGAGAAGCGCTTGGGTGACCCGGACACGGAGGGGCGCTGCTTCTCCTGCGAGAGGCTTTGCCGGATGTCGTCGCCGATGAGCTTGAGGTTGAACAGCCGCCACGCCAGCGCCACGGGCGCGACGCGTAGCAGCGCGGCGACCTCGCACAGATGCGCGATGTCGCCCGCACGCTCCTGGTCGATGAGCTTGTCGAGCGAGGCGCGGGGCATCAGCAGCGCCGCAGCGAAACTGTTCGCCAACTGTTCGATGCGCTTGCCCTTGTTGCGTTCCTCGAAGGAGTTCGACTCCCGGTGCTCCGGCTTCATCGCATCCCAGGTCAGGGCATGGAAGAGTTCGTGGGCGAGATCAAAGAAGCGCCGAGCCTCGTTTTCATTGCGGTTGATGAGGATGACGCCCATCTCCTCCAAATGGCAGGTCGCGCCTGAGATCGACTTGCCATCGGCAGTCTCGACCGTGTCGACGAACAACACTGGGATATCCAGCTCGCGCTCGACCTTGTCGATCAGGGTTTCGGCAGGGATGACGCCCAAGTCGAGTTCGACGGCTAGGCTTTCCGCACGCTCCTGAGCATCCTCGTAAGACGACTGGGAGGATAGGCGCAGTGCGCGCTTGAGCACGCTGGCTCGGCTGTCTCGCTGCTCGCGCAGCCAGCGCAGCATCCCAATCCATTGACCCGCTTTCAGCTCGAAGCCATCCAGGCTGTCTTCCGGCACACCCGGGTCGGCACGCCAGTTGAACTGCGCCTCACCCGCGACGGCGAAGGGGTCGATGAAGAACTCGATGTCCCGATCCAGTAGATCGGACAGGGCGAGCATTTCCTCCGGCCGCAGCGTGCGCTTGCCGTTCTCAATGTCGGAAACCGACTGGCGGTCGTTCAGGCGGAGGCCTTGGGTGAGCTGATCTTGGGTCCAGCCCTTGGCCTCGCGCGCCGCCTTTACGCGAAAGCCGATCAGCTTGTGCGAGAGCTTGTCGAGCATGGGTAGGTACCTCCAAAACGGCATTCTACTATTGCATATCATAGTTCGCAAGAATATCTTGCGAAAGCACATTTGCAAGTTGATTGCCCGGAATTGCCATCCGCTTCGGACGATCAGGCTCACTATCCATGACGGTTGCTATTCCCCGGAGCCGTCATGAAAAACCTCGAACTTGCATCTCCCTCGGAGATGCCCGCCAGCGCGCGTGCTGGTGAAATCGCCGCCATCCTCGCAGCGGCCATCGTCCGCACGCTCGATGCCGATGAGCCGAAACAGAGAGCAGTTGGCCTTGGCTTCCTGCCCGACCAGCGCGTTCATGCAACTCCCTATCCACAGGAGAAGTTGTGATGAACGAGAAACAAGCTTCCGTCGCTGCGCGGATCGCGGAGCTGGCCAGCCTGCCCATCGCCGAGCTGTGGCTGATCTGGGATCGGTATTTCAGCAGCCGCCCGCTCAACCCCAATCGTGCCTTCATCGAGTCGCGCATCGCTTACAAGCTGCAGGAGGAAGCCTTCGGCGGGCTTGCTCCTGCCACGCGCCAGCGCCTCGAGGCCATCGGAGCCAAGCATTCGCAGATCAAGCTGCGCGCCAAGCCGCGCGAATTCGATTTCGCCCCCGGCACTATCCTGCTGCGCGAATGGGGCGAGCGTGAGCATCAGGTCACGGTGACCGCCGAAGGCCTGTTTGCCTACGACGGCCATACCTTCAAGAGCCTGACTGCCGTGGCCCGTCACATCACCGGCGCGCACTGGTCGGGGCCGCTGTTTTTCGGCCTGACCGGCAAAGGAGGCGCACGATGAGCGATGCCAGCCAGATCGCCAGCGCCAAGGCGCGCAAACGTTGCGCCGTCTACTGCCGGGTGTCCTCGGACGAACGCCTCGACCAGGAATTCAACTCCATCGACGCGCAGAAGGAAGCCGGTCACGCCTACATCGCCAGCCAGCGTGCCGAAGGCTGGATTCCGGTGGCCGACGACTACGACGATGGCGGCTTCTCCGGCGGCAATATGGAGCGGCCCGCGCTTAAGCGTCTGATGGCCGACATCGACAAGGGGCTGGTCGACATCGTGGTGGTCTACAAGATCGACCGCCTGACGCGCAGCCTGGCCGACTTCTCCAAGATGGTCGAGGTGTTCGAGCGCCACAACGTGTCCTTCGTGTCGGTCACCCAGCAATTCAACACGACCACCTCGATGGGGCGGCTGATGCTCAACGTGCTGCTGTCCTTCGCCCAATTCGAGCGCGAGGTCACTGGCGAGCGCATCCGCGACAAGATCGCCGCCAGCAAGCGCAAAGGCATCTGGATGGGCGGCGTGCCGCCACTGGGCTACGACGTCGACAAACGTTTGCTGGTGATCAACGAAACAGAAGCGGCGGTGGTGCGACGCATCTTCGCGGAGATGCTCACCATCGGCTCGCCGACCCAGATCGCCGCCAACCTGACGCTGGAGGGCATCACCACCAAGGCGTGGACGACGCAGGACGGCCAGGCCCGGCCCGGCGCACAGATCGACAAGAAATACCTGCACAAGCTGCTGCGCAACCGCATCTACCTTGGCGAGTTGTCGCACAAGGGCAACTGGTTCCCCGGCGTGCATCCGGCCATCATCGACCCGGGCCTATGGGGACAAGTGCATGAGGTGCTGGCCAAAAATGGCCACGCGCGGTCGGTGGAAACCAAGCAGCGCTCGCGCACCGATGCCTTGCTGCGCGGCCTGCTTTACGCGCCCACCGGCGAGCGGATGTACCCGACCTACTCGCGCAAGAACGGGCGCAAGTATCACTACTACGTGTCCAAGTCCGAAGCGCGCTTCGGTGCGCCGGGCAAACGCTACGAGCGACTGCCTGCGCTGGAGATCGAGGGCGCGGTGGAGGCCCAGATCCGCACTGTGCTGACCAGCCCCGAATCCATCGCCTCGGTGGTGCGCCACATCAAGAACCACCACAACAAGACCGGCGCGCCCATCAATGAGGACAGCGTGGTGATGGCGATGGCGCGGCTCAACGACGTCTGGGATCAACTTTTCCCGGTCGAGCGCCACCGCATCGCCAACCTGATGATCGAACGCATCGACCTCGTCCACGCGGGTGAAATGCAGGGCATCAAGGTGCGCTGGCGCGAAATCGGCTGGAACGCTCTGATCGAGGAATTTGCGCCCGACAGCATCGGCGCGGAGCTGCTGGAGATCGAAGCCTGATGTCGGTCATGGATGACGTATTCTTGCCCCTGAAGTTCCAGCGGCGCGGTGTCCAGAAAAAAGCATCCGACCACCGGCAGGCGCACGACGCGACCTTGGTGGAAGGCATGGCCCGCGCCTTCTACTGGCAACACCTGCTGGACACCGGCGCGATGCAAAGCGGTGCCGCCATCGCCCGCACCGAAAAGCTGCACCACTCGGTGGTCAACGAACTGCTGCGCCTGACCCTGCTGGCCCCCGACATCATCGAGCAGTTCATGGCGGGCAGGCAGCCACGGCGGCTGACGCTGATGTGGTTCCAACGCAACCGGCTGATGGTCGACTGGCAGGCCCAGCGCGAGCTGATCGCCAGCTTCGAGGAGGACGCATGAACAAAAAGCATCGTGGCCGCGCCAAGGGCGACCCGGTCACCTACCAGACACCGCTGCCCGCAGGTGGCGTACAGATGGAAACCTTCCTGCCGTGGACGCTGGTGCGCCGTGGTCTGAAGAAACAGGTCATCACACCATTGGATGCGCCGCAGGAATTTCTGGAAGAAGCGCAGCGCCAGCGACGGTTGCAGGAGGTGGAACAAGACAGCCCTTTGATGCGGGCGCTGGGCCTCGCGCATCACTGGCAGCGGTTGCTGGACGAAGGACGGTTCAGCTCCATGACCGAGATCGCGGCGGCAGAAGGCATCGACCTCGGCCAAGCCAGCAAGATGAGCCGACTGGCCCAACTCGCCCCCGACCTGATCGAAGCCATCGCCCTGGGGTGCCTCGAGGTGGGCGTCAGTCAGTTGCTGCGCGGCAAGTTGCCTGCGTCTTGGCTGGCGCAGCGTGAGGCACTGGTGGCGGGATCGCTCTGACATCAGCACCGCGCCGACACGCCGCCTCCGGGCGGTTTTTTTGTGCCTTTCTCTGTCTCGGTCGCGCCCGCCAGAGCAAGCGAAAATGCAAACCAATCGCCCGCAAACCCGCGCCAATGCAGGACTTCGAGCCTTGAATGTTCAAGAGGGTCGCAGAGAAAAACAGAGACAGAGAGGCCGAAAGCACCTGAAAACAGGAGTTGCAGGGAGGGCGGCGCTCAAGAGGCAAATGCCCGAAACCGCGCCAACACTGGCGTTTCGGGCAAAAAAAATCCCAACCGATAAGGGTTGGGATTTTGGGTTTTGGTGGAGGCGGCGGGAATTGAACCCGCGTCCGCAAGCCCTCTACAGCAAGTTCTACATGCTTAGTCTGATTAACTGGTTTTAACCGTTAACACGCCAACCGACAGGCTTGTTAGCAGCGAGCTGCCTTGAGTTTAACCCGGGATCAAGCAGCCCGATCCTGGACGATCTGATGTAAATGACGCTGTTGCGGTTGCCCGCCCGGCCCATCAGAGAACCGGTACAGCGGCCGGCAGTTTTTTAGGCTGCGAGGGCGTAAGTTTCGTCGTTTGCGACTATAGCGTTTCAGTGTTTTACGGGGTGACTGAGATCCCGGCATGCCCTCGTCTGCTTTGCAACCCACGTCGAAACCAGGTCGCCCCCAGATTTGGTACAGCTTGGAGTATACCACGCCTGCCCAAGTTCCGGACAGACGTGGTGGATACGCCTATGCTTCGACAGTGCCGGCATCCGGTGCGTTGTTCTGCACCGACAGGATGCCGTTCTCCATGGCAGCTGTGCTGGAGTACATTTCGCTGCGGCCGATTTCCTGGCCATTTCCGGCTTTCAGCACGAAGTAGGGCTCACCGTTTTTGGCTTCCCGTCGCTCAAAGCGGCTGACATCTGCCGCATTCTTTTTGACGGACTCGATACCGTTCTCTGCGGCGGCGCGGGTGGTGTAGATCTCGCTGGTCAGGATGATCTGACCATTACCGGCTTTCAGATTAAACATGAAGCCGCCGTTGCTGGTGGATTTGAGTTCAAACTTGCCTGCCATGACATACCCTCCGTGTGTGATCGGGAAATGCTGCAGGCATGACTATGCGCAAACCGGCCTGCTGGCGCAAGCCGGTTTGCTGTCATGGAATGTGAAATAGGGTCAAGCGGTGGGGGAGGGGAGCAGGGTGAGCAGGTCTTTAGGCTGGGCGATGCGCCAGTCTGCGCCCCAGGCTTCGGGTTGGTCATCGTCGGCGATATAGCCGTAATTGGCGAGGACGGTGGTCATCCCGGCGGCGCGGCCTGCTTCGATGTCGCGCTCGGCGTCGCCCACATACCAGCAGGCCGCCGGGTCAACACGCAGCAGGCTGGCGGCATGGTACATCGGCTTGGGGTCCGGTTTGGGCACGCCGACGGTGTCCCCACTGACAATGGCGCCTGGCGTGGTGGTAAAGCCGAGGGTGGGGACCAGCCGGTCGGTAAAGCGCATGGGTTTGTTGGTGACAATGCCCCAGCGCAGGCCGCGAGCCGTCAAGGCTTGCAACATGTCGTTAATGCCGTCGAACAGGCGGGTCTGGTCGCAGAACAGCGCTTCATAATGGTCGAGAAAGCGCTGCCGCAGGCTATCAAAGCCGGGGTCGGTTTTTTCGATACCAAAGCCCAGCCGTAGCAGTCCGCGTGCGCCATGGGAGGCGATCGGGCGAATCTGCTGCATGGGTACGGTCGGGCGGCCTTCTTCAGCCAGCAGGCGGTTCAGTGCGCCGCCGAGGTCGAGTGCGGTGTCGGCGAGGGTGCCGTCGAGGTCAAACAGGATGGCTTGCATGGGTTCAGGCTTTGCGGCAGGCGAGCAGATAGTTGACGGAAACATCGTCAGTCAACTGGTAGCGCTGACCGAAGGGCTGGTAGTCCATGCCTTGCAGCTGCACGATCTGCAGGCCAGCATCCCGTGCCATGCGGGAGAGCTCGGAGGGCTTGAGAAAACGCCCATAGTCATGGGTGCCTCGCGGCAGCAGGCCTAGCACATATTCGGCTGCGAGTACGGCTTTCAGGTAGGACACCGGATTGCGGTTCAGCGTAGAGAAGAACACGTAACCATCCGGCTTGGCCAGCGCGGCGCAGCTACGCACGACACTGGCCGGGTCGGGTACATGCTCCAGCATTTCCATGCACACCACACTATCGAACTGGCCTGCGGCCTCTTCGGCCATCTGCTCCACGGCAATGCAGTGGTAATCCACTTTCTGCCCGCTCTCCAGCAGGTGCAGGCGGGCGACTTTGAGCGACTTCTCGGCCAGGTCGATGCCGGTGACTGTCGCGCCACGCCGCGCCATGCCTTCGCTAAGGATGCCACCGCCACACCCCACGTCGATCACATGCTGGTCTGCAAGACCCGCGATGCGGTCGATGAAATCCAGTCGCAGCGGGTTGATGTCGTGCAGCGGTTTGAATTCGCTGTTCGGGTCCCACCATTTGTGGGCCAGCTGGCTGAATTTGTCGATTTCTTGCGGGTCGACGTTGAGGGTGGCGGTGCTCATGGTGTGGTTCCTGATCAGCGGGCGGCGATGCGGTCGTGCCAGATGCGGGCTTTCTGCTTCAGCTCGGCTTCATCCAGCGTGGTGAGCTGGCGGTTGTCCAGCAGGCACTGGCCTTGCACCCAGACATGGGTGACATTTTCACGGCCAGCCACATAGGCCAGTTGTGAGGTTGGATCGAAGCAGGGCTGGCAGACGATGTCGGACAGATCGACCGCAGTCAGGTCAGCCAGCTTGCCGACTTCAATCGAACCCAGGTCATCCTCACGCCCCAAGGCGCGTGCGCCGCAGATGGTAGCCATTTCCAGTGCACGATGGGCGGGGACCACTTCCGGGTTCTCGGTGGCGACCTTGGCCAGCAGGGCCGCGGCACGAATCTCGGTGAACATGTCCAGCCGGTTGTTGGAAGCGGCGCCATCGGTACCGAGGCCGACATTGATGTTGAAGTCGTGCAGGGTACTGACCGGGCAGATGCCGGACGCCAGCTTCATGTTGGACGAGGGGTTGTGCGCAATGTGTACGCCATGCTCCGCCAGCTGTGCCATTTCGTCTTCCAGCAGATGCACCATGTGCACCGCAATCAGACGCGGAGACAGCATGCCGAGGCGAGCCAGCCGCTCCAGCGGACGCACGCCGAATTCCTTGATGCTGCCTTCGATTTCGGCACGGGTTTCATGGATATGGCAATGAATCTGCATGTCCAGCTGGTCAGCCAGCGTCACCATGCGCTCGAAGGTGCGGTCAGAAATGGTGTAGGGCGCATGCGGGGCCATGGTGAACTGCAGCAGGGCTTCGCCACCATAGCAGTTGTGCGCTTCCAGACCCTTGCTCAGGTAATCTTCAGCATCCGATGCGTACTGGGTGGGGAATTCGATCACGTTGACGCTGACTGCGCCACGCAGCTGGGCATCCAGCAGTGCACGAGCGGTGGGTTGCGGGAAGAAGTACATGTCGTTCAGACAGGTCACCCCGCTCTTGATCGCCTCGGCAGCGGCCAGCAAGGTGCCGTCGTACACAAATTGCTCACCCACATGTTGTTTTTCGGCAGGCCAGATATGGTCCTGCAGCCAGGTCATCAGCGGCAGGTCGTCGGCAAAGCCACGCAGCAGGCTCATCGCCGAGTGGGTATGCAGGTTGATCAGGCCCGGCATCAGGGCATGGTCAGTCAGCGTAATATGTTCCTTGGCGACAAAGCGCTGTTCGGCTTCGCTGCTGGGCAGGATGGCAACAATCTTGCCACCGGCAACAGCCACCGAATGGTGTTCCAGTACGCGGCTGGCATGGTCGATGGTCACCACCCAGCGGGCAGAGATCAGGGTGTCAATTTGGTGCGGCAACATGGCGGGCATTCCTCAATACGGGTGTCTGGAGGTGGACCAACTGTCCACTCGCCGGGGGATGCCTCTATTTTAACCGGTTTACAGCAGACGTGCAGACGTGCTGACGTGCGTCGCAGTAGAATGGCAGGCTGTGACTGAGCCTTTGGGTCAGTCACAGCCTGCATCAATATGACGAGATTGGGGAAAAATTGAAACGAATTCATCTGGCCGCTTTGGGCCTGAGCTGCGTATTACTGGCGCAAGGTGCCTGGGCACTCTCCTTCAAAACACCGCGAGAGCTGGTGAAGGAATTTGATGCACGTTACACATCCGGTGCCACCGTCACCGACAGCTTGCAATTTGGTGAGAAAAAACTGCCGCTGCCTGCAGGCAAGTGGACGGTCAGCTACGCGCATGCAGAAGTGACTCACACCCAGATTGAGGGTGGTGGCGTGGACTATGACACGGGTGCTTACGGCGCCTTGTCCTTGGTCAAACTGGATGATGCCGGCCGTCAGCTGCAGGCAAGGTTGATTGTCACCGGCCAGCTGAGTGCGGCCAAAAGCCGGGGCTGGTATAACTTGAGTGGTTTTTGTGAGCCATTGAACAATGACTATGTCTACCAGCAGGATGTGCGCAGCCGGAATGAACACCGGCAGGACTGTGCCGCTACTTACCTTAGTGTCGTACGTCCTCGCGCGGAAGATGGCAAGGACAAGCTGGAGGTGGCGGAGGCTGCTTTCCTGGTGCAAAAAGGGGTGGCATTGCCAGCCGTCATCATTGAACGAGCGAGCTTCATGTCCCGCTATATGGATGCGATCAATCTGCACTATGGTGTGAACATGGACCTGGACACGGCCAAGCCTGAAAAGCTGCAGTTCTGGAGTGAGGCAGACTGGAAGAAGAAGGCGCTGGATACCGCGCAGCAAGATCTGGTCAAACGTGTCGCCCAGCAAGGAGATGCTCTGCGGGACAAGATCCGTGAGGCGCTCGACTATTGAGTCAGCAAACCGGCCTGGCCGGGACTGCTGAATGAGGCTCTGCATGGCGCGCTTAAGCGTGCCATGCAGAAAACATGTTTAACAGTTTATTTCATGCCGACGTGTTAAAAAGCAGGATGCCGACAGCACTGCTGTGTGTTTGCTTGAACTTTGCTTCATAGGTTTGTGATTTTAAAAGAATATTGCTTTTTTATGCCGAAACGGCTAAAACAGAACTAGGGCTGTCATGTTGCGGCCCGTCTTGATTAACGGATAGTGATACTTTTGCCTGAGACCCCTGTGTTGATCCGGCCCTCCCGGATACGCCAGCTGATACTGGCGGCCCTGAGCTGTCTGGTCGCAACCCCTGGCGTGGCCTTGGTGTTGGGGGAGGCGCGCGTCCGTTCCCATCTCGGTTTTCCTTTATCCATTACGGTGCCGTTTACCGCAGATGCAGGCGAAGAGATCCTGCCGGAATGCATTCAGCTGGGCGGCAGTGGCGAGGGGTATATCCGGGGTGCGTCCATCCGGGTCGAGACACAGCGCTCCGGCGGCAGTATCGTGATCCAGACCCGTGCTGCCATGCAAGAGCCGGTGGTTCGTCTTTATGTGCAAGTCAGTTGTTCACCCAAAGGGCAGCTGGCACGGGATTACAGCTTGCTGCTGGACCCTGCGCCCCATGGTGAGCCGCCCGCTGAGCAGCCTGCCGTTGCCTCCGCCTACCCCTTGCAGTGGGTGGCGCGTGAGGGCGACAGCCTGATCAAGCTGGCGCGACAATGGTATCCGGGACAGGGCCGTAACCAGCAGCGTTTTGTACAGGCTGCGTTGCAAGCCAACCCACAAGTCAGCTCGTCTTCACAAAACATCCCGGCGGGCGTGGTGCTGGCCTTGCCGAGCCCGGCACAGGTACGTGCTGTGCGGCTGGAGCCGGTGTCACGACCCGCGACGGACGTTGCAACCACGCCGCCAGCTGAAGTCAAACCCAAGCCGGTCGTCAGCAAACCGGCACCGCAGCCCAAACCGGCAGCCCCTAAACCGGCAGCCCCTAAACCGGCGGGCGGTTCGGTATCCGTGACCGTCGGCGGGGTCTTGCCGGAGCCACCGCTGACGCCAGCGACCGGAACGTTTGGCCTGAAGCTGAGCTACGACCTGACGGAGCCCACCACGCCCATGACGGAGGCGCAACGGGCTCAGCTACGGCAGAAAATGCAGTTGATCAATTCCGATGACCAACTGGCTTACCTGTTGAACCTGCAGACCCAGATGCAGCAAATGCAGGGCGAGTTGCAACAGCTGAAGCAGCAACGTGGTTTGCCTGCTGCAGCCCCTGCCAGTGTATCGGCCACGGTGCCTGTCACAGCTGCACAGCCTGCTGCCACACCCGCTCGTGAAGAGGAGGGCCATTGGCTGCGCTATGGATGGTGGTATGCCGCAGCGGGCCTGATCCTGCTGGTGATGGCGTGGGCGGCATGGCGCTATCGTCAGCGGCAGGAGTCGGATAACAGCTGGTACTTTGAAGATGGTCCCGCGCCTGCTCAGGCCGAGGTCGACACCCCGACGCAGCTCACCATGGTTCACCCGCTGGATCAGCCTGCGCCTGCCGGTTTGCGCGAACCCGCCGCCAGCAACGAGCTGGACAGCGTACCGTTGCGCAACGAGCAAATTGTGGTGGAGGACGGTGATCGCTGGGCGGTGGAAGAGGCGCAGGTCTTCCTGTCTCATGGCTGGGTGGAGCATGCGGTATCGCTGTTGACCGAGGAGGTCGACAAGAACCCGTACCATCTTGATTTGTGGCTGATGTTGTTTGAGATTCACAAACAGCACGGCATGACGGATGCGTTTGATACCTTGGCCGACCGTTTCCGTGAGATCGCCTACGGTTTGCCGATCTGGGACAAGGTGCAGGCCATGCGCGATGAAATGCATGGCGGCGATACCACGGCCGCGGAAGCGACTGGCGCAACGGGAGAAGGTGCTGACTCATTGCCGGCTGCTGATGCCGCGCCAGAAGCCGCCCCCGCTGAGATGATGACGCTGGATGTGCCCCCCTTGTCATTTGAACTGGATGAGGCCGCTGCACCCGCCCCGAGTGCCCGGGTCAGCAAGGTGGTCGCGACGCCCCAGACAAGCAGTGACACGCTGGACTTTGATCTGGAGCTGACCTTTGATCCGCCCAAGGAAGGCGAGCTGCCGCCCGCGCTGACGCACTCGGCCGGACATGCCAAAGCCGAACCCTCACCGGATTTTGACCTGCTGGATTTTGAGGTGGATACCCCACCTCCTGCCGAAAAGCCGTCCCGCCGTTAAGAACCTGTTTATGGTCTGCTGTGTGATGGTACTGCAGTGTTCAATGCCACGCTGCGGGATGAGGGGCGTGGGTAGCCAGACCACACGTCTCCTCAGCCGCTTTGACTTCACTGCAACCCATGTTCGTCAGTCTATAGACAGGCATTGAGCGAATGCCTTCTTGGGGCGGTGGGTCTCTGATCGTGCGTCTGCTGTACCAACCGCCCAGTATGAGCGGCTGGCGTCCGTACTCAGGGCTGCTCCAGATCTCCTGCCTTCTGTCCGACATTGCTTTCCTTGCCACGCAGCAGGTCAGCAATATTGCGTTTGTGGCGATAGATCAGCAAGGCAGACAGCACCACAATCGACCCGGTCAGCGGGCTGTTGCCCAGCCACCACCAGGCGGCCAGTGGGGCAACCAGTGCGGCCGTCAGCGCGGAAAGCGATGAAATACGGAAGGCCGCCAGCATCAGTAGCCAGGTCGCCAGTGCGGCAGCGCCCAGACGCCAGTCCAGCGCCAACAGAATGCCCAAGGCCGTGGCGACCCCCTTGCCGCCATAGAAGCTGAAGAACACCGGCCACATATGCCCCAGTGTGACGGCGATCACCACCAGTGCTAGTCCGTAGACGTCCAGACCGTGTGGCACGCCAAAGTGAATGGCCAGGGCCACCGCGACCCAGCCCTTGATGCCATCGCCCAGCAGGGTCGTGAGGGCGGCCAGTTTGTTGCCGGTGCGCAGCATATTGGTGGCACCGGGATTTTTGGAACCGAAAGTGCGCGGGTCGGGCAGGCCAAACAGCTTGCTGCTGACGATTGCGAACGAGATCGAACCAATCAGATACGCCAGCAGGACAAAGCCTATCGTCAACATCATAAATCCCTTACAATCAGAAGCTTTTGATTGTAATGGATTTTTGCGTTCGGCCAAAGCCATGCGGTAATAAGGACATGAAATGGCGTTCAGGCCGACCCACTGAATGAGTGAATCAAGGTTTACAAGCATGCGCAGGCTGTGCCATGGTGAAGGGATAGCACCGTACAGCAGGCTCAGACGAAAACAGATCAGGTGGAGAGGGGAAAAGCATGGCAAGGCCACGCCGTAACATCGAGCTGGTGCGTCAAAAGATTCTGGAGGAGGCGAAAGCCACCATCCTGGAGCTGGGCTGGGAATCGCTGACCATGGTGACATTGGCCAAGCGACTCAATATGTCGGTGGGCAATCTGTACAAGTTTTTTGACAGCAAGGACGAACTATTTCTTGCCATCTTCACCGATTTCCATGCCGGCTTGAACCAGCAGCTGCAAGATCACTTGCACGAAGAATCGCTGGATGAACCCCACCTCGGCAAGCTGATCGACATCTACTTCCACTATGCCAACAGCCAGTTTCACCTCTACGAGCTGGTGATGCACCCCCCCATCCTGTACAAGGATTTTGTCGATACCCCGCTACAGCCCATGGCCGAAGACATGCGCAAGGAAACCCTGCGCACCATGGATCTTGGCAAGCGCGCCGTAGCCGGTGCCTTGCGGCAAAAAGGAGTGCAGGTGGACGAGCGGGAGCTGGTGGCGCGTTTCGTGTACTTTTTCAACAGTGTACACGGCCTGCTGCTCACCATGCACTCGCGCATCATGCCCTACATCCTGTTTGAGCCGGACGCCATGATCCCGCTGCAACTGGCGATGATCCAGAAGATCGTGCTGTCTTCTGCGCCATTTTCACAGGAGCTGGCCGCTCAATCCTGAGGAGCGGTGGACAGGTGTAGGGCGTGGCGGGCCACCAGCAGGCCGTCCGGGTCGACATACACCTGTTCACCGGGCGTAAAGCGCACGCCTGCAAACTGCACGGTCAGGCCGCTTTGCCCTTCGCCCCGCTTGTGACTTTTCAGAGGGTGGCTGGCCAGCGCATAGACCCCCAGCGGCAAGCGGCTGAGGGCTACACTATCGCGTACACAGCCGTGGATCACCAGCCCGGCCCAGCCATTGCGCACGGCCAGCTCGCCCAGCTGGTCACCTAGCAGGGCGCAACGCAGCGAGCTGCCACCATCCACCACCAGCACCCGGCCTTCGCCCGGTGTTTCCAGCGTGCTGCGTACCAGACTGTTGTCCTCAAACAGCTTGAGGGTGGCAATCGGTCCCTGAAACTGTTGCACACCCCCAAAATGACGCAAGCCGGGGCATGCAATCTGCAGTTGCTCCGACCAGACATCACACAGGTCTGCGGTTTGCCAGTTCATGTTCATGCTCCGTGTACCAAGCCTTTGATCCACTCACGATAGATACGATCTGCCCACTGGTTGCTCTGCGGGATGGTGCGCTCCAGCCCGGCCAGGATGTCATCCGCCGGACTCACACTGGGGTGGTGCTGTACGGATTCAATCTCAGCACGCTCCTCGATGGTCCAGTAGCGTACCTTGGGCGCATTGACCTCACAATGAAACTGCATGGCCAGATGCTTGTGGCCCACCACAAAAGCTTGGTTGGCCCAATAGGGGCTGCTGGCAATCAGGCGCGCACCTTCAGGCACGGTGAAACCCTCGCCGTGCCACTGGAATAGCGATACCGTTTGCTCACCCCCCAGCCAGCGTTCGGCATCCTGTGGCTCGGGCAGGTGGATCCGGCTCCAGCCAATCTCTGGCATGGGGACGGGCCCTACGGTACCGCCCATCGCTTTGGCGATCAACTGCCCGCCCAGACAGTGGCCAATCACCGGGATGTCTGCCGCCAACGCCTCCTGCACCAGCGACATCTCCTGTCGCAGCCAGGGCAGTGTGTCCTCATCATTCACGCTCATCGGCCCACCCAGCATGCAGTAACCGGAAAAAGCCCGAATGCTGGCGGGCAGCGGCTCGCCCAGATCCATGCGGAACAGTTGCCACGGAATGCCGGCAGCGGTGAGGAAGTCGGCAAAATAATCCGGGGTGTCGTGTCCAATCTGCTGGACGATGGCAACGGGCTTCACGCGGTCGCTCCTGCGGCAAAAGCCCCATCATCCGCAAAGCCCGGGGCAAGTTCAAGCCAGCGGGCTGGAAAATTTTTTAAACGTGGTTAACCCCATTTTCGGCGCGTCATCGTTTCAGTCTGCATGATCCCTCAACCTGGAGTCCATCATGCGCATCACCCCCGCCTTGCCCCTCTTGCCGCTGGTGCTGCTGCTCAGCGCTTGCCAGCAGCCACAACAGACGACGTCATCCGCCTCCAGTAGCACGGGGGGGCACAAACCGCTGCCGCCTCAGGTTTCCACGGTGCCGCCAGAGGCGCTGGATGATGTGCCACCCCAAGCCCCGCTGCCTTCAGCGCAGCTGGAAGTGAAAAAGCAGGAGCGGGCGGCCCCAGCGGGAGCGCTGAGGGACAAGGACGTCCGTGTTGCAGAGAGTGCTGCGCCAATGGCTGTGGAACCTGAGCCAGCGTGGGTAACCCCGCCCGCCAACACCGAGGTCTATGACCATTTGAAACGCAACAGTGTGGTCAGCGTGGCGCAAGACCCGATCTCGACCTTTTCGATTGACGTGGATACCGGCTCCTACAGCAATGTGCGGCGCATGCTGAACCAGGGTACCCTGCCGCCGGCGGATGCAGTACGGGTAGAGGAGCTGGTCAATTATTTTCCTTACCAGTATCCACAGCCGGTGGTGGCCACCGGCGGCAAGGTACAGCCGTTCACGTTCAGTACCGAAATGGCACCGGCGCCGTGGAATCCGAACAGCCATCTGCTGAAGATCGGCATCAAGGCCACCGACGCGGCCACCACCAGCCTGCCACCGGCCAATCTGGTGTTTCTGGTGGATGTGTCCGGCTCGATGGATGAGCCGAACAAGCTGCCCCTGCTGAAGAACGCCCTGCGGCTATTGATCAACCAGCTGCGTCCACAGGACAAGGTGTCGCTGGTGACCTATGCACAAGGTAGCCGAGCCGTGCTGGAGCCAACCACAGACCGCGAAAAGCTCCGCAACGCCATCGAGCGGCTGCAGCCCGGCGGCGGCACGGCAGGCGCTGCTGGTATTGAGCTCGCTTACCGCATGGCGCGTCAAGGCTATCTGGATCAGGGCATCAACCGTATCTTGCTGTGCACTGATGGTGATTTCAATGTGGGCATCAGTGACTTCAACCAGCTGAAGCAGATGGTGGAAGAGCGCCGCAAGAGTGGCGTCTCCCTCTCCACGTTGGGCTTCGGTGAGGGCAACCTCAACGACCGGTTGATGGAGCAGCTGGCCGACGCCGGTGATGGTCAGTACGCCTATATCGACAACCTCAATGAAGCGCAGAAGGTCCTGGTCGACGAGTTTAGCGCCAGCATGGCCACCGTGGCCAAGGACGTGAAGCTGCAGCTGGAATTCAACCCGGCCCAGGTATCGGAATACCGCCTGATCGGCTTTGAGAACCGTGCACTGAAAACCGAGGACTTCGACAATGACAGGGTCGATGCCGGCGAGATTGGTGCCGGGCACACCGTGACGGCCCTGTATGAAGTGACGCTGGTGGGGCAAGCAGGGCGGCTGCCCACGCCGCGCTACGCGCCGGCGGCAGGCAAACCCGCAGCAAGCCCGGCGACCAACAGCAATGAATTGGCTTTCCTCAAGGTCCGCTACAAGGCACCGGGCAGCAACAGCAGCCAATTGCTCACCTCGCCGGTCTGGAAGCAGCAGATCAAGCCGCTGGCACAAACCAGTGATGACTTCCGCTTTGCCGCTGCGGTGGCCGCCTTTGGCCAGCAGTTGTCGGAAGATGGCAAATACCTGGGCCAGTTTGGCTGGGACGACATTATTCGGCTGGGAGAGGGCGCACGTGGGGCAGACCGCTTTGGCTACCGCGCCGAATGGCTCAAACTGGCACGCCTCGCCAAGAGCCTGAGTAGCAGCAAGCCGCAGGGGCGCGGCCTGCCCCCGCTGTATCCGGTGCCGCAGGAGGGCTGATCTACGCCACAGGGCTGGCGTCATGAGGGCGGCATCGCTACACTTGCCGCACCATGACCCAAGCCCTGACCGAGCTGCCTGACGAAAGCCTGATGCTGCGCTATGCCGGTGGTGATGCCGATGCTTTCGCCATTCTGTATGAGCGGCACAAGCGTGGGCTGTACCACTTTCTCGCCCGCCAGTGTGCCCATGCCCCCTGGCTGGACGATGTGTATCAGGATGTGTGGATGAATGTCACCCGGGCTCGCAGCAGCTACCAGCCGCAGGCGGCCTTCCGCACTTGGCTGTACCAGATCGGCCGTAACCGCCTGCTCGACTACCTGCGCCGCCATGAGCCGCTGTTGTTGCAGCAGCTGCAAGGTGACGAGGATGAGGACCCGTTGACGCAGCTGGTGGATAGCCGCGCACCACTGCCTGAGCAGGTGATGGACCGCAAGCAGCAGGCAGAGGCCATTCGGCAGGCACTGGCCGAGCTGCCCGCCGCTCAGCGCGAAGCCTTCCTGCTGCGGGAGCATGGCGAGTTGTCGCTGGAGGAAATTGCCCGCTTGACCGGGGTCTTGCCGGAAACGGCGAAGAGTCGTTTGCGTTATGCCGTACAGCGGTTAAAGCAGTCGCTGGCTGGCTGGAAAGGAGGGGCGCATGGCTGAGCAACGCGCCGTGTCACCGACACAACTGGATGATCCGCAGGTCTCTGCCGCCTATCAGGCCCTGCCGGATGAAGGCCCCTCCGCAGAGCTGGACGCCCTGATTCTGGCTGCTGCACGTGAAGCCGTAGCGCAGCCAACCGTGGTGCCACTGCGCCGCCCCCGCTGGCTGGTGCCGCTGTCGCTAGCCGCCAGCCTGATGCTGGCCATCGGCGTGGGCTGGCAGGTGCAGCGCCAACAGGCCGCGCACCCCGCCTTGCAAGATGAAAGCACGCCGGATGTTGCGATGGCCTCAGCCGTAGCCCCTGAATTGTTGTCGGGTTCGTCCCCCGCAGAGGCCGAGCTGGCACCGGCCGCGCCGATGCCAGCGCCCTCCGCGCAAGCGGACGCCCAGGTCGCCGCACCCGTGGTGGCCGCACGTGCCCGCACCGTGCCTGCGGCCAAACCCGCAGTCAATGCCGAGTCACGCATGAAAGACAAGGTGGGAGCTGCCCAGCCGGAACCCTTGGCGGAGACGGTGACGGCAGACAGCGAGTCATTGAGCCAGACTGCACCGGAGATGGCGCCTCGTGCCAGCGCGGCCCCTGCTCCCAAGGTAGAGGCCAAGGGAGGGCTGGATGCCCGTGTCGCCGCGAACAAACCCGAGCCACCCAAGGCCGTTGAGCTGGAGAAAAAGCAAAAAGCAGCTGCGCCTTCGGGCTATGCCGCCCCGAAAGAAGAAAGCCTGCCACCTGCGGTCTGGCTGCAGCAAATCCGCCAGTTGCGCCAGCAGGGCAAGCTGACGGAAGCCGAGCAGGCGCTACAGCGTTTCCGCAAAGCCTACCCGGACTATGCCATCCCGCCCGACCTGCTGGCCGGGCGAGCAGCGTCTGCTCCATGAGCTCAGGGCTTGCTGATCTCTACCGACCAGTCTGGGCCGGATTCCAGCTTGTAGGTGCTGGCGTAGTTGCCCATGTTGATGGCAATCGACAGGTTGAGCAGGCTGTTGATATAGAACAGCGGCTGGCCTTCCGGCACGTCGCCGAAGGTGTTCTCATACGGGGCAGTCGATTCATGCACCAGCTTGCCCTGCTTGAAGACTCGAATGCGCAGCTTGTCGTGCTGCTTCACCCCCAGTTGTTCCACCATGGCCTTGGGAATATTGGTCCAGACATTGCCGTACTGTACGTCCAGCACCGGGATCATGCCCTTGAGGGTGGCACCGCTACGCTCGGCTTTCTGATATGAAATGCGGACCACGCTGTCCAGTGGCAGGGCAGGGCCGACTTCTTCAAAGCGGATCTTGCCGGAAGCAAGGCGAGCGCCGGTATAAGCGTACACATCACGACCGTGGAAAGTATAGGACTCACCGGAGCCGGACAGGCGGTTTGTTTTTTCGTCAATCTGCCGCAGCTCGGCCACGCCATCACGCTCGGCAATCAGGGTCAGCAGGCCATTGTTCGGGTTGACGAAGTAGCGGCCATCCTTGGTCTTCATCACCACCGATTTGCGTTCGGTGCCCACGCCGGGGTCGACCACCGAAACAAACACCGTACCCTGCGGCCAGTAGTTAGCGGTCTGGTACAGGCGGTATGCGCCCACCCAGATGTCGTACTCCGGGACCTCATGGGTCAGATCGGACACGTTCAGCTGCGGGTCCACCCCATAGGCCACGCCACGCATGGCGGAAACGGCACCATCTTTCAGGCCGAAATCGGTCATCAGGACGAGTGGGGCGCGTGCGCTGGCTACCCCTGCCAGCAGCAAGGCGGATGCGGTCAGCAGGGTTTTCAGTTTGTGCAGTAGCATAAGGGGCTCCTGTCAGGTTTGAGGAGCCCCCAGCATAGCGCAGCCGTGCAGCCTTGCACACGACTCCGGGCCTGAGAGGTCGGCCCGGAGCGTATTTAGGACGGTTTCCTGAACTGGATGCTGCCATCGTGGGCGAGGTCGACGATGATGGTATCCTTGGCGGCAAACTGCCCGCTGAGGATGAGCTTGGCCAGCGGGTTCTCGATATGCTGCTGGATCGCCCGCTTGAGCGGGCGTGCCCCATATACTGGGTCGAAGCCACCTTCGGCAATTTGCGCCAAGGCTTCCGGGGTCACCGCCAGCCCCATTTCCATGCTGGCCAGGCGCTTCTCCAGCCCCGCCAGCTGAATGCGGGCGATGTTCTGGATATGTTCAGCCCCCAGCGCATGGAATACCACTATCTCGTCGATCCGGTTGATGAACTCGGGGCGGAAGTGGTTTTTCACTTCATCCAGCACTGCCGCCTTGACCTCCGGATAGGGCTGTCCGGTCAGCGCCTGAATCTGCCCGGAGCCCAGGTTGGAAGTCATCACCACTACCGTATTCTTGAAGTCCACCGTACGGCCTTGGCCGTCGGTCAGCCGACCATCATCCAGCACCTGCAGCAGGATGTTGAACACGTCAGGGTGCGCCTTCTCCACTTCATCGAGCAGGATCACACTGTAGGGTTTGCGGCGCACGGCTTCCGTCAGGTAACCGCCTTCCTCGTAGCCCACATAGCCGGGTGGCGCCCCCACCAGCCGTGACACGCTGTGCTTCTCCATGAATTCACTCATGTCGATGCGTACCAGCTGGTCTTGCGAATCAAACAGAAACTCGGCCAGCGCCTTGCACAGCTCGGTCTTGCCGACGCCGGTGGGGCCCAGAAACAGGAAGGAGCCATAAGGGCGGTTCGGGTCAGACAGCCCGGAACGGGAACGACGGATCGCATCGGATACCAGCCGCACCGCTTCATCCTGACCCACCACGCGGTGGTGCAGGCGGTCTTCCATCGCCAGCAGCTTGTCACGTTCGCCCTGCATCATCTTGCTGACCGGGATGCCGGTGGCGCGACTCACCACTTCGGCAATCTCCTCCGCGCCAACTTGCGTGCGCAACAACTTGGCCTGGCGCGGCTGGTCTTCCTGCGCTTCGGCCTGCTTCAGCTGGGCTTCCAGCTGTGGCAAGCGGCCATATTGCAGCTCGCTCATCTTCTGCCAGTCCCCCTTGCGGCGAGCCGCGTCCATCTCAGCGCGTACTTTTTCGATCTCTTCCTTCACCGCCTGGGAGCCAACCACCTGGGCTTTTTCGGCTTTCCATACCTCTTCCAGATCGTTGTACTCGCGCTGCAGGCGGGCGATTTCTTCTTCCAGCAGGCCCAGCCGTTTCTGCGAGGCCTCGTCCTTCTCGCGGTTGACCGCTTCGCGCTCAATCTTCAACTGGATCAGACGACGGTCCAGCTTGTCCATCGCCTCCGGCTTGGAGTCGATCTCCATCTTGATGCGGGCAGCGGCTTCGTCGATCAGGTCGATGGCCTTGTCCGGCAGGAAGCGGTTGGTGATGTAGCGGTGCGACAGCTCAGCGGCGGCCACAATCGCCGGGTCGGTGATTTCCACGCCATGGTGGATTTCATACTTCTCCTGCAGGCCGCGCAGGATGGCAATGGTGCTCTCCACCGAAGGCTCGTCGACCAGTACCTGCTGGAAGCGGCGCGCCAGCGCGGCATCCTTTTCGATGTACTTGCGGTATTCGTCCAGCGTGGTGGCGCCAATGCAGTGCAGCTCGCCGCGCGCCAGTGCCGGTTTCAGCATATTGCCCGCATCCATCGCACCTTCAGCCTTGCCGGCCCCGACCAGGGTGTGCAACTCGTCGATAAAGACAATGCTGTTGCCTTCGTCTTTGGCCAGGTCGTTGAGGACGGCCTTGAGGCGCTCTTCAAATTCGCCGCGGTACTTGGCACCGGCCAGCAGGGCGGCCAGATCCAGCACCAGAACCCGCTTGGATTTCAGCGACTCCGGCACTTCTTCATTGACAATGCGCTGCGCCAGCCCTTCCACGATGGCAGTCTTGCCCACGCCGGGCTCACCAATCAGCACCGGGTTGTTCTTGGTGCGGCGCTGCAGGACCTGAATGGCGCGGCGGATTTCATCATCACGGCCAATCACCGGGTCCAGCTTGCCTTGGCGGGCGCGCTCGGTCAGGTCCAGCGTGTACTTGTCCAGCGCGCCGCGCTGGGCTTCTGCATCCTGGCTGTTGACGGCGGCGTCACCCCGGATCGCGTCAATCGCAGCTTCAATGGCAGCCTTGCTGCCGCCGCATTCTTTCAGCAGTTTGCCGGTGTCGCCTTTGTCTTCCAGCAGGGCGAGCAGGAACATCTCGCTGGCGATGAACTGGTCGCCCCGCTTGCTGGCCGCCTTGTCGGTCAAGTTCAGCAGATTGCCCAGCTCACGCGAAACGGTGATTTCACCGCCATTGCCTTCTACCTGTGGCAGGTGTTTGATGGCTTGCTGCAACCCTTGGCTGAGGCCGGACAGGTTGACGCCTGCCTTGGCCAGCACGCCGCTGATGCCGCCATCTTGCTGTTGCAGCAGGGCCAGCAGCAGGTGGGGGGCTTCGATGAAGCCGTTGTCGTTCGCCAGCGCCAGGCTTTGCGCATCGGCAAAGGCCTGCTGGAATTTGGTGGTCAATTTGTCGAAACGCATGCTGCGATCTCCGGGTTTATTCTCATGAACAGGAGGTCGGGGTGTGCGGGCGGATTTTCAAGCGGCTGGTTTTTGCGCCAGGTCAAAGGTGCGCAAGCGGGCGGCGCCACGTACAATGGCGGCATGGACGATACCCCTCAGCCAACCACCCTGATTGTCTGCACCAAGCACCGCTTCCTCGGGCAACAGCCCAGTTGTGGCGGGCGCGGCAGCAAGGCCTTGCTGGATGCACTCAAGCCGCTGGCTGCGGCGGCGGACATCGAAGTCATCCCCTTTCCCTGTCTGGGCGAGTGCGAGCACGGGCCCAATATCAAGCTGGCGCCGGGGGGGCGCTTTTTTCATCAGGTCACCATGGCGCAGCTGCCCGACATTGTGGCGGCAGCCCAAGCCTGGCATGTTTCACAAGCAACGGAACACGATGAATAGTCTTTATCCGGTGGCATTGCCACCGCTATACCAGATTGCCGCGGATGTCAGCCGTGCCTTGAGCGAGGATATTGGCCATTGCGACTGGACCGCCCGGCTGATCCCCGCCGAGCGGATGGGTACGGCACGGGTCATCGCACGCGAAGCAGCGGTGGTGTGCGGGCAGCCCTGGTTTGAGGCCTGCTTTGCGCAGCTGGATGCGCGCTGCCAGATCGCCTGGCAGGTGGCGGAGGGCGCGCAGGTGGTGGCAGATCAGCTGCTGTGCGAGATCAGCGGGCCTGCACGGGCCTTGCTGACCGCCGAGCGTAGCGCGCTGAATTTCCTGCAGACCTTGTCTGGCGTGGCAACCGTAGTACGCCAGTATGCCGAGGTGGTGGCGGACCTGCCGGTGGCGGTGATGGATACCCGCAAGACCGTGCCGGGCTTGCGGCTGGCGCAGAAGTACGCCGTGCGAGTCGGCGGCGGGCAGAATCAGCGGGTGGGACTGTACGATGGCATCCTGATCAAGGAGAACCACATCCTCGCTGCCGGGTCGATTACTGCCGCGGTGGCGGCGGCGCGGCAATTGCAGTCCGGGGTGCCGATTCAGGTGGAAGTGGAAACACTGGATGAGCTGCGCCAAGCGTTGGAGGCCGGGGTGACGCTGGTGCTGCTGGACAATATGTCGCTGGCGCAGATGCGTGAGGCCGTGCAGCTGACGACGGGGCGTGCCCAGCTGGAGGCATCCGGTAATGCGACGCTGGATAGCCTGCGGGCGTTGGCGGAAACCGGGGTCAACCGGATCTCGATCGGTGCGCTGACCAAGCATGTGCGTGCCATCGACCTGTCGATGCGTTTCCAGTGAGCACGGGCTGGCACATTCGGCCGGCGACACTGGCCGACGCACCGGTGCTGGCCGCGCTGGGCATGCAAGTGTGGCTGGAGCGCTATGCGCAGGAAGGTATTCGCCCGGTCATTGCGGAGTATGTGTTGCAAACGTTTACCGAGGCGCAGCTACAGCACGCCTTGCGTGATCCGCATCAGCGTTTCTGGTTGGCGGAGCAGCAGGGCCATGTCGCGGGTTTCATTCAATTAGGATTGGGGCGACCGGACCCGATCCGGCAATTGCCGCAGCAGGTGGAGGTGGATCGCCTGTATGTGCAGGCGTGTCAGACCCGGCAAGGGCTGGGGCCTGCCTTGTTAGGGGCGGCGCGGGAGGTGTTGCAGGCAGAGGGCTGGCAGGGATGCTGGTTGACCGTCTGGCAGGGTAATCCGGATGCCATCCGATTTTATCAGCGAGAACAGTTTCAGGCGGTGGGTGTGACCTGGTTTGAGCTGGAGCAAGAGCGTCACGAAAACCAGGTACTGACGCAGGACTGGTAAGCCCTGCGTCAGTGACATCACTTTCAGTGATGGTGGTGATGGCCTTCCGGGTCGTGCGCGTGGCCGTGCTCCAGCTCTTCCTTGCTGGCGTCACGTACGGCGCCCACGGTGGCCGCAAAACGCAGGGTCTTGCCTGCCAGCGGGTGGTTGCCGTCCAGCGTAACCTTGCCATTGGCGATTTCGGTCACGGTGAACACCATGGATTCGCCGCTTTCGTCGTCGTCGGCCTCGAACATCATGCCTTCTTCGATGTCCTCCGGGAACAGCTCGATGTCTTCGTGGCGGATCAGGCTGTCGTCGTATTCACCGAAGGCATATTCCGGCTCCATGGTGACATCCACCTTGTCGCCCACGGTCTTGCCATGCAGGGCTTCTTCCACTTGCGGGAAAATGCCGTCATAGCCACCGTGCAGGTAAACCATCGGCTCCTGGCTTTCGTCAATCAGCTCGCCGCTGTCGTCAAACATCTGATAGTTCAGCGAAACCACGCTGTCTTTTTTGATTTGCATCGTCGTCCTTCCAGCCAGGCATCAAGCTGGCGCGGTGAAGTGTAAAAAGCCAGTGCCGCAAAGGCTGGCGGGTAGCACACCTAGCTACCACAAGCAGAACAGGTGGACCTGCAGTGCGGAACAGTCCAGTTGATCATTCTACCGGATTTTGCAAGGCGGGTCTGTGCCGACGGCGTATAATGTCGGCCATGCACGCACCAAATTTACCCATTGCAACCGATACCCCGCTGACCTGGCTGGGGGGGCTGACCGCACGCGAATTCCTGCGGGATTACTGGCAGAAGCGTCCGTTGTATATTCCCAACGCCTTCCCGGGGTTCTCGGACCTGCTCACGCGCGAGCAATTGCTGGCGTATGCCCGGCAGGAGGACGTGATCTCCCGGCTGGTGCAGTGTGGCGAAGGCGATGACTGGCAACTGGAGCACGGCCCGTTTACCGCGAAGCAGCTGAACCGCCTGCCTGCTGAGGGCTGGGCCTTGCTGGTGCAGAACCTGAATCATTTATTGCCGACCGCTGATGCACTGTTGCAACACTTCTCCTTTGTGCCCTATGCCCGGCTGGATGACCTGATGATCAGCTACGCCCCGGATGGTGGCGGGGTAGGGCCGCACTACGATTCTTATGATGTGTTCCTGCTGCAAGGCAGTGGCAGCAAGGAGTGGCAGATCAGCGTGGATGGTGACCGCAGCCTGATTCCGGATATTCCGCTGCGCATCCTGTCGAACTTTCAGGCGGAGCAGCGCTGGCTGTTGCAGCCGGGCGACATGTTGTACTTGCCACCACACTGCGCTCATTATGGTATCCAGCGTGGTGCTGGAACCACCTACTCGATTGGTTTCCGCACGCCTAGCCATCAGGAGCTGGCCAGCCAGTTCCTGATGTTTCTGGCAGAAAAAGTGGATTTTCCCGGCATGTATGCCGACCCGACTTTGGCCGCGCAGGCACAACCTGGCCAGCTGGACCCGCTGATGTTGCAGCAATGTACGGCCCTGCTGCAGCAAGTGCGCTGGGGCGAGGCTGAGGTGGCCGATTTTCTGTGCAGTTATTTGTCCGCCCCCAAGCAGCATGTCTGGTTTGATGAGCCCGCCCGGCCATTGTCAGAAACCACATTCGCCAAGCGGGCGCAGGCGCAAGGGCTGCAGCTGGACCGGCGCAGCCTATGCCTCTACCACGCTGGCTCAGTGTGGTTGAACGGGGAGCCGGTGCCGGAAGCCTTGCAGCAGCACCCGCTGCTGCGTGCGCTGGCGGATCATCGCGCGCTCGCGGCGCAGCCGATGCCGGCCGCCGTGCTGGACTGGCTATATGAGGGCTATTGTGCCGGATTCATTCATCTCGACTGAGCCCTTGCGACAGTTGATTGATTCGCGCTGTCAATTCGAGGAAGCGCTATTGCAATTCACTGCTGCAGTGCAGCAATCAATTTGCTTATTTGATGCGGACTGGCAATACCCGTTTTATGAATCACAGCAATGGCATGCTGCCCTGGAATGCAGGCTTCGATCCGACCGCAAGCGGCAGTTGCGCGTCGTACTGCGGGATGTGGACGCAGCCAGCCGCCGGGGTGAGCGTTTGAAGCATTTGCAGCGGCAATACAGCAGCCAGGTGCAGATTCATCTGGCGATTGATGATGCGGCGCGTCAACAAGATACGCTTTTTTTGGCAGATCAGTTATACTGTGCGCGGCGCGCGGTAAGCGCGCAGCCCAGAGGCGTGGTGGTGGCGCAGGATCTGTCTGCCATTCGTCCTTGGCAGGACCGCTTTGAAGAGATATGGGCGCAATCTGTTGTGGCGATAACAGCAACAGTGTTGGGCCTGTAGCGAAGTTTTTAAAAAAACCTGTAGCGTTTTTTGGTCATCATGCTAGAATTCGCCGGTCGATCGGCACTGTTGCTGGTTTACCGCTATTGCTAACTAGGTGCGGTCGCTTCGTCCAATCCGTTTTGCTCGTAACTTAGACTAAGGGAACTCAAATGAAAGTATCCGCTCTGCTGGCCGCTCTGTTGGCACTGACTTTGGCTGCTTGCAACAAAGACACCGGTTCTACCGCTTCCGAAGCTTCCACTCCGGTGGCCTCCGAAGCTGCTCCGGTTGCTTCCGAAGCCCCGGCTGCTTCCGAAGCCCCGGCTGCTTCCGAAGCTCCGGCTTCCGCTGCTCCGGCTTCCGGCGCTTCCAGCTAAGCTTCCAGCTGGCAAAAAAGCCGACCTGTACAGGTCGGCTTTTTTATTGCTGTTTTTCCTGACGCACCCGCCGGTGCGCCTGGGTGAGTCTACAGACCCAGCTCGGTCCACAGACTATCGACGCGCGCCTTGACGGCAGCGTCCATCACAATGGTCCGTCCCCACTCGCGGTTGGTTTCGCCTGGCCACTTGTTGGTGGCATCCAGTCCCATCTTGCTGCCCAGACCGGATACCGGGCTGGCAAAATCCAGATAATCAATCGGTGTTTGCTCCACCAGCGTGGTATCGCGGCTGGGATCCATGCGGGTGGTGATGGCCCAGATCACTTCTTTCCAGTCTCGTGTATCCACGTCCTCATCCACCACCACGATGAACTTGGTGTACATGAACTGGCGCAGAAAGCTCCAGATGCCAAACATCACCCGCTTGGCATGACCCGGGTACTGTTTGCGGATGGAGACCACCGCCATTCGGTATGAGCAGCCTTCCGGTGGCAGGTAGAAATCCACAATCTCCGGAAACTGCTTTTGCAGGATGGGCACAAACACTTCATTGAGTGCCACACCCAGCACCGCAGGCTCATCCGGCGGTTTGCCGGTATAAGTGCTGTGGTAGATTGGGTCAGGCCGGCTGGTGATGCGGTCGATGGTGAAGACCGGGAACCGGTCTTGCTCATTATAATAGCCGGTATGGTCACCATACGGGCCTTCGATGGCGGTCTGATAGCCGCTGGGGTCGTTGGCATCCGGATAAATATGGCCTTCCAGTACGATTTCGGCACGTGCGGGTACCTGCAGGGTGTTGCCCAAGCATGACGTCAACTCGGTTTTGCTGCCGCGTAGCAGTCCGGCAAACTGGTATTCAGACAGGCTGTCGGGTACCGGGGTGACTGCACCCAGGATGGTGGCCGGGTCGCAGCCCAGTACCACCGCGATCGGAAACGGCTGGCCGGGGTGGGCCAGTGCGTGCTCTCGGAAATCCAGTGCGCCGCCACGGTGCGCCAGCCAGCGCATGATCACCTGATTGCGGTTGAGTACTTGCTGCCGGTAAATGCCCAGATTTTGCCGCTGTTTGTGTGGGCCACGGGTCACCACCAGCCCCCAGGTGATCAGCGGTGCGACATCGCCAGGCCAGCAATGCTGAATGGGCAGCCGCGCCAGATCAACTTCAGCACCTTCCCAGACTACCTCCTGACAAGGTGCCTTGCGTACCGTTTTCGGCTGCATATTGAGGATCTGCTTCAGGATGGGCCACTTGTCCCAGGCGTCCTTCAACCCTTTGGGCGGTTCCGGCTCTTTCAGATACGCCAGCAGCTTGCCAATATCCCGCAAAGCGCTGACCTCATCTGCGCCCATGCCCAGCGCCACCCGGCGCGGCGTGCCAAACAGATTGGCCAGTACCGGCAGGCGAGGGCGGTTTGCCCCGGGCTGATAGTCGGGCTGCTCGAACAGCAGCGCCGGGCCTTCTGCTCGTAGCACCCGGTCGGCAATCTCGGTCATTTCCAGATGCGGAGAGACCGGCGTCTGAATCCGACGCAGCTCGCCCATCTGCTCCAGTTGCTGCATGAAGTCACGTAAATCCTGATAACGCATCATGAATCCTTGAAGGTCAATGCAGTTCGCGCCAATCGAAGCCGGTTCGCTGCCGGGCAACACCGATCCAGTCAGGTGTGCAGCCCAGCGCGGTGGCCAGTGCCTGCTGGGCCAGTTCGGGGCGGTTGTTTTCATTGCTGAGGTGCGCCGCCAGCAGGTGCTGCAGGCGGCTGCAGTCCAACTGTGTCAGCAACTCGGCGGCCTGCTGGTTGGCGAGGTGGCCGAGCGGACCGCGGATGCGCTGCTGTAGCCGGGCCGGATAGCGGCCCCGCGCCAGCAGGTCTGGCTCGTAGTTGCACTCCAGTACCAGGGCATCCACGCCGGTCAGGCAGTGCACAACATGCGGGGTGAGGCTGCCGAGGTCGGTTAGCACGCCTAGCCGGTGCTGGCCGTTATCAAAACGGTATTGCACCGGTTCGCGCGTATCGTGCGGTACCCGGATCGGGCAGATCTCCAGGTCACCGATCACCAGCGGAGTCGGGTCGTGACTGTCGAAGGGCATCAGTCGTGGCAGGCGGGTGAAAGGGGCTTGTGCTGAACTGAGGGTGCCGTGGCTGGCAAACACGGGTAGATTGAAGGCGCTCGCCAGCGCGGGCACACCGCCGATATGGTCGCCATGTTCATGGGTGACCAGAATGGCGCTTAATTGCGCGGGCTCCAGCCCCAGGCGGTGCAGGCCGCGCTTGACTTCGCGCAGGGGCAAGCCGCAATCCATCATCAGCAGGGTGCTACCGTGCTGGACCAGCAAGGCATTGCCCTCGCTGCCACTGGCTAATGCGGCAAAGCGCATGAAAACTCCGGTTGCCAAACAACAACGGCGAACCCGCAGGTTCGCCGTTGCCGGTGTTGCGGAAAAGACGAGCTTACTTCAGTTGCTCATACAGCAGGGTGGTGATCTTGGCGCCGATGGCGGTGCTTTCCGGCTGGCCATTCTTGTCCAGCACGCTCACCAGCGTATTGTCACCACTACCCTTGACCATCACGCGATACTGGATGATCTCGTTCTTCTTCTCTGGCGTGTTGCTGCCAAACAGCCAAGAGAACCAGCCGCCGCCACTGCTTTCCGGTTTGCGCTCGTCGCTGTAGCTGATGAAGTAGGTGCCTTCATTGCGGTTGCGGTCCACCACGGTAAAGCCGTTGCGGTCCAAGGCCAGCCCGACACGACGCCAGGCGCGGTCAAAGGGCTCGTTCACCTGAACCAGGCCACCAGTATTGCCCTTGAGCAGCTTGGCGCGTTCCACCGTATTGGTCTTGTCCGCCAGTGCGCGTCGCGCCGTGTTCTCTTCAATGCCCAGACGCAACATCATGCGGGTGAGCATTTCGGTTTCCAGCTCGGGCTCAACCGGACGGGGCTGCCAGACGGTCTTGTCCTTGGCCTCGTTGGCATACGCTTCGTACATGCCACGGTGGCTGATGTAGATTTCGGTCTTGCCGTCCGCACGACGCTCCATCCGGGTGCGGAACTTGTCGCGCTCATCGGTGGAGTACAGGCTGTCGAGCAGCTTGCCGAAGGTATTGCGGATGAAATCGTCCGGAATCAGTGCGCGGTTCTCGGCCCAGTCGGTTTCGATGATGCCGGTTTCCGGCTCGTCAATCTTGATGATGAAGCCCAGCTCTTGCCAGAAATCCTTCACCGGCAGCCACAATTGCTCCGGCGTGGCATCGACCACCAGCCAGCGGTCATTGCCGGCACGCTCCACCGTGACCTTGTTGACCTTGGGCAGCACGGTCGGCGAAGCCGTCTGTGGCTGCGCTGCAGTACCTTGGGCATAACCGGAGTAGGTGCTGCCGCGGTTAACGTCCGGCATGTTGTAGCGGTCGTCATAGGTCGGGCGGGTCAGGTCGGGCGGAACATCCAGACCTGGCGCCTCACCGGCACTGCGGTAATCGATTTTCTTGCCCTGGAACAGGTTGCTGCTGCAACCGGCCAGCAGCAGGCTGAGCAGGAGGCAGCTGGGGAGCAAACGGGTGGTGCGCATGCAGTTCTTTCCTGGTTGGGTCAAGGACGACGGATCAGTTCACCGGCTTGTTGCAAGGCTGCCAGCAAGACCGGACGGGCCGATTCGGACAGCGGAACCAGCGGCAGGCGGATGCCGTCTGCCATCAGGCCCAGCTGGGCTACGGCCCATTTGACCGGAATCGGGTTGGCTTCAATAAACAGTTTGGTGTGCAAACCAAACAGCGCATCGTTGATACGGCGTGCGTCAGCAATGCGGCCTTCTGCCGCCGCCTCGCACAGCGCATGCATGGCACGCGGCGCCACATTGGCGGTGACCGAGATCACGCCGTGGCCGCCCAGCAGCAGGAAGGCCAGCGATGTCGCGTCTTCACCGGAGTACAGGGCAAAGCCTTGCGGGACCCGCATGATCAGGTCAACGGCACGACCAATATCGCCGGTCGCATCTTTCAGGCCAATGATGTTTGGCAGTTGCGCCAGGCGCACCACCGTATCGTTGCTGAGGTCGGCCACGGTGCGGCCGGGTACGTTGTACAGAATCAGCGGCAGCGGTACGGCTTCGACAATGGCCTTGAAGTGCTGGTACAGGCCTTCCTGTGTCGGCTTGTTGTAGTAGGGCACCACCGACAGGCAGGCGCTGGCACCGGCCTCTTTGGCGCCACGGGTCAGGTTGATGGCCTCGTGGGTAGAGTTGGCACCAGTACCGGCGATGATGGGAATGCGGCCTGCCGCGTATTCCACCGCAAAGCGGATCAGCTCAAGGTGCTCGTCGACCGTGATGGTGCAGGATTCGCCGGTGGTACCGGCCACCACCAGACCATCGGTGCCTTCGGTCACATGATAGTCAATGAGGCGGCGGAAGGCGGTGAAATCAATGGCACCGTCCGCGGTCATCGGGGTGACAATGGCAACTAGACTGCCGGTAAGCATGGCGCAGGTTCTTTCCACAAGGGTTCAGCTGGCAGCGGATCGCGGCCACAAAGCCCCTAGTGTAACCGATTCACTTTGTTCCGGAAAATAGGCTGTGCTGCCCGGCTGAGGGAGAAGGTCAAAGCTGTGCTAAAATCAGCCAATTTGACATGACCATTCAACCACTTGGCGAGCGCCGGGTGGTTTTGCGAGGATCACGAGATTGCTCAGTACCAATAACATCACCATGCAGTTCGGCGCCAAGCCCTTGTTCGAGAAAGTGACGGTCAAGTTTGGCGAGGGTAACCGCTATGGCCTGATCGGGGCCAATGGCTCCGGTAAATCCACCTTCATGAAGATTCTGGGTGGTGACCTGGAGCCCACTTCGGGTCATGTGATGCTGGATCCGGGTGAGCGCCTCGGCAAGCTGCGGCAGGACCAGTTTGCCTATGAAGACTGCCGGGTGCTGGACGTGGTGATGATGGGCAATGTCGAGCTGTGGGCGGTGCAGGAGGAAAAGAACGCCATCTACGCCAATCTGGATGCGACAGAAGACGACTACATGCGGGCCGCCGAGCTGGAAACCCGCTTTGGCGAGCTGGGTGGTTACGATGCGGAAGCCCGCGCCGGTGCGCTGCTGATCGGTGCGGGTATTGACGGTAGCCTGCATAACGGCCCGATGAGTGAAGTGGCCCCTGGCTTCAAGCTGCGGGTGTTGCTGGCACAGGCGCTGTTTTCGGACCCGGACGTGCTGCTGCTGGACGAGCCGACCAACAACCTGGACATCAACACCATTCGCTGGCTGGAAAGCGTGCTGAATGAGCGCGCCAGTACCATGGTGATCATCTCGCACGATCGCCACTTTCTGAATTCGGTCTGCACCCATATGGCTGACCTGGATTACGGCGAGATCCGTATTTATCCGGGCAACTACGACGATTACATGATCGCCAGCGCCGAAGCACGTGCTCGGCTGGTGGCAGACAACGCCCGCAAGAAAGACCAGATTGCCGACCTGCAGGAATTTGTGGCCCGCTTCAAGGCCAACAAGTCCAAGGCCCGGCAAGCCACTTCACGGCTGAAGCAAGTCGACAAGCTGAAAGAGACTATGGTGCAGGTGAAGCCTTCATCACGGGTCAGCCCCTATGTGCGCTTTGAGCTGGACGAGAAGAACAAGCTGCATCGTCAGGCTGTCGAGCTGGCCGGGGTGAGCAAGGCGTTTGACAAGCCCCTGTTCCGTTCGCTGGACCTGATCATTGAGGCGGGGCAGAAGATTGCGGTGATTGGCCCGAACGGTGCCGGTAAAACCACGCTGCTGCGTACCCTGGTGGGTGAAATGACGCCGGATGGCGGGCAGGTCAAATGGGCTGAAAAGGCAACGCTCGGCTATTTTGCCCAGGACCATGCCGCAGACTTTGATTCGGATGACAACCTGTTTGACTGGATGCAGCAATGGGGACAGCAGGGTGATGATGATCAGGTGATCCGTGGCACGCTGGGGCGGCTGCTGTTCTCGGGCGAGGACATCAAAAAATCGGTGCGGGTACTGTCCGGGGGCGAGAAGTGCCGCATGCTGTTCGGCAAGCTGCTGCTGTTGCGCACCAATGTACTGATCATGGATGAGCCGACCAACCACCTCGACATGGAATCCATCGAAGCGCTGAACATGGCGCTGGAAATGTACAAGGGCACGCTGATTTTCGTTTCGCACGACCGTCAGTTCGTCAGCTCGCTGGCGACCCAGATTCTGGAGCTGGATGGCAGCGGTGGCTTCCTGCACTATCTGGGCGGCTACGACGACTACCTGAGCAGTCGCGGGCTGGAGTAAGTCGCCATGCCCTGATTGTGGCAGTGCAATCAGAATCATCCTGCAGAGAGGGCCTAAGGCCCTCTTTTGCTTTTGGGGGTACGCACAGTGTGCGCTGTGAATTTTTTGAATATATTGTTGATTTTAAAAGGTAATGATGAGTGGCGTTGCTGAAGGTGGCAGGAGTGAAGTAGCATGCGGTTTACGTTTACGCAAACTGCAAAAATTTGTGCGACGCAAAATATTGAGCTACAGTTCGCGCAGCAACTGTACCAATGAACAGAGGTCAGCCAAGTACTGATCTCGTTGTTACACACCATCGACGCAATTTGAATATTGAGGAAGGGATCGTCATGAGACTGCAGGGCAAGGTATCCATCATTACGGGCGCAGCCAACGGCATTGGTCGGGCAACTGCCGTGAAGTTTGCTGCTGAAGGCGCCAAAGTGGTGGCTTGCGATCTGAATACGGCGGCACTGGCTACCCTGGTGGATGAAATCAAGGCTGCCGGTGGCGAGGCCATCAGTTTCCAGGTTGATGTGACCAACAAGGAGCAAATCGCTGCCATGGTGTCTGGCACGGTGTCCGCCTATGGCCGTATCGATACCCTGGTGAACAACGCCGGCATCGTGATGGATGCACGCCTGCAGAAGATGACCGAAGAGCAGTTTGACAAGGTGATCGACATCAACCTGAAAGGCGTCTACAACTGCACCAAGGCCGTGGTGGACCTGATGGTGGAGCAAGGTTCTGGCGTTATTCTGAATGCGTCTTCCATTGTCGGCCTGACTGGCAATTTCGGCCAGACCAACTATGCCGCAGCCAAGTTTGGCGTGATCGGCTTTACCAAAACCTGGATGCGTGAGCTGGGTCGCAAGGGAATCCGCGTGAATGCGGTCTGCCCGGGGTTCATCGATACCACCATCCTGAAAGACATGCCGGAGAAGGTGATTTCCGCCATGGAAGAGAAGGTGCCGATGGGGCGTTTGGGCAAGCCGGAAGAGATTGCCAATGTATACGCCTTCCTGGCCTCTGACGAAGCCAGCTATATGAATGGTGCAGTACTGGAAGTGACGGGTGGCGTGACGCTGTAATCACGCTTTGCTCACCCTGAAGTGCTCGTTCAGCATGCCCTTTGGGTATGCTGGACGGGCGAAATGAAAAACGCGTCAGGAATGACGCGTTTTTCATTTGCACTTACTTCATGCTGTGGTAACTTCAATAAAGCAAGGGTCTGATGGGTGATCCTGCCAAGCAGGCTGAAAAAAACAAAACATAGCAAAAGTGAGGGGTCGCATGCTCAAGAATATGCGGATCGCCACCCGGTTGATGCTGGGTTTTGGCGTGGTGTCTTTGATGTTGCTGATCGTGCTGGCAATGGGGGTAGGTAGCCTGTCCAACCTCAAGGGAGGGCTGGCGGAGGCCAGTCAGGCCAGCAAGCGTGCCAAACTGGCCAGTGATTTGAATTCGTCCTTGCTACGCGTGGCGGTGGCTACCCGGACTGCTGTAGGGGACATGAGTGAGACGGCGATTGTCGGGAATCTGGCTCGCCTGCAAGAGGCGCGTACCGAACTGGACAAGGCTGAAGCCGAGTACCTGAAGCTGGATGCCGCCCTGCAATCTGATGAAGAGAAAAAACTCTTTGCAGATATTCGCAAGGACAAGGCGGCGATGTCCCCCTTGATCCTCAAGGTAGGGGATCTGGTGAAGAGTTATCTTCACGGGGTGGCGGCAGAAACCTATGAGAAGGAAATCTCCCCCCTCTCCAAAAATGCACAGGCTTCCCTGGCCAAACTGACGGCTTTGCAGAACAAGCAGATTGCCACCGCAGATGAGCATGCTTCCAGCACCTACAACGCAGCCTTGACCGGTTTGCTACTGGTAAGCGTGCTGGCGATTGCTGTGAGTGTGGGGCTCGGATTCTGGGTGACGCGCAGCGTGACCGGTCCGCTGCAACTGGCGGTCAATACCACCCGCCGAGTGGCTGATGGTGATCTGACAGTGCGCATCGGTCAGGTCGGCAATGATGAGACCGGCCAACTGCTGAAAGCCTTGCAGCATATGGTGGAACGCCTGTCTGGTGCGGTCGGTTCCGTACGGGGAGGGACCGAGCAGGTGAAATCGGCGGCGGAAGACTTGTCTCTGTCAGCACGGGACCTGCTGGGTAGTGTGCATCGTCAGTCGGAAGCGGCCACTGCAACGGCCAGTGCCATCGAACAAGTGACGGTCAGCATCTCCAGCGTGGCCGACGCCGCCAATGAGCTGCGTAATTTGTCGGGTCAGAGTCTGGAGGCGACCCACCGGGGGAGCGACAAGCTGGCGCACTTGGTGAATCAGATGAACAGCGTGCAGAATGCAGTGCGTGAAATTGCTTCGTCGGTGCAGGCTTTTGTAGGCAGCACCCAGAGCATTACCAGTATGACCAAGCAAGTGCGGGACATTGCGGACCAGACCAACCTGCTGGCACTGAATGCTGCCATTGAGGCTGCCCGTGCGGGGGAACAAGGGCGTGGTTTTGCCGTGGTGGCCGATGAGGTGCGCAAGCTGGCGGAGAAATCCTCTCAATCTGCGGTCAAGATTGACGAGATCACGCAAAGCCTCTCCTCCCAGTCGGCGGCGGTGGTGCAGGTGATCGAACGCGGCAAGGTATCGCTGGCGGCCAGCGAGCAGGCCGTGACCAGTGTCTCCGAGGCCTTGGAAGAGTCCCGCTCTGCTGTGGAACAAGCCAACCGTGGGGTAGATGATATCGCCAACTCGGTTCGCGAGCAAAAAGTGGCGTCTAGCGAAATTGCCCGCAATATGGAGCAGGTGACGCAGATGGCGGACCAAAGCTCTGCCACGGTGGATGCGGCAGCAGAGAAGGCCCAGCAAATGGAGCAAGCCGCTTTGCAGATGGCCGCTTCGGTGCAGACCTTCAAGCTCTAAGCGTTTATCGATGTCAAAAAAGGCAGCCATCAGGCTGCCTTTTTTCATGGGCTTGTCTGTCTGCCCTAGCCGTGGCGCAGTGTTACAGCCGTAACAGCGTATCCACCAGAATGGCAGCCGCCAGATCAGGTCGCTGCAGGCAACAAATCAGTGTGCTGGGTAAAATACCCCATAGCGAGCCATGGCCCCACTGTGGCCTCAGCGCTTTTCCTGCCAGCTCGACTCCGACCCGCGGTCAAAAGCCTGCGTCCTGCCAGTATTTCTCCAGCCGCTTGACCGAGACCGGGTAAGGGGTGCGCAGCTCCTGGGCAAACAGCGAAATGTGCAGCTCCTCCAGCATCCAGCGAAAGTCGTCCAGCTTGGGCTCGTGCCGCTTCAACTGCTGATTAAGGCTGGCGCGCGCCTGGTAGCGCTGCCACAGAACATGAAGCGCTTGCGCATGCCGCTGGTCACGGTCGCGTGCGGTCGGGTATTTCTCCAGCCGCAGCTGTATGCCCTTCAGATAGCGTGGCAGGTGTGCCAGCTGCGCCCACGGCGTCTGCTGCAGGAAGCCCGGGAAGACCAGCTGTTGCAACTGGGCTTTGAGCGTGGCTGCGAGTGGCCGGGTTTGTGCATCAGGCTTCTCCAGCTTGTGCAGCAGCGGTTGCCACAGAGCAGCGATTTCGCCCAGGGTCTTCAGCAGCCCCTGAGTCACGGCGGGCAAGCGGGTACGGGCGCGGGCGCGCTGCTCGTCAAAGGCCTTGCTGCTGCGTGGCAGTGCATCCTCACCAATAAAGGCGCGGTCGGCTACCGCCGTCATGAAGTCTTCCAGCAGCACATCACTATTACCCAAGGTGCGCAGCTGCATGGCAAGCTGTGTCCAGTTGGGCAGGCTTTTCTGCCATTGCTTGAGATGGTCCTTCAGCACCAATCGCAGCAGGCGGCGTACCCCGGCGCGGTGAGCTGCTCCGGCTTCCTCGGCGGTGTCCAGCAGCATCACCGCGACCGAGTCATCCATGTCGACCAGCGCCGGGTAGCCAGTAAGGCTGGCGCCATTGCGGGTGAAGTGCAGCGACTCGGGCAGGTCGCCGCAGGTCCATTCGGTCAGTCCGCTCTGCTCCAGTGGCGCGGCGGCTGACTGGCGGAAGGTCAGCTGGGCGGCTCCGCCCAGCTCGCGCTGCAGCGCCAGCAGGTCCCGCCCACTGGCCAGTTCTTGCAAGGCTTCATCCACCACCCGGTAATTCATCTGCAAGTGCGGTGGCAGCTCTGCAAGCGGCCAGTCTTCAACCCGCAGCGGCTGCTGGGTTTTCAATTGCAACAGGCGGACCAGCTCCGGCAGCAAGGGCTGGCCCGGGCGCAGTTTTTCCAGCAGTTCGGTGACGGTATCCGGCACCGGCACGCACAGGCGGCGGACCGGCTTGGGCAGGGCTTTGACCAGCCAGCCCACTTTTTCCCGCAACATGCCGGGGACCAGCGCATCAAAATCCAGCGGCTGCAGGGTATTGAGCAGCGCCAATGGCACTGTCACGCTGACCCCATCCAGCGGGTGCCCCGGCTCAAAGCGGTAGCTGAGCGGCAAGGTATGGCCTTTGACTGTCATCTGGTCCGGAAACAGGGCTTCGGTAACATGGGTGGCATCCCGTTGCATCAGCTGTTCCTTGCTAAGGAACAGCAGGCGAGGCTGCTTCTGCTCGGCTTCCTTGCGCCAGTGCTCAAAACTGGCGCCACTGCAAATGTCGGGCGGCAGCAAGGCATCAAAGAAGGTCACCATGCGGTCAGCGTTGACCAGCACGTCTTGCCGGCGGCTGCGGTGCTCCAGCTCCTCCACTTCCGCAATCAACTGCTGATTATGGCGGAAGAAGGGGGCTTTGCTGTCGTAATCAAAATGCACCAGCGCTTCGCGAATGAACAACTCGCGGGCTTCGCTGGGGTTGATCTGGCTGTAGCTCACCCGGCGACGCGGTACCAGCGTCAAACCAAATAGCGTGACTTTCTCGAAGGCAATCACCTGCTTGCTGCTACGATCCCAACGTGGGTCGAAATAGTGGGACTTCACCAGATGGCGCGCTACCTGCTCCACCCATTCCGGCTCAATCCGCGCTACGCAGCGGGCATACAGTTTGCCGGTATCGGTCAGCTCCGCTGCCAGTAGCCATTTCGGGCGGCTTTTCTTCAGCCCGGAACCCGGCGACACCCAAAAGCGGCTACCGCGTGCGCCCAGATAGTCGCCCTGTTCGGTGAGGAAGCCGGTATTGCCCAGCAGGCCACACAGCAGTGCTTTATGGATTTGCTCAAAGGTGGCTGGCGTATCATTGCTGCGCAGGCCAATCTCGGCGGCAATCGAGGCGAGTTGTCCATGCAGCTCACGCCACTCGCGCAGACGCAAGTGGGAGAGGAAATGATCGTGGCAACGCTGCACCAGCTTGCGGTTGGATTCTTTGTGTTTCAGCGCATCGGCAAACCAGTCCCACAGCTTCAGGTAGCTGAGAAAATCGGATTTGTCATCGGCAAACACCGCATGCTTTTGCGTGGCTGCCTCGCGAGCCTCTACCGGGCGCTCGCGCGGGTCCTGCATCGACAGACCGGTGGCGATGATCAGCATTTCCTGCAGGCAATGCTGGGCCTCCCCGGCCAGCAGTAGTCGGCCAATCTTCGGGTCCAGTGGCAGTTTGGCCAGCCGTTCACCCAGCCGGGTCAGCTGGCGTTGCTCGTCCACCGCACCTAGCTCGTGCAGCAACTGGTAACCATCATGGATGGCGCGCGAGGTGGGGGCTTCCAGAAAGGGGAAGTCTTCCACCGCGCCCAGTCGCAAGGCGGTCATGCGCAGGATGACGCTGGCGAGGCTGGAGCGCAGGATTTCCGGGTCGGTAAATGCCGGACGCTGCTGAAAGTCGGTCTCACTGTACAGACGGATACACACCCCGGCACTGACCCGACCGCAGCGACCGGCACGTTGTCGTGCTGCGGCCTGGCTGATCGGCTCGATCAGCAGTTGGGTGACCTTGGCGCGCGTGCTGTAGCGGTTGATGCGGGCCAGCCCGGTATCCACCACATAGCGGATACCCGGTACGGTGAGCGAGGTCTCCGCCACATTGGTGGCCAGCACGATGCGGCGCCCGCCATGCGGGGCAAACACCTTTTGCTGGTCCTCGTGCGACAGGCGGGCGAACAGCGGCAGGATTTCTGTACCGGCACGATGATGCTTGCGCAGCGCTTCGGCGGTGTCGCGAATTTCCCGTTCACCAGGCAGGAACACCAGAATGTCGCCCGGTCCCAGGCGGGACAGCTCATCACAGGCCTCGACGATGGATTGCTCCATATCGGTTTCACGGTCGTCCTCATCTTCGCTGAGTAGCGGACGGTAGCGCATCTCGACCGGGTAGGTGCGCCCGGAGACTTCGATCACCGGGGCGCCGCCAAAGTGCCTGGAGAAGCGATCGGCGTCGATGGTGGCTGAGGTGATGATGATCTTGAGGTCGGGGCGGCGTGGCAACAGCTGCTTCAGGTAACCGAGCAGGAAGTCGATGTTCAGGCTGCGCTCGTGCGCCTCATCAATGATCAGCGTGTCGTAGCCCAGCAGCTGGCGATCGCCCTGGGTTTCCGCCAGCAAAATGCCATCGGTCATCAGTTTGATACGGCTATCAGGCGAGACGTGGTCGGCAAAGCGGACCTGATAGCCCACCAGCTGGCCGAGCGGGGATTTCAGCTCCTGCGCGATGCGCGAGGCCACCGAGCGGGCGGCCAGCCGACGTGGCTGGGTGTGGCCGATCAGGCCATCCACCCCCCGCCCCAGCGCCAGACACAATTTGGGGAGCTGGGTGGTTTTGCCGGAGCCGGTTTCACCGCAGACGATCACCACCTGATGCTGCTGCAGCGCGGCGGCAATGTCGTCCAGCTTGTCATGAAAGGGCAGGTCGTTGGCGAAGTGAACCGTGGGCGTGCTGGCCAGACGGGCCTGACGCTGCCGGACAGAGCGTTCGATGGCCTGCTGCACGTCGCTGAGCAGCTTGTCATGCGGCTGGTTTTTGCGCTGGCGTTCCGTCAGCTGGTGCAGCTTTTTGCCCAGACTGTCGCGGTCCTTGGCCAGGCATTCGGCAAGTTGGGCGCGCAAGGCGCGCAGGTCGGTCTGGGCGGCGGTCATGGCAAAAGAGCGTGTGTCATCGAGAGCGGGGCATTTTAGCACGACCACTGCGTCTGAGGTGGCTTCGGGCATCTCTCATTCTGGCGTGCAGTGTTGCGGGAAGTGCAATGACGTATTGCGGGGTTTTAGCTGTAAAGCACTGATCATAAAGCGTATTCTCGCGGCCAGTCTTTGCCGTCTCTTCCCCGGTCAACCCGCTTGCTGCGAGGTGTGTGTGATGCGCTGTCAACGTTTGCTGTGCCTGCTGCTGTTGCTACCGTATGCGCTGATGGTGCAGGCGCGCCCATTGGTGATCGGGGTAACCTCATGGGTGGGGACTGCGCCGATCAATGTGGCCGATGCCAAAGGCTACTGGCGTGAGCAGGGGCTGGATGTCCGGATTGTGAAGTTTGAGGAGTACAAAGCGTTGTTTGCAGCCTATCAGGCGCGCAAGATCGATTTGATGTATGACATGACCGGCACCTGGGTAGACCTCTACCAACAGGGCGTACCGCTGATCATCCTGGGTGAGATGGACTGGTCCAATGGTGGCGACAAGCTGATCGCCAAGAACAGCCTCACCGACATGCAGAAGCTGAAGGGTCAGACCATCGGTGTCTACCTCAACCGTACGCCGGTATTGCTGTTGCTGGACCGCTATCTGCGGCAGTATCGGCTGCAGTTGGGCGACGTCAAAGTAGTGGAGCTGGAAGCTGAGCCCTTGACCCAGGCATTCATCCACAACAAGTTTCCGATGATCCTGCATTACGATCCTCCCGCGCTGGATGCCCGGCGCAAGGGGGATGGTCGGGTGGTGGCAGACAGCAGCCAGTTCCCCGGCATCATCCCGGAAGGGGTGGTGATCCACCCGGAGAGTTTGCGGGCCTTGCCGGAAGGCGAGCTGGTTAAATTCTTTGTCGGCTGGATACGCGCGGTGCAGTGGATCAAGGGCGGGTCCAGCTGGCAGGAGTTTCAGGCCATCCTCAACCAGCGCACCTTCGCCGGTGAGAAGCCTTATGCCTCGTTTGATCTATTGGGCATGCTCAATGCGGTGCGGTTCCATAGTCGGAGCGAAATGCAGCGCCGCAATGAAGAAGGTGGCGGCATGCAGGGCTATCTGGATGAGGTGCGGCAGTTCCTGCTGCAGAACAAGCGTCTGAAGCGTGATTTTGACAGCAGCACACTGGTCGATACCTCTGCCTTGTTGCAAGCCATCCGGCTGACTACGGAAGGGGGTTAACCCACAGCCCTTTGCATTCATGTAGAACAAACGTACAATAACGGCAAGTGCTACAACGCTGTGTATTGCCGTGACCCGCAAGATCATTCACATCGACTGCGACTGCTTCTACGCCTCCGTAGAGATGCGGGATAACCCGGCTTTGCGTGAGGTGCCGCTCGCGATCGGTGGCGCGGCAGACCGGCGTGGCGTGATCGCCACGTGCAACTACGTGGCGCGCAAATATGGGGTGCGCTCGGCCATGTCCACCTTCCGGGCGCAGCAACTGTGCCCGACGCTGGTTTTGCTACCTGCTGATTTTGCCCGCTACCGCGAGGCTTCCCAGCACATTCGCCGCATTTTTGCCGACTTTACCAGCATGATTGAGCCCTTGTCGCTGGATGAAGCCTATCTGGATGTCACCGGTTTGCCGCACTGCCAGGGTAGTGCCACCCGCATGGCTGAAGCGATCCGGGCGCGGATCGAAGCCGAGGTTGGCATTACGGCATCGGCGGGTATTGCACCCAACAAGCTGCTGGCCAAGATTGCCAGCGACTGGAACAAGCCCAATGGCCAATTCCTGATCCGCCCCGAGGATGTGGAGGCTTTCATGCTGACCCTGCCCGCTGCCCGCTTGTGGGGGGTGGGTAAGGTGACGGCGGAGAAACTCAAGCGGTTGGGGGTAGAAAGCTGTGCCGATTTGCAGCGCTGGCCGCTCTCGCGGCTGGTGCAGGAGTTTGGCCGCTTTGGTGAGCAATTGTACGAACAGTGCCGGGGGCTGGACCATCGGGCGGTGGCACCGGATGAGCGGCGCAAGTCACTGTCGGTGGAAAACACCTATGCGCAGGATCTGCCAGATCTGGCGGCCTGTCTGGCGGAGTTGCCGGAGCTGTATGAGGACTGGCAGCGACGCATGTCGCGCGCAGAGGGCTATGTGCCACACAAGGCCTTCGTCAAGATCAAATACGCCGATTTCAGCCAGACCACCATGGAGTGCCTCAGCTTTGCGCCCACGCTGGATACCTTTTCCCGTCTGTTGCACGAGGCCTTTCCGCGTGGGCAGCAGGCAGTGCGCCTGTTGGGTGTTGGCGTGCGCTTTCACGATGAGCCGGATGCGCCGCTGCAGATGAGCTTGTGGTAACGCTCTGGCCTTTGCTACCCTGTTGTCATGAAAAACACGCAACTTGTTTGTGGGCTGTTCGCCAGCCTGCTGCTGCACTCGGCACAGGCCGAGGTACGCGACTTCAGTGCCGAGATGCCGGGGCGGGGCAGCCCCCCACCACGGGCCGTCATGCTGGCTTTGTGGCAAGGGCTGGCAGCTGATGACCGGCAAGGGGTCCAGCACTGCTTGCAAGCTGACCAGCAGCCCAGCCGAGCGTGGATGCGCTATTTCCGGTTCTTTCCGGTGCGACTGAATGCGGATGCGGCACCTGACTATATCGTACTGCCCTCCACCAAGCCCTACTGTGGCGAGCTATATGGCGCGCATATTGCTGCCGCCTGGGCGGTGCTGGGCGGCAAATCCCCCCGGCTGGTGTATCAGGACCGGATGGACAGCCTGCGACTGTTGCCGGCGGTAGAGGGATGGCGGGTACTGCAGCAGGAGAACTTCTCGGCCGCGGGGGCTGAGGTGTTTCGCACGGAGTGGCGATATCAACAATCTCGATATCAGCCGTGGCGCTGCCTGATCATTGACCACGCCCAGAGGCGGCAACAGCAGGTGGTGTGCAGCACGCCCTAGCTTATTGCCAACGGAGGCGGTAGACGGATGGCCAGCCCGCTCGTTCGGGCAAGGGAGGGAGCGCGTCAGCGGGCATGCTGGCAAGCAGTGCGGTGCGCGTTGCGGCCGTCAGCAAGATCTCTCCCGACCCTGCGACATCCTCGCCCAGCTTGCAGGCTGCGTTCACTTCCTCCCCAAAGACATCGTGCTGGCCGATGCGCAAGACCTGACCATAGCCCAGCCCCAGGCACAGGTCGATGCGTTGCTCCGGTGGGCGATCCACATTGTGGCGGCGACTGGCATGCTGCATGGCCTGAGCGCAGCAGACCGCCTGGATAGGGTCATCGAACAACAGCAGCAGGCTGTCGCCTTCTTCCTTGAGGAAGCGGCCCTGATGGGCATGGACCAGTGGCAGGAATAGTTGGCGGGATTCGAGAATCAGCTGCAGGAAATGCACGATGCCAAAATCAGCCACGCCCCGCGAAAAACCCGCCAGGTCGGTATACAGGATGGCCTGTATGCAACCAAACTCCGCCCAGATTTGTTGCTCGATGGCTGGCTGCAGCTCGGGATGAGCCTGGCGCTCGGTCAGCAATTGGTGCAGTCGGGTATAGGGCATGGCAGGGGCCAGTTAGCGGATGTCAGGTATGGTGCTACAGGCGGTGGACACCTGCAAGCAGGACGCGGGTCGTATTCCTGCAACAGCCCATGTGTGGCAGGGGGCGAATCTGAAGCCCGCATCTTGCGGTGGACCATTCTTTTGTCATAATCACCCCATCTGTAACGGGGGCATGACATGCGAACCTGGATGAGTGGGCTGCTGGCTTTATTGTTGGCACAGGGTGCGGTGACCGTGCTCTTGCTGGCTGGTCTGCCCGACCCCGGCGAAGCCTGGCTCATGGCGCGCAACATGGCGTTCGGACTATTTGTACTGGGCGGGGTGCTGTGCGTGATGACCGAGTCAGCACGCAGCGCTGATGCGCATGTCGGCCGGGGCGACCTTCCGGTACGGCGTCTGCTGCAGCATGTGCCACTGACCTTTGATGTTCAGACCGCCCTGCGTCTGATGGCCGCCGCACTACTCTGGCTGGTCATCCTCAATGCCTTGCGGTTTGGTGAGTAGGGCTTTAATCCGCTTGTGCATCGTCAAACAGGGCCAGGGTGCCGATGATGATGGCTTCAGCCTCTACGCTGCCCACATTGGCGATGTCATGCGGCTTGTGGGCGTCGAAATGCAAGGAGTCCCCCGCCTGCAGCAGGTAGGTTTGACCGGCGACCGAATACTGCAGGCTGCCAGACAGCACATACACAAACTCATCCCCATCATGTGACACCGTTTCCGAGCGGTAGCCCGCCGGGTAGTGCAGCCGGGTGGCATTCAGCGCGCTGCCGGGAAAGGTGGACGACAGGCGCTCATAGCGCTGGGCCGAATTGCCGACCGAGTAGACCTGGCGTTGACCTTCATGCGAGTCGGGCTCGGTCTGTGCGGGCTGGTCCAGCAGACTGCGCAGCGGCATGCCCAGACTCTTTGCAACGTTGACCAGCGAGGACAGCGAGATGCCGGTCAGATTGCGCTCTACCTGCGACAGGAAGCCTACGGAGAGCCCCGACTCATCAGCAACGGTTTGCAGGGTTTTTTTGATCTCGCGCCGACGGCGGCGAATGCGTAGACCTATTTGGGCAAGGTTCATGGGCGGGTCCTGGCGATGTTCAGTGTGGCTCGGGCAAGGTGTTCAAAAGGACAGGTTACACCGATTTTATTCTGGTGAAGCATATGCCCTGCAAACCTAGATATTGCCTGAATATTGTGTACACATTTTAGCAGATTATGGCAAGTAGCCATTGATATTACTTAAGGTTTTCTTTAACTTTTAGTGTGACAAAAATATCCGTTTGACTAAAATTTAAGTTTGCCGTAAATTGCTGCCAGTCCGTTGGAATGTAAGTGTCATTAATTCCACAGTGCGCGGTAACACCTGCCCGCGCGCTGTCAGAGGAGTGGCAACATGGGTCAGCTGGAGCGTCCTGCCGGTTTGCACCGGTTCCGTAATAACGACAAGGCGATTGCCATCGGCAATACCTTCTGGGAAGAAACCGCTCGCAACGGTTTGTCCGGCATCGTGGCCAACCTGGCCGAAGGAGGCTACCTGCAAACGCAGGAAGGCCACCGCTTTCTGAATTTCAGTTGCTGTTCCTATCTCGACTTTGACACCCACCCAGGCATCATTCAGGGCGCGATCCGTGCGCTGGAAAAGTATGGGGTGATGGACCATTGCATTTCACGCATCCGCATCCAGATTCCCGCGCTGCTGGAGCTGGAGAACCGGCTCTCCAGCCTGTTCCGCGCGAATGTCATTACCGCCATCTCGGCCAGTGCCGCGACCGCTGGGGTATTGCCGCTGCTGGCCTCCGGTCACTTCTCGGGTAACCGCAAGCCCGTGATGGTGTTCGACAAGAACGCCCACTTCTCCATGAACCTGTACAAGCCGGTGTGCGGTGACGAAACCGAGGTGCTGACCTCGCCGCATAACGACATGAACTATCTGGAAGATGTTTGCCGCAAGTATGAGCACGTAGCCTACGTGTGCGATGGCACCTACAGCATGGGTGGACATGCGCCGGTGGAAGACCTGCTGATGCTGCAGGACAAGTACGGCATGTTCATCTACTTCGATGATTCGCATTCGCTGTCCATCATGGGCGAAAAGGGCGAAGGCTATATCCGCTCCAGCATCCCGGGTGACCTCAATGAATTGACCATCATCGTGGCGACGCTGAACAAGGCCTATGGCAGCAGCGGTGGCTGCATCATGTTTGGCCCCAAAGGGCGGGATGTGGCTTTGCTGCTGGAGCGTTTTGGCGGGCCATTGGCTTGGTCGCAACCGATGAATGTGGCGGCCATCGGGGCGTCGCTGGCGGCAGCCGACATTCACGACAGCCCGGAGCTGAAACGCCGGCAAGACAAGCTGAAGCGGCACATTGATCTGTTTGACGCGCGCGTGGCGTCGGAGCAGCAGGGTAATGGCTTCCCGATCAAGCTGGTCAGCGCCAGCAACGACAAGGTGATGGCAGCGGGCCAGCACCTGTATGAGAACGGTTTCTACGTCTCTCCGGTGTTTTTCCCCATCGTGCCGCGTGACCAGGCGGGCCTGCGGGTGATGCTGCGGGCGGGGGTGGAAGAATCGGAAATTTTGCGCTTGAGCCAGCTGTTGCTGGATTTTGGCTTGAACTGAGTAATTTTGCAGTGTCCTGAAAATCAATATCCTGGATTGGGGGCGTTATGAAATACCAGAATGACGAGCATGTACGCAAGGCCATTGTGGATGTCAGCAAGGAAGACATCGTTTTGGACAATGGCGCATTTTATCCGGCAGAAGCACTGACCCAGCGCCTGGCACAGTTGGTGGAAAAAGGTCGCGGCTTTGCGGTGGTATGCGGTGCACGCGCGCTGCTGGAGCGTCATGGCATGAGCCTGGAGGAGAACAAGGGCGCGGTGTTTGCCCTGTATGAGACCCTGTTCCGCAAGGCCATGTCCTGTATTGACCTCGACCGCTACAACATCACCCATCGTCCGATCGACCTGAACTATATGGATGTGGATGGTTATGGGGTGAACAAGCAGTTCTCGCACGATGGCAAGGTGGCGGGGCGTGAGTATGTCACCACCAAGTGCATCCACTTTGATACCGCTACCCCGTTTGTGGCCAACGTCTACGGCCCGAACCGCAATATTGCAGGGGGCTACCCGGTGGTCACCGAGATTCAGCAATACTGTGCAGACAAAGGCATTCCGGCCCGCGAGATCGTCACCAACATCCCGCAAAACTACAACATGGCCATCAAGCCGGAACACTACGCCGAGTTGCTCAATGACTATTCCTTCTGCCTGAAGATGGATTTCGAGCGGGACATGGTCATGGTCATGCTCTCCAACGAGATCGAGTTTGGTGTGGCGCATGGCGCGACCGACCCGATGCCCAGGGTGCCAGGTGTGGAGTCCTATCGTCCCATCCGTCACTACGAGTACCAGTATTCCGAAGAATCCCATTACGACGAGTGGCTGGCGTACTACAGCCTGCCTTTGTCCAATGTGACCGACTATGACGGTTCGGTGCCGCTCGGCATTGACTACTACAAGACCGGTGGTCAGGTTCGCCACGTCGTTGAATACACCAACTAACTGATCCTGCCGTTGTCATCCAACGCCTTGCCGGGAAAGCCTCGGCAAGGAGGGGAGCCTGCATTTCTCAGGAGGGCGTGTGACCTATCTGAAGCACGAGTTTTCACCCGAGCTCCGGGCGGCGGTGATGCCCTTGCAACAGTCCAGCAACTGGCGGGGGCTGCTGGGCGTGCTGACCGATTACAGTCTGGTCGTGGCTGCGGTGCTGCTGAGCCAGTGGTCACCGTGGTGCTATCCCTTTTCGGTATTGCTGATTGGCTCCCGACAGCGGGCACTGGGTGCGCTGCTGCATGATGCAGTGCACTACTCGCTTGCGCGAAACCGGCGGTGGAATCGGTTCCTGGGGGCATGGCCGGCCGGTTTTGCGATTTTTATTGATTTTGACTATTACCGCGAAATTCATGTGCCGCAGCACCACGCCTTCCTGGGCGATCCGGCACGTGACCCGGATCGGCAGGAGTATGTCGATACCGGGCTGCTGCAGGTCAAGGACCGGCTGGATTTCCTGCTGCGCTTCGTACTCAAGCAAGGCTTGCTGTTGGGTGTGCCGGAGTATGTGAAATATCTGGTGACGGCACGTATCTACACCATGCTGAAGACGCCGCGCCTCTGTGTCGGTTTGCTGGTGACCCAGGGGTTACTGTTTGCCGGAATGTGGTGGTTGGCCGGGTCTTGGGGCTATCTCCTGTTCTGGGTGCTGCCCTTCATCACGATTTCGCAATTACTGGGCTGGTTCAACCTGCTGTCCGAACACTACCGTCTGTTCGAGCGTGGCCAGACCGTGCTGGAGGTGACTCGCAACCGTTTTCCCAGCTGGTGGGAGCACCTGTTTTATGGCCTGCATGGTGAGAACTACCACCTGACGCATCATCTGTTTGCCGGTGTGCCGTACTGGAACCTGGGCAAGGTGCATCGCATCCTGCTGGCAGACCCGGCATACCGTGCGGCCAACCAGCATCGGGGCGGGATGTTCTCGGCTCCAGCCGGCAGGACGTCGGTACTCGCGGAATTGCTGGAAGACATCCGGCTTTATCCCTCCACTCACCCCCTGAGCGCCGAAGGGCACAGACCATGAATTTTTCCACTTTCAACCAGCCCTGGATCCAGACGCTGACAGCGAACAAGTCACAAGTGCTGGCTTCGGGTGGGGTTGCAAAGGCCCGCGCGTTTCTGGACCGCTATCAGGGTGATGCCTGGCAACTGCTGCCTTTGCAGCTTGTGATGCCGGAGTCGGACTATCAGGTGCTGAGTGAGGCCGCCAAAGCCTTGCTGTCTGCGCAGACCCGTTTGCTGCGACACATGATGGCGACCGAAGGTCGGAGCGGCATCATGCATCGTTTCCAGATTAGTGAAGAGATGGCCGCACTGATGAATTGGGACGAGCTGGTCAAAGGCGAGCATCTGGTGTCCCGTTTCGACATCCTGCCGCATGCGGATGGCTATGTGTTCTGTGAAATGAATGTGGACCCTTCGGTGGGCGGCGCCGAGTTGTTCGAGTGTGGGCAGATGGCGCTGGAAGCGCTGGGGCTGGATGCGATGAACAGTCAGGTCTCGCCTTGTCTGTCTCGCGCCAGGCTAGTGCAGCACTGGGTGCAGCAGCGGCAGCTGACACGGGTGGTGGTGTTCGGCCTGCAGATGTACGACGGTGATGATTTCCCGTCCTTTGACCTGGAACAGGAACAGTTTTCAGCCCTGCTGCCGGGCGTGCAGGTAGATGTGGTCGATGAATACACGTTTCCGGACGAGCTGTTGCAGCCGGGCGCGGGCAAGCATGTGCTGATCTACCGGATCGGGGTGTATGAAGACATGACCCCATTTTGCCGCCAGCAGTTTGCACGCATGCTGGCCAGCGGTGCCACCATCATCAATGCGATGGAATCCGAAATCCGCATGGATAAATCGTGGTTTTCCCTGTTCCACCAACCCAGATGGCACACCTTGTTGAGCCCGGCAGAACAGTCCGCCATCCGCCGCTTTGTACCCTATACCTTCGCCCTGACGGAAAGCAAGCTGCATGCGGTGGTGGAGGAGCGTGCGCATTATGTGTTCAAGCTGAACCAGTCCTACGGTGGGGCTGGCGTGCTGATGGGCGATGAACATTCTGCAGAGGATTTATTAACACGGCTGCAGGCTGTGCCGTTGGCGCAATGGACGGTGCAGCAGCGGGTGCAGGTGAGCAGCCTGACCATGCCGGCAGATGAGGCTTTCGAGTCCGTGCCGCACCAGCTGGTACTGGGGCTGTTCATGATGGATACCCAGCCGGGTGGCTTGTGGGTCCGTGCCAGCCGCCACAGCCAGATTGTCAACGTCTCGCAGGGTTCGGCCAGGGTGGGCTGGGCGGTACCGATGACCGTCGAGGAGCGGGATCGTCAGCTGGCCATGCTGGCTGGTTTGCCCAGCGAGGCAGCGGCGGAGCCCTGCCAATGAGCTGGCGTGCTGAAGCCGGGCAGCTGTTCCGGCTTGCCATGCCGGTGTTCGTCACCCAGATTTTCATGGCACTGATGTTTGCCAGCGATACCGTGATGGCTGGGCGGGCCGGGGCCAATGATCTGGCCGGTGTAGCGATGGCGCTGAGCATGTCGATGATTGCCTTGTCCATGCAGTCGGGCTTTTTCTCGGCGCTGACGCCCTTGCTGTCCCATGATCTCGGCAGTGGCCAGATGGCACGCATCCCGCAGTGGCTGGGTCAAGCCATCTGGCTGGGCGCGGGCTGGCTGTTGCTGTCGGTCTCGTATCACTTGCTGCTGGCCCCCTGGATCATGCGGCAGCTGGGGATCAGTAACGAGGTGTACCGGGTAGCGCATCAGTATCTGGTCTACTTTGTCTGGGCCATTCCGGCGCACATCGTGTTCCAGATCAGCCGCAATCTGGTGGAAGCCCTGCACAGCACGTTTCCTTCTATCTGGTATGGCGCCACAGGGCTGTTGGTCAAGGTTCCGCTCAACTACCTGTGTGTATTTGGTTATGGGGCTATCCCCGCCATGGGCGGTGCAGGCTGCGGGCTGGCTGCGGTGTTTGTCTACTGGGCCATGGCTGCTGTGGCCTTGCTTTCTGCATGGCGGGTGGTGCGCCTGCAGCATGTCCAACTGGACCGTGAGAGCCTGCGACCGCAAGCCGCACTGCAAAAGCAGTTTGTGGTGAATGGCTTGCCCGTGGCGTTTGGCCTGCTCTCCGAAATGCTGGTGTTCACCGTGATTGCGGCCTTGATCGTCACCGAAGGTGCGCGCGTGATGTCGGCGCATCAGGTGGCGTATTCCCTGGTCGGGGTGTTTTACCTGTTGCCCTTCAGCATTGGCTGTGCGGTGGCCATTCGTGCCAGCCGCAAGCTGGGGGAGGGGGATCAGGAGGCCGCACGACTGGTCTGCCGCATGGGAGCCTGGTTTGGTCTGGGTATCGCCAGTGTGACGGCGGCTGCTACCTGGCTGTTCCGTGATCAGTTGGCCGGGCTGTTTGTCACCGAGCCTGCCACACTGGCCCTGGCCGCGCAGCTACTGGCGCTGTGCGCGCTCTACCAGATTCCGGACTCCCTGCGCGATGTCATCGGCGGCAGCCTGCGCGCCTACAAGGCGACCGGTGTGTTGTTCAAGGCGGTGCTGGTGACCAACTGGTTGATTGGACTGCCGCTGGGCTACGTGCTGGCGCGTGGGCTGGGGCAGGGTGGCAGTGATTGGGTGCCGCAGGGGTATTGGGTGGGGCTGATCGTTACCCTGGCCGCCAATGCGGCGCTGTTCCAGATGGGCTTGCTGCGTGCGCAGCGCCGGAACGAGTCTGTCGTACTCACGGCGACTGTAGCCCCCTGACAATGTTCAACGACCCGGAGTGTAGACGCAGATGACTGACCGTTTTGGCTACATCAAGCTGGCCGATGGCCGCTACCGTGAGGACAAGGGGTTTTACTACGACGACTTCGAAGTGGGCATGGTGATCGAGCATCGCCCGGGGCGGACGCTGACCACCACCGACAACATCTGGCAATCGCTGATTGCCATGAACCAGCATCCGCTGCACATCGAGGCTGAGTTTGCCCGGCAGACTGAATTCAAGGAACTGCTGATGTCGAGCTTGGTAACGTTCAACGTCATCAACGGCATGACCGTGCATAGCCTCAGTCAGAAAGCGATCGCCAACCTGGGCTGGGACGAAGTGCGACTGACCCATCCGGTTTTTGTCGGTGACACCCTGTTTGCCGAGTCCGAGATTCTGGAAAGGCGCCCCTCCAAATCCCGCCCGCAGCAAGGCATTGTCACGGCGCGCACCACGGGAAGCAATCAGGATGGCAAGACGGTGATCACCTACAAACGGACGTTTCTGGTGCCCATGCGCAGCGCTGTGGCGTAGCAAAGCATCTGGTTAATGACAACACGGGAACAAGACATGAGCAAAGGTATCGGTGGCAAAACGGCAGCAGAGGCGCTGGCAACCCTGCGGAACATGACGGAAGGGCTGAGCCCGGTACCGACGTCAGAATACCGGGAGCGGCTGAGCAAGGCGCAAGCACTGATGCAGCAGCAAGGCATTGCCGCCCTCTATATCGACGCTGGCAGCAACCTGAACTATTTCACCGGGGTGGTCTGGTATCCCAGCGAGCGCATGGTCGGAGCCATCCTGCCTGCTGTGGGCGACCTGCACTACATCGTGCCGGCCTTCGAGGAAGGAACTTTCCGCGGCATGATGCTGGTCGATGGTCCGGTGCATTGCTGGCATGAACATGAAGATCCCTACCGGCTGCTGCATCACGTGCTGGAAGGCATGGGCGTGGTCCGCAGCCGACTGGCGGTGGATGAAGCCACGCCGTTCTTCCGCCTTGATGGCATGAGCCAGGCGCTGCATGGCATGCAACTGGTCAATGGCAAGTCGGTCAGCAACGCTTGCCGCAGCCGCAAGTCCGCCACGGAACTGGCGTTGATGCAGCGCGCCAACGACATGACGCTACACGTGCAGCGCGCAGCGGCCAGCATCCTGCGTGAAGGGATTTCCACCCAGGAGGTCAAGACCTTTATCGACCAGGCCCATCAGGCGGTAGGGGCTTCCGGTTCGGACTTCTGCATTGTGCTGTTTGGGGCCGATACCGCCTTCCCACACGGCGTGAAATACCCGAAAAAGCTGGAGGTAGGCGAGATGGTGCTGATCGACACCGGCTGCAACCTGTATGGCTACCGCTCAGACATCACCCGCACCTATGTGTTTGGCGAAGCGAACGCCCGGCAACGAGAGGTCTGGGGGCATGAGCAAACGGCTCAGCGGGTGGCGTATGAGGCTGCACAGCTGGGCACGCCTTGTGGTGCGGTGGATGACGCCATGCGGGCCTGGGTCACTGCAGCAGGCTATGGCCCGGCGTATGCGCTGCCTGGCGTACCGCACCGCACCGGGCACGGCATTGGCCTCGATATCCATGAGTCCCCCAATCTGGTGGGCAATGACCCGACCCCGCTGGCGCCGGGCATGTGCTTCAGCGTCGAGCCGATGATCTGTGTGCCGGGCGAGTTCGGCATTCGCCATGAAGATCACATTTACATGACAGAGCAGGGCCCGCGCTGGTTTACCCAGCCGGCGCTGTCAATTGATGACCCGTTTGGCAACATGGCAGCTTGAACCGGCTGACCTCTGATTGTTGTGACTGGAGAGACATATGACCACCATTCCGGTAATCGACCTGACCCCGGCCCGACTGGAGGGCGAAGCAGGCATGCAGCGTGTGGCGGCCGACATTGACCGGGCTTGCCGCGAGTCCGGCTTCTTTGTGGTCAAGGGGCACGGCTATGCCCGCGAGATCTTTGCTGAGGCGCATGCGGCCTCCAAGGCCTTTTTCCAGCTGCCGCTGACCACCAAGAACCAGTGCAGGCTCTCCACCGGAGCGACCTTGCCGCAAGACCCGTACACCCCGTATGGCTATAGCGGCTTGCTGGAGGAAAACGCTTTTGCCTATATGGGGCAGCAGGGCAAGCCCAGCGACTATGTGGAAAAGATCAGTGCCGGTCGGTTGATCCTGAATGACAACGAGTCCTTGCCGTTCCCGGACTCCGATCTGGGCCGGGACCTGCGGCAAAAGCTCAAGCGCTATTACCAGGCTTGTGACGCCATTGCCTTGAACCTCACTGAGCTGTTCACCATTCCTCTCGGCGTGCATCGCACCTATTTTTCCGAACGGATGGACCGCGCCAATGACTCCATGCGCTCCCAGCTCTACCCCGGGTTAAGTGCGGAGTTGCTCAATGATCAGGGCATGGGCGCCCATACCGATGGCACGGTGCTGACCCTGCTGACGCAGACTGCTCCCGGCATCCAGGTCCGCATCAATGAAGGCGAATGGGTGGCGCCGGTGACGGCGGATGTAGACCACATCATCGTCAACATCGGTGACCTGATGGCGCACTGGTCCAATCATGAATACGTCTCGACCGAGCACCGGGTGGTGCTTGGTAGCCAGGAGCGCCAATCCATTGTGTTCTTCAAGCTGACCAATGAAGACGAGCTGGTGCAAAGCGGCAACAAACAGATGGATGCCCTGTTCGGGCGCGAGAACATGGCTGCCTGACCCCGGCGGCAGATGTGACTGGAGGCCGGTACCCCCGGCAATTTGGTGGTGTTGTTGAAGGAGGTTTCAGATGGATGTCAGCTACCTGTATACCCCAGCGCTGCGGGTGGATTCCGTTGTGGCGCACCTGGACAGTCTCTCGACCGACATGGTGGTGGTCGACCTGGAAGACTCCACCCATGTTCAAGCCAAGCAAGATGCCCGGCACAAGATCCAGAACTTTGATTTTTCACCGATCCGCTCCCGCGGCATCAAGCTGGGGCTGCGTATCAACACCATCGCCAGCCATGATGGTCTGGCCGATCTGCAGCTGCTGAAGACCCTGTACGCGGCAGGCAAGCACGACCTGCAGACCATTTTTCTGCCAAAGGTGAACCACCCGAACGAGGTGAAGATTTACCGTGCCTTGCTCTCCGGCCTCTCCTGCGCGCCCAGGCTGTGCACGTTCATCGAGACGGTGGAGGCGGTGGATAACGCTGATGGCATTGCTAGTGTCAGCGATGCACTGTGCTTTGGTCAGGCCGACCTGGTGTCGGAAATGTACAGCCCGAATGCCGCCTTTATTGACTACGCCCGTGCTCGCCTCTGCGTAGCCGCCGCCCGCCATAACCTGCAAGCCATTGATACCAATTCATTTGAGATCAAGGACATGGAGAAGTTCGAGGCCGAGTGTGTGACCGCCAAAGGCTATGGCTTTACCGGAAAAGCCGCCATCCATCCGGACCAGCTGGCCGGGATCAACCGGGTATTTGCCGTCTCACCGGAGATGGTCAGCAAGTATCAGTCCTGCATCGAGGCCTACATGAGCTCCACCACTGGTTTTGTGATCAAGGACGGTGAAGTGATTGCACCGCCCTTTATTGCCAAGGCCAAGCGCATGCTGAGCCTCTATCAGCGCTGAGCCCGATCGGCCGGCGCGTTTGCAAACGGCATGCTCCTCCTTGCCGGGAGGAGGGTGGCCGGTGTTCCATCAAGAGGAGACACCCGTGAGCAGCAATCAAGTCATCATTCTGGATACCACCATGCGGGACGGCGAGCAAAGCCCCGGCGTCAGCATGAGTCTGAACGAAAAAGTCGAAATTGCCCTCATGCTGGAAAAGCTGGGGGTGGACGTGATCGAGGCCGGGTTTGCTGCAGCCAGTGAGGGCGATTTTGCCGCCATCCAGGCCGTGGGGCGCGCGGTGAAGGACAGCACCATCTGCAGCCTGAGCCGTGCGGTGGAACGGGATATCGACCTGACCGCCGAGGCGGTAGGGGTAGCCGCGATGAGTCGTATCCATATCGTGCTCTCCACCTCACCGATCCACATGCAGCACAAATTGCGCATGGCGCCAGAGCAGGTGCTCGAGCAAGGGGTGCTGGCGGTCAAGCGCGCCCGCCGTTACTCGGATAACGTGGAATTCTCCTGCGAAGATGCCAGTCGCTCAGACTTGGATTTCCTTTGCCGCTTTGTCGAAGCGGTGATTGCAGCAGGGGCCAGCACCGTCAGCCTGCCGGATACGGTCGGCTATGCGTTGCCACAGGAATACGGCAACCTGATCAGCCACCTGCTCAATCATGTGCCGGGTGCCGACAAGGTGGTGCTGTCGGCGCACTGCCACAACGACCTCGGCATGGCGGTGGCCAATTCACTGTCTGCCATCAAGGCCGGTGCGCGTCAGGTGGAATGCACCATCAATGGCATTGGTGAGCGGGCGGGCAATGCGGCGCTGGAAGAAATCGTCATGGCCTTGCGGACTCGGCAAAACCATTTCGGCTTGCAAACCCGTATCCAGCCGCAGTATCTGGTACCGGCTTCGCAGCTGGTGTCGGGTATTACTGGCTTCCAGGTGCAGCCGAACAAGGCCATTGTCGGACGTAACGCCTTCTCGCATCAGTCCGGCATTCATCAGGATGGCATGCTGAAGAACCCGAATACCTACCAGATCATGACCGCAGCCGATGTGGGCTGGACCAATGCCCCGCACATGCTGGTGCTGAGCAAGCACTCGGGACGCAATGGTTATCGGGAGTATATGCGTCAGCTTGGTTTCGAGTTCAGCTCAGACCGGGAGCTGGATGAAGCATTTTTGCGCTTCAAGCGCATGGCAGACCAGAAATTCCCGCTGGACGAAGCGGATTTGCGCGCCACCGTCAGCAAGGCGGCATGATGCGCCCGCCTTTGGTGATGACCGACCCGGCAGCCTGGATGGACGCAGCGATTCCTGCTGCCCAGCGCGCGCGCGAACTGCAGGATGTGTTTGACGATCTGGATGCCCATCCCTGGCCGGATGACATTGCGCCCGCCCGCGTGCTGTATGACCAGATGGGGCCGCCGGTGCCAAATGATATCCGGGCTGAGGATGGCGTTCTGGCCGGGGTGCCTGCGCGCTGGTTGTACCCGCCTTCGCATGATCCGTCACGGGTCATGCTGTTCCTGCACGGCGGGGGGTATGTCTACGGCTCGCTGGACAGCCATGCTGGCATGGCGGCTGAGCTGGCGCGTGCCGCAGGCTGCATCGGTGTGCAGCTGCATTATCGGCTGGCACCGGAACACCCGCACCCGGCGGCGGTGGAGGATGCGCTGGCGGCTTACTGTGCCGTGCTGGATCAAGGTTATGCAGCGTCTGCGGTCTCTTTGGTGGGGGATTCTGCCGGGGGCGGCCTGGTGGTGGCCCTGCTGCTGGTGTTGAAGCAACGTCAGTTGCCGCTGCCGGGAGCCGTTGCTTGCCTGTCGCCGTGGGTGGATTTGCTGCTGCGGGGTGAGAGCTACCAGACCCGGGCCCATCTGGACCCGATGGTGGAGCGTAAGGTGGTGGAGTTGGTGCGGGAGCAGTATCTGGGTCTGCAAGATCCTACTCAGGTGACGGCCTCACCGATACTGGGTGATTTGACCGGGTTGCCGCCCATGCTGGTCCAGGTCGGCGAACTGGAAATCCTCTACAGTGATGCCGAGATGCTGGCGGAAAAGGCGCACCAGTGTGGTGTGGAGGTCACGTTCGAGGTCTGGCCCGCCATGGTACACGTCTGGCACCTGTACTACCCGATGCTGACGGCAGGCCGTGAGGCGATCTCCCGCGTGGGGGCTTTCCTGCGGCAGCCGTCTGCAAGGCCAACGGCCAGCAAGGAGTCCAGTGCATGCATGGCATGAAATGGGTCGATGAGCAGACCGTGCTGCAGCGTGCTGATATCGTGCAGCTGGCGGCCGAGATGAAAGACTTTCTCCGCCAGGGCGGGCGCGAACGGGCGCTGCTGCCTCCGCGTGAAGTGCTGTTCCAGCAGGATCCGGAAGCCATCTATGTATCCATGCCGGCGGCCAGCGTGGACTGCGGGCTGTATATCAACAAGGTCGGCAGTATTTTTCCACGGGCTGTGGGCGACAGCTTGCCCACGGTGCATGCCTGCGTGGTGGCCATGTCGGCTCGTCATGGCCGTCCACTGGCCTTGCTGGATGGCGCTGCGCTCACCCGCATCAAATGTGCTGCAGTCGCTGCGATGGTGACCGACCAGTGTGCGATACCGGATGCCCATACGCTGACGATCTGTGGTACCGGCGTGCAAGCCTGGCAGCAGTATCTGGCGGTCACGGCGGTGCGGCCCATCCAGACGATCCGGGTCTACGCCCGCCGCCCGGAGGCCGCGGCCGCGTTTGTGGCTGCCATCCGGCAGCACACGCCAAAGCCGCTGATCTTGCAGGTGGAAACTGATCTGGAACAGGCCATCGCCGGGGCAGATGTGGTGGCGACAGCCACCAGTGCGGAATCCCCGCTCGGCGAGTTTGCCCGCTTGCAGCCGCATGTTCACATCAACTGCATGGGCGGGCATAACGAGCAGAGCCGAGAGCTGCCGTGGTCTGTGCTGCAGTCAGCGCTGGTGTTGACTGAGGATGTACCGATGGCGATCGTCGAGGCGGGCGAGGTACATCAACAGGCGCATCCGCTTGAGGCACTGCTGACGATCCCGGTGCAGACGCTGCAAGCGCAGCGCACGGTGTTCAGTTCCATTGGCCATGCCTGGCTGGATTTGCTGGCCACGGCGCACGTCTTGCAGCGGCTGGATTAAGCCGTCGCGGGTTTTATCGCCTCGAGCGGGAGGCTGATCAGGGGGTAAGGGTATGGCGTGGTTAAGTGTGATGGGCAGCTTCATTGCGGTACTGATGTCCATCATGGACATCCAGATCACCAACGCCGCGATTGAGCCCATCCAGCGCGCCTTGAATGCCCCGCTGTCTGCAGGTTCCTGGCTGTCTTCGGTCTACCTGATGGCCGAGAGCCTGACCCTGCCGCTCACGGCGTGGCTGACCAACCGGCTGGGCTATCCGCGCTATGCGCTCACCTTCATTGGTCTGTTTCTGCTCAGCTCCCTGTTATGCGCCCATGCCTGGGATTTGCCCAGCATGCTGCTGTTTCGCGCCCTGCAAGGCATTGCCAGCGGCGCACTCTCTCCGTTTGCCTATACCCTGATCATCCGCTGTTTGCCGGTACAGGATCACCCGCGTGCGATCGGGCTGTTCGGGGCGACGGTGGCGCTGGCCCCAACGGCAGGCCCGGCGCTGGGTGGCTGGCTGGTCGGTACGCTGGGCTGGCAGTCGCTGTTCTATATCAATCTGCCGATCGGGGTACTGGCCCTGTGCATGCTATGGCCCGGTTTGCGCCGCCTGCCCCGGCCACAGCAAGAGGAGCGGCCGCTGGATCTGCGAGGCGTGATGCTGGTCACCATTGGCATGGGGGCCTTGCAGTACATGCTGGGGCAAAGGGAGGCCGGGCAGGGTGGTGCCACCGCGATGCTCTGGCTGTCAGCGGCGCTGGTGCTGGTGAGTCTGGCCGGATTCTGGCATCACCAGCTGCGCACCCGCTATCCGCTGATCAAACTGTCGTTGCTCGAAGACCGCGCCCTGCGCATCGCCTGCATCGGCACGCTGGTGAGCTGTGGCAGTATCTTCGCCTTCTATTTTCTGGTGCCCTACTTTCTGGCCAGCGTGCATCATTACAGCCCGGCCCAGATCAGTGAAGTGGTGCTGGTGACCGGCCTCACGCAGATGGTGGTGCTGCTGTTCTCGGGCAAGATCATGCAGCGCTTCCCCCTGTATCTGGTGATTGTGGCGGGCGCCCTGCTGGTGGCGGTTCACAGTCTGATGTGGGCTTGGGCTACCTGGCAGTTTGTACCGGGCTGGCTGATGGTGGCCCAAGTCATTCGTGGTATCGGTCATTCCCTGTTGCTGGCGCCCTTGTGTGTGGCGGTCACCACCTCCATCCAGGACCCGACCGATGCGCCGATGGCCGGCATCCTGTTCAATGTGTCCCGCAGTCTGGGCGGGGCGATCGGGCTGGCCTTATTGTCAAGCTGGGTCCATTTCCGCCACGATGCGCATGCGGCGTCGCTACAAGTACAGCATCTCGTTGCCCATGCGCTGGCACAGCAAAGTCATGCATTGGCATTCCGGGATACCTTTTTATTGATTACCGGTGTTCTGCTGCTGATTGCTGCTGTGTTTGGCCGCCTCTACCTGCAACAGCGCAGGTCTGAGCAAACGCAGTGGCAAGCCCAGCCAGAAACCGGGCAGGTGGAGTAAGGGCATGAGCAGAGCGGTACGGTCCTGGCTGTTTGCACCCGGGCACCACGCCAGGCGCGTGGAAAAAGCACTGACACTGAACGCGGATGTGGTGGTGCTGGATCTGGAGGATGCCTGCACGCCAGAAGACAAGCCGGTGGCACGGACGCGGATCATGGAGAGCTTGTCACTGCCCAGGACAGGCCGATTGTTTGCGCGCATCAACAGCATGGCAAGCCCCTATGTCTGGGCGGATTTGCAGGCGGTGATCAGGCCGGGGCTGGATGGGGTGATGCTGCCCAAGATCGAGAGTGGGCAGGAACTGAAAACGCTGGATTGGACCTTGCAACAACTGGAGCGTGAGCGTGGGCTGCCGGTGGGGGGGCTGGAGGTGATGCCGCTGGTGGAAACGGCAACCGGCCTGATGGCTCTGGAAGAGATCGCGCAAGCCAGCCGTCGTGTACGTCGCCTTGCCTTTGGCGCGGGAGATCTGACGCTGGATTTATCGCTGCAGTGGACCCCCGAAGAGCTGGAGCTGCTGCCTTATCGTTCACGCATGGCGCTGGTGTCACGTGCGGCGGGGCTGGAAGCACCGATCGACACCGTCTGGATGCAGGTGGGAGATGAGGCGGGCATGGAAGCATCCGCCCGGCGGGCACATGGGCTGGGCTTCCAGGGCAAACTGTGCATTCATCCAAATCAGGTGGCTTGCGTGCACCGTGCTTTTGCGCCTACTGAGGCCGAGGTGCAGCGTGCACGGCAGATTGTCGCAGCGTTTGCGGCGTCGGACGGTGCCTGTGTTCTGCTGGATGGCCAGTTGGTCGAGCTGCCGGTGGTGGAACGTGCCCAGCGCATTCTGGCAGTGGCTGAGGCTGTGGTAGGCCGCTGAGTCAAACACCCGATACTGAAGTGTTTAGGCTATGGCGCGGCGATGATCGCCCTGATGCTTGCATAAATTTTAGTTTTATGAAAATCTGTGTGTAATTTTTACTTTTAATAAAGAGAAATGCATGCCAGATCGTCTGCCCTACCACTTTTCCAGTCTGCCCGCCTATAGCCCGGATGTGGCGCAGAACCAGCTTGCACTTGAGCAGCTGATGCGCCAGCTGGACTTGCATGCGATGCTGGTGAATGCCCAGGATCGTTTCCTGACCGAATACACCCCCAAGCACAATAGTCCGCGCTATGCGGTTTCCGGGTTTGATGGCTCGACCGGAGAGGGCATCTTTGTGCGGCAGGATGTCGCCCAAGCCTTGGGTCTGAGTGGTCAGTACGTGCTGTTTGTGGATGGCCGCTACCATCTGCAAGCCGAGCAGCAAACGGTGCCACAGCAGGTACATCTGGAAAAACTACCGGTGGGTGTCAGCCTGTGGCACAGCATGGCGCTCTGGCTGGCAGCGCGTGGCGAGACAGTACGGCGGGTAGGATTTGACAGCTTCCGCGTCAGTGAGGCGCAGCGCAAGGGCATGCTGGCGGTACAAGGCGCCGAGCAACTGCAGTGGCTGCCTTTGCAGGAAGGAGAGATTGACCTCGCCGTCCAGCTGCCGGGATGGTCGGTAGACCGGCCGGTATTCCCGGTCAGTGAGGCGATTACGGGCCGCAGCGTGGTGGGCAATCTGCAGGCCCTGCGGACACGCCTGCCTGCCGGCGCAGCGTTCATGACGGGGGCCGCAGCAGACATCAGCTATGTACTGAACAGTCGCGGCTATCACATCCCGAATGCCTCATCACAACTGGGGTACTTGTTTGTGTTGCCTGGACGGGTGGTCCTGTTCATGCCGCAAGAGTGTGCCGATAGTCCGGTCAACCTCCCTGAGGTGCCGGATTTGCAAGTCATTCGCAACGATGTGCCAGCCCTGCGACGCACCCTGGCGCATGAAGTCATCTCGCAGGTGTGCTTCAGTGCTGACACGGTTAACAGTGCCCTGCCACAGTGGGCTAAACAGATCTGGCCAACAGTGACCCTGGTCGACACGTTCAACGTGGTTGAAAACCTGCGCGTGGCCAAAACCCCCGAAGAGCAGGAAACATTCCGTCGCGCTTACCTGCGCAGCTCGCGCGCCATTGCTCGCACCATGCGCTGGGCCAAGTGGGGTGTTGCGGGTGTGGCGCACAGTGAGTATGACCTGTCGCGCCAAATCAACGATGAGTATCGCGCAGAAGGTGCCGTGGCGCTGACCTTCACCACGATTGCTGCAAGTGATGCCATGAGCGCGCTGGCACACTACACCAAGGCCAGCAAGACCCGTCCTTTGCAGGAAGGCGCATTGGTACTGCTCGATAGCGGTGCGTATTACGAAGATGGGCTGGCGACGGACTGCACGCGGGTTGTGCTGCGAAAGACCGACCCGACCACCCAGGCCCAGTCGTGGCAACGCGAGATCTATACCGTTGCGCTCAAGGCCTGCATTCGGGGCTTGCTGGCAACCGTGCCAGCCAGCGCCACGGGACATGATGTCGATCAGATGGTGCGTGCCGTCTGCCAGCAATACGGGCATGACTATTCTCACGGGACCGGGCATGGCATCGGTATCCATGTGCATGAGAATGGCGTCCGCTTCATGCCGGGCTCCCGCTATGGTGTGGTACCGCATGCGGTCATTTCGATCGAACCGGGGATTTACCTGGCGGGTCAAGGCGGGGTCCGCATCGAGAATATCGTGATCATCCAGCAGGATGAACAGCCCGGACAGGTTAGGTTCGAGAACATGACCTTCGTGGGCTATGACTGGGAGCTGATTGATCTTGACCTGCTGACCGCGGAAGAGAAGGACTATCTACGGGCTTACGAGCAGCGGTGCCTGGTGCTGGGTACCGCTGTCACGGATTGCCCGCTGCTGCAAGCGTAGTGCGAGCGCTCATACCAAACCATCGCACATTCAACAGGGAGGCCTATGAGCAAGGAGCTGGTTTTTAACGCATTGGGGCAACTGCTGCAGGATCAGGTGGGGTTCCGTTTGTTTACCATCACCCGGGTGGTGCCAGGCACGCAGGAGGTCGAGCGGATTTACACCACTGACCCTGCGACATACCCGGTCACCGGCCGCAAGCCGATTCTGCCGGATGCCTGGACCGAGCAGGTGCTGATTCAGCGCCAGCCTTTTCTGGCCCGGCAAGCCGCTGATTTCAAGCCCTACTTTCCGGACCATGACAAACTGGTGCAGATGGGGCTGGGTTGCGTGATCAACTTCCCGGTCTCCAGTGAGCAGGGTGAGCTGCTGGGGACCATCAACCTGCTGGATGCACCCGGTCAGTACCAGGACGATACTGTGGCGCGTTGTGCCGCTTTGCAGTCTGAGGTCCGACAGGCGTTTGCCCATTTCAATACCGCCCACCCATAACAGGCTGCCTGGCTGAGGGCCACACGGTACTTTTCTGAACCACACCAAGGGGGAACATGATGCGTCAAACAACCATGGCAACACTTTTTACCCTGACCCTGCTGGGTGCTGCGCATGCGGCAACGCCTAAGGATACGCTGGTCGTCGCCAAGAACATCGAAGACATCGTCGGGCTGGACCCGGCGGAAGCCTTTGAGTTCAGCAGTGCCGAGGTGGTCAGCAATGTGTACCAGAACCTGATCCAGTATGACGTGAAGAACCCCAACAAGGTGGTGCCCGGGCTAGCGGATAGCTGGACGGTTGCAGCAGATGGCAAGTCCATCACCTTTCAGCTGAAGCCGTCAGCGCACTTCGCTTCGGGCAATGATGTGCGGCCGGAAGATGTGCTGTTCTCGTTCATGCGGGTAGTGAAGCTGAACAAGGCTCCGGCATTCATTCTGACCCAGCTGGGCTGGACGCCGGACAACATCGGCCAGATGGTGCGCAAGACCGGCAATGACAGCGTGACGATCAGCTGGAGCGGTGACTTCGGCGCCGCATTTGTGCTGAACCTGCTGGCGGCTCGCCCAGGCTCGATTCTGGATGAAAAGCTGGTGACGCAGCACCAGAAAGGCACCGATCTGGGTAACGCCTGGCTGAATCAGAATTCGGCAGGCAGCGGCCCCTACAAGCTCAAGCTGTACAAGCCCAAGGAAGTGGTGGTGCTGGAAGCCAATGCCACCACCCCGGTGGGTGCACCGGCTACCCGTATGGTGCTGATCAAGAACGTGGTGGAACCCGCCACCCAGCGCCTGCTGCTGGAATCCGGTGATGCAGACATCGCCCGCGATCTGGGACCGGACCAGCTGACGGCCATGAAAGCCCGCGCTGACATCCGTGTGGAAACCTACCCACAGGCCGCCGTCCACTTCATCAGTTTCAACCAGAAGCAGGATAAGCTGCGTAACCCGGCGGTATGGGAAGCCATGCGCTATCTGGTGGACTATGACGGCATTGCCAACCGCCTGCTGAAAGGTCAGATGAAAGTGCATCAGGCCTTCTTGCCGGAAGGTTTCCCCGGCGCGCTGAAGGAAACACCCTTCAAGTATGATCCGGAAAAAGCCAAGGCCATTCTGAGCAAAGCCGGTGTGAAGGACCTCAGTTTTGACATGGATGTGATCAATGCCCCACGCTTCATGGACATGGCGCAGTCGTTGCAGGCCTCCATGGCCAAGGGCGGGGTGAAGCTCAATCTGCTGAGCGGTACCGGCAGCCAGGTCATTACCCGCTATCGTGCCCGCAAGCATGAGGCCATCATGCTGTATTGGGGACCGGACTTCTTTGACCCGCACGCCAATGCCAAGGCCTTTGCCTACAACGTCGACAACAGTGATGGCAACTACCAGAGTACCACCACCTGGCGCAATGCCTGGGCGGTACCGCAGCTCTCCAGCAAGACCATGACGGCGCTGAAGGAAAAAGACCCGACGGCGCGTGCCACCGCCTACCAGGACTTGCAGCGGGATGTGCAGCAAAGCTCGCCGATTGTGGTGATGTTCCAGGAACAGAGCCAGGTGGCGCTGCGCAGCAACGTCAAAGGTTACATCAATGGGCTGACGCCGGACTTTGTGCTGTATGACAAAGTGGTGAAACAGTAAGCGTGCACAAGCAGGAGAGCCAATGATGCGCGAGCGCAGCAAGCTGGCACGCCTGATCATGCGGACAGGGCAGGGAGGGCTCAGCATCGGGCTGACCCTGCTGGGTCTGCTGCTGGTTACTTTCCTGATTGCCCGGGTGGCGCCCATTGATCCGGTACTGAAGGTGGTGGGCGACAAGGCCAGCAAGGAAACCTATGAGGCGGTGCGGCGCGAAATGGGGCTGGACCAGTCCTTGCCGGTGCAGTTTGCCCGCTATCTGAAGTCGGTGGTCAGCGGGGAGCTGGGGACGTCCACCAGTACCGGCCAGCCCGTGATGGATGATCTGCTGCGCTATTTCCCGGCCACGCTGGAGTTATCCACCATTGCCATCCTGCTGGGGGTGCTGCTGGGCATCCCGCTGGGTATCTGGGCGGCCTGTCGGCATAACCGCTGGCAGGATCAACTGATCCGGGCGGTTTCCCTGCTGGGGTATTCGGTGCCGGTCTTCTGGCTGGGGCTGGTGGCCTTACTGGTGTTTTATGCCAAGCTGGGCTGGGTATCCGGGCCGGGGCGGCTGGACGATGTTTATCAGTACACCATCGAAAGCTGGAGCCACTTTGCGCTGATTGACACCCTGCGCAGTGGTGACATGTCTGCCTTTGGCAATGCCTTGTCCCATCTGGTACTGCCTGCCAGCCTGCTGGCTTATTTTTCACTGGCCTATATCGCGCGCATGACCCGTGCCTACGTACTGGAAGAGCTCTCCAAGGAGTATGTCACGCTGGCGCGGGTGAAGGGGGCCAGTGAATGGCGCATCCTGTGGCGGCATGTGCTGCCCAATCTGCGGGGACCATTGCTGACGGTGTCCGCGCTGTCCTATGCCGTGTTGCTGGAAGGCGCCGTGCTCACGGAGTCTGTGTTCTCCTGGCCCGGCATTGGCCTTTACATCACCAATGCCCTGTTTTCGGCAGACATGTCTGCCGTACTGGGCGGTACCTTGCTGATCGGCATCTGCTTTGTGCTGCTCAACAGCCTGACCGATACCCTGAGTCGCATGCTGGACCCGAGGACACGATGACGACACTGACCTGGCTAGAGACCGATACGCCCCAGTCCGCCATGCAGGCCCGTCTGGGCCGCTGGTGGCGCGCTGGCCGCCGCATGCTCCGCAATCCGGCCATGCTGTTTGGTGGCCTGATGCTGTTATTGATCCTGGTGGCTGCCGTGGCAGCGCCTTGGCTCGCGGGTTATGACCCTAACGTGCAGGACAGCCACGCCCGCCTGCTGGCACCCAGTGCCGAGCACTGGCTGGGAACAGACCAGCTGGGGCGCGACCTGTGGGCACGCTTGCTGTACGGTACGCGCCCCACCTTGTTGATCGTGCTGCTGGTGGCCGTGCTGTCGGCTCCGTTTGGCCTCGCCATCGGCATAGTTGCCGGGTATTTTGGCGGCTGGGTCAGTGCCGTGCTGATGCGGGTGACCGATATTTTCATGGCGTTTCCCCGGCTGGTGCTGGCACTCGCCTTTGTGGCCATTCTGGGGCCGGGTATTGTTAATGCCGTGCTGGCCATCGCCATCACCGCCTGGCCACCCTATGCCCGCATTGCCCGCACGGAAGCTCAGCTGATCCGCAAGGCAGAGTTCATCCAGGCCGCGAAGGTGGCGGGTATTCCATCCCGATCCATTCTGTTTGGTCATGTCTTGCCTTTGTGTATTCCCTCCACCGTGATCCGGGTGACACTGGACATGGCGGGCATCATCCTGACGGCAGCGGGCCTGGGCTTCCTCGGGCTGGGGGCACAACCGCCCATGTCCGAATGGGGGGCCATGGTCGCGGCGGGCCGTAATTACCTGTTTGACCAGTGGTGGGTGGCCGCCGTACCCGGCATGGCCATCCTGCTGGGCAGTCTGGCTTTCAACCTGCTCGGCGACGGGCTGCGTGACGTACTGGACCCGAAACATGCCTGAATTACTGGTTGAGAATCTGCATATCCGTTACCCCTCCCGCACCGGCTGGCAGTCGGTGGTAAATGGGGTGTCGTTCCAGCTGGGCACGGAACGGCTGGGGATCGTGGGCGAGTCCGGCTCGGGCAAGTCGATGACAGCCAAGGCGCTCATGGGCTTGGTCCCCTCGCCAGGACAGGTGAGCGCAAATCGCCTGACGCTGGACGGCACCGATCTGCTGAGCCTGAGCCCCAAGGCATGGCGGGCATGGCGTGGCCGCCAGATCAGCATGGTAATGCAAGACCCCAAGCATGCGCTGAACCCGGTGCAGAAAGTCGGTGTGCAGATTGCGGAAGCGGGCTTGCTCCACGGCGCCCTGACCCGCTCTCAAGCGCGCATGCAAGTCTTGTCGCTGCTGCAATCGGTGGGGGTGCAGGACCCGGAACGGGTGGCGGATTGCTATCCACATCAGCTATCCGGTGGCCTGGGACAACGGGTGATGATTGCCGCCATGCTGATGGCGTCGCCGACCTTGCTGATCGCGGATGAGCCCACTTCGGCGCTGGATGCCATGGTGCGATCCCAGGTGCTGGACGTGATGGATGCCGAGATTCGCCGTCGCGGCATGGGCTTGCTACTGATCAGCCACGATCTGGGCATGGTGGCCCGCTATTGCGACCGGGTGCTGATTATGTATCGCGGGCAAATTGTGGAGGAGTGTGTGGCGAGTCAATTGCAGCAGGCCCGGCATCCCTACACCCGTGGCTTGCTGGCGTGCCAGCCCTCTGCGGCACGGCGCGGGCAACTGTTGCCGGTGCTGGACCGCAGCCAACTGCCAGAGGCGATGAGCGCATGAGTGATAATGCATTGGTGTGTGATGCGCTGACGGTGCAATACCTGCGCGGTGGTCAGCCGTTTACCGCGGTCAATCAGGTGTCATTTGCCATTCCACGAGGGGGGGCATTCGGCCTGATCGGGGGCTCCGGTTGCGGCAAGTCTTCCATCCTGCGGGTACTGGCCGGACTGGATGCGCACTGGCAGGGGCGCTTGCAGGTGATGGCGGTGGAGCGGCGCAATGGCAGCCGTCCGCCCGCCCATTACCCCAAACTGTTGCAGATGGTGTTTCAAGACCCTTATGGCTCCCTGCACCCCCGCCATACCATCGACCGGGTGATTGGGGAGCCTTTGCGGGTGCAGGGCTTTGACCGTATCGAACAGCGGATTGTTGAGGCGTTGCAGCAGGTTGGGCTGGATGCCCGTTTCCGTTTCCGTTATCCACACCAACTGTCTGGCGGGCAGCGGCAGCGGGTGGCGATAGCCCGTGCCATTGCCCTGCAGCCTGCCGTTCTGCTGCTGGATGAGCCCACCTCGGCACTGGATGCCTCCGTTCAGGCTGAAATCCTCAACCTGCTGATGGAGCTGCGTGCAGCGCTGCAGACGACCTACCTGTTTGTCAGTCATGATCTGGCCGTTGTGGCGCATTTGTGTGACCAGGTTGCGGTGATGCAAGGCGGCATGATTGTCGAGACACTGTCCGCAACACAGCTGGCGGAGGGGGCGGCAACACACCCTTACACCCTCAGCCTGCTGCAGGAAAGTGGTCTGGCCTCGGCGCCACGACCACATGAGGCGTTGCCAGGCTGAGTCAAGTCCCGGCCTTGCAGGCGGCCCAGTCCAGCCAGCGGGTAGGCAGTATGCGTTTGAGTACGGCAAACAGCTTGGTCGGGAAGGTGACGCGGTAACGCGGGGCGGGCCGTCTGCTGTTCAGCGCCTTGAGCACTGCTGCCAATACCGCTTCCGGCCCCAGGGTGAAGCCGGTTACCGGCCCTTCCTGCCGCAAGCGAGCTTCCAGCCCGTTGTAGATGTCCTGATAGACGCTGGGTCGACCGGCAATGTGGCGCTGGTAGGCCAGATAGGCATTGGGGCGGAAGCGGCTGCTGATCGGGCCCGGCTGGATCAGCACCGGGTGGATGTTGCTGCCATGCAGTTCCAGCCGCAGCGTATCCACCAGACCTTCCATGGCGAACTTGCTGGCATTGTAGGCGCCCCGCAGCGGCATGGCGGCGAAGCCGAGGATGGAGCTGTTGTAGAGGATGCGGCCATGCCCTTGCTGGCGCATGATGGGCAGTATCCGGTTGGTCACCATCTGCGCGCCAAACACATTGGTATCGAATTGTTCCAGCAGGGCATCGCGGGTCAGGTCTTCGACCGCACCGGGTTGTCCATAGCCCGCGTTGTTGAAGAGGGCATCCAGCGTGCCACCGGTGCGCCCCAGCACCACCGCCAGCGCGGTGTCGATGCTTTCTTCGTCGGTGACATCCAGAAACAGGGCTTCCAGCCCGCGCTCTTGCAGGCTGATCACGTCTTCAGGCTTGCGTGCAGTGGCAAATACCCGCCAGCCACGCTGTTGCAAGCCCTGTGCCACACACAGCCCGATGCCGCTGGAGCAGCCGGTGATCAGGATGGAACGGGGGCGAGCAGGGGCGGAGGTCATAGGCAGCCGGGTCTTGAGATGGCACAATCAGGATGAACAGCATTCTAAAGGAGTGGCAGAGATGAGCAAGGTGGTTCGCTTCCATCAGACCGGTGGGCCGGAGGTGATGGTGCTGGAAGAGGTGGCGGTGGGCGAGCCGGGACCGGGGCAGGTGCGCTTGCGCCAGCACGCGGTCGGTCTCAATTTCATCGACCTGTACCACCGCAGTGGCCTGTATCCGATGGCCTTGCCTTCGGGGCTGGGGATGGAGGCGGCCGGGGTGGTCGAAGCGGTAGGCGAGGGGGTGAGCACCGCTCAGGTGGGAGACCGGGTGGCTTACGCCGGTGGACCGCTGGGAGCCTACGCCGAGCAGCGTATTTTGCCTGCCGACAAGCTGGTGCCGTTGCCAGATCACCTCAGCTTTGAGCAAGGGGCCTCCATGTTGCTGCAAGGGCTGACGGCCTGGTACCTGCTGCATCAGACCTATCCGTTGCAAGCCGGAGAGACCATCCTGTTTCATGCCGCCGCGGGCGGAGTGGGGCTGATCGCTTGCCAATGGGCCAAGGCGCTGGGGGCGACCGTGATCGGTACCGTGTCCAGCCCGGCCAAAGCCGAGCTGGCCCGCCAGCATGGTTGCGATCATGTCCTGGACTACAGCCAGCCCGACTGGGTGGCGCAGGTGCGAGAGCTCACAGGCGGCAAGGGCGTGCCGGTAGTCTACGACGGTGTCGGCCAGGCTACCTTTATGGATTCACTGGATTGCTTGCGCCAGCGCGGGTTGATGGTCAGCTTTGGTAACGCCTCCGGCGCGGTGCCAGCCATCGAGCCGGGGGTGCTGTCCAGCAAGGGTTCGCTCTACCTGACGCGCCCGACGCTGGGTCACTACACGGGGACACGGGAAGCATTGCTGGCCGGCGCTGCGGCGTTGTTCTCCGCTGTGGAACAGGGGCAGATCAAGCTGGCCATTCATCAGCGCTACCCACTCGCCGAGGTGGCGAAGGCGCATGAGGACCTAGCCGCACGGCGTACCACGGGTTCCAGCGTTTTGCTGCCATGAGCGACGACAACAAGGTCAAGGAAAGGAGGCAAAGGTGAGGGGTGCAGGAGGAACGCAAGGCGGGACCGGGCAGTTTTTCCTCGGTCTGGCAATGTTGATCGGTGGTTTGTATCTGCTGCTGAGTGCCATCATGGTGACGTCCAGCTTTGGTCTGGGCATGCCACTGTTTGGCTGGCAGATGTTTGGCAGCATGTATGCCATCACCAGTGGCATGGTGATGATCCCTTTCCTGTTCGGGGTGGGGATGATTTTCTACAACGCCCGCAACGTGCTGGGCTGGGTGCTGGCAGGTGGGTCTTTGCTGGCACTGATCTTCGGGGTGATTGCCTCGATTCATTTCTCCTTCCGTAACATGAGTGCGTTCGACCTGATCGTCATCCTGGTGCTGGTGGCTGGCGGGCTGGGGCTGTTCCTGCGCTCGCTGCGCGCGGGCTGAGGTGCATCACTGACTGATTCATCCTTCATTCAGTTGCAGTTTGCGACACTGGTCTCGTTGCAACCGAATGAAGGAAGACGGCAATGAACAAGCACTGGATGATCGCAGGCCTCCTGCTGGCGGCCTTGAACTCACAAGCTGAACAAATCCGTACCGGTACCGTTCTGGGCAGCGCCATTGGTGGTGCGCTGGGGGCGGCTGTGGGGCACGACATGGGTGACCGGGATGGTGCCATTCTGGGCGCAGCCATCGGCGGCGGTGCAGGTGCCTACATTGGTCACCGGCTGGACCAGCCCAAGCGCGAGCCGGTGCGCGAGCGTGTGGTCTATGTAGACCGTCCGGTTCGTGAACGGGTGGTGTATGTCGAACGCCCCGAACGCCGCTACCAACCTGATCGTTTCCCTGGCCGAGGCCGCCACTTGGGGCACTACAAGCACCATCGCCACGATGATGATGACTGACCTGCGTTGATGGACATATCGGCATCGTGACCTGCAGCAGGCCCGCAGAGGCCTGCGCAGGGGAGCCATTCAGGGAGCGCAACATCATGTGGAAGCCTGTTTCATTTCTGCTGCTACCGTTACTGTTGACCGGGTGCGTCAGTTATCACTGGGTGCATGATCACAAAGGTGAGGCCGAGATGAGCCAGGACCGGAGTGATTGTGCCAGCGAGGCACGCACGCGGTTCCCGGAGAAGCTGGTCGAGTATGAGGTCAGCCACGCTTACTACGCACCAGAAGTCAGCCGATGTACCACCACCCGCAGCAGTACGCTGACCACCACGCCCGCCGCGCCGGGAAAGCCCGGCACCAGTACCAGCACGGATCACAAAGAAGAGCGGGTTTGCCAGACCACGCCTGGCAGATGGGTGCCTGCGGTCAAGGCAATGCGGGACGTCAACAGTGGCCGACGCAGTTCACATGCGGATTCCTGTTTCCTGCAAAAGGGATGGCGCTGGGAAGAGGTTCAGCAATGATGCTGGCCCGTAAGGCCAGGGGGCAGGTTGCAGCGGGATAGGGACAATCAAGGGTGAGGGGGCCATCATGTGGAAATGCGTGGCAATCGGGCTGTTATCCGTCTTGCTGACAGCCTGCAGCGGTGTTCATGGGCTCAAAGGGCTCAAGCTCAAGGAGCATGTGAACAAGGGTAAGGATTATCAGGATTGTGTAGCGGAGATCTGGCGCAATAATCCGGAGGTCTTTGAGGAGTATGAGAGTGCCTCGGCCCACTACGCCCCTGCAGAGACCCGCTGTACCACCACGCGCAACACCACAGAGACACCATTGCCTTACCGGGGTACGGTTGCCGGCGGTAAAACTAGGGTAACCACCCAGACGGACGAGCAGGTGTGCAAGCGCACACCGGCACACTGGGCCCCGGCTGAATATACGTCGTATGATGTGAATCAGAACGATCGTGATGCTGCGTACCGCATGTGCATGCAACGCAAGGGCCTGTGGCGGGAAGAGAGCAACAAGTAAGTTGCCTCGCCTTTCAGGCTCAAGGAGATGGGGCCACTTTGTCTGTGGTGCATCCTGCTGGAATGTCTACCGGGGGTTTGGCCTCGGTTGCTGCGGACACCAGACAAAATGCTTCTTGAACCGCATTGTGCATATCGTCACGTATGGATCGATAGCCCGAGAGGGAGCGTGCTTTGGCTTCCCGAGCAAGTGCGCGGGCAGTATTGGGCGAAAACGTGGCGCCCTCCCGCGCAAGGCTTGCGGCACTGATGAGGTCGATATCTAACAGTGTCTCAAGAAGGGTTGTTGCTTCAGTTATTTTCCCAGCGCGAATACGCTCCAAGATACTGACCTTGGTCACGATGTCTGCCCCAAGGCTGGTGGTCAAGCCAGAGTTTATAAATTGGGAATAGAAGTTTAGCCAGTACCAGCTGGCAGTCCCCATTCCAATCGTCAGTGAACCCAGTGCGATTAGCGCGACCCAACGCATTTTCATCATGTGGCCTTACCGGTGAATGGTCCGTGTTGTTTGCCCTCAGGCCGGGCTAGGAAGCGCAGCCACTCATACAACGTCAAGCCGCAGGAAATGCGCTTGAATGTCTGCATGTGGCCGATAGTAGAGCGTATGGCATGTGTAATACAACGGTTGCATGCGGGTTGGCAAGGGAGCCTGCACGTTATCACCAAGCCCAGCTTATGACCCTGTGTACAGCAGTGGGGTGGACGAGGGTTGGTGCGTGTTGGGGATGACTTTGAGCGGATTGGAGGTACCGGGTGGCCGGTTGGCCACCCGGTGGGGTAGGGTCAGTGAGAGGAGACCTGTTTGCGGGTCTGCCACAGTGACAGGGCGATTGATCCGCCAATCAGCACCGCAATCACCACCAGTGACCAGGCAACCGGCATGTGCCAGTACTGCGCCAGCAGCATCTTGCAGCCGATGAAGGCCAGTACCAGCGCCAGGCCATACTTCAGCAGGTGGAAGCGGTCGGCCACATCTGCCAACAGGAAGTACATGGCCCGCAAACCGAGGATGGCAAAGATGTTGCTGGTGATCACCACAAACGGATCGGTGGTGACGGCGAAGATGGCCGGGATGCTGTCCACCGCAAAGATCACGTCCGAGATCTCGATCATCACCAGTACCAGCAGCAGCGGGGTGGCGTAGCGTACGCCTTGCTTGACCACAAAAAACTTCTCGCCGTGGTAGTCATCGGTGAACTTGATGTGCCCTTTCAGCCAGCGCAGCAATTTGTTGTTGCCCAGGTCCTGTTCGGATTCGCTGGCGAACCACATTTTGACCCCGGTATACAGCAGGAAGGCACCAAACACATACAGGATCCAGCTGAAGCGCTCAATCAAGACACCACCCACCAGAATCATGACTGCACGCAGCACGATGGCACTCAGTACGCCGTACAGCAGTACCCGGCGCTGGTATTGTGGTGGCACCGAGAAGTAGCTGAAGATCATCAGGAACACAAAGATATTGTCGACTGCCAGCGCTTTCTCGATCAGGTAGCCGGTAAAGAAGGCCAGTGCCGTTTCATTGGCTGCCGCGCGGCCCACCGTATCATCCAGATAGACCCACAGGCCCAGGTTGAACAACAGGGCAATCGACACCCATACCGCCGACCAGCCCAGCGCCTCACGCATGGAGGGACGGTGATTGCCTTTCTGTTTTAACGTCAGCAGGTCGATGGCGAGCATCACCACCACCAGACCCAGGAAAACGGCCCACAAGCCGGGGCTGCCAATACTGTGCATAGGGTACTCCTTGTCCAGACTGATTTACGGCTTACTTCAAGGTGGTTTCGGATAGCGATACGCTGACCCGGCTATCCGCCAGTTGCTGGATATCCAGCTGCCACTGTTGCTGGCCACTGCGGAAGCTATGTTGTTCATTCCCTGGCGCAGCGCTCAAAACATGGTGCTCCATGCCGGGGCGATCAAAGCCGCGCAGGTAATGCTGCAAGGTGGCCTGATAGTCCACCTTGCCCTCGTATACGGTTTGTCGCTGCGCTTCTGTTTCGGTATAGCGGGTACGCACCAGACCGGCCATACGGCTGGCGGGGCCCAAGTCACTGCCGCTGACATCCTGTGCCACGGGCTGGGATGGATTGGTCGAGGGCAACCAGACCTGGACGCGCTCCTTGGCTTGGGGGGCCACTTCCTCAATCTTTTCACGCGCAGCCGTGAGCATCTGCTGGCCACTGGCGGCCACTTGAGGGGCTTTGTCGAGCAACCAGCTCGCGCCAGCAATCACACCCCAGATCGTCAGGCCCAGTAATACCGCCAGCGTGAGTGCGACGCCGATGATGACGCGGCGATAGCGGCGCAATTGTTGCAAAGGCAGTACAGGTTGCATGGCAAGCTCCGTTGACGGGCAATATGGAATGCTTGCAGTGTAGGGGGCTGCCATTATTCGCACAAATCGAATATTATTTGTCAAATATCAGTTTATTTGGATGTATTGGTGAGTCATCTCAACTACAAGCATTTGCGCTACTTCTGGGTCGTCGCCAAGGCGGGCAGTATTGCCCGCGCCAGTGAGCAGCTGCATGTCACGCCCCAGTCCATCAGCGGGCAGTTGGCCGAGCTGGAGGAGCAGCTTGGGGTCAAGCTGCTGCGGCGGGCGGGGCGTGGGCTGGAGCTGACCGAGACTGGGCAGCAGGTGTTGAGCTACGCCGATGAGATTTTCTCACTGGGCGAGGCGCTGACCGAAGCGCTACGCAGTGGCCCCTTGACCGCGTCCCTGCCATTGCGTGTCGGCGTGGCCGACTCGGTGGCCAAATTGCAGACCTATCGTTTGTTGCAAGCCGTGCTGCAACTGGATGAACCGGTGCGTTTGACGGTGCGAGAGGGGCGCTTGTCGGCGCTGCTGGGGGAGTTGGCGGTACACCGGCTGGATCTGGTGATCGTCGACCGGCCGATGCCGAGCAACCTGAACGTGCGCGCCTATGTACACCCTTTGGGCGATAGTCCGCTTACCGTCTTTGCCACCCCGGCGCTGAAGGCGACCTTGCTGGGGGCTTTTCCACAGTGCCTGCATGGCGCGCCGTTCCTGCTGCCGGGGGAGGATGTGGCGGTACGCAGCCGCCTGCTGGATTGGCTGGAAGGGCAGCAGTTGCGGCCCCGCATTGTCGGCGAGTTTGACGATGGCGCATTGCTGAAAGCGTTTGGGCAGGCGGGGGCCGGACTGTTTGTGGCCCCCAGCACCATTGTGGACGATGTGTGCCGTCAGCATGGGGTGGAAGTGGTGGGGCAGATCGAGGCGGTGAAGGAACAGACCTACCTGATTACCGCGGAACGGCGTACGGTGCACCCGGCGATCCGTGCCATCTTGCTGGCGCAGGGCTTGATCCATGAGTAAGGCACCGATTCCATGGCGGGAGGGGATTGCCCCCAGCTACCTGTGGCTGCCGGAAGGCGAGTGGCCCTCCCTGCTGGCGTATTTGCAGACCCGCTTCCGCCATCTGGACCCGCAAGCCTTGCAGCAACGCATGGCTCAGGGCGAACTGTTTGACGATCACGGCCAGGCGCTGCCGGTGGCGGCCCCCTATCGGGTCGGCCAGCGCATCTGGTACTATCGCGAAGTTGGCGCGGAAACACCGATTCCGTTTACTGAGACCATCCTGCACCAGGATGCGCACCTGCTGGTGGTGGACAAGCCGCACTTCCTGCCGATGACCCCCGGCGGGCGTTTCCTGCGGGAAACCCTGCTGCACCGCCTGCGTACGCGTCTCAACCAACCCCAACTGACCCCGGTGCACCGGCTGGACCGAGAAACCGCAGGGGTGGTGCTGTTCTGCCTGGACCCGGCCAGCCGCGGCGCCTATCAGACCCTGTTTGAGCGCCGTGAAGTCCGCAAGGTCTATGAAGCGGTGGCCCCTTGGCGCGACCTGTCGTGGCCGCTGACCCACCGCAGCCGTATTGAGGCGGGGGATCACTTCATGACCATGCAGGAAGTGGCCGGCGAACCCAACAGCGAGACCCGCATCGAGCTGATCCAGCGACTGGGCAGCTACGCCTGGTACCGGTTGCACCCGCATACCGGACGCAAGCATCAGCTGCGCGTGCATCTGGCCGGTCTGGGCATCCCCATCGTGCATGACCCGTTTTATCCGCAGGTACTGGACGACAAGGGGGATGATGTTAGTCAGCCGCTGCAATTGCTGGCGCGCAGCATTGCTTTTACCGATCCGCTGAGCGGGGAGGCGCGGCAGTTTACCAGCCAGCGACAGCTGGCCTGGCTGGCGGAGGATGTCCGCCCGTCATGACATAAACCATAAGAACAAGAAAGCGAACAAGAAGAATGAATGAAGCACGCAAAACCCGTATCAGTAAAACCCTGTCCCGCATCCTGCGCCATGCGCCAGAGTCCGTGGGCCTGACGCTGGATGCCCAAGGCTGGGTCGAGGTCCGCATCCTGCTGGCCGCGCTGGCCCGGCATGGCATGCCTTGCGCACCGGAGGAGCTGGCCGTTGTGGTGTGCGACAATAACAAGCAGCGCTTTGCCTTCTCCGAGGATGGGCTGCGGATACGCGCCAACCAGGGGCACTCTGTGACGGGGGTGGACCTGCAGCTGGCCGCGCTGCAACCGCCCGAGTTTCTGTACCATGGCACGGCGCACAGCCATCTGGACGCGATTCGCCGCGAAGGCTTGAAGCCGGGCAGTCGGCACCATGTGCACCTGTCCTTGCAGAAAGAGACGGCGATTCAGGTCGGCGGCCGGCATGGCCGTCCGGTGGTGCTGGTGGTGCGCAGTGGCGACCTGCACCGGGCCGGGCAAGTGTTCCATTGCTCTGAAAACGGGGTATGGCTGACCGGGCCGGTGCCGGTAGACTATCTGGCCTTCCCCGACTAAGGAGCCACGGCTACTGAAACAGGGTACGTCCGCCTTCAAAGCGGCTGGCGTAATAGCGGTTACTCAGCAGGTCGATGCGTACCAGCTTGCCACTGCTGGGGGCATGAATGAATTTGTCCTCGCCCAGATACACCCCCATATGCGAGAACGGCCGCCCCAGGGTGTTGAAAAACACTAGGTCCCCAGCCTGCAGGGCACTGCGTTCCAGCGGGCGCGCCAGTGATGCAATCGCCGCAGCATTGTGTGGCAACAGCACGCCAGTGGCCTTGGCAAAGATATGGCTGACCAGACCGCTGCAATCCAGCCCGCCCTCGGGTGAGCTACCCCCGTAGCGGTACTCGGTATTCAGCAGTCCCAGCGCATAGAGGGTGACTTCTTCACGGTGACTGGACGCCACTTCCACACGCTTGCCAACCGACAGGGGTTTGCTGCTGCTGGTGGCAGGCGGGGTACGACTCGGGCAGCCCGCCAGCAGCAGGGCTGCAAGGGCAATGCTTGCCATCTTGGAATAGCATTTCATGCTGGATAGCCTGTTACATACCATGCTGACTGCATGGTACGACGAACGCTTGCAACTGGCTAGCCGGATGCTGGAAAGGCGGCCTTGCCCGGTTATACTGAAGGCATCAAGCAGGAGGCGTGCAGGATGTTCAGGTGGTGGAGAGGGTTGTATCTGCTGGGGGTGATGCTGGTGCTGCCTGCGTTGGCGGACGAGCGTCCCTTGCGGGTGACGATCAATGACGTTGAACCCTATACCATTCATCAAGCCGATGGCTCACGTGGTGGCATGCATATGGACATCCTCAATGCCTTGATCCGCACCAGTGGCATCAGCATGGAGTCAACCTCGGTGGTGTATGTGCGTATTGCCGCCGCCTTGAAGGATGGCAGTGCCGATCTGGTGGTGGGGGGTGGAGGGCGCTGAGCTGGATACGCTGGGTGAACGGGTGGTTCCTTTCCATACCTTTCGCTCCGTGGTGATCCCGCGCGCGGGTTTGGGCATTGACCGTATCGAGTCTTTGCGCGGGCGCCACCTGGGCATGGCACGGGGTGCCTTCTACGATGAACGGATCAATAACGACGACAGCATCATCAAGGACGCGATTGCCGACCCATTCCAGGGGGTGCGCATGCTGTCCTTTGGGCGACTGGATGCGGTGATTTCGTCCGATTACCTGCTGCACTATGCACTGCGGCAGTCTGGGCTGGATCGTAAGCAGTTTGATCCGATTTTTACAATCAATGAGCGTCGTTATGCCATGTACGCCCGCAAGGGGCTCGACCCGGTGCTCATCCGGCAATTGCAGCACGCCATGGCCTTGCTGCAGCGCAAGGGTGAACTGGAGCGTATTCTCGTGCGCTATCAATAAACCAGAGACTTACTGCATGCTGATGATGCCCTGATCCTGCCTGCGCTGCTGGCTGGGGGAGTTGCCGTGCTGCCGCTTGAATGCGGTGGAAAAATTGGCCGGGGTATCGTAGCCGTACTTCAGTGCTGTCGCCGTGACCGATGCGCCATTGCGTAATTCTTCACGCGCTTCATCCAGTTGTCGCTTGCGGATATAGCTCATCACCGGCAAACCATAGCGTCGCTTGAAGTCCTTGCGCAGGGCTGAGATGCTGATGCCGGCCTCCCTTGCCAGTTCCTCTAGGCTAGGTGGATTGTGCAGCCGGGCGCTGATGATCTCATGTGCCTTTTCCAGCCGCCGTTCGCCGTGGCTTAACGCGCTGGGCCGGCGTGTCCCGCTCAGGGTTTCAATCAGGTTGAACAGCAGGTCGTGTGCTCGGGCTTCCAGATAAAGATCAGCCAGCTTGCCATGGTAAGGGTTGTGCAGCAGCTGGGTGATGTGCTGCTCAACCTGGCACGGTGTATCCGCGCAGCGCATGCGGCCTTCTTCCAGAATATGCAGAAGGATGGCGAGGCTGGGGTCTTGCTGGCCATGGCAGCGCAGCCAGTCTGCAGGCAGGAAGAAGCCTGCACCAGCGATACGGGTACCCGCCTGGTAGCGGCTTTCCAGCACATTGCCCTGCTGCACCGGCAAGGCCCAGCAGAAGTTGGGCGGAATGGCATGCACTTGTTCGGGCTCCCCCAGCAGCACGGATTCTGCCGTGCCATATAGCGTTAATCCGACCACCAGACCAGAAGCCGGGGTCACGGACTGCAGGCAGCAAGGTTCATGAATGTGAAGCTCGCTGCTGACCAGATGTACCCCTTCAGCAGATTGCCACTGGAATTGACGTTCGACGTGCAGAGAAGCTTCCATGGTGCGCATCATTAATTGATAATGAATATCATTATATTTGCGATGTGATCACTTCACAAAACTTTTCTGTGCACCGCGCAAAAACAGAGCTTTGCACCTCTCTATATAATGAGAATTGTTTTTATTTGTGAAAAAACAATAGCGCTCACGCCTGCCAATGGCGGCATGACAGGGCGACAACTGAATCTGGGGGTAACGGTGCGGTACAAGCAGGGTTTGCGTTTGCGGGTTGGGGTGGTCGCCGTATTGTCGGTGTACTCCGGGATGGCATGGGCGGATGCGACAACGCCAGCGCCGACGACCATGAAGCCGATTAAAGTGACGGCACAAAAGGTGGAGCAAGCGCTGCAGGATGTACCCGCCACAGTGGAAGTGGTGAGTGGCGAGCAGATCGAACTGCGCCAGATCGACAGCCTGGAGCAACTGGGCAAGCAGCTCAACGGTGTCTCTATCGGCAGCTATACCGGCAGCCAGCCCCGCATCTTCATCCGGGGGATCGGCGACATGACCGATCTGAAGAACAAACGCGTCGCCGTCTATGTGGACGGTGTACCACAACTCGATGCCGCCATGCAGGATGTACTGCTGGGGGGTAATGTGGAGCGGGTGGAGGTACTGAAAGGGCCGCAGGGTACGCTTTATGGGCGCAATGCGTCGGCGGGTGTTATCAATATTGTCACCAGGCGGCCGGACGACCATGCCATCAGTGTCAGCGCGGGCTGGGGGCAGCGTCACGCCAAACGTCTGACTTTCAATGCACAGAGCGGCGTATTTGATGACCGTCTGCGTTTCGGTGTTGACGCCGGTGTGATGGAAGGCGATGGCGTACTGAAGAATGTGGCCAATGGCTCGCAAGGCAAGCTGGATGCCTATGAGCGCCGCAATGTGGGGTTCAAGCTGGAAGCGGATGCCTCGGCCGATACACAGCTGCGCCTGACAGCACGCCATTTTAATGACCGCACGCCGGCGTACCTGCAAACCTATGTGGACCCACAGACGCTGCAGCCCATCAAGCTGCGTAACCTGATGATGGCGTTTGCCAGCATGGGTTCGGCGACACGCGCGGGGGACCTGAATTTCTACGAAGTAGAGCGCAATCTGGAGGGTGATACCCGCACCCGTGGGCGAGCACTGACTTTCCAGGTTAGCCATGACTTTGGTGGCGTCAAACTCAACGCCACGACCGCCTGGCAGCGTAGCAAGCAAGAGATGCGAACCGATGTGGACTACTCGGCGGACCCCTCGTTTTTCTATAACTTTGATCCCTATACCAATGATCATCGCCAGCTGAGCCAGGAGGTGCAGCTGGTGGGCAAGCGCGACAAGCTGGACTGGCAAGCCGGCGTGTATGCCTACCGGGATCAGACGCTCAATACCAACCGCTTTGGCAACAGTTTTGGCACGCAGTACCAGGATACCCGCTATCAGACCTCTGGCTGGGCCGGTTTCGGGCAGCTGGATTACCGACTGGCTCCGCAATGGACGCTGGTAGCAGGTGTGCGCTACCAAAAGGATCACCAGCGTTTCACTGATGTCTACAAAAACAAACCGGAGATCAGTCGGCAGGATACCTCGACCACCTACAAGCTGGCGGCCAACTACGAGTGGCGCCCGGATAATGTGGTGTTCCTCAATGTGGCAACCGGCTATACGCCGGGTGGGGTGAATACCAACCCGCAGATGGTCAATGGCAGCCCGACCGGTCCCTACCTGACCTACGGCCATGAGACCAGTCGTAATGTAGAGCTCGGCATGAAAGGTGTGCTGCAAGATCCGGCGCTGAGCTATGCCGTGTCCCTGTATCAGACCCGTATCCATGATCAGCAATTGATGGTGTTGCCGGATACGCAGATCAAGAACGTGGGGCGCACCCGTTATCGTGGTCTGGAACTGGAGCTGGGTTATCAGTTTGCCCGTAGCTGGAGCCTGAATGCGGGCTATGCCTTGAATCAGAGCCGGGTGGAGCAGAGCTTTGAAGCGGTGGCCATCGGCAAGGCGGTGCCCTTGGCGCCGCTCTACACCGCGAAATTGGGCTTGCAGTATCAAGGCGCGGTTGCCGATGGCACCAGGCTGACCGCGCGGCTGGACTGGAACCGGACCGGGCGTTTCTATGCCAACTCGGCCAACAGCATTGGACAGGGCAGTTATGACCTGATGGATGTGAGTGCGCGGCTGGATTTCAAGCAGTGGTGGCTGAAGCTGAATGTCAATAATGTCTTTAACAAGCGCTACTACCAGCTGATTGCGGCGAACTCGCCGGTCAATGGCTTGACTTCTGCCGTCTATGGCCAGCCGCGTAGCGTGATGCTGACGGCCGGGGCGTCGTTCTAAGGATGGTCATGTCAGCCAATGCGCCGCGGGACTTTGCCAGCCTGCCTCGCCAAGGGGGATTGAAACCCAGTCTGGCCGTGCTGCAACCCTGGCGGCGTACCCTCTGGGGAGTCTGTGCGGCTGTGGCGCTGGCCGGGATGTTGAGCCTCACCCCTTATCTGGCGGCCTGGTGGCAGGGGCAGGCGCTATTGGCGGGCGGACAGGGGGTGTCGATTGCCGCCGTGCTGTCTGGCCTGCTGGTGGCGTGGCTGGGGCGACACACGCTGCTGTACTGGGCGCGAGCCACCTCACATCGCATGGCGTTTGCCGTCATTGAGCAATTACGCCAGGCGCTGCTGGACAAGCTGCAGCGGGTGCCGCTGGTCTGGTTTGATCGGCAGCATCCCGCGGAGCTGACGCATCTGCTGGGGCAACAGGTGGATGAGCTGGAGGACGGGCTGGCGCATCTGCTGCCCGATCTGGTCAGCGCGACCCTGATTCCCCTGCTGACGTTGGTGGTGCTGGTCGGGGTGGATTGGCGTCTGGCCTTGGCGTGCTTTCTGCCTTATGTACTGGCGGTCTTGGCTTCTGCCCGCTCGATGGTGACAGGGCAGGCAGCCATGCAAGCGATGATGACCGCTTGGGGTGGGGTGTTGCAGCAGTTGTCGGTATTCGTCAAAGGCCAGCCTTTGTTGCGGGCCTATGGACAAGGCCATGACCGCCACCATGCCATTGCACAGGCACTGCAACAGCATCAGTCACTGGCGGAAGCCAGTGTCCAGCGTACCTTGTGGCTGGCCGTGCTGTTCATGGTTCTGGGTACCAGTTCGCTGTCCGCAGTGCTGCTGCTGGGGATGGGGGTGCTGCCCGCGCACAGTATCACGCCTTCCGCCTTGCTGTTTGCCATCGTGGTGTCCATTGGGCTGGGCTCGCTCTATGGCGATGTGTTTAGCCTGTTTCTGCGGCTGGGCAAACTGGGTGGTTTGTGGCGGCGGGTGTTTGCCGTGCTCGATGCACCGGAGCTGGCGGTGATGCCTGCCCAGCCGGTCGCAGCAGAGCGAGGCTATGTGCTGTCCGCTGTGAACTATGTTCGGTCGGGGCGGCAGGTGTTGCATGAGGTTTCGCTGACCCTTCCCGAGGGCCGCTCTCTGGCGCTGGTCGGCCCCAGTGGTGCGGGCAAATCGACACTGGCCAAATTGCTGATGCGGCAAGATGACCCGACCAACGGCAGCATCCGGCTGCACGGGCTGCCACTGACGGCGTGGTCTGAGGACCTGCTGCGGCAACAGCTGGCCTACGTCAGCCAGCAGGTGGAGTTGTTTGCCATGAGTGTGGCGGACAACATCCGCCTTGGGCGACCGGATGCACCCGATGCGGAAGTAGAAGCCGTGGCGCAAGCCATGCTGTGCCATGACTTCATCACCGCCTTGCCACACGGCTACCAGACTAGGCTGGAGGAGGAGGGGCGTAACCTGTCCGGGGGGCAGCGTCAACGTCTGGCCTTGGCGCGCGCCATGCTGTGTGATGCGCCCATCGTGATTCTGGATGAGGCGCTGGCGTTCAGCGATATCGAGAATGAAGCCCTGATCCAGCAGGCCATGTCCACGCTGGTACGGGGGCGAACCCTGGTGGTGATTGCACATCGCCTGCACACCATCCAGCACTGCGACCAGATTGTGGTGCTGGAGGCGGGGCGGGTGGTGGAGACTGGTCGCCATGCAGAGCTGATGGCTGCTCAGGGGCGCTATGCGGCGCTATGGCAGGCCTTGCATGACGTACCCGAGGAGGTGCTGGCATGAGTCGCTTGTTCTGGAGTCTGCTGCAGGCCCAAGGGCAACGGCCCGCGTTCTGGCGTTTGCAGGGTTTGTCGGCGCTGGATGTACTGCTGCAGGCGGTGCTCCCGCTGGCGGCGATCAACGTGATGCTGTCGCTGCTGCCGGGGGCTTCGGCACAGGCGGTGCCGTACTGGCTGGTGGCGGCGGCGTTGAGCCCTTTACTGAGGCTGCTGATCCAGCATCGGGCACGCATGCTGGGCACCCGCACCGTATTCTCAGCCTTTGGCTTGCTGCGCCAGCAACTGGTGGAGCGCGTGTTGCGTGCGCCGCTATGGCAGGTACGTCGCTGGACGGATAGCGAACTGATCGAACGGGTGGGGAATGATGTTCGCCTGTTGCAGGAGGGCGTGTTCATCGTGCTGGTCCGGCTACAGTCACTGCTGATGCTGTCGCTGTTGTTGTTGCTGGCGATGCTGTATTACAACCCGCTGCCTGCTGCGATGTTCCTGCTGCTGCTGGCGGGGTGTGGGGTATTGGCGAAGCGCCTGATGCACACCCTGCAGGGGCGCATTGCTGCGTTGGCTACCTTGCAGGACCGGATGATGATGGCTCTGTCGTCGGTGATTGACGGCATTCGCACCCTGCGACAGCACGGCGCATTCCATCATCCCCAGCTGCGGCTGCAAGACAGTCTGCAGGCGCGGCAACGCGGCATGCTGCAATCGGTGCGGGTGTTCTCACTGCGTGATCTGTTGCTGAACGGGATGCTGGAGCTGGCGCTGCTCTTGTTGCTGGCCTTGCTGGTGCTGAATCCCCTGGGCTGGTCAGCGGTTCAGCTGCTGCCTTTGCTGATCCTGTCGCCCTTGGTGTACTTCAACCTGAGTGCGGCCTGGCAAGAGTGGGGCTTGCTCAAGTGGAGCCTGATGGCCTGGGGGCGCCTGAAAGGGTTGCACCAGTTGCCGCCGCAAGTCGATACGTCTGCCCCCTTACCCTCGAATGTGCAGGCAAATGTGCAGGCGCAAGCGTTGCAGTTCAGCTATGAGCGGCATGCGGTACTGAATGGCTTTTCAGCGACCTTCCCGGCGGGGAGCCATACCGTGGTGGTGGGGCGCAACGGTGCCGGTAAATCCACCCTGCTGGCGCTGCTGGTTCGCTTCTATGACGCCGATGCTGGCCAGCTGAGTGTGGATGGTCACGCGATACAACCTCATTCACTGGCGAGCTGGCGGCAACAGGTCAGCGTGGTGCTGCAGCAGGATGTGCTGTTGCCGGGTACTGTGCGTGAGAACCTGCTGCTGGGTGCAGCGGATGCCGATGATGATCGACTTTGGGCGGCATTGCGGGTGGTGTGTTGCGATCAGGTGATCGCAGCATGGCCAGAGGGACTGGACACGCCAGTGGGGCAGGGTGGGGTTGCCCTGTCTGGCGGTGAGCAACAGCGGCTGGCAATCGCCCGTGCCTGGCTGAAAGACGCGCCCGTGGTCTTGCTGGATGAAATCACCTCGGGGCTGGACAGTGAAAACGCGTTGCAGGTGCAGAAGGCGATTCAGGCGTTGTCTCGCCAGCGTACCGTGATTCAGATTACCCATGCCTTGCAGCATGCTGTCGAGGCCGATCAGGTCATCGTGATGGATGCGGGCCGTGTGTGTGAACGGGGTACGCATCAAGCCCTGCTGCAGCAAGGGGGGCAGTATGCCCGCTGGTGGCGTCAATACCGGCAGGGATGTGAATGGCAGTTGCAGGAGGTTTCCGAATGAAACAGGCCGTTCACGACCTGAATCAGGGGCCGGTTGTCCGTCAATTGCTGCAGCAGATCCTGCCCTTGACCCTGGGACTGCTGTTGATGCTGCTGTTTGGTGTGGCTGATGCCTGGTTTGCCGGGCGGCTGGGCGCAGAAGCCCAGGCGGCACTGGCCACCGGCAGTACGGTGTTTTATCTGCTGGTGGCGCTGGCGTATGGTTACAGCCAGTCTACAGCGGTTTTTCTGGGGCAGGCACACGCCGCCGGTCAGGTGGCGCAACTCCGCCCGCAACTGGTTCAAGCCTTGCTGGGGGCACTGTCAGTTGGATGCGTGTTGGGCGCGCTGGCGGCCATAGGGCTGGAGGGCTTGCTGCAGTTGCTGGGAGGTGGCGGGGGGATGGCGCACCGCTACCTGAAGACCTTGTTGCCCGCGGTACCCTTGTTCTACCTGCTGATGGTGCTGTACGGTGCGTTTAACGGGCTGGGTCTGGCAGTGCTGTTCAGCCGGATCATGCTGGCCAGCTTTGGTCTGGGGCTGCTGTGCAATGCCTGGCTGTTTCTCTGGAGTGGCTGGGCACCCGGTCTGGTCGGGTTGGCGTGGACCACCTTGCTGGTACAGTCCGTAGCGTTGCTGTGGGGAGGCTATCTGCTTTGGCGACGCCTCCCTCCGTCAGGTGTGGGGATGTGGCAGTTACAGCCTGCGCTACTGGGCCCTTGGTTCAAGCTGGGCACACTGGCGGGCTTGACCTTTCTCTTTATTGCTGGCGGCACCTACGTCTTGTTTGTCTTCATCCAGCCATGGGGTGCTGTTGCACAAGCGAGCGCGCTGCTGGTATTGCGTCTGGAGCAGCTGTGGTCCATGCCGGTGATTGCCCTGGGGTATGCGGTGCTGGGCATGGTGGCCCAAGCGCAGGGGGCGGGCTTGCCGGAGCGGGTGCGCGAGGTCTGGCGCAGTGGTTTGTGGATCGGCATGCCGCTGTCTCTGCTGTTTGCAGCGGCACTCTATGGTTTGGCACCCGCCCTGTGTGCCGGGTTTACGACAGAGCCGGCGGTGTTGGCGCAGGCGATCCAGGGTGTGCGCATCATGTGCTGGTGTGCGCTCGGCTATGTGCTGATGCTGGTCAGTGGGCAAGCCCTGCAAGGTCTGCAGCGACCCCTTTGTAATTTTCTCGGCGGGTTGTCACGTCATCTGTTGCTGCAGCCGCTGCTGTTCTGGTGGGCCACGCAACACGTGGCGTCTTCGACATCACTCTGGTGGAGCATCTTGCTGGCCGCTTTACTGGTTGGGGCTTGCATGGTGCTGGTAGCTTGGCGGCAATTACCCGGTAGGGCATCTCGCCAACCTGTCATGGCAACCTGATCCGGAGCGTGGTATCGCTCATTTTTATGACTTTTAATGTAAATGAGTATCATTATGTTTAATGACCTGAATCAGGTTTTACAGCATTGGGCGACAGTACAGCCTGATGCAATAGCCTACCGGGAACTGGATAGTCGGGGCCGTGAGCGAGCGCACATCCGCTGGCATGAACTGCAGCAGCGGGTCCAGACGACGGCGCGCCAGCTGGCAGGGCTGCCTGCGACGCAACACAGCATCCTGCTGCTGTTCCCGGCCGGGATCGACTTTGTGGTGGCTTTTCTCGCCACCTTGCTGGCGGGACGGATCGCAGTACCCACCGCACGCCCCGCTGCCGTGGGTCTCAAGCGTGCGCTGCCCCGCCTGCAGCGGATTGCGGCGGATTGCCAGGCGACAGTGGTCTTGGCTGATCCAGCATTCCTGACCGATGCACGGGCACAGGGTGAACAGGTCTGGCTGGATCTGCAGGCCTACCAGTGGCCCAGCTGGCCTTTGTCCACCGGGGGGGGCACCCTGCCTGATGCCGATCCGGATGCCGTGGCGTACTTGCAGTACAGCTCGGGCTCTACCGGGCAGCCCAAGGGGGTGATGATCAGCCAGCGCAATCTGCTGAACAACCTCCAGCAGCTGGCCCAGCGTTCCGGCCTGCTGCAGCCCGCCGTGACCCTGGAGTGGATGCCACACTTCCATGACTATGGGCTGGTGCATGGACTGATGCTGGCGCTATATACCGGCAGTGAGCACATCATTCTGCCACCGATGGCCTTGTTGCGAGACCCCGGAGTCTGGTTGTCCAGTATCAGCCGCTATCGCGCGGTCAGCAGTGGTGGCCCCAACTTTGCCTACCAGCTTTGCCTCGATCGTATTCCGGAGGCCGAGCTGGCGGCGCTGGAGCTGTCTTGCTGGCGCTGGGCGCATTGCGGTGCTGAGCCGATCAAGGCCCGCACCTTGTCCCGCTTTGAAGCCCGTTTTGTGGCTTGCGGCTTGCAGCCGGGCGTACTGCACGGGGGCTACGGCATGGCCGAGGCCACCCTGTTTGTCAGCAGTGGCTTGCCTGGGCAGCCACGGCTGGACCAGCCAGTGCGGCCGGGGGACCGGGAGGCGGCCACGGTAGCGTGCGGCACGCCCTTCCAGGCAGAGGATGTCTGCATTGTCGACCCGGATACCCGGCTGCCCTCGGCGGCAGGGCAGGTGGGCGAAATCTGGATCTCCACCCGCAACCCATGCGTTGCCCAGGGGTACTGGCAGGACCCCGTGTTGACCCAGGCCATATTCCAGGCGCAGCGGCAGGATGAGGCCGGCTGCTACTTACGCACGGGTGACCTCGGCTACTGGGCGGGCACGCAGCTGGTGATCAGCGGGCGCCTGAAAGACCTGATCATTCATCAAGGGCGCAATCTGGTACCGACCGACATCGAATGGCTGGTACAGCAGGACCGACCTTTGCTGCGGGTGGATGGCGGTGCCGCGTTCAGTGTGGAAAGTGAGCACGGCGAGCGGCTGGTGATGGTGCAGGAGGTTGAAAAGGAGGCAACGGCGGCGACCTTGCTTGCATACGCGCTGGACATTCAGCAGGCGCTGGCCGAAGAGCACGGCATAACCCTGGATGAGCTGCTGTTCACCACCCCCGGCAGCGTGCCGAAAACCTCCAGCGGCAAGATTCAGCGTCGCGAAAGCCGCCTGTTATGGCAGCAGGATGCCTTCCCCGCCCGCTATCGCTTCCGCGCGGAGCAGCTGCAGCCCACCATGACGGACACGCCAGAAGACATCCTGCCCTGGCTGATGGGCCAGTTGGCTGAGCAGCTGCAGCAACCTGTTGCCGGACTGGACCCGGAGCGCAGCCTGTTCGAGCTGGGCATGAGTTCCAGCGGTGTCACGGCGCTGTACGAGCGCGTGTACCGACAGCATCCCGAATGGAAGCTGGACCTGATTGACCTGTTTCAGGCGCCATCGCTCGCGGCCCTGGCGGCACACATTCAGCAACGTTGCACGCAGGCCACTGAGCCTGCACACCCAGCCGGGCGTCAGGCGCATGCAGCACGACGCCGCGAACGGCTGGCTGATTGATCCACTGCGGAGTACACCATGTCCATGCTGACGGACGAGCAGCACCAATTGCTACAGGATCACCCGGATGCCATTGCCGTGATCGGCATGGCCGGGCGCTTTCCCGGCGCCGGCCATCTGGCGGCCTTCTGGGACAACCTTAAATCCGGCCGCGAAGGCCGCACCGAGCTGGACCGCGCACAACTGCTACAGCAGGGTATCGCGGCGGCGCAACAGCCGGACTGGGTAGCGGCCAGCATGTCGCTGGACGATATCGACTGCTTTGATGCCGCCTTCTTTGGTATCAGCGACAAACAGGCCAGCTGGATGGACCCGCAGATTCGCCTGTTCCTGCAAACCTGCTGGCACGCCATGGAAGATGCCGGCTATGACGTCAGCCGACTGGGCAAGCAGCGGGTCGGTGTGTTTGCGGGTTCCAACCCCAGTGTCTACCTGTGGCAGAACCTGCTCGGCAAGCTGCAGGAACCGGATGTGGCGCAATGGCTGGAAGTCCTCACATACAACGACAAGGACTACCTGACCACCTGGGTGTCGTACAAGCTGGGCCTGCGCGGTCCCAGCATGAACATTCAGACGGCGTGCTCCACCTCATTGGTGGCGGTGGCCACCGCCTGCCAGAGTTTGCTGTCGTGGCAGTGTGATATGGCGCTGGCCGGTGCCTCCGGTCTGATGCTGCCGGATCGTCAGGGTTACCGCTACCAGCCAGGCACCATCCTCTCGCCGGACGGGCATTGCCGCCCCTTTGATGCTGACGGGGAAGGCACCATCATGGGCAGTGGCGTCGCCTGCGTGGTGCTCAAGCGACTGGAAGATGCGCTGAAGGAGGGCGATACGATTGATGCGCTGATCCTGTCTGCCGCCATCAATAATGATGCGCAGCGCAAGATGGACTTCATGGCTCCCGGAGTGGACGGTCAGGTGGAGGTGATCCGCATGGCGCACCGACTGGCCGATGTCAGCCCGGACAGCATCGACTATGTGGAAACTCACGGTACCGGTACCCGGTTGGGTGATCCGATCGAGTTCCGGGCGCTGCAGCTGGCGTTTGGGCAAGGGGGCCAACGTGAGCAGCGTTGCGCGCTCGGTGCCGTGAAAAGCAATGTCGGGCATCTGAATACGGTGGCGGGCATGGCAGGCTTGATCAAGACCGTGCTGTCCCTCAAGCATGAATTGCTGCCACCTACCCTGCATTACCGCCAGCCCAATCCACAACTCAAACTGGAAGGCAGCCCCTTCTTCATCAATGACCGTGTACGCCCCTGGCTGAGGACTCGTCGGCCGCGACGGGCCGGGGTCAGCGCCTTTGGTTTCGGTGGCACCAATGCACACCTGGTGGTGCAGGAAGCGCCCTTGCCGGTGCCGGGTACGGTGCCCGGTCCGGCGTTGCTGGTGTTGAGTGCACGCGATCACGAGGCATTGCAGCGCCAACGCCAGCAACTGGCAGACTGGCTGCAGCAGCCAGATGGGCAGGTATCGCTGGCAGATCTGTGCCACACCGCGGCGATCGGACGCAAGGTGTGGCCTTATCGTCAGGCCTGGGTGGTGGATGCGCTGGCAGACCTGCCTCGCCTGCTGTCCGCTCAGTCCATGCCTGCTGAGGCGGCCCGCAGTGGCAAGACAGCCTGGGTGTTCAGTGGGCAAGGTGCCCATTACCCAGGTATGGCTTTGGGGCTATACCCGCAGCAGCCGGTATTTCGTGAGGCGGTGGCCCGGTGTGTTGCCGCACTGCCTGTGGAAGTGATCTTGCCGCTGCAGGCATGGTTCGAAGGCAGCCAGCCGATGGCGTCAGTCTTTGACGCGGCCGCACAGCTGCAACCCGTGCTGTTCACCCTGCAATATGGTCTGGCACAGCTGTGGCTGGCGCAAGGTGCCAAGCCGGATGTCCTGCTGGGGCATAGTCTGGGGGAGTACGTGGCGGCACATCTGGCTGGTGTGTTGTCACTGGAGGATGCCTTGCGGCTGGTGTGTGAGCGGGGACGGCTGATGGACCGCTTGCCCCGCACCGGCGGCATGCTCGTACTGCGGGCGTCGCTGGCACAGGTAGAAAACCTGCTGCGCGATGGCTTCCCGCTGCAGATTGCAGCCCACAACGGGCCAGAGCAGGTGGTGGTCTCCGGTGCGGCGACGGACATTGAGCGCTTGCAACAGGTGGTGCAGACGCTGGGGCTGGATGCCGTGCGCCTGCCCGTCAGCAGCGCCTTCCACTCCGCGTGGCTGGACCCGATCTTGGATGAGTTTGAGGCCGTGGCGGCGCAGCTGTCCTTCCAGCCTCCCAAGCTGCCCTGGGTCCGCAATCTGGATGGTCGCCTGGCGACTCAGGCACCGGATGCCCGCTACTGGCGCGATCACCTGCGCCAGACCGTCTGCTTTGCCGAATCCCTGCAGCAGTTGCAGACATTAGGCGTGGTGCGCGCGCTCGAGATTGGACCACGCAGCCAGTTGGCTGGCCTGTTGCGGCAGGCGCTGCCCGATGGTTGCCTGACTTCGCTGGATGAGGGTGAGGCCGCCCCGTATAGCTGGCTGCGGCATGCCGGTGAAGCATTCCGGCTTGGCTACCTGACGCACTGGCAACCGGTGGAAGGCGGGCGACGTATCCATATGCCGGGCTATGCCTTTGCCAAAACACGCTACTGGCTCAAGCCGGAGGCGGTGGTCGCTGCCACGCCCGCATCGGTGAGCATGGTGCAGGTGCCCGCTTCCGCTGAGGCAGCCCCTGCCGACATGCCGGTGCTGGATGAGGCGGACCCGCTGTTCAGCCTGATTGCCGGGTACTGGCAGCAAGCACTGGGCACCCGCAACCTGAGCCGGGACAGTGACTTCTTTTTGCTGGGCGGCAATTCGCTGGCCGCCGTGCAGATCCGCGCCGCACTACAGCGTGACCTGGGTCTGGAACTGCCACTGGGGCAAATGATGAGTCTGCGGACACTAGGCGACATGCTGCTGGCGGTGGAGCTGCTGCTGGAGCAAGCGGCAGAAGGGGAGGCGCTGGCGTGAGTACCTCGTTGAGCGACAAGGCACGGCGTCTGTTGCAGGGACGGTTGCAGCAGCGCCAGCTGCCCGGGGCCGCCGACCACCTGCCCGTGGTTGTGCCTGACATGGCGGCGCGTTATCAACCTTTCCCCCTGCTGGACATGCAGCAAGCCTACTGGATTGGTCGGCAGGGAGATGACCAGACCGGCATGCACTATTTCATGGAGCGCAGCGGTCAGGGCCTGGATTTGCCTACACTGCAGCGCGCTTGGGAAACCCTGTTGCAACGACATGACATGCTGCGGGTGGTGATTCGTGACGACCAGCAGCAGGTGTTGCCCATCCAGACCGGGGTGGGTTTGCCACAATGCGAGGACTGGTCTGGACAGACTGAAGCTGCGTGGCAGCCAGCGCTGGCTCAGCTGCGTGAGCGCTTGATGCATCGCAAGGCGGACCTTGCGCAGTGGCCGCAACACGAAGTCTGGCTCTGCTTGTTGCCCGAAGGGCGCTTCCATTTGTTGATGAGTCTGGACATCTGGTGCATTGATGGACAAAGCATCCAGACCTTGTTGGGCGAGTTGGCGCTGGCTTGCCTGTCTCCGGCGGCATTGCCGCCCGTTCCAGGGCTGGCTTTCCGTGACTATGCGCTGGCCTGCAAGGCGTTTGAGCGCAGCGCAAAGTATCAGGCTGATCTGGCCTGGTGGCAGGCCCGGCTGCCGACGCTGCCTGCGGCACCTGCCTTGCCGCTGGTCACGCAGGGAGAGGGGGGGCGCATCCCGGCGCGCTTTGCCCGCTGCGAAACCCGCTTGAGTGAGGCCGAGACCCGGCAGTTACGTCAGTTGGTCAGCGAGCAGGGGTTGACGCTGGCCGCCTTGCTGGCCACCTGCTACAGCGAAGTGCTGGCCCGCTGGTCCGGTTGCTGGCATTTTGTGCTGAACATGCCCCGCTTCAACCGTATGCCGGTGCACCCGGATATTCATCGGGTACTCGGCGAGTTTGCCAGCTTCAATCTGCTGGAGGTCCGCTTGCATGCGGAGCACAGCCTGGGCGAGCGCGTCCGGGCCTTGCAACAACAGCTGTGGCAAGACATGGAGCACGATGCCGTATCCGGCGTGCGTGTGTTGCGAGAGTGGAACCAGCTGTCCGGTGGCTCGCAGCCGGCTCCCGCCCCCATTGTGTTTACCTCGCTGCCAGAGCTGGCGATGGGTGCGGACAACATTGGGCGTGAAGTCGCCATTCTGGGCGACGTGGTGCAGAGCCTGTCGCAAACCCCCCAAGTCTGGCTGGATTGTCAGTACTATCAGGAAGCCGGCCAGTTGCGGTTGAACTGGGACTATCTGGCCGAGCGCTTTCCGCAGGGCATGGTGGATGCCATGTTTGACGGTTTTGTCGCACTGGTCCGTCAGCTGGCGGCCGGTGGTGACACGGCTGCCGCATTACTGAATGCCTCACCCGCACTGGCTTTGCCGGAGGCGCAACGGGCCCGCCGTGTGGCGTTGAACCAGACCGATCAGGCGTTTCCCTGGCGGCCCTTGGCGCAACGCATGGTGACGAATTGCCAGGCCAAGGCAGCGCGGATGGCCGTCATCACGGAAAGCCGTGTCTGGACCTTTGCCGAACTGCAAACCCGTGCGCTGGCACTGGCGGATCATTTGCAGCACGAAGACGGGCGCGTGGCACTGGTGCTGAGTAAAGGGGGCGAGCAACTGGTGGCGGTGATGGCCTGCGTGCTGGCGGGTCGGTCTTATCTGCCGCTGGATGTAGAGCAGCCGCTGGCACGTCTGAACCATATTCTGGATCGTGCCGGGGTGAGCCTGGTGTTGTGTGATGAGGCGCATGCAGACACCGCGTGGCCGGTGCCTTCACTGAATACCGTAGACTGGCCGCTTGCAGGCGAGGTGGTCCCCGCTGCCCTGCCGGGCTGGCAGGCCAGCCCGGATGCGGAAACCTATGTGCTGTTTACCTCGGGATCGACGGGGGAACCCAAGGGGGTACCGGTACTGCAGCGCGGGGTATGCAATGTGCTGGATGACCAGCAATCGTGGCTGGGGCTGGGGCCGGCGGATCGCATTTTTGCCATCAGTGCCTTGCACCATGATATGTCGGTACCCGATGTCTACGGTTGCCTGACGCTAGGTGCCAGCCTGTTGATGCCCAGTCAGGCGGCGCGGCGTCACCCGGCTGTCTGGCTGCAAATGATGCAGCAATACCCGGTACAGTACTGGAATTCGGTCCCCGCCTTGCTGCAGATGCTGTTGACTCAGGCCGAGGCCGAGGGGGTACGTCTGGCCGGACTGACCCGGGTGACCCTGGGCGGTGATTGGGTAGCGGCGGAGCTGGTGCAACAACTCTGGCAGCATCTGCCTGAGCTCACGGTCTACAGTGTGGGGGGGCCGACCGAGATTACGGTATGGAATATCCATCACCGTATTACGGCGCAGGATGTGGCGAGCGGACGCATTCCTTACGGTCGCCCGATGGCCAATGCACGTTACCATGTGTTGAACGAACGCGATGAAGCCTGCCCGGACTGGGTGGTGGGAGAGCTGGTCTGCGCCGGTATCGGGTTAAGCCCCGGCTATCTGGACCCTGCCTTGCCTGGATTCGCACCCATTCGGGGTCTGGAGGACCATGCTTATCGTACTGGCGATCTGGGCCGGGTCTTGCCCTCCGGTGAGATTGAATTCATCGGGCGACGGGACCAGCAGTTCAAGCTGAATGGCTACCGCATTGAGCCGGGTGAGATCGAGGCGGTATTACAGCGGCACCCGCAAGTCGAGCGTGCCGTCGTGGTCAAGCCGGAAGGGCAAGCGTTCCTGCTGGCCTGGATTGAAGGCACGGTAGCGTTGTACACGCTGCGGGATTTCGCCGCAAACTGGCTGCCTGCCCCCATGGTGCCTCAGCGCTGGCAGTATTGTGAGGAGTGGCCGCTGACAGGGAATGGCAAGCTGGACCGGCGTGCGCTGGCTGCCCCTGCGCTATTGCAGACCGAACGGACGAGCGAAGCCTTGCAGGGGGAAATGGAGCACTGGCTGGCGGCGCAATGGGCAGACCTGTTGCGGCGGCCGGTGCTGGACCGGCAAACCAATTTCTTTCACGCCGGTGGCGACTCCCTGCTGGCCGTACAACTTGCCGCGCGTATCCGGCAGCGCTGGCAGGTGGTGTTGCCACTGCAGCGGCTGTTTGCCGCTGCAGTACTGCATGACCTGGCCCACTGGCTGGCGGGTGAGCAGGCGAATGTCGAGCCTGCCTCGAACACGCTGGAACATTTTCCGCCCCGCCAGGCTTTGGCCGCCCCGCTCAGCTGGTCACAGCGCGGGCTGTGGTTTATCGAGCAACAGCAGCCGGGCACCACCCGCTATGCCTTGCCGCTGGTCCTGCAGCTGGATGGCCCGCTGCAACGGGAGGTCTGGCGCGAGGCGGTGGATGCGGTGCTGGCACAGCATGAGCTATTCCGTTGCCGTTACCTGTTGCAGGGTGAGGGGCCGGTCATGCTGCCGGACGGCCCGTCGCCCCGCCTGCAGTTAATCACCCAGCCCGAGGGGGAAGCGGTCGAGGCGGAGTTGTCTCTCCTGCTCAGTCAAGGCTTTGATTTGGCGGCGGGGGAGAGCTTGCGGGTCAGCTTGCTGCAGGTTCACGCCGAGCAACATCTGCTGGTGCTGCACGCCCACCATATTGCGTTTGATGGCTGGTCCTTTGGCGAGGCCCTGCAGCAATTCAGTGCGGCCTATCATCAGCTGCTGAAGGGTGAACCCGTCGCACCCCAAACATACCATTACGGTGATTACGCCAGCTGGCAACAGTCCTTGCCGCTGGACGCGGTGGCCCGGACGTTCTGGCAACAGGCGCTGACCGAGCTGCCTGTACTGGCACTGACCACAGATCGGCCCCGCCCGGCGCACCTTCAGGGCGCGGCGGGGTGCGTCAGCCTGCGCCTGCCCGATGAACTGGTACAGCAGCTGGATCAGTTGGCGCGGCGTACCGACTGCACCCGCTTCATGTTGTTGCTGAGTGTGTTTCAGCTGCTGCTGGGGCGCTACGCCCAGCAAGAGGCGGTGGTGGTGGGCAGCTATGTTGCGGGCCGTGAGCATCCTGCCAGCCAGCATTTGCTCGGCTGCTGCGTCAACAACCTGCCGCTGTGTGCTCGCTGGCAACCGACGCAGCGTTTTGTGGATTACTTGCAGCAGAACCGGCAACACATCCTGCAGGCGTTCGAGCACCAGCATTTTCCATTCGAGCAGATGGTGGCGCTGCAAGGGCAGGCTCCAGACCCGGCCCGTCATCCTTTGTATCAGGTCGGTTTTGCCATGCAGCCTGCAGCGGCGTGGTCACCGCTGCAAGGTGGGGTATCCCTGCAGCAGCTGCGGCCACCGGTGGCGTCTGCCCATATGGACATCGACCTCTATGTGCTGAGTGACGAGACGGGATTACAGCTGGAGCTGAATTACCTGTCCGAGCTGTTCGACGCCGCCCGCATGCAAAATCTGTTGCAACATTATCAACAGCTGCTGGCATCCGTATGTGCACAGCCAGAGGCCGAACTGTTGCAGCTGGCATACTGGCCTGCCCCGATCTACCCGGTGCAACCTGCCGATCCGGCCATCGACTTGCCGCAGCGCTTGCTGGACAGTTTGCTGCAACATGCAGATCAGGTCTTGCTGCAAGCGGAAGGACAGGATTGGACTGGGCGGCAGCTGCTGGAGATCAGCCAGGCCTGGGCTCGGCAGCTGCAAGCCGAGGGGGTAGAGCCCGGGCAGCGGGTCGGCGTCTATCTGCAGCGCTCGGTGCAGCATGTGTGCAGCATGCTGGCGCTGTGCTGGCTGGGTGCGGTGTATGTGCCACTGGACGCCGACTACCCGGACGCTCGAATCCACGACATGCTGGATTTGGCTGAGCCCGTTCGGGTACTGACGGTGCACGCATTGCAGGGGCGTTTGCCCGCACACTGGCAGGCACTGAGCCTGTGCCTGCCGCTGGCGACAACCGGTGCGACGGAGCCGTGGCTGCTGCCAGTGGTGCAGACCCGTGAGGTGATGTATGTCTTGTTCACCTCAGGTTCTACCGGACGCCCCAAAGGCGTGATGGGGACATGGCTGACGGCACAAAGCCGTACCGACTGGTCCAGGACGACTTACCCCATTGAACGTGGGACCGGTTGCGCCGTGCGGACCCCGATGAACTTTGTTGATGCGCTGTGGGAAGTACTGGACCCCTTGCTGGCGGGAGGGCGGCTGGTGCTGGTACCGAGCACCTTGCTGATGGACAGTGCGGCCTTATTGCCTTGGCTGGAGCAGCAGGCTGTGCGTCGCATGGTGATCGTGCCGGGGCTGCTGCGGGGCTGGTTGCAGCAGCCTCACCATCTGGAGGGCTGGCACAGCCTGCAACTCTTGCTGAGCAGCGGGGAAGCGCCGCAGCGTGCCGAACTGCAACAGCTGTACCAGCTGCTGCCGGAGGTGCGTTTCGTCAACCTCTATGGCAGCTCGGAAGTGGCTGACGTGACCGTCAGCGAGTGGCCGCGTGGGCCGTCACCTGCCCCGGTCACGCTGGGGAAACCGTTGCCCGGTTGCCAGCTCCTGCTGCTGGATCGCTGGCTGCAAGCGGTGCCACCGGGGAACAGCGGCCAGATCCATGTGGCAGGATGGCATCTGCCTGCCGGATATCTGGCCCAGCCGACCCCAGAGCTGTGCTTGCCGGATACAGGCTGGCCCCTGTTCCCGATGGGGGACTGGGGACATCTGGAGGGCACGGGTGATTTGCGGCATGAAGGACGCCGTGACGAGCTGGTGAAGATCCGCGGCAATCGGGTCGAGCTGGGTGAAGTATTGCGCCAGCTGCAGCAGGTCAGCGGTTTGAGTGATATCTCGGTACAGGCGGTGGCAGACCCGCAAGGCGGTTTGCAACTGGTGGCCTGGCTAGGAGGGGTTGAGCGGGAGGCCCTGGCTACCTTGAGGCAGCAGCTGTCGGCACGCTTGCCAGCCTATATGGTGCCGACCCGCTGGCATGCGCTCGCGCAGCTGCCGCGGTTACCCAATGGCAAGCTGGACCGTACACGTTTGCTGACGCTGGAAGCGGAAAGCCCACCGCAATCAAAGACCCCTGTCCATGATGAGGAGCGGGCACTGGCTACGATGCTCGCAGAGGTCATTGGTTTATCGTCTGATCAACTGGACCTTACCCAAGGCTTCTATGAACTGGGTCTCAATTCGCTGTCGCTGGCGGTATGGCATGCCCGGCTGGAGGCACGTTATCCAAAGGCAGGGTTAACGCTCACCGAACTGTTCCAATACAACAACTTGCGCCAGCTGGCGGCACGGCTGAGTCCACCGTCCGCGACGGATGTGAGGGATGAGTACGAGAGCATGCCTTTGCGACAGCGCCGCGAGCGGCAAAAACGGATGGGGCAGGAGGAAACATGACACAGACCTACTGGATGGACTGGTCCGCTGAGCAAGAAGCGGAGTGGGCCCAGGCGATGGATGCCTTGATTGCACGATATCGGTCCGCAACCCCTACGGCACCGCGTGTTGGAGGGCGCGCCCATGTTGGCCCCATGCCGCAGGAGGGTATCAGCCCCGCTGCGTGGCTGGAGCAGGTACAGGCGCATGGGCTGGACCATCTGGCCGCCATGTGGCGCCCGGATTGCTTGGGTCACATGACTTCTCCGCTGCCTGGTTTCATGCCGCAACTGGGGCGGCTGCTGGTGGCCTTGAACCAGAACATGATGAAGAGCGAATCATCGGCCGGCTTGACCCGGCTCGAACGCGAAACCGTGGCCATGCTGCATCAGCGGGTGTTCCAGCGTTCTGCCCGGCTCAGCGAGCCGCAGCACGATCAGGTCGAAGGTGTGATTACGGGGGGCGGAACGCTGGCCAATCTGATGGCCATGTGGTGCGCCCGCAAGCAGGCCTTTCCCGGTGAAGCCCCCTGGTGGCAGCAGCTGCAGCAGCAAGGCTATCGCGATGCCGTGATCATCGGCTCGCGGTTGATGCATTACTCGTTTGACAAGGCGTCGGAACTGCTGGCACTTGGTAGCGCGCAGTTGCTCAAGCTGGAGGTGGATGCCCACGGCAGCGTGGATCTGGCACAGCTGGACCAGACGTTGGCAGCGTGCCAGCGCGAACGCCGCAAGGTGATCGCGCTGGTGGGGGTGGCGGGCAGTACCGATTTCTGCAGCTTTGACCCGCTGCATGCCTTGGCAGACCGTGCGCAGCGAGTCGGGGCGCACTTTCACGTCGATGCGGCCTGGGGCGGGCCTTTCCTGTTTGCGCCGACCATGGCGGATCGGCTGTTCGGGATCGAGCGGGCGGATACCGTTACGCTGGATGCCCACAAGCAATTGCTGACACCGCTCGGCTGCGGCGTTTTGCTGTACCGTGATCCCCAGCGCTCGCGCGACATCATGACCACCGCTCCCTATGCGGTGCGGCCAGGCTCATGGGATGCGGGCCGTTTTACGCTGGAGGGGTCGCGCCCGGCGAATGTGCTGTACCTGCACGCGGCACTGCACCTGATGGGCGAGCGGGGCTATCGGAGCGTGCTGGAGAAGAGCGTGGCTGATGCTCGCCATCTTGCTGCGCTGATTCAGCAACACCCCCGGCTGGAACTGCTGCTGGAGCCGGTCGGCAATGTGGTGGTCTTCCGCTATCTGCCGTCTTCGCCAGGCTGGAAGGACACGGCGGCCATTCATGCCTTCAATATCCGGCTGCACAAGCGTTTGCGTAACCAGGGCCCGGCGTTTCTGTCCCGCTCCGAACGCGTGTTGCCTGGGCAGTCTGGGGCGGCATGCACCTTCTTGCGTGCTGTGATCAACAATCCTTTGAGTCAGCCTCAGCATCTGGCACAGCTGCTGGACGATGTGGTGCGCTGCGGGCTGCAGCTGGAGGCCGAAGCAGGTGATGGGCAAACAGCGGGGAGGCACGATGTCGTTCAGGCTGCATGACACCTTATCCTCCAAACCGCATGCAGCGCTGACCCTGCATGCCCTGCCGTGCGCGGGCAACAGTGCCGAGATGTACCGCGGCTGGGATGCGATGCTGCCAGACTGGTTGTCCCTGCAAGCGGTAGAGTTGCCGGGGCGAGGCCATCGTTTCAGTGAGCCCTTGCAGGCGGATGCCCGCCAGCTGGCTGCAGACTTGCTGCGCGACACCCGGGCTGCCGCGACAGGGCCGTTTGCCCTGTTTGGGCATAGTATGGGGGCGCTGCTGGCGCTGGAAATGGCACGGCAACTGCCGGCTGCCGAATCGGAGCGCTTGCTTGCGGTGGTGCTGTCCGGGCGAGAACCACCGGGCGTGGGTGTTCAGACCCCGCCACGCCGTGCGGAATTGCCGGAGGATGCCTTCCTGGCCGAGATTGCCCGCTATGGGGGCCTGAACCCGCAATGGCAAACCCTGCCCGAACTCCGTGCGCTGTTCCTGCCGGTGCTGCGCAATGATTTTGCGCTGGTGGATGGCTATGCGTGGGCGCCATTTCAGCTGTCTTGCCCTTTGTTGGCGGTGGGTGGAGATCAGGAGCCAGACTTCCAGCCGGCCATGCTGGCGGGTTGGTCGGCTTACAGCGCGCAGTGGCAGGGCTACCGCTGTTTTCCGGGTCAGCACTTCTACTTTGAGGTCGCGGCAGTCCGGCAGCAGTTGCTGCATTATCTTCGCGAACAACTGGCGCTGCTACTGGCGCCGGTCCTGGCCTGGTGAGCGCATGCAAGACCGGCCTTCATCCTGTATGCTGCGCGCCATAGAGGCTGCAGCCTGACGATTCATACGCAAGGAGTAAACCCCATGATCAAGGTGGTTCGTGCCAAGTTGCACGGTATTACCATCACCGGTGCAGAACTGCACTACCACGGTTCGATCACGCTCGACCCGGAAGTGTGCGAGCAGGCCGGTATTTTCCCGATGGAATTCGTGGAAATCTGGAACAAGGACAGTGGTGCCCGGATTTCCACGTACGTGATTTATGGTGAGCCCGGCTCACGCTGCTGCATCCTCAATGGTGCAGCCGCGCGTACTTGCCAGAAAGGTGACCAGGTCATCATTTGTGCTTCGGACTACATTCAGCCGAAGGAGCTGTACCAGCTACGGCCTACCGTGCTGACCTTTACGCCGGATAATCAGGTGGATGAGGTCATGCATTATGAAGTGCGCGAAACGGCAGAGCGGCAGCATGATTTCCGCATTGTCCGGGAAGGCAGCCAGCAAGGCACGACCCGCAGCCTGCAGCAGGTGGATGTGGAGGCCTTGAGTACCGAACTGCGTAGCCGTGGCCTGGATGACCGTGCGATTGCGGATATCCTGTCCAAGCACCTCAGCCAGTTTTCACACTGAGTCCGGATGTTGAAAAGCCCCCGCCCCAGGATAATGGGGCGGGGGCTTTTGCTTTGGGTTTGCCCCCGGGTTAGACCGGTTGTTGGTCAGCTTGTGGCAAGAAGCCCTGCTGGATCAGGGTGTGGATGGAGGGCCAGAAGTGTGCCCAGTCCATGACCGTCAACGGCTGCCCCAGCGAATGGAGACGGTTGAGGCTCTTCTGGTTGTCCAGTTGCAGGAAACGGGCGTGATCACGCCAGCTGTCCCCGATCAGCGGCAGTATCGCTTGCCAGTCGGTCTGGCTGGCCAGCTCCGCCGCGCACTGCTGGACATGGCGTGACCAGTCTTTGCCGTGCATCAGCGGCAAGTGGTAGCCATGTCGGGCCAGCGCTTGGCCGACTTCGGCCCAGCGCCAGCGTCGTGGGTTGGAGATGTGCCACGCCTGTCCGAGGGTCTGACCATCCTTGGCCAGGGCCACCACTGCATTCACCGCTTCGTCTACTGGCACCATGTCGAGCAGCCGCGCACTGTCGGGTACGGCTTTCACCGTCATGCCCAAGCGCAGCAGTTGCCAGGCCATGTCGTCCGCATGAGGTTGATGGCGAACCCGGTCGCCGCACACCGTGGTCAAGCGGATCACCGAGCAAGGCAGGCCTCGCCGGATGGCACGGCGGATCAGGGTGTCGCTGACCCAGCGGGCCTGCAGGTAACCATTGGGCAAGCCTCGCCAGTGCTGTAATGCATCGTCTTCATGTACTGGTGGGCTATCTGGGGTGGCCTGGCTGTGGTCAAACACGCCCAGGCTGCCAATAAAGTGCAGCGGTTTGCTGTGGTGTGCACTCGCCAGCTGCAGCATTTCGGCGGCAGCCAGCGCATTGCTGTGGCGTAGCTGAGTGTAGGGGGCTACGAAATTGATGATGACCCCGGTATGGAACAGGACATCCATCTCCTGCGCCAGCTGCTGCCATTGTGCGGGTTCCAGTCCGAAACGCGGTGCCTCCAGCCGACCAGCAACCGCAGTCAGACGAGCCGCACGTGTGGCGTTCCACAGGCCAAAGCGGCCCAGGTGATCGGCCAGATGGTGATACGCCTCAACCCGGTTGGCCCCCGGCGCCAGACAATAGACCTGCAGGTCTGGCTCATCCAGCAAGCGGGCCAGTAGCCAGGCATTGATGAACCCTTGCGCGCCAGAGAGGAACACCTTGCCTTGCCCCGCAGGCCACACCGATTGCAGCGTGGCGCCCGGCAGGATGTCATCTGCAGCACGCGCCTCCTGTGTCAGATCAAAACCCTGGCTGTCGCTGTGGCTGCGGTCCTCATGCGGCTGTTCGCCCTGGCGCAGCGTGTGCAAGAGCGCGCCCTGCTGACGGATGGTTGGCGCTTCAAAAATGGCGCGAATCGGAAACGGTTGTGCAAACTGTTTGCGGATGGCAAAGGCCAGCTGAGTCATGTGGATGGAGTTGCCCCCTGCGGCAAAGAAATCCTGGTCAATACCAGCGGGGGCTTGACCCAGCACCTTCTGCCACAAGCCATGCAAGGCATGCTGGTCTTCGGTTTCGGGGAGCGCGGTCACCTCCGCCTGGGCAAACCGGGCCTGCAGTGCGCGGCGGTCCAGCTTGCCGCTGGCCGTGCGGGGTAGATGGGTTTCATTCTGAAAGTGTGTCGGGATCAGGGCAGGTGGGAGCCTGCCTGACAGGGCGCTCCGCAGGCTGGCCGCATTGTGCGGTGTGTGCCCCTCATGCCAGACCAGATGCGCACTCAGTCGTGCCTGCCCCTGTGGGTCCTGGTGCAGGGTGACCACGGAGGCCTGCACCCCGGCGATCTGTAGCAGGGCATGCTCGATCTCGCCAGGTTCAATGCGTACCCCGTGCAGCTTGAGCTGCCGGTCGGCGCGACCGCAGATCAGCAGTCCAGCTTGCGCATGCTCACGGGCCAGGTCGCCGGTGGCATAGTGCCGCCCGGTCTGGCCGGGCACACTGCGGAAAACCTGTCGGGTGAGTGCCTCATCGTGACGGTAGCCTTTGGCCAACCCAAGGCCAGACACATACAGTTGCCCCACGGCACCGGGCAGGCAGGGTTGGCCGTGCAGGTCCAGCAAGGTCGCCTGCAGGTAAGGCAGGCAGACCCCGATGGGTACGCTGCTGACAGATTCGTCCGAGGCGTGCCAGTGCGTCGCATCAAAGACGGAGGCATCGGCCATGACTTCGGATGAGCCGTAAACATTGAGAATGCGTGCCTGAGGGAAGGCCACACGTGCCTGCTGCAACAGCGCCACCGGGAAGCGTTCGCCACTGACTTGCAGCAGCCGTAACCCCGGGTAGGGCTGGGGCAGATGCGCCAGCAGATGCTCCAGCACACTGGGGGTGATCACCAGCCGGCTAATGCGCGCGCGGGTCAAGGCTGATGCCAGTGACTCCGGGTGAGCGAGCTGGCTGTCCGGCAGGCTGACGGCGGGGTAGCCGGACAGCAAGGGCCCCAGTACCTCACACACGGCATCCACAAAGACGGGTGAGGTTTTCCACAGCATGCGCTCGTCCAGCGCGGCCGGATGTGCATGGGCCATCCAGTCCAGTCGGGACTGCAAGGCCTGCATGGGTAGCTCCACGCATTTGGCCGCACCGGTCGACCCGGAAGTCAGCACCATCAGTGCGGCAGCATCAGCTGCAGGTGGCGTATGCGGGGGCAGCGTCTGGGCAGGCTGGCGCAACTCGGCATGGTATAGCGTGCGTGCCGGATCCCATTGCCCGGTGGCCGGCCACAGCTCCGGGCGAGTCAGCAAAGCAGCAGGGTGCAGCTGCTGCAACTGCGCCAGCAGCCCATCCTGCGGGCGACGCGGATCCAGAGACAACCAGGGGCGACCCAGATAGAGTGCGGCCAGCATGGCGGTGCATTGCTCGATGCCGGGCCAGAGTAACAAGGCCAGTGGAGCCGTGGGCTCCGTGTCTGCGATGGTGGTGCGCAATTGCTGCACCCATTGCCGGGTGTGCGCCATCAGGTCTTGCCGGGTGTAGCTGCGCGCAGCGTTCAGATCATGCAAGGCGAGAGCATCGGGTGCCAGATCGCACAGGGCTTGCCAGCGTGACCACAGTGAAGGCGTGCGGGGGGCGTCGGTCGGAGCGGTGGTCTCGATCCGCTGCCGCAACCCGGTGACTTGATGAAGGGGGGCTTCATGCTGTGTCAGCAATGCCAGCATCAGTGCCTGCTGTTGCGCCAGCAATTGCTGGGCGCCTTGCGCATCCAGGCTACCCTGCCGGACTGTCAGCCGCAGGCGGATGCGCTCGCTGGGATAACCGGCCAGCATCAGCGGATAAGGGTTGTGCTCGTAGCTTTCATCGTGGCGGACCTGCAGTGGCGCGCCTGCCGGGGTATCGGCCTGACTGCCGGGCTGGTTTTCCCAGACCAGCAGGGTCTCAAACAAGGCCTGACCGGGGCAACCGGCCTGCCGCTGCAGCTCGCTCAAGGGCAGGTAGCCATGCTGCTGAGCGGTCAGCCAGCGGGCCTGCAATTGCTGCAGCCAGAGGCCACTGGCTTGCTCTCCATCGCAATCCACCCGGCAAGGCAGCACATTGAGTAGCAGGCCCAGCGTGCGGTCGATGCCGGGAATCTCGGGCGGGCGGGTGGCGATGGTACTGCCAAAGCTGACCTCCTGCTGATGATGATACCGCGCCAGCAGCAAGGCCCAGGCCGCGCTGAAAACGGTATTGCCGGTCAGCCCCTGCTGTTGGCACAGCTGGCGAAACCGGGCGCTGTCTGTGGCAGACCAGTCCAGGTCAAACGCCACGCTGCCTTCGCCTTGTGCGGTATTCAGCAGGGGGGCCGGGGTGGCGGCACCAAAGTCAGCCAGCTGCTGTTGCCACCAGGCGGCGGCAGATGCCGGGTCTTGTTGTGCCAGCCAGGCACGATAGTGCTCGAAGGGCGCAGCCGGCGGCAGGCTTGCTGTCGGATCCACATAACGCAGGGAGACTTCTTCCAGCAGCAGCGCGAGTGACCAGCCATCAAGCAGAATGTGATGCAGGGTCAGCAGGACCTTCCAGCGTTGTGTGTCCAGCTGCAGGATGTCGAGCACAAACAGTGGGGCCTTCGATAGCACAAAGCCTTGTTCTCGCCGCTGTTGCCGTTGTGCCTCGATGGCGGCGAGCTGGGCTTCGTGGCTCAAGCCACGCAGGTCGTGCTCGTGCCAGGGCAAGCTGACGGCTTGCTGCGTCACTTGATACGCTTTGCCCAGCCCCTCCCAGTGGAAAGAGGCACGTAGCATCGCTTGCTGCTGCAGGCTGGTTTCCCAGGCTTGTCGATAGCGGGTGACGTCAAACGTGCCGGAGACAGTAAAGCCATACTGTTCCAGATACAGTCTCGGGTCATCGTCCAGCAGCGCGTGATACAGCATGCCTTGCTGCAAAGGGGTGGCGGGTACGATTGCGTCCAGGCGGGAGGGCATCACCGTCATTGTCATGGGGTCTCTTCAGTCAATTGATTCAGCAGCAAGGCCAGGTCGTCTTCATCCACTTCGCTGAAAGTGTGGGAAGGCAACGAAGGTGACGTCTGCACGGGTGGTGTCAGTACCGCAGCCAGTGCGGCAGGCGTGCGTAGCTGGAATACCTGTTGCGGGGTCAGCGACCAACCCTGTTCGCGTGCCAGCTGGCACAGGCGCAGTGCCTGGATGGAATTTCCGCCCAGCGCAAAGAAATCGTCGGTTAGCTGGATGGCGTCCAGATGCAGCACGGCACGCCACAGGGCCAACATGCGGCTTTCGTCGGTTAGCCCTGTCGGCGCTGCCGTGGGCGGTACATCACTTGAGGCTATGCCCCGTGGTTGAGCCGGGAGCGTGGCTGGGCTGACTGGTACGCCTTCAGGCGGGGCGATAGGCAACACGGCGGGCAGCCAATGGCGCTGCCGGGCAAATGGGTAGCCGGGCAAGGCACACTTTTGGCGCGGCAGCCAGGCGTGTTGCCAGGCAGGCCAGTTGATGGCCACACCATGTTGCCACAGCAGGCCTATCGCCCACGGCCAGATGCGCTCTGCCGCATGCCCTGCCAACTGGCGCGGTGGACACAGGCTGACACCGGGCCGGGGCGAGGGCTGCGACTGGCGGGCAAACTCCAGCAGACCACCCGGCGGGCCGATTTCCAGATCCATGCCATCCGGTGAGGCATGGGCGAGCGCCAGATCAAAGCGCACGGTGTGACGTAGCTGCCGTACCCAGTAGTCTGCGGAGCACGCCTCCTCGGCGGACAGCAGCTGGCCGTGCGTACCGGAGCGCAAGGGCAAGACCGGGGCAGACAGGTGCAGCTGACTGAGCAAATCCTGATAACGCACCAGCATGGGGTCCAGCATCGGGCTGTGGAAGGCATGAGACGTGCGCAAGCGCCGTGCCTGCCAGCGCTGAGCGGCTGATGAGGCCAGCAGGGCCTCCAGCGCGACATCCGGCCCTGCAACCACGCAGCATTGCGGGCCATTGACCAGCGCGAGCGCCAGTGAGCCATGGACGGGTAGCTCGCGTTCAACGTCTGCCGCTGTCGCCAGCAGCAGCGCCATGCCGCCCGTGGGCAAGGCGGCCATCCACTGGCTGCGTGCTACCAGGAGGCGAGCAGCATCATCGGGCTGAAACACCCCGGCTACGGTTGCGGCGCTGAGTTCCCCCAGACTGTGCCCCAGCAACTCGTCGGGTTGCAGGCCCAGCGCCATCAGGGTTTCGGCCAGGCTGACCTCCAGTGCGAACAGCGCTGGCTGCACCAGCCCGGTATCCGCCTCCGCTTCCGAGGGGGTCAGCAGTACGGCGCGGATCGCCGGGTTGGCTCCGGCATGGACCAGACGTGCCAGCCAGCGCTCGAGCCGCTCGCGGAACAAGGGCTCTTGCTGATAGAGCGGGGCGGCCATCCCCGCATAGTGCGCCCCTTGGCCGGGGAACAACCAGCGCAGCTGCGTCACGCGCGTGACCGGGGTAGTCGGCAGCGTACTGAGTTGCTGGATGGCGCTGGCTGCGCTGTCTGCCACGCAAACCCTGCGATGAGGCAGGGCTTTGCGCCCGGTTTGCAGCGTCCAGGCCACATCATCGAGTGGCGTTGCCGGGTGTTGCGACAGCCAGTGTGCCAGCGCGGTGGCGCGCTGTTGCAGCGCCTCAGGAGTGGCGGCGCTGAGGGGCAGGCAGTGCCAGCTGCGAGTCGGGCCAGATGCCGGTGTGTCCGGTGGCGCAGACAGGATGGCGTGGGCATTGGTCCCGCCGAAGCCGAAGGAGCTGACCCCGGCCACACGCGGGCGATCCTTAGGCCAGACCGTAGACTCATGAATGACATGGAACGGGGTGTGTGCCAGCCGTAGCGCCGGATTGGGGCGCTGGTAATGCAGGGTGGCCGGGATCTGGCCGTGATGAAGGCTGAGTGCGGTCTTGATCAGGCCGCTCAGACCAGCGGCCACATCCAGATGCCCGATATTGCTCTTGATGGAGCCAATGCCGCAGGAGGCGGCTGCCAGTGCGTGGTCCGCATTGTCTTGCAAGGCCTGATGCAAGGCCTCGATCTCGACCGGGTCGCCCATATGGGTGCCGGTGCCATGGCATTCGACATAGGCCAGCTCGTCCGCCTGTCGCCCGGCCACTTGCAGCGCCTCGCTGATGACGGCCACCTGCCCGTTCAGGCCGGGCGCGGTGAAGCCGACCCGTTGATGACCATCATTATTGATGGCGCTGCCCTCGATTACGGCCAGAATACGGTCTCCGTCCGTGATGGCATCGTCCAGCCGCTTCAGCATGACCCCGGCCACGCCGGATCCGAACACGGTGCCGCTGGCGGCTGCGTCGAAGGGGCGGCAATGGCCATCGTGTGAGCGGATGCCCCCTGTTTCGGGCAGGTAGCCCAGGTCTGCGGGCAGGCTGATCGAGGCAGCGAGAATCAGTGCGCGGTCGGCTTCAAACGCCAGCAGCTGTTGCACGCCCAAGTGAACGGCGACCAGCGACGAGGAGCAGGCAGTTTGCACCGTCAGTGCCGAGCCAGTCAGGTCCAGCTTGTAGGCTACACGGCTGGCGGCGTAGTCCTTGTCATTGCCCAGTGTGCACTCCAGCAGGTCGGCCTCGCCGCGCCAGACGGCGGGCAGGGCATGCAGCGGCAGGTAGGCGTTTGCCCCCACGCTGGCCAGGACACTGGTCCGGCGCCCATCCTGATCCCCCGGTGGAATGGCGGCATCTTCGAATACCTGCCAGGCACACTCCAGCAAGACGCGCTGCTGCGGGTCAATCAGGGCCGCCTCACGCGGGGCATAGCCGAAGAAGCGGGCATCAAAGCAGTCATGGTCAGCCAGTGGGCGCGCCAGTGCGACATAGCCTGCTTGCTGACTCAACTGATGATGGGCTGACTGGGCCAGTTGCGCCGGGTCCAGCAGCTGATAGGCTTCTGTTCCCGCCAGCAGCAACTGCCACAATTCAGCGACCGATTCGGCGCCGGGAAAACGCCCCGCGCAGCCTACAATCGCAATCCGTTGGCTCATGCAGACCTCCGGCGCGCTGCCAGGCGTGCGGCCGCGCGGGCACGTGTGGCCTGCCGGGGTTGCTGGTTGTGCCCTTGATCCAGCAGGGTGGCCAACGCCCGGATGCTGGGCTGCTGGAACAGCTGGGTCAGCGGCAGCTCACATTGCCAGCGGCTGCAGACCTGCTGGTGCAGTTGCGCCAGCAGCAGGGAGTTGCCCCCTGCTTCAAAGAAATTGTCGTCGATGCCGATCGGGGCCGGGCCCAGCAAGGTTTGCCACAGCTGCAGCAAGGCCCGTTCACTGTCGGTACGGGGCGGGGTGTGCTGGCGATCGTGATTGCTGGTCAGCAAGCCTTCCTGCGGCAGCTGCCGGCGATCCACCTTGCCGGTTGTCGTGAGGGGCCATTGCTCGGACAGGCTCCAGTGGGTGGGCAACAGGCTGGCGCTCAGCTGGCGGGCCAGATGTTCACGCAGGTCTGCACAGCGTACCGTCTGCCCTTGCCGCAGCAGAATATGGGCGACCAGATGGTCTCCCTGTGGCGTGACCTGCAACTGGATGACCGCATCCTTGACGGCCGGGTGGCTGCGCAGTGCGACCTCCAGCTCGCCAGACTCCACCCGCATGCCGCGCAGCTTGATCTGCTGGTCCTGCCGGCCCAGTACGCTGAGTTGCTGCCCCTGCCGTCGACCGATATCACCGGTGGCATACAACCTGAGCACGTGACCGTCCGGGTGCGTCCAGTTATGAAAGGCCGCGGCAGTCAGCTCGGGCTCATTCAGGTAGCCCTCGGCCAGATTCCAGCCGCTGACGTGGATGTGACCGGGCTGGCCAGGGGCCACAGGCGCGCCATGCGCGTCGAGTAGCCATAGGGTGCAACCCGGCACGGATTCACCCGCAGGCAGGATGGCCTCATCCGGCAGTGGGGTGGTGATGCGGGACCAGGCCGCGTCCGAACTGACCTCCGTGCAGCCATAATAGTTGAGGAGATGGCTGTCCTCCGGCAGGGCGGCAAGCAGTTGCTGCGCCAGATCACGCTGCACTTTCTCGCCACCGAGCACCAGCACCCGCACTGGCAAGCCTGCGGTTCCGGCTTGGGCCAGCAGGGCGGTGGCCAAGGTCGGGGTCAGTACCAGCCGATCAATCTGATGTCGTTGCAACAGGGTATGCAATTGATACGGGCTGCGCGCCGCGTCCGGGTCCGGGATCAGGATGGACATGCCCGCCAACAGACTATCCAGCAGCTCACCCATGGCATCCACAAAGGCGGGGGAGGTTTTCAGGCAGGCGACAGCGCCGGCGTGCAATGGGGCCGTGGTCTGTCCCCAGGCCAGGCGATGGCGCAGATTGTCGTAGCTGAGCGCCACCGCTTTGGGTTGACCGCTGGAGCCGGAGGTGTGCTGAACCCACGCCACGCGATGCCCCGGCGCTGCCTGGTAGGGGGGCAGCGCCTGGGAAACGGGTGTGTGCTGATCCAGCAGCCAGCTTGGCGTGGTGGCGTCAGTGGCAGGCCACAGGCTGTGGGTGCTGACCAGCAGGTCGACCTCGGCGCGTTGCAGCATGTCTTGTACTGCGGTAATGGGCCGTTGCGGGTCTATTGGCAGCCAGGTCAGTCCCAGCCGCAGGATGGCCAGAATGGTGCAGGCATAGTCAAAGCCGGGGTGCAGGCGCACGGCAATGCGCTGTGCTTGCGGGCACTGTTGCAGCAGTTGCCCGGCGCGATACTCGGCGCGGGTCATGAGCTGTTGCCAGCTCCAGCGTGCGCCGTGATCGTCAAACAGGGCAAGGGCATCCGGCTGTTGTGCCGCATGCTCCGCCAGCTTTGGCCAAGGGTCCAGACCCGGTAGCGCAGGGCCGCCATCGAAGCGCGACCACGCCAGGCGGCTGGCCAGCGGTGCCAGTGGCAGGCGGCCCTGTGCGGCATCGGGGGTGTCCAGTGCGGCCTGCAACACATGGGTGAAGGCCTGCTGCCACTGCTCGATACGGGCAGGGCTGAACAAATCTGCGGCGTACTGCCAGACCACCAGCAGTCGCTCCTGGTCTGGCAAGGCCAGAATTTCCAGGTCCATATGGGTGGCGGTAGAGGCCACCGGATGACTGCGAACTTGCAAACCATGCCAGTCTCCCTGCACCAGCCCGGCAGCCTGATAGGTAAAGGACACCTGGTATAAGGGATTCCGGCTCAGGTCCGGTGCCCGGTCCTGTTGTTGAACCAGTGCCTGCAGGGGAACATGCTGATGCGCTTCGGAGGCAAGGAAAGCCTCGCGCGTCTGCAGCAACAATTGCCGGAAGGTGTGGTCAGGTTGCAGGCGGGCGCGCAGGGGGACCGGGTTGATGAACAAGCCAATCATGTTCTGGGTGGCGGCATGATCGCGGCCTGAGAGCACGCTGCCCATGATGAAATCATCCTGCCCGGCCAGACGACCCAGCGTCAGCTGCATGGCCGCGAGCAGGACCATGAATGGGGTGACGCCCTCGGCCTGGGCCAGTTGCTGCACAGCGGCGGTCTGCTCTGCGTCCAGCCAGTGGTGCAGGCTCGCGCCACGGAAGCTTTGCACGGGCGATCTGGGATGATCGCTCGGCAGGCTCAGCGGGCTGGCCTCGCCCAGGATGGCTTGCCATTGCGTCAGGCTGTGTTGCAACGTCGTGCCGCCGTAGTGTTGTTGCTGCCACAAGGTGAAATCGGCATAGCGGGCCACCACAGGCATCTTGTCAGCACTGCCCGTACCGTACAGCTGGAACAGCTCCTTGACGAACAGCTCGCTGGACCAGCCATCGAAGGCAATGTGATGGAGGCTGTAAAGCAATTGCCAGCGTTGCGGCCCAAGCTGCAGCAAGTGGGCGCGCAGGATGGGGCCGTTCTCAAGGTCAAAGCCGGAGGTGAGCTCAGTATCCAGTGCTTGCTGGCAGGCCTCGGCTTGTGCCTCAGGTGCCAGTTGTTGCAAATCTGTGCAGGGCAGCGGAAACGCTGTTGCGGGCTGAATCTGGTAACGGTGGCCTTGCAGCCCGCGTGGGTAGTGGGCACGCAGCGGCTCGTGACGGGCTACCAGCAGGCGGAAGGCCTCTGCCAGCCGCTCGGGGTTCAGATCGCCATCCAGCGTCAGCTGATGGCAGAGGTTGAAGAAGGCATGGCCCGGGGAGAGCTGGTTCATGAACCAGATACGGTCCTCCGCCCAGCCTCGCTCTGGCGTTTCAGGGTGCGCACTCGGCCATGGGGTGCGCTGCCGGGCGGGCTGGCGGCTGAGCCATTGACACATGTCTTGCAGCACCGGGTGCGAGAACACCATGCCCAGCGGGGGGCGGAAGCCATAATGCTGCTCCAGACTGAGCAGCAGGCGCGTGGCCAGCAGGGAATCGCCCCCCATGGCAAAGAAATGAGCATCCGGCCGGGTGATGCTGTGTGGGAGCAGGGCTTGCCAGATATCGGCTAGCGATTGCTCTTCCGGGCTCAGCGGGCGGCTGGCCTGTTGGACAACTGCCTGAGTCTGCATGAGCCGGCTCAGGGTTGGGCGGTCCAGCTTGCCATTGGCGTTGACAGGCCACTCCGTCAGCACCACGAAACGGCGCGGAATGGCGGCTGCCGGCACCTGCTGGCGACAATGGGCGATCCAGTCTGCTTCGTCCGCTTTCTGCTCGGGTCGCAAGAGCACAGCAGCAACAATGTGCTGCCGTTGCTGCGCATCGGCCTGTTCCAGTACCACCGCCTGGGCGATGGCGGGGTGCTGCAGCAGTGCGGATTCGATCTCATGCGGGTTGATACGCAGGCCTCCGGCATTGAGCATGAAGTCGGTGCGGCCCAAAATATGAATGATGCCTTGCTCGTCGCAGTAGCCTTTGTCGCCGGTGCGGTACAGGCGGATGCCTGTTAGCGGGTGGGGCAAGAAGCGTGCGGCGTTGTGCTCGGGGGCATTCAGGTAGCCCTGCGCCAGACTCATGCCGCTGCAGTACAGCTCACCGCTGACCCCATCCGGGCAATCTTCCAGCCAGTCGTTCAGCACATGGTATTGGCAATGGTCAATGGCGCGGCCATAAGGAATGCGGGTCCGATGGCAGTCGTCCAGGCTCAGCGGGTGCACAATATTCCATAACGTGGTCTCCGTTGGGCCGCCCACACTGTAGACCGCGCGCCCTTGCGCCAGCAGCGGTGCCAGTTTGGCAGGGGGGAGCCAGTCGCCCCCGAGCAGCAGGGTTCGCAATGAGTCCGGTAGTGCCGGGCTGTGTTGCAGCAACCATTCCAGAAAGCGGGGCACGCTGTTCCAGACGGTAATGCCGTGCTCCTGTACCAATTGCAGCCAGTGCGCCGGGTCCAGCGCCTGTGCGGCCAGAGGCTGCACCAGGCGGGCGCCCAGCTGGAAAGGCAGCAGCTGATCAAACAGCATCATGTCGTGGTGCAGGGCGGTAATGGCGATGAATCCGTCCTGCTCGCTCAGACCAAAGCGATGTGCACTGTATTGCAAGGCATTGGCCAGCGCGGCTGCATGCAGTTGCACTCCCTTGGGGGTGCCGGTCGAGCCCGAGGTAAAAATGATGACAGCGTTATGATCCGGGTCCCAGGCCGCTACTTGCGGCAGCGTGGCAGGGGCTGGCAGGGGTTCCGGCATCAGCAGGAGCGGGCAGGGCAGGGTTTCAGGATGTTGCCCCGGCAGACTCAGGACCAGATCCGGTGTCAGCGTATTGAGCATGCCTTGTAGCCGGGCAGTCGGCTGGGTGTGGTCCAGCGGTGCGCTGGTGCAGCCCAGCCATTGGCAGGCCAGCAGGGCAACGGTCTGCTGCCAGCCCCGTGGCAGCAGCAAGGCAACGCGTGAGCGGGTGTTCAGCCCGTGGGCCTGCAGTTGCCGCACCCAAGCGGCCACTTGCTGCTCAAGCTGCCGATAGTTCCAGTGAGGCCCGTCAGCGCAGATCAGAGCAGGTGCTGCTGGTGTGCGTTGGCTCCAGTGCCGTAAACCCTGCGCAGCTGTCTCGGGACGGACAGCGGGCAGCGTTGCTGGTGGCTGGCGACGCCGGTGCTGATCGTCTGGCAGCAGCGTACGCAAAGGCTGATGCCACTGCTCAGGGGAAGCTGCGAGCTGCCGCAAGTGGTGTACGAATGTAGCAAACAGGGTGTCCAGCATGCCATCCGGAAAAGCGCCCGGCATGGCATCCCAGTTGAGATGCAGGCTTCCGTCTTCGAGCAGGTACTGGCAGTCGATCAACACCTGTGGCGTGCGGCTGACCATCTGCCGCACCTCACCAAACACGCTGCTGATGGCGCGGGGTGTGTAGTGTGCCCCTTGTCGCAAGTCGGGGGTGGTGGTGAACACGTACGGCATGCTGGCCAGCTCACCGCTGTGCCGGGCGCGGGCCAGTTCGCGTAGTTGTCGTACACCGGACACGGCTTGATGGTCCAGATCCTGCCATAGCTGCTGCTGGATGGTGCGGGCGTGGTGGATAAAGCTGCCTGGCTCGCGCAGGTCTACTTCCAGCAGGCTGAACGAGGCAAACTCCCCGACCACGTTGCCGATGTCCGGATGCCAGTCTGGCCGGTTGAAGCGGGGAATGTTCAAGGTGAAGTGGCGGCTGCTGCTCCAGTGAGCCAGAACATGGGCGTAGACCGACAGCAGTACGCCTGCCAGCGACAGGCCGTGTGACTGGGTGAGCTGCTGAAGCTGCCGGCTGGCGGCGTCCCCCAGTGCCTGCTCCAGACGGATGAATTGTTCGGAGCGATGTTCCGCATTCGGGTGGCGGGGCAAGTCAGGGGCCGACGGCAGGGTGGGCATGCGTTGTTGCCACCATTGTAGGGCGTGCTGCCAGCCGTCCTGTTGTTCATATTGCTGCAAGGCCATGATGTAGTCACGGAACTGCATCTGCAGCGGGGGGAGTGTGCAGTCCGGCTGCTGGTAGAGTTGGGCCAGCTCATCAAACACAATATGCAGGCTGCGGCCATCAATGCACCACAGGTCCAGTTTGATGTGCAGATAACCTTCAGCTGCGTTCAGCTGGTCATAGATCAGCCGGGCATGGGGCCAGCTGGCCAGCGAGGCACACTCTGCCTGCAGCTGGCTTTGTGTTGCCGCCAGATGATCGTGCAAGGCGGCTTCAGACAGGGTAGAGACATCACTCGTTTCAATGTCTTGCCAGGGGGCGTCCTGCAGCACACGCTGCACCCCTTCCGCATTGACCACCGCCCGCAGCATGTCGTGCCGCTGCAGCAAACGGTTCCAGGCGTGTGTCAGCCGGGGTAAGTCCAGGTTACGGGTATGCAACTGTACATAGAACTGGATCGCCCCAGCGTGGGAGAAGGTGTCCTGTCGACCCACCCAGTAGGCATACTGCATGTCGGCCAGCGGGAAAGGCGAATGGCGCTGTGCCGGGTCGACGGTGATTCGAAAAGTACGCTGTTGCTGGTTTTGCAGGCGTTGTTGCAGGGCTTGGGTCAGGCGTTGACTGCGTGAGTCCGTCGTGCGGGTGTCCATGGGCTTTGACTTGCTGGGGTTCAGGATGACGGGTGATGGTCTTTTAAATGCAATTGATAGTCAATCTCATTTGATATTTGTCACACTGCCCGTTTCGCAAAGGTTGGCAAAGAGACAAGTTGCTGTGCTTGTTCTTTAAATTAAACACGCCAAAGGCGATTTTCACGCAGCATTGCTGGAATGTTAAACTTAATAAGGCAGAATACTGGTGAAATGTTTAAAATCCTGCTATCTTTCTGTCGTTAAATATTAAACACCCGCCCGTGGGGCGGTCTAACGGATGGAGACCCGACATGGCTGACAATCAATCCCTGCTCAAGCGCAAGGACGCGGCTACCCCACGCGGGGTAGGTGTGATGGCACCGTTCTTTGCCGAGCGTGCGCTGAACTCTGAATTGTGGGACGTGGAAGGTCGACGTTACATCGACTTCGCCGGTGGGATCGCCGTACTGAACACCGGCCATTGCCACCCCAAGGTGGTGGCTGCGGTGCAGGCCCAGCTGCAGAAGTTCACCCATACCTGCTATCAGGTGGTGCCGTACGCTTCCTATATTGAACTGGCTGAGCGCATCAACGCGCTGACACCGGGTTCGCACGCCAAGAAGACCGCGTTCTTCTCTTCTGGCGCCGAGGCGGTGGAAAACGCCATCAAGATCGCTCGCTTTGCCACCGGCCGCAGCGGTGTGATCGCCTTCTCCGGGGCCTTCCATGGTCGTACCATGATGGGGATGGCGCTGACCGGCAAGGTGTTGCCGTACAAGGCCGGTTTCGGCCCGTTCCCGGCAGAAACCTACCATGCACCGTTCCCGAACGAACTGCATGGCGTCAGCACCCAGGATTCGCTGGACGCCCTGCAGCAGCTGTTCAAGTCTTCTGTCGATCCGAAGCGGGTGGCCGCCATCATTCTGGAGCCGGTGCAAGGCGAAGGCGGTTTCTATGTGGCGCCCAAGGATTTCATGCAGCAGCTGCGCGCACTGTGCGATCAGCACGGCATTCTGCTGATTGCCGATGAAGTGCAGACCTGTTTTGCCCGCACCGGCACCATGTTTGCCATGGAGCACTACGGCGTGGTGCCGGACCTGATGACCATGGCCAAGTCGATGGCCGGTGGTTTTACCCTGTCCGCCGTCTGCGGCAAGGCTGAGATCATGGATGCGCCGAACCCGGGTGGCCTGGGTGGCACCTATGCAGGTAACCCGCTGGCCGTAGCTGCTTCGCTCGCCGTGCTGGACGTGATCGAAGAGGAAAAGCTGCTGGAGCGCAGCAACCGCCTGGGCGACAAGCTGAAGGAAGCCATGAATGGCCTCAAAGCCAGCGTGCCGCACATTGCCGAGGTGCGTGGCCTGGGCGCCATGATCGCCATGGAGCTGAACAAGCCCGGAACCGATGAACCGGATGCCGATTACACCAAGCGCGTGCAGCAAAAAGCGCTGGAAAAAGGCCTGATCCTGCTGACCTGCGGTGTGTACGCCAACGTGATCCGCTTCCTGATGCCGCTGACCATTCAGGACGAAGTACTGGCTGAAGGCTTGGCCATCCTGCAAGCGGCCATGCAAGAAGCCCAGTAAAACAGATTGAAAACGGGGCGCTGCGGCGCCCCGTGCAACAGGAGCTTTCCATGCTGAACCTGAAAGATGCTGGCCTGCTGCGCCAGCAGTGCTATATCAATGGCGAGTGGCTGGATGCCGATAATGGCGAAACCATTGCCGTGACTAATCCAGCCACCGGCGAAGTATTGGCGACCGTGCCAAAGATGGGCGTGGCAGAAACCCGCCGCGCACTGCAGGCTGCCGAGCAAGCCTTTAAGCAATGGCGCAAGAAAACCGCCAAGGAACGTTCGGTCCTGCTGCGCAAGTGGTATGACCTGATGATGGCCCATCAGGACGATCTGGCCATGCTGCTCACTGCCGAGCAGGGCAAGCCGCTGACTGAGGCCAAAGGCGAGATCGCCTACGGTGCCAGCTATATCGAGTGGTACGCGGAGGAGGGCAAGCGCCTGTATGGCGACGTGATCCCGCAACCGGCGAACGACAAGCGGGTGGTGGTGATCAAGCAGCCGATCGGGGTGTGTGCTGCGGTGACACCGTGGAACTTTCCCAATGCCATGATCACCCGCAAGGCGGCGCCTGCACTGGCCGCAGGCTGCAGTATGGTGGTGAAGCCCGCCAGCCAGACTCCGCTTTCCGCACTGGCGATTGCGGTACTGGCCGAGCGCGCTGGTATTCCGGCCGGGGTGTTCAACGTGGTCACCGGTTCGGCTGCAGCCATTGGTGGTGAACTGACCGGCAGCGACATCGTCAAGAAATTCAGTTTTACCGGTTCGACCGAGATTGGTCGCCAGCTCGCCGCACAATGTGCGGGCACCATCAAGAAGGTGTCGCTGGAGCTGGGGGGCAACGCCCCGTTCATCGTGTTCGACGATGCTGATCTGGATGCGGCGGTAGAAGGGGCGCTGATTTCCAAGTTCCGCAACGCCGGCCAGACCTGCGTCTGCGCCAACCGTATCTATGTGCAGGCCGGGGTGTACGACGCCTTTGCCGAGAAATTCGCTGCAGCGGTGAACCGGCTGCAAGTGGGCAATGGCATGGAAGCTGGCATTACCCAAGGGCCGCTGATCGACCAGAATGCGGTGCTGAAAGTGGAAGAGCACATTGCCGACGCCATCGCCAAGGGCGGCAAGGTGGTGGCCGGTGGCAAGCGCCACGCACTGGGCGGCTCTTTCTTTGAGCCGACGCTGGTGACCGGTGTGACCGCCGACATGAAAGTGGCCCGCGAGGAAACCTTTGGCCCGCTGGCACCGCTGTTCCGCTTCGAGACGGAAGAAGAAGTACTGGGCTACGCCAATGATACCGAGTTTGGCCTGGCGTCCTACTTCTACGCTCGCGACATTGGCCGCATCTGGCGCGTGTCAGAAGGGCTGGAGTACGGCATGGTGGGTTTGAACACCGGCATCATCTCCAACGAAGCCGCACCGTTCGGCGGGGTCAAGCAGTCCGGTCTGGGCCGTGAAGGTTCCAAATACGGCATTGAGGATTACGTGGAGATCAAGTACCTGTGCATGGGCGGCATTGATCGTTAAGCAGGACGTCAGTCCAACGAAAAAGCCCGCTGTGTGCCAGCGGGCTTTTTCATGGTGAGCGTGTTAGCGGCAGGGCAATTTCAGGCTGGTCAGCAGTTTGTTGAGGTCGCTGGCCGGGATGTGCATGCGCAGGGTCGGGGTATACACCTGAATCTGGACCGCCTGCTGCAGGGCTTGTAGCGTAGCGGCATCAAGCGGGGTGGCTTTCAGGCCAAAATCAGCCGGTTTGATGGGTATCCACTTGCTCTGGCCTTGCGGGCCTACCAGGATGACATTCCCAGCGGTGCCGAACAGCTGTTTACGGGTCGCTTCAAAGGCGCGCAGGGCCTTGAGGTCTTTCTGCATCCAGGCACCGGGATCACTCAGCCCGACGTAGAACTGCCAGGCACCACCTTGGCCTTGCTGGCTGCAACCGACAAACAGCTGTGGCTGACTGCCCGCCAGACCCGCCGGGAGCGGCTGGGCTTTGCGGTTGATTTCAAACTCATAGCGCGCGCCACCACCCCAAGTGTGAACTTCCATCCAGCCCAGGTCTTCCTGACTGGGGCGGAGCTCTACCATGGCAGGGCTACTGGCGGCCATGGACTGCAGGGAAGCCAAGCCCAGCACGATCAGCAGGGTGGGGCGGAGTAAGGAGGGCAAGGTCATGTCAGAGGTCCGTGAAAAGGCATGTCCGCATTATGACATGACCATTGCCTGTGAGGTTCCATGATCGCCGGAGCTGATCAGAACGGGATGCGATAGCTGGCGTTCAGCCACCAGCGGTTGCCACTGTTGCGGCTATTGGCATTGAGCATGACACCCAGAATGCCCGGCCCTACTTTGGCATCCAGCCCCACGCCCAGGCGCACCCAGCTGCGGGGATAGGCCATGCCTTCGAGCTTGAAGCTGCTCAGACCAATCATGCGGCCCTGGGCACCCTCACCGTTCTGGCGTGAGCGGTGTGCCAGCTCCAGCAAACCGGTCAAGGTCACATCGTCACTCAACGCATAGCGCAGATCCGTCCCCAGCCGCAGGATGCTTTGCCTTTCCTGCTGGGCCTCCCAGCTCACCGGAAAGTTGCCGCCTTTCTCGGTGTAACCATCCACATGGCTGCGGTACCAGCTCATGCTGGCATAAGGTGTCAACGACAGGCGTTCTGACTTGTAGGCATCCATCCAGTCCAGACGCAGGCGGAGTGCCTTGCTGCTGACATCCGGCGTACCATCGGCATGTTCAGGCGTGCCGGCATTGAGATAAGCGCGGCGGATGCGTGCCTTGCCACTGTTGTAATAAGCACTTGCGCTCAACAGGAACGGGCTGTCACCCAGCTGGGCCACCAGCTCTGGCAAGACAAAGGTACCGCTGGTTTCCACGTTGGAGCCGCCATCGCTGTCGATGTCGCTGCCGGTACGGCCAACTGCAGCACGCAGCATGAGTTTGTCCGTCAGGCCATATGCCACACCCAGCTCGCCATTGCCCACGGTGCCCTTGCCGGGTACGCGCTCGGCTCGTCCGAGGTCACCCCCTACCCACATGGTGCCTTGGCCCGTCTTGAGGGTGAACGCCGTCGGGCGGCTGTGCAGGCCGTTCATGACCAGATCAGACTCACCCAAAGACCGGCTCTGCTGATGCGCCACACTGTAGAGGGAGCCATTGAATTGCTGCACATCAATCAGGCCGGAACCCCCATTGCCGCAGCTTCTGACGCATGCAATGAAGGCATTGCCATTGTTCATGCTACCAACCACGATTGAACCGTCCTGATTGGTCGCATGTGCCTCCTGTGTGCCTTGGGATGAGTTCACCACGACGCCATTATCAGCCAGCCACTGCTCGACGGACTGCATGCCTGTGGCCTGGGTCCAGCGAAAGGCACGCAGGGCTCCCTGGTTGATGGCCTCTGAGCGACCCACGATGGTACTGCCGTCCGCTGAAATGCCCAGGCCCAGTGAGTAAGTCCCTCCTGGTAAAGTGCCGAGATTCTGCATGCCATCGGTGGCGGTCCAGCGGAAAGCGCGCGCATCGGTAATGCCGGGCCCTGGATACGACGTTCCCGTAATGACCTGACCATCGGCTGAGATGGCGTTTGCCACCGAGTTCTGGTGTCCTGACAGCACCCCAAGACTCACAGGGCCACTGCCATTGCTCCAGCGCACTGCGCGATCGTTGCCACCGGCATGACCATCAGCCGCTCTGCCTACGATGACACTGCCATCGGCAGACAAGGCCAGCGCCGCACTGGAATGTCCGCCATTCAGCTCGCCGAGATCCTGCATGCCTTGTGCGGACGTCCACAGGAAACCGCGCTGATAGGTTGCAGCGTTATAGGCGACACCCACCACCATGTTGCCATCGGAGGATACGGCTGCCGCATGACTGTTGCCTCCCATGGGCAGCGTACCCAGATCTTGTGGCCCGGTTGCCCTTGTCCAGCGATAGGCACGGTAAGACAACGCGTTGTGTGCAAGCTGGCCGGTTCCGACCAGTACGCTGCCATCAGCGGAAAGCCCGGTAACCGATGTGGCGCTGCCGCCAAACATGGACCCCAGGTTTTCCATTCCTCCAGCAGAGGTCCAACGCACGGCAACGGTCCGGCTGCCGTCCCGGGCATATCCAACAACAGTACTACCATCCGGAGAGATCACCTGGAAATTGGCATAGGTCCCGCCATTAAAGGGTGCATACTCGGCCAGACCGCCACCTGCAGCCAAGGCGACGTTCATGGAGAGCATGGCACAGCAATAAATGACAATGGCATTGTTTTGGCGCAGGCGCAGCGCCCGAGCATGTGAGTTCGGTTTCATGTGTGTTGATTCGGTTTTATGATTTGTAGCTGGCAGGCGCTCGCCCCGAGCGCTGCATTTGGCGAGTATCTATAAGTTCGAGCATGCCGGGGCAGGTGAGCCCCGGCATGGGGTGCGGCTTACAGCTTGCGTTCCAGTTCCTTGACGATGGCGGTGGCGCGGTCGTCGATGTAGTCGGCGTTGGTGAACGGCTTGAAGTTGATGGTCAACGTGCCATCGGCAAAGCTCACACCGTTTTCATAGGCCATGGACGGTGCGGTGGCTTCGTCATAGGTGAAGACGATACGTTGCAGGGCCCCTTGCAAGGCTTCCTTGCCCATGGCATCTGCACCCAGGTCGCTCAGGGCCTTCACGGTTGGCACAAAGAAGATATTGGTCCAGAAGTCTTCGCGGCTATAGCGCTCAGCCTGGTCCGGCAGGGCAAGGGCGGCCCATTCCACGTCAATGGTGATGTCTTTGCCCACGGCCTCAATCATCTGCGCCTTGAGGCCGTTGAAGGTTTCTTCCTGATAAGCAGCGATGGCACGGCGTTCAGCCAGATTCAGGGTACGTTGTTCGCTCACAAGTCCATCCTTCAGTTGTGTTGGGTTTAATGTCAGGCAGGAGCGCTTGCAACACCGGTTTTCCGCTTGGGCGGAACACGCTTTTGGCATATTCAGGTTCCTGTCGCATGACAATGATATTTTGTGGCTTCTTAATGAATGCCAAAGAATGAGCTGAAAAATCAGGAAGCTGCGCATTTCTGGCTTGACAGGAAGATTTACTCCGCCGTAAGGCGCTTGTCTTCCGGAGGGGGTTACATAACGGTCAAGTGGGGACGGTGGCTGATGAAATGCTCATTGGGCGTGCGGCGTGGCACGATAGTCCCCGCGCCGGGTATGGAGGTTGAGCGTGGAGCAGGCCGGGGTACAACGCTGCCAACAACGGCAGGGTTGTACCCGGTAGAGCGGGATTGATCAGAACGGGATACGATAGCTGGCGTTCAGCCACCAGCGGTTGCCACTGTTGCGGCTATTGGCATTGAGCATGATGCCGAGGACGCCTGGCCCCACTTTGGCATCCAGCCCCACACCCAGACGTACCCAGCTGCGGGGATAAGCCATGCCTTCGAGCTTGAAGCTGCTCAGACCAATAATGCGGCCCTGGGCACCCTCACCGTTCTGGCGTGAGCGGTGTGCCAGCTCCAGCAAACCGGTCAAGGTCACATCGTCACTCAACGCATAGCGCAGATCCGTCCCCAGCCGCAGGATGCTTTGCCTTTCCTGCTGGGCCTCCCAGCTCACCGGAAAGTTGCCGCCTTTCTCGGTATAGCTATCCACATGGCTGCGGTACCAGCTCATGCTGGCATAAGGCGTCAACGACAGGCGTTCTGATTTGTAGGCATCTAGCCAATCCAGGCGCAGGCGGAGTGCCTTGCTGCTGACATCCGGCGTACCATCGGCATGTTCAGGCGTGCCAGCATTGAGATAACCACGGCGGATGCGTGCCTTGCCACTGTTGTAATAGGCACTTGCGCTCAACAGGAACGGGCTGTCACCCAGCTGGGCCACCAGCTCCGGCAAGACAAAGGTACCGCTGGTTTCCACGTTGGAGCCGCCATCGCTGTCGATGTCGCTACCGGTACGGCCAACCGCAGCCCGCAGCATGAGTGTGTCCGTCAGTCCATATGCCACACCCAGCTCGCCATTGCCGACAGTGCCCTTGCCGGGCACCCGCTCGGCCCGCCCGAGGTCACCACCCACCCACATGGTGCCTTGGCCCGTCTTGAGGGTGAACGCCGTCGGGCGGCTGTGCAGCCCGTTCATGACCAGATCGGCTTCGTTCAGCGCACGGCTCTGTTGATGTGCCACACTGTAGAGGGAGCTGTTGAAATCCTGGGTATCAATCAGCCCCACAGAGCCTCGCGCAATAAAGCCATGACCGTTCGTCAAGCGGCCAACAATGACGGTACCGTCTTGGTTAGCAGCATAGGCGGCGTTGGTGGAAAGACTGGGACTGACCACCACCCCATCTGCCGCCAGCCATTCTTCCACGGTTTGAATGCTCTTGCCCCGGATCCAGACTACAGCCTTGAGTGTGCCATTGCTATTGTAAGCCTCGCCAACGGCTACCTTTCCGTTCATGGAGAGGCCCATGGCATTGGAGTAACTTCCGCCGGGGAGGTAACCCAGCCATTCTGCACCCCCTGTGCTGGTCCATAGAAAGGCCTGCTGATGACTTGTGGCACTTACCTGAGCACGACCGGCAATGGTATTTGCATCCGAGGAGGCGGCTTGGGCCAGGACCTCACCGGCACCAGTCGGGCTGGCGAGCTCTTGCATGCCCCCGGCAGCTGTCCAGCGAAAGGACTTTTGAGTACCGCTCCCGTTATTGGCATAGCCAACAATGACACTGCCATCGGCAGACACCGCTTTAGCCGCGCCTGCCCCATTCCCACTGCCGAGCGCCGGGAGGGCAACCATGCCCCCGGCGGCTGTCCAGCGAAATGCACGCTGGATACCACCTGCATCCGTCGAATGCCCTACGATCGTGGTGCCATCACCGGATATGGCTTGAGCAATGGAGCGTGTACCGCCGAGTGACCCCAGATCCTGGTACCCGGTGGCCTGTGTCCAGCGCAAGGCTTTCTGATTCGTCTGGGCGCCATCTTGCGAGAAACCCACCAGTGTTGTGCCATCGTGCGAAATGCCTCGCATCCAGGTGGTCCAGCCATTGTGGCTTCCCAATGCCTGGACGCCGCCAGAAGCGGTCCAGCGCATACCGCCATCCAGGCTGCCGGTCTGGACGCGACCCGCGACGGTGTTGCCATCCGGGGTGATCGCCAAGCCATCGCCTGCGAAATAGGTGCCTGATGGGTCCAGTTGCGAGATAGTGCTTGCAGCTTGCACCGCCGGGGCTGCCATGAGCGCCAGGCCATACATGACAATGGCGTTTATTGGGCGCAAGCGTAGCACCCGATTATGCGTGTTCGGTTTCATGTGTGTTGAGTCTGTCTTGTTCTGTGTCTGTGGCGTGGACGCCCAGAGGTCAGAACCCGGCAGGCGTCTACAAGGCTGATTCAGCCGGGTGTGAGTTCATCATTCCCGGCATGGGGTGCGGCTTACAGCTTGCGTTCCAGTTCCTTGACGATGGCGCTGGCGCGGTCGTCGATGTAGTCGGCGTTGGTGAACGGCTTGAAGTTGATGGTCAACGTGCCATCGGCAAAGCTCACCCCATTTTCATAGGCCATGGAAGGTGCGGTGGCTTCGTCATAGGTGAAGACGATACGTTGCAGGGCACCTTGCAAGGCTTCCTTGCCCATGGCATCTGCACCCAGGTCGCTCAGGGCCTTCACGGTTGGCACAAAGAAGATATTGGTCCAGAAGTCTTCGCGGCTATAGCGCTCAGCCTGGTCCGGCAGGGCAAGGGCGGCCCATTCCACGTCAATGGTGATGTCTTTGCCCACGGCCTCGATCATCTGCGCCTTGAGGCCGTTGAAGGTTTCTTCCTGATAAGCTGCGATGGCACGGCGTTCAGCTAGGTTCAGGGTACGTTGTTCGCTCACAAGTCCATCCTTCAGTTGTGTTGGGTTTAATGATGTTGATCATCCCCTTGGCAAGGAGCGGTACTCCGAGGGGAATTCATCTCATCGTCCTAATGGTAATGATATTTGAATATGCTTAATGAATGCCAAAATGCCCAACCCTGGATGAGCGAAGGCGGTTTTGTCTGGACAGGGTCTTACTTTCCAGAATGACAAGTCGTTGGTATCCAGCAGGAGGGGCTATACTGCGGGGAGGAGATGCGCGGGAGAATGGAATGTGCCGCTGGGTGGCCTATGCCGGGCCGGACATTTTTCTGGAAGACCTGCTGTTTGAGCAGCAGCATTCGCTGATCAGCCAAAGCTTGCGGGCGCGCCATGCCAGTCAGGTCACCAATGGAGACGGTTTTGGTATTGCCTGGTATGGCCAGCGCAATCGGCCTGGCCTGTTCCGTGACATTCTGCCCGCCTGGAATGATGAAAACCTGCGCTCGCTGGCGGCGCAGGTGCAGTCCCGGCTCTTCTTTGCCCATGTGCGGGCGTCTACCGGCACTTCCGTGTCACGCAGCAACTGCCATCCGTTCCAGTTTCAGAACTGGGTGTTCATGCACAATGGCAAGATTGGCCACTGGCAGGATTGTCGCCGTGAGGTGGAGTCGCTGATCAGCCCGGAATTCTATCGTCACCGGGCGGGCACGTCGGACAGCGAGGCATTGTTCATGGCCGCACTGTCCGAGGGTTTGCAGGATGATCCGATTGGTGCCATGTCACGCACCATCGGCAAGGTGTTGCAGATCATGGCGGTGCACGGTGATAGTGAACCCTTTCGCATGTCTGCTGCGTTGACCGATGGCACCGTCATCTGGGCATTCCGTTTCTCGTCGGATCAGGCCTCGCCCAGTCTCTACTATGGCAACCCGGATACCCATGCCAAGGACCGTGCGGCGGATGGGCAAGTCAATACCATTGCGTCTGAACCCTCGGACGACGACGAGTCCAACTGGCACAGCGTACCGGAAGGGCATGGTCTGCGCTGGTCGGGTGGCCGGGTGTCGGTCTTTCCGTTTTTGCCTGCCTGACCACAGGGACAGGGGCTGCCCAAAGGGTCAGGGGCGGCAGGTCAAGCACCTTCTATAGTCCAGGCACCTTGTTTGCGCTGCAACATGCTCACCGGGAGCGAGGCCAGCAAGGTGGCGTGAACCATTAACCTGGACAGGAGCAAGACCATGGCAGAGAACATGATTCGTATTACCGCATGCGACAATCAATTGTTACTGGTTGCCTATCAGTGGGGAGCCAGCTTTGTGATTGGCAACATCAACAGCGGCAACAGCCAGCCCGTCAATGTGGCACTCCCGCTGGTCGCGGGGCAGTACCAGGGGGGACTGCAGTTGAACGGTGTCAACAGTCCACTCAGTGGCTCTTATCCTGTGACGCTTGCGCCGGGGCAGTATCAGCTGGTGGCCATCGGGATTGACTGGGGTGGGCCACAAGCGTTTACGTTTACCCTGAACGGGCAGACCTACTCGCTACCACCCTCCAATAATGGCGATGGCGTTGTCTGGACGACGGGCCCGATTGCGCTGACCATTTAAGGCCGGGGTGTGACCATCAGCGAAGTGCACCGGTGGTGCACTTCGCTGTGAGGATGGCAATGATTAGCCCAATGTCACCCGTGCAAACTTGCGCTTGCCGACCTGCAGCACCAGGGTCTCACCGCTGCTGAGTTGCAGTGCCTTGTCGCTGACCTTTTCACCATTGATGCGTACGCCGCCACCATCAATCTGGCGCAGGGCTTCCGAGGTGCTAGCCACCAGGCCAGCGGCTTTCAGGGCGTGACCGATGCCCAGCTTGCCATCGGTGGTGGGCAGGGTCAGCTCCGGCATGTCCTCTGGCATGGCGCCGTCACGGAAGCGGTTGAGGAAGCCTTCCAGCGCGGCTTGGGCCGCATCTGCGCCGTGGAAGCGGCCCACAATTTCCTGACCCAGCTCGAACTTCACATCACGTGGATTACGGCCTTCTGCCACTTGCTGCTTGAGCTGGGCAATGTCACCCAGTGAACGGAAGGACAGCAGCTCGAAGTAACGCCACATCAGCTCATCGGAAATCGACATCAGCTTACCGAACATATCGCCCGGCGCATCGGTGATGCCGATGTAGTTACCCAGCGACTTGGACATCTTGTTGACCCCATCCAGCCCCTCCAGCAGCGGCATGGTCACCAGACATTGCGGCTTCTGCCCATACTCCTGCTGCAGCTGGCGCCCCACCAGCAAGTTGAATTTCTGGTCGGTACCCCCCAGCTCCACGTCGGCCTGCAAGGCGACCGAATCGTAACCCTGCATCAGCGGGTAGAGGAATTCGTGGATGGCAATGGGCTGGTTGTTGGCGTAGCGTTTCTTGAAATCATCACGTTCCAGCATGCGCGCCACGGTGTGACGAGAGGCGAGCTTGATCATGCCCGCTGCGCCCAAGGCCTCACACCATTCCGAATTGAAACGGATCTCGGTGCGTGCCGGGTCCAGAATCTTGAAGACCTGCTCGGCATAGGTCTTGGCGTTGGCCTCAATCTGCTCGCGAGACAACGGCGGCCGGGTGGCGTTCTTGCCGGTCGGGTCGCCAATCATGCCGGTGAAATCCCCAATCAGAAAGATGGCCTGATGCCCCAGATCCTGGAACTGGCGCATCTTGTTGATGACCAAGGTATGGCCCAGGTGCAGATCGGGGGCGGTGGGATCAAACCCTGCTTTGATGCGCAGCGGGCGGTTTTCCTTCAGCTTGTCGATCATCTCGGCTTCAAGCAGGAGCTCATCTGCGCCCCGCTTGATCTGGGCCAAGGCTTGTTGCAGGTCTGCTGTCATCATGTTCCCTTGCTGGTGGCTGACAGTAAATGGTCAGGCCGCCGGTTGTATTCAGCCCGAAAGAGAAGGGCGCCAACCGGAAAAATGTTTGCTGAATCAGGCTTTTCTGTTACCCTCCGCCACTTGCGGAAAGAATCTTTACGCCTTATGTCGAACACAAAAAACGATATTCTAACCGAAAACACCGTACCGGCTGCACGTAAATCCGGCATCAACTGGCTGCTGTGGCTGTCCAGCGTGCCGCTCTTGGGCATTGCCGGTGCGTTTGCCGTGGTGGGGCAACAGCAGCGCACGCCGGTGGATACCGTCGCAGTGGTGGATGAGCTCACGGTGCCGAACCTGCAAAGCGCAGCGCCGGATGTGTACTGGCGTGAAGAGCGTATCCAGCAAGGTGATAGCTTGGGTAGCCTGCTGTCCCGCATGGGAGTGTCCGACCCGGCGGCGCTGCAATACCTGCGCAAGCAAACCGAATTGTCCGGCCTAAAGCAGCTGAAGCTGGGGCGCACCGTCCAGGCGCAGACCGATGCCGAGGGTGAATTGCTGGGCCTGCAGTACATGGATGCCGATGGCGTGCTGGTCAAGGTGACGGCTGCGGGCGATTCCTTCAGTGTCAGCAAGGACGAGGTGCAGATGACGGTGGGTACGGCCATGAAGGCCGGCACCATCAAGAGCACCCTGTTTGCGGCAACCGATGCGGCTGATCTGCCGGATGACATTGCTACGAGCCTGTCCGACATGTTCGGCTCGCAGATCAACTTCCACAAAGGCCTGCACAAGGGCGACCGTTTCAAGGTGGTCTATGAAACGATGTCCTACAACGGCCAGGTGGTGCAGACAGGACGCCTGCTGGCAGCAGAATTCATCAATGGTGGCAAGGTGTACCGTGCGGTGTCGTTTACCGATGCCAGCGGGCATACTGCTTATTACACCCCGGAAGGCAAGAGCCTGCGCAAGGCCTTCCTGCAGTCACCGATGGAGTTCACCCGGGTGACCTCCGGCTTCGCCATGCGCATGCATCCGATCCTCGGTGAGTGGAAGCAGCATAAAGGCGTGGATTACGGCGCACCGATCGGCACCAAGGTCAAAGTGACTGCCGATGGCGTGGTGACGTTTGCCGGAGTCAAGAACGGCTACGGCAACCTGATTGAAGTGAAGCACTTTGGCGACTTCACCACGGCGTATGCTCACTTGTCCGGCTTTGCGCCGAACCTGAAGGTGGGCAGCAAGGTGTCGCAGGGGGATCTGATCGGCTTTGTCGGTCAAACCGGATGGGCAACGGGCCCGCACCTGCACTATGAGTTCCGGGTGGCGGGCGAGGCGCGCGACCCGCTGTCGGATGTGGTGCCGATTGCCAAGCCGATGGACGACAAGGTGCTGCCACAGTTTACCGCGCACGCCTCGACCCTGACGGCACGCTTTGACCTGATGCAGACCCTGCAGGAGCGTAACCTCGATTGAGGCTGCGTTGACGCAATCCATTTACGGGCCAGTGTGCATGCACTGGCCCGTTTTATTTCGGAGCGGATGAATGAGTGATGCAGATGCACCGCTGTTGATTGGTTTGATGTCTGGCACCAGTCTGGATGGGGTAGACGCCGTGCTGGCCCGGTTTGAGCCACAGCCCGCCATGCTGGCCAGCGCATTCGTGCCCATGCCGGAAGACCTCAAGCAGGCCTTGCTGGCGCTAAACCAGCCACAGCCGGATGAGCTGCATGCCTGCCAGCTCGCGGCTAACCAGCTGGCGCAGTTGTATGCGCAAGCCGTGCAGCAGGTGTTGCGTCAAGCCGATCTGCTGGCATCGCAGGTGAGGGCGATTGCCAATCATGGCCAGACCATTCGCCACCGGCCAGACCTCGGCTATACGGTGCAGATCGGCAACCATGCGCTGCTGGCCGAGCTGACCGGCTTGCCTGTGATCGCCGATTTCCGCAGCCGGGATGTGGCGGCGGGCGGGCAGGGTGCTCCCTTGGTGCCCGCTTTTCACAAAGGCCTGTTTCAGCCGGGTGATGGGGTGGTCAATATCGGCGGCATCAGCAACCTGAGCTGGCTGGCACATGATGGCGGTGTATTGGGCTTTGACTGCGGGCCCGGCAATGTATTGCTGGATCACTGGTGCCAGCGCCATCTGGGCCAGCCCTTTGATGCGGGCGGTGCGTGGGCGGCGCAGGGACAGGTACAGCCCGCCTTGCTGCAAGCGATGTTGAGCAGCCCCTTTTTCCAGCTGCCGCCGCCGAAAAGTACCGGGCGCGATGATTTCAATCCGGACTGGCTGTCGCGCTGGCCGCTGGCTGACCATGCACCGGTGGACGTGCAGGCTACTCTGTGCGCGCTGACCGCACAGGCCATCGTACAGGATGTGCAGCGTTATTGCCCCAACATCAAGCGGGTGCTGGTGTGTGGTGGCGGAGCGCGTAATGCCTGCCTGATGGCGGCACTGCAAAGCGGTATGGGGGCGGTGCCGGTGATGAGGACGGATCAGGTTGGGGTGCCGGGGGACTGGCTGGAGGCGTTTGCCTTCGCCTGGCTGGGCTGGCGCTATCTGCAGGGTCAGCCGGGCAATCTGCCTTCGGTCACTGGTGCGAACGGAGAGCGTATCCTGGGTTGCTATTACCCGGCGTAGCAATAAAAACAGGGCCATACGGCCCTGTTTTCTGGGGACGCGGTAGCTCAGGCCGAGAACGACGAGCCACAGCCACAGGTCGAGGTGGCGTTCGGATTCTTGATCACGAACTGCGAGCCTTCCAGACCTTCGGTGTAGTCGATCTCCGCGCCGACCAGATACTGGTAGCTCATCGGGTCGATCAACAGGGTGACCCCGTTCTTTTCCACTTGAGTGTCGTCGTCATTGGTGATTTCATCAAAGGTGAAACCGTACTGGAAGCCGGAGCAGCCCCCGCCGCTGACGAATACGCGCAGCTTCAGATCCGGGTTGCCTTCTTCCTCAATCAGTTCACGCACCTTGTTCGAGGCGCTGTCGGTAAAGACCAGCGGGCTCGGCAGTTCAGTGGCGGCGTTCATGCAAACTCCTTAAACCCTAGTGTTTCAGTCGGATATTATCATTATCCATCGCTGCCGGGTAAAGGTCAATCCGGCTTGCTCTCACTGCTGGCGGTCAGGTGCAGGGTCGGGTTGTCCTTCAGCAGCTCGTGCTCATGCACCAGCCGACCGTCGATGATGGCGCCCGGGTGCATCTCCAAAGTGCGGTAATGCACATCGCCAACGATTTGCGACTTGGGTTGCAGTTCAATGAAATGAGTGGCATGCACCGGGCCATGAATGCGGCCATTCACAATCAAATGAGCCACCCGGATGGCCCCCTCTATCACGGCCTTTTCGGAGACCACCAGGGTGGCGGGCTTGTCGCCCACAGCGGTGACGTTACCCCGGATGCAGCCATCCACCCGCAGACCGCCTACGAACTGGACATCGCCATCAATGCTGGTCTCTTCACCAATCAGGCTGTCAATGCGGTTCTGCGGCTTGTGATTCTTGCTGCCGAACATGGCGACTCCTTACTTATTTCAATGTGGTGGACCACTCCGCAGCCGGCGTGGTGTTGCCTTGTGCAAACAAGGTCAGGGTCAGCTTGTCCAGCGGCTGGATGCCGGCGGGCAGGTCACCCTCGATCCGGGTCAGGTGGCGAAACTGCAAGCGGCTGCGGGCATCCTGCGGATCACTGGGCCAGCTGCCACTGCTGTTACCGCCCCATTTTAGCTGGTAGTAACCTTCAAACGGATTACTGCTGCTGCCTTGTGCCAGCAGGGCCTGAAAGTGCCAGCGTCCGTCTGCCAATGGGTAAGCGCTGAAATGGCTGACACGCAATGGCTCATGATTATCCGGGCGCTTCAGCATTTCCTCGAACAGACCGAGCTGTTGCCGCAGGGACAGGTTCTCGGTTTCCAGCCGACCCACCTGCTGCTGCAGACGTACACTGGCGTCGCTGTCGATGCGCTGATCCTGTTCCAGCTGGGTGGCGCGCTTGAGCAGCAGCCGGTTGTCCCGGCTAAGGCTGCCGACATCCTGACGCAGTTTGAACACATCCTGTACCGTGATGCCACGGAACTCATTATTGCCCAGACGCCCCGCCAGATAAGCCACGCCGCAGCACGCCAGCAAAATGGCCAGCAGGATGGCGTAATGCAGCAAACGCATCGGCCAGCTGGTATGCGCCTGCACCGAAAGGCGTGGCGCGGTGAGCAGCTTGCGGTGACGCTGGGAGCGGCGACGCATCACATCAAGGCAGCAGCGGGACCAGCTCGAGGCCGGTGGTTTCGGGCAAGCCGAACATCAGGTTCATGTTTTGCACGGCCTGACCGGCGGCACCCTTGACCAGATTATCTTCGACTGCCAGCACCACCACGGTATCGCCACCCTGCGGGCGGTGTACGGCCAGACGGCAGACATTGGCGCCGCGCACCGAGCGGGTTTCCGGGTGGCTGCCGGCAGGCAGCACATCCACAAACGGTTCATCCGCATAACGCTGCTCGAACAGCTGCTGCAGGTCGACATCACGGGTGAGGCGTCCATACAGCGTGGCATGGATGCCACGAATCATGGGCAGCAGGTGTGGGGTAAAGGTCAGGCCAACGTCTTGCCCGGACATGCGGGCCAAGCCCTGGCGAATTTCCGGCAGATGGCGGTGGCCAGGTACCCCGTAGGCCTTGAAGTTGTCCCCTGCTTCCGCCAGCAGGGCGTGCACTTCCGCTTTGCGACCCGCGCCGGATACCCCGGACTTGCAATCGGCAATCAGGTGTCGGGTGTCGATCACCCCGGTTTCCAGTAGCGGCAGGAAACCCAGCTGCACGGCCGTTGGGTAGCAGCCCGGGTTGGCAATCAGCCGGGCGTTGCGAATCTGTGCGCGATTGACTTCCGGCAGGCCATAGACAGCCTCCTCCAGTAATTGCGGGGCCGCATGCGCCATGCCATACCATTGCTCCCAGGTGGCACGATCGCGGATACGGAAGTCTGCAGCCAGATCAATGATGCGGATGCCGGCATCCAGCATGGCCTGCGCCTGCTGCATGGCAATGCCGTTTGGCGTGGCGAAGAACACCACATCGCAGTCCTGCAAGGGCTGGTCTGCCGGGTCACTGAATCGCAGGTCGACAAAACCACGCAGGCTGCTGTACATGTCGGCGACCGGCATGCCAGCTTCCTTGCGCGAGGTTACCGCGCGCAGGCTCACCTGCGGGTGGCGTGACAGCAAACGCAACAATTCAACCCCGGTATACCCGGTGCCACCGACAATGCCCACTTTGATCATAGTGTGTTCTTTCACGTACAGGTTCAGCCAGCCTGAAGCGGCGCGTAGCCGTCGATAATAAAACGCGAAGGAGAGCAGGACAACCCATGAGTCATGATTTCTGCATGAAACCCGCAGAAATTGACCGGACAGCCAGTAAAACAAAAAGCCACCCGAAGGTGGCTTTTGTGTGCCGTGGCAGCAGATTAACGCTTGGAGAACTGCTTGCGACGACGGGCCTTGTGCAGACCGACCTTCTTGCGTTCCACTTCACGTGCATCGCGGGTCACGAACCCAGCGGCCGACAGGGCCGGCTTCAGCGACGGATCGTATTCGATCAGTGCGCGAGTGATGCCGTGGCGAACTGCGCCAGCCTGGCCGGTTTCACCGCCGCCTTGCACGTTGACGCTGATGTCGAACGTGGACAGGTGGTTGGTCAGTTCCAGCGGTTGACGCACGACCATGCGGCCGGTTTCGCGGGAGAAGAACAGGTCAACCGGCTTGCCGTTGACTTCGATCTTGCCGGTGCCAGACGCCAGGAACACGCGTGCTACCGCGCTCTTGCGACGACCCGTGCCGTAGTTGTATTTACCGATCATGATGTGATCCCTGACTTACAGTTCCAGAACTTTCGGCTGCTGAGCGGTGTGCGGGTGGTTTTCACCAGCATACACTTTCAGCTTCTTCAGCATGGCGTAGCCCAGCGGGCCTTTCGGCAGCATGCCTTTAACGGCCTTCTCGATCAGACGTTCCGGGAACTGGTTCTTCATCTCGGTGAAGGTACGGGCATAAATGCCGCCCGGGTAGCCGCTGTGACGGTAGTACACTTTGTCTTCCGCTTTGTTACCGGTCACGCGGATCTTGTCTGCGTTCACAACGACGATGAAGTCGCCGGTGTCCATGTGCGGGGTGTAGATGGCTTTGTGTTTGCCGCGCAGGCGATGTGCGATTGCGGCGGCAAGCCGGCCCAGCACCAGATCGGAGGCGTCCACCACAAACCAATCGCGCTGAATGTCCTGCGGCTTGGCAGAGTAGGTTTTCATCTGAATTCGTTCCAAGTAAACAAGTCGGTTCGAGAAAGTGCGAGATTTTCGCAGATAAATCAATGCCTGTCAAACCGGATTCTTTACGTCCCGGCTGGACGGCAAAAAAAACGCGATCCTGACACAGAATCGCGTGGCAAGTCCACCTGATCAATTAAGGAGGATGGAGGAGACAACATTAACGCATCACCTTGATGACGTTTAACGTTAAGTGAACTATAGCTCACTTAACTGTGCATTGCAACATGAATGCAGGTCCCTTGCCCCTCGTTTACAATGGCCCACATCGTTCGTTTAACCAAGAGAGGCAAGGCTATGAAGGCGCGCGTCAAGTGGGTGGAAGGCAAGAGTTTTCTGGCGGAGAGCGGCAGCGGCCATGCCGTGCTGATGGATGGTGCCCCCGAGGCGGGAGGGCGGAACCTGGGGCCGCGCCCGATGGAAATGCTGTTGATGGGAGCGGGCGGCTGCACTGCGTTTGATGTGGTGCTGATCCTGGAGCGCGGCCGTCACGATGTGCGTGACTGCGTGGTGCAGCTGGAAGCCGAGCGCGCCGACACGGACCCCAAAGTCTTTACCCGCATCCACATGCACTTTGTCGTGACCGGCAAGGGGCTGAAGCCGGAAGTGGTCAAGCGGGCCATTGATCTGTCCGCCGAAAAATATTGCTCAGCCACACTGATGCTGGCCAAGACGGCAGAAGTCACCCACGACTTTGAGGTGGTTGAGGTCGAGTGAAGGTTTTACTGTTGACAAAGGGATAGGTATGCGTGGGGCAGAAACAGAGGGGGTGCTGCTGCTGTACCAATCACTACAGCAGCGACTGCGGCCCGAGGATGTTGCTGAGAAGGTATTGGTTGTGTTGCAAGGGCGCTTGCGGAGTGATGAGGAGCGTTTGCTGGCACGTGCGGCGAGGGGGGCTCTAAAGCAAGGCACATATTCATTTAGCAGTATGCCGACAAGTTTTCTTCGTCCTAGCCCGCCTATTCGTCAGATCCATAAAGCGCGCGAACTGTTTGCGGATGTCATGCGCAATGTGGAACCTGATGTCCATGAGGATATAGAGCAGCTACAACGCCTGGTATATGAACTATCTCAGACCCTGCACATGCGAGCTGAGTGTCATGATTTTAAACAGGACCGTTTGAGCCGGGCCTTGCGGGTGATAGCGGGTCTTGAACTGTCAAAACGGCGGTATAACAAGTTATTCCGTTTTTTGGGGAGGCTTGAAGAAAAGCTGAAAACCTTTCAGTTCGAACAGCGTAAATACGCAGTCGCGCGCATGGCCAAAACCGGGTTGGCAACGTTGATCACATGGGAGGATTTTTCTGCCTCTGTTGATGCTGCCTGCTTCATTGCCTATTTCAGCGCAACCAAGAACCGAAGAAGTGTTTTCAGTAACGAAGGTCAACAGTCGGCCTATGATGAAATCGCCGACATGCTGTTCCGTCGTTGCAGCCACACAATGCCAAGTGCCGGTTGGCGTGCCATTGCACATGTGTTTCCTGATGAGTGCGTTGTTGCACGGTTGTCAGGAGTCGAGAAATTGACGCTTTATATGACCTTCCTGCAGCAATTGCATGAGATTGCAGACCTGCTGCGACTCACATGGACGAAAAGCGCTTTTCGACGCGACCGCATGGTGGTTCAGCGAGGTGATGACTCGTCAACTTGGAACGCATTGGCTGGGGCTTGGAATGCCATGCGTCAAGCTTGGTTGACGCTGGCAATCTCGCTGGGCATGTCCGAGAGTATTGATGCCATGTGCCTAGGTAAAGTCATGCGGTTGATGGCGGCTGATGTGGTGGCTTGGCATAGGATGTCCGGAAAGGGGCTTGACCCGGACACATGTGTCTGGGCGGCACTCCCCGCGCCTTGGGATGTTCTGTCGGGTGAGGCCAAGTGCACGCGTCAGTTTGTCGAAGCTGCCTGTGCCATGTACGGTGTAGACCCGGTTGGTCAGGGATGGACGGGGCCTAAAGTTCAACGAGGAGTGGTGCCTTTTGCTCCTACACCTGAACTGGTTCATGGTGTAGCAATAGCACACCCGGGCATGGCTTTGCTGATGCGCAAACTCGGATGGTTCTCTGGTAAGCAATGAGGTGTTTACGCTTGACGTCAGCAAGAGCGCGCTGGCAAAGTACATATGCCCCTTGAAATAGCTCAGTGGTAGAGCGGTCGGCTCTTGGACCGGCTGGACGCAGGTTCGAGCCCTGCTTTCAAGGGGCTTTTAATGCATTCTTGATCTGCGAGCTTTCTGGTTTACAGCCAGTAGCTGCTGCGGGTCATCACCTTGGACGACAGCTTCATCAGCGCCTTGACCGGTGCGGGCAGTGGCGCGGCGCCATGCTCGTCAGCCTGCTCGGCGTGATGTAGTTCGTCGGTTTTCATCTGGGCCAGGATGGCCTGGCTTTTCTGGTCTTGCTCGGGCAGTTTCTGCAGGTGCTCTTCCAGGTGACGGGCGACTTGCTGCTCGGTTTCGGACAGGAAGCCGAGGTTCCATTTGTCGCCCAGCAGCCCGGCGGTAATGCCGATGGCGAGTGAGCCGGTGTACCACAGTGGATTGAGCAGGCTGGTGCGCCCCCCCAACTCGTGAATACGGCGCTCGGTCCAGGCCAGATGCTCGATTTCTTCAAACGCGGCCTCGGTGAAAGCATGCTGATTGGCCGGGTCGCGCGCGGTGAGGGCCTGACCCTGGTAGAGGGCCTGGGCGCACACTTCGCCGCAGTGATTGATCCGCATCAGGCGAGCGGCATGTTTGCGCTCAGCGTCACTCAGCTCGCAATCGGGAATGTCCTGGTCCGGGTGGGGGCGACGGCTATGGGCGGGGGCAAGTAGCGTGCGTACGCCTTTGTCGAATTCAACAATCAACTGATCCAGCTTGGGCAACATGCCATCTTCCCGGTGAATGTGAGCATCCCTATTATAAACCGGGCTGTGCCCTGGCAGGGCAGAGCAGGGTGGTGTTCAGTCAAAAAACACCATATCGGCATAGGGTTGCTGCTGGCAGGTGGCCAGTCTGCTGTGCAGGTCGCCGCTGTGGATTTCCAGGCGATGCCCGTCCGGGTCTAGAAAATACAGGGAGTCACCCTCGCTGTGATTGTCTTTCCAGACGGTGACACCGGCCTCCAGCAGGCACTGTCGGGCCCGGTCAAAGTCGGTGACCGAAAAGGCGTAATGGGTGTAGTCCTTGCGTGGCTGGGTATCCGGGGCCAGTGACAGGCATAGCCACAGGCCGGGCAGGCTCAGATAAGCACCGCGTGCCCAGCGGGCATGTGGTCGGCAGCCCAGCAAGGTCACGTAGAAACGGAAACTGCGATCCAGATCTGCGGTCGCCAGGGTCAGGTGGTTCAGTCCGGCAAGCATGGGCGGTGTACTCAGCGGGATGGCTGCACGTAGGCCAGCGCTGCGTCCGCCAGTGCGGGGAAGTGGGCACTGTGCTGCGCGGAGAGGGCAATCCACTCCTTCATCGGCCGGTCTTTACCGGAAGGATCCCACAATACGGCATCCGCCAGCGCCAGGGTACTCGCATGCGTGGGGCCATTGAGTTTGAACACCACGGTGTCCTTATGCAGTGCGATGAACGCCTTGCCATTGATCTTCAGGCACGCTTTGCCAAACATCTGCCCAGCGCTGACACCCGCTTGTGCCGTCAGGCGCGTGGTCAGCTGTTGATACGCTTGTTCCACCGTGTTCATGTGGTTTCCCTGCTGTAGAAGAAGTGCGGTAAAAGTCTATATCGCGACTCGCGTCGGCCATGCTCAAGCGGCGGCTAACGGGAAGCGTACCGTGACCAGCAGCCCTCCCGTAGTGGCATCGTCGAGCCGGATCTGGGCGTGATGGGCATCGGCGCATTCGCGGACAATGGTCAGGCCGAGCCCACAGCCCTCCGCTTGGGCATCCGGCAAGCGATAGAAGCGCTCAAATACCCGCTGCCGTTCGGCCAGTGGAATGCCGGGGCCGCTGTCACATACGGCCAAAACAACCGCGGCCTTCTCGGTCTGCACGGATACGGTAATCTGACCTTGCTCCGGGGTGTAACGAATGGCGTTGTCGATCAGATTACTCAACAGTTCGTGCAGCAACAAGGTGTTGCCGTGTATCAGGCAAGGGCCATCGCCTTCAAAACCGAGGTCCTGCTGTTTGCGACGAGCGGCAGGCACCATGTCGGCCGTCCATTCGCGCAGCAGGGGCAGCAGGTCGACTGTCTCGAACTGCAGCTGTGCCACATAGCCGGGCTCGGCACGGGACAGGGAGAGTAGCTGGTTGGCCAGGTGTATGGCTTGCCGGGTGGCACGATGCACGCGAGCCACCCCAGCGCGCATGCCCTCGGTGTCGGATTGGCGCAGGGTCAGCTCGATTTCGGTCTGGATCAGTGCCAGCGGGGTGCGCAACTGGTGCGAGGCGTCCGCTACAAAGCGCTTGCGCGCATCACGCTGACGGGTCAGGCGTGCCATGGTCTGGTTCAGTGCATCTACCAGTGGCCGCAGCTCGCCGGGTAATCTGTCGAGTGGCAGTGGGCTGAGCTCATTTTCATTGCGGTTCAGCAAGGTATCACGCAGCCGCATCATGGGTTTCAGACCGAAATGCACGCCTATCAGTACCAGTAGTACGGTACCACCGATCAGCCAGAGCTGGCTGCTGATCGCATCCTGAGTGATCTGGTCCGCCAGGGCTTCGCGGCTACTCATGGTTTCACCGACGATGACTTCCACACTGGCGTCCGGCCCCAGGTCAAACAGGGCACGCCGCAGCGTGCTGAAACGGGTGCGCTCGCCCCGGTACAGGGCTTCATAGAAGACCAGACCATACATCTTGCCAGCGCGCGGCGGGCGCGGCAGATCGCCGTAGCCTGCCAGCAGCTGCTGGTCCGGGCCACGCACGGCATAGTAAACGTGATCCTGAAATTGATAGTCGAACATCTCCAGTGCGGCAGAGGGGATGTGGATGGTGGTTTGGCCGTCTTCAACCCGCACCCCTTCAGCAATCGACAGGGCGGAGGCCTGCAAGGTACGGTCGTACGCGACATTGGCCATGTGCTGTGCCGTCTGGCGCGTCATATGGCTATTGCCCGCCAGGATCAGGGCCAGGGGGATCAAGAGCCACAGCAGCAGTTTGCTGCGCAGGCTAAGGCTGGGCACGCTCTGGCTCCTGGGTTTCCAGCAGGTAGCCCAAGCCGCGCAAGGTCAGGATACTGACGCCTGAACCTTCCAGCTTTTTCCGCAGGCGGTGAATGTAGATGTCAATCGCTTCCAGCGACAGGCTGTCGTCAAAATTACAGATTTGCTCCAGCAAAACATCTTTACTCACGGTTTTCCCCGCCTTGAGCGTCAGTACCTCCAACACCGCGAACTCTCTTGGTGTCAGTGCCAGTGGCGCATCATGCAGGCGAAAGGCACGGCGTTTGCTATCCAGTACCAAGCCACCCAGAACATGATCGGTGCTGGATACGCCTTGTGAACGGCGTAACAAGGCACGCAGGCGTGCCTCCAGCTCATTGAGATCAAAAGGCTTGGCCAGATAGTCGTCGGCACCCGCGTCGAGGCCGCGAATTCGGTCTTCGACATTGCCTTGGGCGGTCAGGATCAGCACGGGTACCGCATTGCCGCGCTGCCGCAGCCGCTGCAAGACCTCCAGCCCCGGCATGCGGGGCAAGCCCAGGTCCAGTACCACCAAGGCGTGATCCGGCTTGTGCAGCACCTGATCGGCCAGACGGCCATCGTGTACCACATCCACCGCAAAGCGGGCCGCGGTGAGGGCCTCCTGAATGGAGGCCGCCAGTGGCAGGTTGTCTTCAACCAGCAAGATACGCATGATGAAACCGGGGGGAAGCCAGAATGGTTTTCATGCTAGCACAACCGAAAGGGAAGGCTGTCACCCCTGAAAGGTATTGAAAGGTGGTTGAAAGGATGAGCTTCGTAACATGGCTGTCATCGACCCTCAGAGGTCGGATCAAACCCATTTGGGACAGCCCATAACAGGAGACTTATCATGCTGAACCGCCGTCGCTTGCTGACAACCGCCCTGACCCTGGCCTTTGCCGCCGCGCCGCTGCAGCTGCTGCAGGCCGCCGTTCCTGCCGGTTACCCGGCCAGCTACCAGTCGGTGATTGATGCCGCCACCAAGGAAGGCAAAGTGGTGGTCTATGCCACCACCGATGCGGCACTGGCTCAACCGCTGATCCAGAGCTTTCAGCAGCTCTACCCCGGCATCAAGGTCGAGTACAACGATCTGAATTCCACCGAACTGTATAACCGTTTCATCTCGGAAACCGCTGCTGGAGCGGGCTCGGCTGACGTGCTGTGGTCCTCTGCCATGGACCTGCAGGTCAAGCTGGCCAACGATGGTTATGCGCTGCGCTATACCTCCCCGGATGCCAAGAAACTGCCGGATTGGGCGCATTGGCGCGATGAAGTGTACGGCACCACCTATGAGCCGATTGCGTTTGTGTATAACCGCAAGCTGGTGTCCGCAGGCGAAGTACCGAAAACCCATGCGGATTTTGCCGCGCTGATGAACAACCCGAAGTTCAAGGGCAAGGTCACCAGCTATGACCCGGAAAAGTCCGGGGTGGGTTTCCTGCTGGCCAGTCAGGACAGCAAGGCCAACCCGTCCTTCTGGAATCTGGCCAAAGCGCTGGGTGGCGCAGACGTCAAGCTGCAGACCAGCGTAGGCGCCATGATGGAGCGCATCTCCTCCGGTGAAAACCTGATTGGCTACAACCTGCTGGGCTCCTACGCGATGACGCGTGCCAAGAAGGACGCCAACATTGGCTATGTACTGCCGACCGACTATACCTTGGTGATCTCTCGCCTGGCGCTGATTGGCAAGGCCTCCAAAAATCCGAACGCCGCCAAGCTGTGGCTGGACTTCCTGATCTCGACCCGTGGTCAGAGCCTGCTGGCAGCCAGCGACCTGTATGCCGTGCGGACGGACATGGAAGGCAATTCCACCGGTACCTATCTGGGCCGGGTACTGGGCGGCGCGATGAAGCCGATCCCGGTGGGCGCAGGGCTGCTGACCTATCTGGACCAGTCCATGCGTCTGCAATACCTCAAGCAGTGGAAAGCCGCGCTGGCCCGTAACTAAGCGGATGGATTGACGCAGCGGTGCATCGCCTGCCTGGCGGTGCACCGGTCTGAGAATCTGTTCACCGTCTGCGGTGTGGTGGCGATACGGCGTTGCGTCAGTTTCGGGGGGAACTTGTCTCTCCCGGGCGAATCCTGCTTGTGCAGTCGTATTCGCCTTGCCTCACCCTCACCCACAGGCGGTTAGCCGGTTCTGAGCCCTTGCTTGAGGATGTAATCATGAATGCCCTTGCTCGCTTGGGCGGGACCCGTATTGCCGTCGTTTTGCTGGCGGCACTGGCGGTGTTCCTGCCTATCGGTCTGGTTTTTTGGCAGAGTGCCTTGTCCGGACCGTTCTTCTTCCCCAACCATGAGTATGGCTGGGCCGCATACCAGTTCATCTTCGATGACCCGGATTTCTGGATGGCGGCCAAAAATTCGCTGATGATTGCGGTCGGCATGATCGTCATCGCCTTGCCACTGGGTGCTGCTCTGGCTTTCCTGCTTAGCCGTACAGACCTGCCGGGTCGCCGCTGGATCGAAGTCCTGGTGCTGATACCGGTGTTCGTGTCCCCCTTCGTGCTGGGGTTTGGCTACGTGGTGGCGACCGGGCCCGTGGGTTTCTACTCACTGATGTGGCAGTCCTGGTTTGGTTCTGTCCCCTGGAACATCTATTCGCTGCCCAGCATTGCCATCATCGCGGGTCTGACCCACGTTCCCCACGTCTACCTCTATTCCAGTGCGGCCCTGAAGAACCTGGGCTCCGATGTGGAAGAGGCCGCGCGGGTGACCGGCGCCGGGCCGCTGCGGGTGGCGAGCAGCATCAGTCTGCCGATGGTGGCGCCCAGCCTGCTGTACAGTGGCGTGCTGGTGTTCTTCCTTGGTTTCGAGATTTTCGGGCTGCCACTGATCCTGGGTGACCCCGAAGGACATCTGGTACTGGCTACCTACCTGTACAAGCTGACCAACAAGCTGGGCTTGCCGTCTTACCACCTGATGGCCGCGGTTGCAGTCTGCATCATTGCCGTGACCTTCCCGCTGGTGTTGTTGCAGCGCCATTTGCTGAAAACGGCCAATCGCTACATTGCGGTGAAGGGTAAAGCTACCCGGCAACGCCTGATGCCGCTGGGGCGCTGGCGCTGGATGGCGCTGGCGCTGGTCGGTGGCTGGCTGTTCGTGACGGTGGTGGTGCCGCTGTCCGGTATTACCCTGCGTGCCTTTGTGACCAACTGGGGTCTGGGGGTGCAATGGTCGGAAGCGTTCACCCTGCAACATTTCCGCGATCTGGCCGAGCAACCCGGGGTGATCCGCGCCATTTTCAATACCATCCTGATTGGCGTCATTGGCGGGGGGCTGGCGGTCGCCTGCTATACCGCACTGGGACTGGTGGCGCATCGCCGCAGTGACATCCTGACCCGTTGTATTGACTACATGGTGCTGATCCCGCGTGCGGTACCGGGTTTGCTGGCCGGGCTGGCTTTCCTGTGGGTCTTCCTGTTCATCCCGGGGCTGAAGGAACTGCGCTCTTCCTTGTTCAGTGTCTGGCTGGCGTATGCCGTGGTGTGGCTGGCCTATGGCATGCGGCTGGTATCCAGCGCTTTGTTGCAGGTGGCGCCTGAGCTGGAAGAGAGTGCTCGTACGCTGGGCGCGTCGCGCACCCGGGTAAACCTCGAGATCACCTTGCCACTGATCCGCTTTGGCCTGCTGGCCAGCTGGCTGCTGGTGTTCATGATCTTTGAGCGGGAGTACTCCACCGGGGTGTATCTGCTGACACCGGGTACGGAGGTGATCGGCTCCATGCTGGTATCGCAGTGGGCGGCTGGCGCAGTGGATCTGGTGGCGGTGTTGTCGCTGATCAATGTGCTGCTGGTGGGAACCGGCATCGCCATTGCCCTCAAGTTGGGTGTGAAGCTGCATGACTAGTCGGATCAGGGCCGGTAGTGGCCCTGACGGGAAGGATGAGGAGACAGAACATGAATCAACGTGATGCGGCAGCCCGGCAATCGGCTGCCAAGCTGGAAGTGCGGGACCTGCGTTTGGCCTATGGCGATAACCCGATCCTGAAAGGCGTGTCGTTCGGGCTGGCTGCAGGTGAAGTGGTGGCACTGCTGGGGGCCTCCGGCTCGGGTAAAACCACCTTGCTGCGCGCTGTGGCTGGGCTGGAACAGCCCAACCATGGGCAGATCCTGCTGGATGGCAACAAGGCGCTGTTTGATGCGGCCAAAGGCATCGAGCTGCCAGCCGAGAAACGGGATCTGGGTTTGGTGTTCCAGAGCTATGCGCTGTGGCCACATCGTACCGTGCAGGAAAATGTGGCCTATGGCCTGAAGCTGCGCGGTATCGACAAGGGGGAATCCGCAGAGCGGGTGCAGCAGGCGCTGGACAACCTGAACCTGGGGCATCTGGGGCAGCGTTACCCGCATCAACTGTCCGGTGGACAGCAGCAACGGGTAGCGATTGCCCGCGCGCTGGTGTACAACCCGCCAGTCATCCTGCTGGACGAGCCGCTGTCCAATCTGGATGCCGCTCTGCGGCTGGAAGCGCGGGCCTGGCTGCGGGAGCTGATCATCCGGCTCAAGCTCTCTGCCTTGGTGGTGACGCATGATCAGAGCGAGGCCATGGCCATGGCTGATCGCATTCTGCTGTTGAAGGACGGCAAGATCGAGCAGGCGGGCACGCCTCAGGAACTGTATGGTCAACCACGCTCCCTGTATGCCGCCGATTTCATGGGCAGCAACAACCGGCTGGTCGGGCAGGTGGTGCAGATGGAAGGGGGCCTGGTACGGGTAGAAGGTGAGGGCTGGTCACTGTGGGGGGATCCGCGTACGCCCGTCAAAGTGGGAGACCCGGTTACTGCGTTGATCCGGCTGGAGCGGGTGCGCCCGGTGAGTGGCGCGGGTGACAACCGGCTGGCCGTCAAACCGGTGACCGGCATGTATCTGGGCGATCGCTGGGAGCTGCTGTGTGAGTCTGGCGCGCTGCGTCTGCGTGCGTTTGGCGAGGAAAACTGGCAAGCCGGGCATGATCATCTGGAGCTGCCATCTCGCCATGTCTGGGTGTTTGCCGGGCAGGGCTGATGGGCGGGTACTGGGATAGCCATGAAAAAAGCGGGGACTTCCCCGCTTTTTTCATGGCTATCTATCAGTAGGTGAGGCTGCCGCTCAGCGTCCCACTGTGGTCGGCTTACTCCTCACGTGCCGGGACCAGCACGGTACGGTTGCCGTTGCTCTCCATCGGGCTCACCACCCCGGCCATTTCCATTTGCTCAATCAGACGGGCGGCACGGTTATAACCGATGCGCAGTTGCCGTTGCACGGCCGAGATGGAGGCGCGGCGGGACTTCAGCACAAAGGTAACCGCTTCGTCGTACAGCGGGTCGTTTTCGCTGTCGCCTTCCAGAATGCTGCCCTTCAGGTTGTCACTGCCGCCGTCGCCGACACTGCCTTCCAGAATGCCTTCAATATAATTGGCGGCGCCGTGCTGCTTGAGATAGTCCACCACATGGTGCACTTCCTCGTCGGCTACAAACGCACCGTGCAGGCGCTGCGGGTAGCCGGTGCCGGGTGGCAGGTAGAGCATGTCGCCCATGCCGAGCAGGGTTTCCGCCCCCATCTGGTCCAGAATGGTGCGTGAGTCGATCTTGCTGGAGACCTGGAACGCCACGCGGGTCGGGATATTGGCCTTGATCAGGCCGGTAATCACGTCCACCGACGGCCGCTGGGTGGCAAGGATCAGGTGAATGCCTGCCGCACGGGCTTTTTGCGCCAGCCGGGCAATCAGCTCTTCGATCTTCTTGCCCGCCACCATCATCAGGTCGGCCAGTTCGTCGATCACCACCACGATCATCGGCAGCGCTTCCAGCGGCTCCGGATTGTCCGGCGTCAGGGTAAACGGGTTGGTCGGGCGTTCGCCGCGCTTTTCCATGTCGGCCAGCTTCTGGTTGAAGCCCGCCAGATTGCGCACCCCCATGTGAGACATCAGCTTGTAGCGCTTTTCCATCTCCGCCACGCACCAGTTCAGCGCATTGGCAGCCTGTTTCATGTCGGTCACCACCGGGGCCAGCAGATGCGGGATGCCTTCATAGACCGACATTTCCAGCATCTTCGGGTCGACCAGAATCAGCCGCACTTGCTGCGGGGTGGCCTTGTACAGCAGGCTGAGCAGCATGGCGTTGATGGCCACGGATTTACCGGAGCCGGTGGTCCCCGCCACCAGCACATGCGGCATCTTGGCCAGATCGGTGACGACTGGCGTACCGGAAATGTCTTTGCCCATCGCCAGGGTCAAAGGTGAGGTCGAGTTGCCATACACGCTGGCACACAGAATCTCCGACAGCCTGACCGTCTGCCGTTTTGGATTGGGCAGCTCCAGCGCCATATAGGTCTTGCCGGGGATGGTTTCCACCACCCGGATGGCGGCGAGCCCCAGCGCCCGCGCCAGGTCGCGGGCCAGATTGACCACTTGTGAACCCTTGACACCGCTGGCCGGGTCGATTTCATAACGGGTAATCACCGGGCCGGGGTAGGCGGCGACCACCTGCACTTGCACGCCAAAGTCGGCCAGTTTGCGCTCGATCAGGCGTGAGGTGTATTCCAGCGTACTGGCGGCGACGGTCTCGGATTCCAGGGGCGGCATGGCCAGCAGCGAAAGCGGTGGCAAGGGGGAGTCCGGCAGGTCGCTGAACAGCGGCGCCTGCTTTTCCTTGATGGCTTGCCGTGATGGCTCGATCTTGACCGCAGGGATGGCGTCGCGGCGCGGCTGTGGTGCAGCTTCCACTACCGGCTCCGGGCGGACTGGGCGTGGGGGTGGCGCGGGTTCCGCTTCCTCTTCCTGCCAAGGCGGCAGCTCGTCAACCACATCGTCCTCGGTTTCCGGCACGGAGGTGTCGTCATCCGTGGTCAAGGGCTCCAGCTCGGCAGGGGCCGTGGGGTGGTTGAGGATCAAGGGCTCAACCCGTTCACCCGGCACCACCACTTCCACCGGCGCACGGTCTTGCTGTCGGCGTTTTTCTTCGGCCACCATCGCATCGCGTTCGGCTGCAGCGGCCTCGCCCGCCTTGCGGTCCTGATGGGTTTGCCAGATGCCGGTGATGCGCTGCAGGCTGCCTTCCAGTACATGACCCAGGCCCTCCACAAACTGCAGCCAGCTGACCCCTGCAAACAGCGACAGGCCAATGGCGATGCTGGCCAGCAGGACGAGTGTGGCACCGGTAAAGCCAAAGGTATGGGCCAGCGGCGTACTGACCGCGGCGCCGAGCATGCCGCCTGGCTCATCCGGTAGCGCGATTTTCAGGCTGTACAGGCGCAGTGATTCCAGCCCGCAACTACCCGTCAGTGTTACGAAGAAGCCTGCCAGCGACAGCCATAAGGGGTAGCGGGGTGTGTCATCATCGCGATCCAGCCGCCGGTAGCCCCACAGGATGCCGGAGAGGCACAGCAAGACCCACCACCAGGCCGATCCGCCAAACAGGTAGAGCAGCAGGTCTGACAGCCAGGCCCCAAAGCTGCCGCCCGTGTTGTGAATCGGAGCGGGTGGTGCGCTGTGCGACCAGCCGGGGTCTGCCTGATCGTAGCTGATCAGGATCAGTACCAGATAAATGGCGGCGGCCACCAGCAGCAGCCACCACGATTCACGCAGCAGGCTGCCAAGTTGGGGCGTCATGGCCGGTTGGGCGGTGTTGCGCGTGTTGCGTTTGTTCGACGACATGCCGGATGGATATTGCTTGGACAATCTGGCGATTATAGCCGGAAGGGGAGGGCTTCACGTAAAATATCCGGTCTGAACCCTATTCATCATGATGATTGAGCTGACATGACCCCAGTCCGTACCCGTTTTGCGCCCAGCCCGACCGGCGAGCTGCACATCGGTGGTGCCCGCACCGCCTTGTTTTCCTACGCTTATGCCCGCCACCATCAGGGCGTGTTCATCCTGCGGGTGGAAGATACCGATGTCGAACGCTCCACGCCGGAATCGGTCAAGGCCATCTTCGACGGCATGCACTGGCTGGACCTGGAATACGATGAAGGCCCGTTCTATCAAATGCAGCGGATGGACCGTTACAAAGAGGTTCTGGCCGAGATGCTCAAGGCCGGTACGGCCTATTACTGCTACTGCAGCAAGGAAGAGCTGGACGCACTGCGTGCGGAGCAGGAAGCACGTGGCGAGAAACCACGCTACGACCGTCGCTGGCGTCCTGAGCCCGGCAAGACCTTGCCGGAGCCGCCAGCGGGCGTGCAGCCGGTGGTGCGTTTCCGCAATCCGCTGGACGGTGTGGTGGCATGGGAGGACGAAGTCAAGGGCCGTATCGAAATCAGCAATACCGAGCTGGATGACCTGATCATTGCCCGACCAGATGGTACACCGACCTACAACTTCTGTGTGGTGGTGGACGACTGGGACATGGCGATCACCCATGTGATCCGCGGCGACGATCACGTCAACAACACCCCGCGCCAGATCAACATCCTGCTGGCACTGGGGGCGCCGTTGCCGAAGTATGGCCACGTGCCGATGATCCTCGACGAAGACGGCAAGAAGCTGAGCAAGCGTACCGGTGCCGCCTCGGTGATGCAGTATTACGAGATGGGCATCTTGCCGGAAGCCTTGCTCAACTATCTGGCGCGTCTGGGGTGGGGGCATGGTGATGATGAGCTGTTCAGCCGGGCGCAACTGGTGGAGTGGTTTGATACCCGCCAGATCAGTGGTTCGCCGTCACGGCTGGACCGCAAGAAGCTGATGTGGGTGAATGCGCACTATCTGAAGCAGGCTGACGCCGGGCGCATCGCCGCGCTGGTGCGCCCCTTCCTTGAGAAAATTGGCGTGACGGTTGATGAGGCGATTGATCTGCCCGCACTGGTTGGCCTGTACAAGGAGCGGGTGGAGAACCTGTGCCAGCTGGCAGAAGCGCTGGCGTTCTGCTTCCGCACGCCAGAAGCCGACCCGGCACTGCGAGCCCAGCATTTGACCGATGCCGTGCTGCCACACCTGCCGACGCTGGTGTCCCGCCTGCAGGCGCTGGTGGACTGGAGCAAGGACAGTATTGCCGCTGAGCTTAAAGCCGTAGTGGCAGAGGCCGGTTTGAAATTCCCGCAGCTGGCCATGCCGGTACGGGTGCTGCTGTGTGGTACCACGCAAACGCCAAGCCTGGATGCCGTGCTGGCCGCCTTGCCGCGCGAGCTGGTGCTGTCACGCCTGGCGGCAGGTTAAGTGTCCATGCGCCCGCCGCAGGCCGCACCCGGACCTGATCAGGTCGAGTTTGCCCACCTGCTGCGGGGCTTGTCGGCACTGGCGGTGCTGCTGTTCCATTACGGCATTCTGTTCTGGCAACGTCCGGCGCGGGTGGCGGAACTGACCGGCATGCCGGTGCTGCCTGCAGGTATGGCGCTGTGGCCAGGGCATGCTGCTTTCCTGCAGGCGTTTTCGCTCAATCTGGGGGCGATTGCGGTGGGAGCACTATTCCTGATCAGCGGTTTTGTGCTGCCTTTCTCCTTCCGCAAGCAAGTGGATGGCGGCGGCTTCATGATCGGGCGGGCGTTTCGCATTCTGCCGACGTACTGGGCCGGGTTCGCGGTGACGCTGCTGGTGTTGTGGGCCGTGGCCGCGTGGCAGGGCCACGCTTTCCCGCATCGCCTGAAAGACGTGCTGTTACATCTGCTGCCCGGTCTGCGCGATATGCTGGGCGGAGCCAATATCGACGGTATCGTCTGGACGCTGGACATCGAGATGAAGTTCTACCTGCTGGCGCTGCTGATCATCGGGCCGCTACAGCGGGGCAGCCGCGGGCTGTTGCTGCTGCCCGCCGGTTTGCTGCTGCTGGCCACAGGCTGGCAGATGAGCGGGCATGCGGTACCGGGAACCTTGCTGTACTTGGTGTTCGCCTGCATCGGCATCGTGTTTCACCAAGCCTACCAGCGCAACTGGCCGTGGTGGGAGTGTGTGCTGTGGATCGGGCTGGGCTTTGCCCTGTGGTTCCTGCTGGCGGCACGCTGGCTGCATTTTCCACCCAACTTGCTGCTCAGCTACGCTATTGCAGCCGGGCTGTTTGGCGGGCTGTATCTGTTGCGCGCCCATATCCGTCTGCAACGCCCCACCCGCTGGCTGGCCGATGTCAGCTACCCGCTGTACTGTGTCCATGCCGTACTGGGCTACAGCGGCCTGCGCCTCATGCTAGAATGGCAGGTTTCACCGCTGGTGGCCCTACCCTTGATGGCTGGATTGGCTCTGGGGTTGGCTGCGTTGATCCATCATCATGTTGAACTGCCTTCACATCACTGGGGCAAGCGTGTGATCCAGCGCTGGCGTGAACGCACTGCTTAGGAAGCAAAATGACCGCATATACCGTACATCCAACCGCCATTGTGGATGAAGGGGCCGAGATTGGCACCGGTAGCCGCATCTGGCATTGGGTGCATATCTGTGCCAGTGCGCGGATTGGTGAGCGGTGCTCCTTCGGGCAGAACGTGTTTGTCGGTAACGATGTGCAGATCGGCAACAACGTCAAGGTACAGAACAATGTGTCGATCTACGATGCGGTGACCCTGGAAGACGATGTGTTTTGCGGTCCGTCGATGGTGTTTACCAATGTACACAACCCGCGCAGCCATGTCACCCGCAAGCACGAATACCGCCGCACCGTGGTGCGCAAAGGTGCCAGCATTGGCGCCAATGCCACCGTGGTCTGCGGCAACGAGATCGGCGAATATGCCTTCATCGGTGCCGGTGCCGTAGTGACGCGTGATGTGCCTGCGTACGCCCTGATGGTAGGCACCCCGGCACGGCGCATGGGCTGGATGTGCCAGTGCGGTGAGAAATTGCCCAAGGGCAGCGGTGAGCTGAGCTGTGCCACCTGCGCTGCCCGCTACATGGTCGACAGCGAACGCTGCTCGCCGCTTTAACCGGATTGCAACCCTGGACCGCTCCTGGAGCCTTATTGCATGGAATTCATTGACCTGAAAAGCCAGTATCGCCACCTGAAACCGGCGATTGACCAACGTATCCAGCAGGTGCTGGACCACGGGCAGTTCATCATGGGGCCGGAGGTGGCCGAGCTGGAGGCGGTGCTGGCCGACTATGTGGGCGTCAAGCACTGTGTAGGGGTGGCCGATGGCACCACCGCGCTGATGATCGCGCTGATGGCGCTGAACATTCAGCCGGGTGATGAGGTGATCACCACCCCGTTTACCTTTATCGCCACCGGTGAAATGATCGCCCTGGTGGGGGCCAAACCGGTGTTTGTGGATATCGACCTGGTGAGCTGGAACCTGGACCCGGCCCTGCTGGAGGCGGCCATTACGCCGCGCACCCGCGCCATCATGCCGGTCAGCCTGTATGGCCAGTGTGCTGATTTTGACGCCATCAACGCAGTGGCTGCCAAGCATGGCCTGCCAGTGATTGAGGACGCCGCGCAGAGTTTCGGCGCGCGCTATCATGACCGACGCTCCTGCGGTCTGAGCACCCTGGCCACCACCAGCTTCTTCCCGTCCAAACCGCTGGGTTGTTATGGTGATGGCGGCGCCTGCTTTACCAATGATGACGCGCTGGCGCAGCGCATGCGGCAGATTCGTGTGCATGGACAGGACCGCCGATACCACCACCCGCTGCTCGGCCTGAACGGCCGGCTGGATACCCTGCAAGCCGCCATTTTGCTGGGCAAGTGGCCGACCTTTGCCGACGAAGTGGCTGCACGCGAGCGTATCGGCGCCCGTTACAGCGACATGCTGGCCGGCATCGTCACCACACCGCAGCTCACACCAGGCTGCAGCAGCGTGTACGCACAATACACCATCGAAGTGGACAACCGTGATGCGGTGCAAGCCAGCCTGAAGGCGGCGGGCATCCCGACGGCGGTGCATTACCCGATTCCACTGCACCTGCAGCCGGTGTTTGCCGGTCTGGGGCTGGGCGCGGGCAGTTTCCCGCGTGCTGAGGCCGCAGGACGTCGGGTGATGAGCCTGCCGATGCACCCCTTCCTCGACGAAGCCAGCCAGGACCGTGTTGTGGATGCGGTGCGGGCGGCGGTCGCCTGAGGCAAGCTTGCCCGGCATGACCGCGCAACGCGGGTTCCTCCGCAGCATCCTCACCCTGCTGACCGGCGCTACACTGGCGCAGGCACTGCCCCTGCTGGCAGCGCCTGCCTTGACACGCCTGTACAGCCCGGCAGACTTCGGCCTGTTCGCCCTGTTCAGCGGCCTGATGAGCAATATTGCGGTCATGGCGGGTGGTCGCTATGAGATGGCGATTGTGCTGCCGGAGGACGACGACGAGGCGCTGCATCTGCTGGCCCTGTCGCTGCTGATCGCCTTTGGCTGGATGCTGCTGTTGCTGCCGCTCAGTCTGGTGGAAGAAACCACCATTGCCAGGGTACTGGGGCACCCCGAAGTGGCACGCTGGCTGCCCGTGCTGGCGGTGACCGTGTTTGCGGTGGGGTGCGGTCAGTCCTTGGGGTGTTGGGCCAACCGGCGGCGTCGTGACGGGGTGATGGCCAGTTCCCGTTTCCTGCAAAGCGGTGGCACGGTGGGAACGCAATGGCTGGCAGGCTGGGCAAAGTTTGGCTCAGGTGGGCTGATCCTCGGGCAATTGCTGGGTACCCTGCTGGCGGCTGTCTGGTTGGCGGTGGACGCCTTGCGGCAAGGCGGGCACTGGCTGGCGCGCTTGCGCTGGCAGCAGATCAAAGTGGTGGCTTGGCGCTATCGCGAATTCCCGACCATTAACGCCATGCACGCCTTTGTCACTGCGTTTCAGGAGACGGGGGCCTTGTGGGTGCTGTCACATGCCGGTGGTGCCAGTGCCTTGGGCTATTATGGATTGACCATCCGGGTGTTGAAAGCGCCGATCGGGCTGGTGGGCGGGGTCGTTGCTCAGGTGCTGTACCAGCGCATTGCCACTGAGCGCCACGCCGGGCAGGCCATTGCCCCGCTGGTGCGGCAGATGGTGCTGATGCTGGGTGGGTTGGCGGTGGTGCCGGTGGTGATCCTGCTGCTGTGGGGCGAGCCGCTGTTTGCCCTGCTGTTTGGCGCGCAGTGGGATGCTGCGGGTCGTTACGCGCAGTGGCTGGCTCCGTACATGCTGCTTTACTTCGTGGCTTCGCCACTGTCGACCCTGCCGCTGGTGCTGGGGCGGCAACGGACGGCCTTTGCCTTCGCCGTGGTCGGCATCCTGGCTTACCTGCTGGGTTTGCTGATCGGTAGCACGGTGTGGCACAACGTGGAATGGGGGCTGGGTCTGACCTCGGCACTCATGACCACCTATTTTGCCGTGTTCCTGCTCTGGCTGTGGCATATCGCCCGCCATGATGACCGGCAACGGGGGGTAGCATGAGTCTGGATCGCGTGCTGCAACGCTGGGGTTATGCCAAACGCCGACTGCGGGTGACGCTGGCACGCTGGCGAGGTGCCCGCATCGCGACAGGGGCGGGGCTCGACCAGGGCGTGCGCTTGCTGACGCCATCTGCCTGTACACTGGGGGCAGGTAGCATGCTCTACCAGCAGGTGCAGGTGATGGTGACCCCGGGCGGGCAGTTCCAGCTGGGCGCACGTTCGCACCTGGCACCCTGGGGCTATCTGTTGATCGAGGATCAGTGCCTGCAGATTGGTGAGCAGGTGGCGATTGGCCCCTTTTGCAGCGTATTTTGTGTCAGCAATGTCCCCACCCTGACGCAGGCGATGGCGACGGTCAAACACAAGGCTGGCGTGACCATCGGCAATAATGTGTTTATCGGCTCGCAGTGCGTGATCCTGCCGGGTACCCTCATCGAAGATGATGTGTGCGTGGCCGCCAATTCGGTGGTGCAGGGGCGGCTGGAGCGGGGGTGGCTCTACGCGGGTAGCCCGGCGGTGAAAAAGAAACCCCTGGCAGGAGGCCCGGCCTGACATGTCGCTGGTGTGTACTGCCCTGACCTGGCCGATGTGGTGGCGCGCGCAGCTGGACCGGCTGTGGACGCCTGCCGCGCCGGCATTGCAACGCTTTCAGCAAGCGCTGGCCGACGAGCTGGGTTGCCCGACGGACGAGCTGTTGCTGTACGGTGCGGGCCGCATGGGGCTGTATGCCTGGCTGGATCAGCTGGCCCTGCAGCCCGGTGACGAAGTGATCCTGCCCGCCTATACCTGCGTGGTGGTGCCCAATGCCGCCCATTTTGCCGGGGCCACCGTGCGCTACGTGGACATCGACCCGCACACGCTGACGTATGACCTGCCACGCTTGCTGGAAGCGGTGAATGCGCGGACCCGGGTACTGGTGTTGCCTGCCAATTATGGTTTGCCGCTACTGGGGCTGGACACGCTGCGTGCGCGATTCCCCCAGCTGCTGCTGGTGGCAGACTTGGCACATGCCTTGGGCAGCATGCCCGAACCGGTGCTGGCGACACGGTCGCTGGATGCCGCCTTTTTCAGTTTTGAATTCTCCAAGTGCCTGACTACCGGCATGGGCGGTGCGCTGTGGGTGCGTGAACCGGAACTGCGGAAGACTCTGGCAAAAAAGCGGTTACAACTGCCGGTATTCAGTCTGCGCCAGCGTCTGCAGCTAGGCATGACGGTGTTCAGCCATCTGCTGGCCGCCAGCGGCGCGGTGACACTCGGACGCTGGACACAAGGCGTGCTGCGTCGCCTCGGTCTGCTGTACGCGACCTCGGAAGAGCTATCAGGGCTACGCCCGGCACACTATCCTTTGCAGCTGCACACTGGTGCGGCCCATCTGGGCTGGCAGCAGCTGCGTGCCTATGCCGGAACCAAGCAGTTGCGACGTGAGCAGGCGATTGCCTATCAGCAGACGCTGGCCGGGCTGGCAGGGGTCCGCTGCTTGCCGCTTCCAGACGGGGCTGCCTTGCTGCGGTTCCCCTTGCTGCTGGAGGGTACGCTCGCCTCGCGACGCAAGGCCATCATGCAGGCGCTGCAGGACGCGACGGGTTTACCGGTCGGGATGTGGTTCAACCACGTGGTGCATCCGGCAGGCAGCAGCGGGCATGGCTATGTGGATGGGCAATGCCCACAGGGGGAGCAGGTGGCGGCGACCATGCTGAACTTGCCGCTAGGTCGCCATGTCCGCCTCAGTGCGGCACGGCTGGCACGCTTGCGGCAATGCCTGCAGGAGGCGCAGGCATGAGCCCGGTACTGGATACCCTGCTGCTGATTGGCACGCACTCCATCCATACCCATCGTTTTCTGGCCGGGATTGCGCCGCATTGCCGCCAGGTGGTGCTGATCAGCAATGGTGAACCAGGGCCGGAGTGGTGCCCGCCCAATCTGTGTGAAGTGGTGCAGGTCGATTTTGGCCTGCGTGCCTGGCGCACAGCCCGGCGTATCCGGCAGGTGATTGCGCAGTACCAGCCACAACTGGTGCATGTCCATCAAGCCAATAGCGTGGCCTGGCATGCCAGGCGAGCCCTCAAAGGCAGTGCGCTGCCGATGGTGCTGTCCTGCTGGGGCTCGGATGTGCTGCTGTTGCCAAAGCGCAGCCCGCTGCACCACTGGATGGTGCGGGGCAATCTGCGGGCGGCGCGCTTGCTGACGGCGGATTCCCAGGTGCTGCTGCAGCAGGCGCAAAAGGTGGCGGGGCAAACGGTTGCGGGACAGTGGTTGCTGTTTGGTCTGCCCGAGTTGCCGTCACCACCGCTTGATCTGGCCAGCCGCCCCAAACGCATGCTGTCCTGCCGCTTGCATAAGCCCCTGTACCGGGTGGACGCCATCTTGCGAGCGGTGGCGGTGCTGCAGCAGCATGGGCATTGGCAGGACTGGCAGCTGGAAGTCGCCGCCAGTGGCCCGGACACCCCGGCGCTACAGGCGCTGGCCCGTGAGTTGGGTTTGGGTGGGAGTGTGCTGTTCACCGGTTTCATGCCCCACGCCGAGCTGTTGCAAGCCTATGCGCGGTCCCGGCTGTTTGTCAGCGTGCCGGAGAGTGACAGCACCCCGGTCAGCCTGCTCGAAGCCATGGCCTACGGTTGCCTGCCGGTACTCTCCGATTTGCCTGCCAACCGCGAATGGGTGGAAGATGGTCAGCAAGGCTTCCTTTGCCGCGACGTCAAGCAACTGACTGACGACCTGTGGCGGGCCATGCAATGGTGTGAGCAACAGCCGGAGCGCTGGCAGCAGCAGATGCTGGCTAACCATCAACGCATTCGGGAAACCGCCTGGTTCCCGCAGAACATGGCGCAATGCGCCGCCTTGTACCAACGTATTCTGGAAGGGCGGGCATGAAGATCGCCGTATTGACCAGCGCTCACCCGCGCGGTGACATCCGCATTTTCGTCAAGCAGTGCCGCAGCCTGGCTGCTGGCGGACATCAGGTCACGTTGGTGGTGGCCGATGGGCTGGGCGATGCCGTGGTGGAGGGTATTACGGTCAAGGATGTCGGCAAGCCGACAGGGCGCCTGCGTCGCATGACGCAGGGAATCTGGCGGGTCGGTCGCGCGGCTTGGCAGCTGCAGGCCGATGCCTACCATTTCCACGACCCGGAGCTGATCCCGGTCGGCTTGCTGCTGCGGCTGGATGATCGTCAGGTGGTGTATGACGTGCATGAGGATGTGCCCCGGCAGATTCTGGCCAAGCCCTGGATCCGCCCGGCGCTGCGGCGGGGCATTGCCCGGGTGTTCGAATGGCTGGAGGACTGGGCTGCGGGTTGCTTCTCCGCCGTGGTGGCGGCGACGCCGACCATTCGTGACCGTTTTCTGCCACATCAGCCGCGCACGGTGGACGTCAACAACTTTCCCATCCTGTCCGAGCTGACCCCGGCGGGGGATTGGCAGGACAAGCAGCATGCGGTGTGCTATCTGGGGGGAATTACCCGGGTGCGCGGTATCATGGAGGCGCTGGAGGCGCTGGTGCAGACCGACAGCCGCTTGCTGCTGGCCGGTGCCTTCAATGAAACCGCGCTGGAGCACGAGGCCCGCGCGCATCCCGGCTGGCAGCAAACCGACTACCTGGGCGTGGTGGATCGCGCTGGTGTGCAGCAGGTGCTGGGCCGGGCGCGGGTAGGGCTGGTGACACTGCATCCAATCATTAATTACCTCGATGCCTTGCCAATCAAGCTGTTTGAATACATGGCCGCAGGCATTCCGGTGGTCGCGTCGGATTTTCCCTTGTGGCGACAGATTGTGCAGGATGCCGATTGCGGCCTGTGTGTAGACCCGCTGGACCCGGCCGCCATCGCCCAGGCCATACGCGAGCTGCTGGCCGATGAAGCACGCGCTCAGGTGCTGGGCATGAATGGACGCCGTGCGGTGGAGCAACACTATCAATGGTCGGTTGAGGCAGCGAAGCTCTTGACCTTGTACCGCCAACTGGCGCAGGCTGCTGGCGCATGAATATCCTGTATATCAACCACTACGCGGGTACGCCGCAACTGGGCATGGAATACCGCCCCTATTACATGGCGCGGGAATGGGTGCGCATGGGGCATCAGGTCACCATGGTGGCGGCTTCGTTTGCCCACACCCGCAGCCGTCAGCCGGATTGCGCCGGCAAGGTCACCGAGCAGTGGCTGGACGGTATCCGTTACCTGTGGCTGGACACGCCTCGCTATCAGGGCAATGGTGTTGGGCGGGTGCTGAACATTTTTCGTTTTGTGGGCCGCCTGTTTGGCTTGCGCCGTCACCTTGGATCGTTCAAGCCGGATGTGGTGATTGCGTCTTCCACCTACCCGCTGGATGGCTACCCGGCACGCTGGCTGGCACGGAAATACGGCGCCCGACTGGTGTTTGAGCTGCACGACCTGTGGCCGCTGTCGCCGATGGAGCTGGGGGGCATGTCGGCACGCCACCCCTTCATCATGCTGTTGCAGGCCGGGGAAAATCATATCTGCCGCCATGCCGACACGGTGGTGAGCATGCTGCCGAAAGCGTCGCACCATCTGCAGCAGCATGGCATGCCTGCCGATCGCTTCCACTATGTGCCCAATGGCATTGTGGTGGCAGACTGGCAGGAAGACTTGGGCGACTCCTTGCCAGAGCACATGGCCAGCCTGCTGCCGGAGCTGCGACGGCAAGGCCGTTTCGTCATCGGCTACGCCGGTGCCATGGGGGTGGCCAATGCAATGGAGGTGTTGCTGCATGCCGCTGCGCAGGTGAAAGACCTGCCAGTGAGCTTTGTGCTGATCGGGCATGGCCCGGAAAAACCAGCCTTGCAGCGCCTGGCGCACGCGCTGGAGCTGGAAAATGTACACTTTCTGGACGCCATTCCCAAAACGCAGGTGCCGAGCGCGCTGGCGTGGATGGATGCTCTGTACATTGGCTGGCAGCGCCAGCCAATCTATCGCTTCGGCATCAACCCGAACAAGCTGATGGACTACATGATGGCAGGCAAGCCGGTGCTGCACGCGGTAGAAGCGGGCAACGATGCGGTGCAGGATGCCGCTTGCGGCTTGTCCGTGCCGCCTGAAGACCCCGCCGCGCTGGCCGAGGGTATCCGCCGCATGCTGGCTTTGCCGGAATCCGTGCGGGATGCCATGGGCGCGCGCGGGCGTGAATTTGTCATGCAAAACCATGATTATCCTGTCCTAGCGCGCCGGTTTCTGTGCGCCATGGGCCATACTGATGATGAACAGCGGGAACCCTGATGTCTGAACACGCTACTCCATTCTTACCGTTTGCCCTGCCAGATATCGGCGAGGAAGAAATTGCCGAAGTGGTCGATGCCCTGCGTTCAGGCTGGGTGACCACCGGCCCCAAGACCCGTCAGTTCGAGGCTGACTTTGCCCAGTATCTGGGCAGTAGTGAGGCGGACCCATTGCAGGCCATCTCGGTCAACTCGGCCACTGCCGGCTTGCATCTGGCGCTGGAGGCCATCGGCATTCAGCCTGGCGATGAAGTGATCACCACCCCCTACACCTTTACGGCCAGTGCCGAGGTGATTCGCTATCTGGGCGCACACCCGGTGTTCGTGGACATTGACCCGGCCACCTTCAATATCGACCCGGAAAAGATTGAGGCCGCCATCACCCCGCGCACCCGCGCCATCATCCCGGTGCATTTTGCCGGTCTGGCCTGCGACATGACCCGCATCCTGCAGCTGGCACGCCAGCATGGGCTGAAGGTAGTGGAAGACGCGGCGCATACCTTGCCCTCGCGCCATCGCGGTGCCTTGATTGGTACCTTGCAAAGCGAGGCCACGGTGTTCAGCTTCTACGCCACCAAGACCATTACCACCGGTGAAGGCGGCATGGTGGTAATGCGGGACAAGGCGCTGGCGCAACGCTGCCGTACCATGCGTCTACATGGCATCAACCGGGATGCCTTCGACCGCTATGTGTCCAAGACCCCGGCCTGGTACTACGAAGTGGTGGCCCCGGGCTTCAAGTACAATCTGACCGATATTGCCTCGGCGCTGGGTATCCAGCAGCTGAAAAAGGCCGACCGCTTCCAGCAGCGGCGCCAGCAGATGGCCGAGCGCTATAACGCAGCATTGTCTGACCTGCCGCTGATCCTGCCACCCAAGGCGACGATAGCCGGTGACAGCCATTCCTGGCACCTGTATGTGCTGCAAGTCCGGCCTGAGGCGGGTATCAACCGGGATCAGCTGATCCAGGCGATGGCGGATCGTGGCATCGGCTGCAGCGTACATTTCATCCCGCTGCACCTGCAGCCGTACTGGCGTGATACCTATGCGCTGAAGCCGGAAGATTTCCCGCACGCGCTGCAGGTATATCAGGGCGCGTTCAGCCTGCCGCTTTATACCCGCATGAGCGATGCAGATGTTGAGCGGGTGATTGCCGCGCTGCGGGGCATTCTGCGTCCGGCTGCCTGACATGCCAAAGCGTGTATTTGACCTGCTGGCGGCAGGCTGCGGTGTGTTGCTGCTGCTGCCCGTGTTGCTGCTGATCATGTTGTGGATCAAGCTGGATTCGCCGGGACCGGTATTTTTCCGTCAGGAGCGGGTAGGGCGCTTTGGCAAACCCTTCCGTATCCACAAGTTCCGCACCATGTATGTGGATGCGGAAGCGCGTGGCTTGCAGCTGACGGTTGGCGCGGATCCCAGGGTGACCCGCAGCGGCCAGTTCCTGCGCCACTACAAGCTGGACGAACTGCCACAGTTGCTGGATGTGCTGCTGGGGCAGATGAGCCTGGTGGGGCCGCGTCCGGAAGTGCCGCGCTATGTGGCTCACTACCCGGCAGACGTGCGCGACAAGGTGTTGTCGGTCCGCCCGGGCCTCACCGACCTCGCCAGCATCGAATACCGCCATGAAAACCGGCTGCTGGGGGAATCCAGTGATCCGGAGCACACCTATCTGCACGAAGTGATGCCAAACAAGTTGCGCATCAACCTGCAGTACGTGGACAATCACGGATTATTCAGTGACATCGGCATCCTGTGGCGTACGCTGCAGGTGCTTTTCCGGTAATCACCATGCATCCCATGCTAGACCGAATGAGCCGATCGCAGCGCCTGTGGGCGCTGGTGGCGCTGGACGCGCTCTTGCTGCCTATGGCCTTGCTCACCGCCATTGTATTGCGCTTTGGCGGCTGGCCTCATGATCTGGACAAATACTGGCCACTGCTGCCGATTGCCCCCTTGGTGGCCATCCCGGTTTTCATCAAGATGGGCTTGTATCGCGCTGTCGTCCGCTATATGGACGAAAAGATCATGGTCACCGTCTTCAGCGGGGTGTCGCTGTCGGTGCTGCTGCTGGCGACGGTGGTGACCATGGGGCGCTTCGTCAACATGCCGCGCAGCGCCATCGTGATCTACTGGATTCTGGCGATGGCCTATATCGGCGCCACCCGCTACTTGGCGCGGGGCCTGTTGCGCACGCTGGAAAACCAGCAGCTGGAGCGTACCGCCGTCGCCATCTATGGTGCCGGGCGAGCAGGCTCGCAGCTGGCGCTGGCGCTGGCGGCGGATCGTCACTACGAGGTTGTGGCGTTCTTTGACGATGATAAAGGCCTGCATGGACGGGTGATTGCCGGGGTGCATGTTTACCCGCCTGCAGATGCCGCCAGCCTGATTCAGGCCCTGCAGATTCGCCAGGTGCTGCTAGCCACCCCGTCTTTGCCCAAGTCGCGTCGGCGCGAGATCCTCAATGCCTTCGAACCGCTGCATGTGCAGCTGAAGACCGTGCCGGACATGAAGGATCTGGTGGAAGGCAGCATTGAACTGGCCGACGTTCGGGAAGTCACCATCGAGGAACTGCTCGGGCGCGAGGTGGTGGAGCCGATTCCAGCGCTGATGCAGGCCAATATCACCAGCAAGGTGGTGATGGTCACCGGGGCGGGGGGCTCCATCGGCGCGGAGCTGTGCAGACAGATCATCCGGCAGCAGCCCAAGGCGCTGGTGCTGTTTGAGGTCTCCGAATTTGCCTTGTACCAGATTGAGCGCGAACTGCGCTTGCAGTTGCCTGGCGGGGTCGGGCTGGTGGCCATGCTGGGGTCGGTGGTGGATCAGGCCCGGCTGGAATCCGTATGCCGCACACATGGGGTGCAGACCATCTACCATGCGGCTGCTTACAAGCATGTGCCCATTGTGGAAGACAACCCGCTGGAAGGCGCGCGCAACAACATCCTCGGTACTTTCCACGCCGCACAGGCCGCGATTGCCTGCGGGGTGGAAACCTTTGTGCTGATTTCGACTGACAAGGCCGTGCGCCCGCCCAATGTGATGGGGGCGACCAAGCGCATGGCCGAGCTGGTGCTGCAAAGCCTGGCCACCCGCCACAGCCAGCCGGTGTTCAGCATGGTACGGTTCGGTAATGTGCTGGGGTCGAGTGGTTCAGTGGTGCCGCTGTTTCGCGAGCAGATTCGGCAGGGAGGGCCGCTGACGCTGACCCACCGCGACATTACCCGCTACTTCATGACCATACCGGAGGCGGCGCAACTGGTGATCCAGGCAGGCGCAATGGCCAAGGGTGGTGAAGTGTTCCTGCTGGACATGGGTGAGCCGGTGCGCATCTACGACCTGGCGGTGAAGATGATTCACTTGTCTGGTCTGGAAGTGCGTGACGAGCGCCACCCGGAAGGAGATATCGCCATCCAGCTGACCGGCCTGCGCCCCGGCGAGAAGCTGTACGAAGAGCTGCTGGTAGATGATAACGCTGTGCAGACTTCGCATCCCCGCGTGATGATGGCGAACGAAGCCTGCTGGACCGAGGCTGATTTGCAGGCGGCACTCACGGTGTTGCACGAAAGCATTGCCAGCGCGCAGCCGACACAATTGCTGGCCTTGCTGAGCCAGCATGTGGCGGGTTTCTCCCGCCCTGGCATTCCGGGCTGAGCCTGGCCCTAAAACAACAACGCCACAGCGTGCTGTGGCGTTGTTGTTTTAGCAGGACAAACGCACTAACTCATAACGCATAGCGGGCGACAATATCCTCGTGTTGCGCCATCGGCAGACCGTGGCGGTCTGCATAGCGCGGCCAGCACACCGGGTGGGCCCAGTCGCGAGTCAGCTCACGCAGGGTGTGATCGACCTGCTTGGGCGTCACAGCCCGTGGAGCAGCCACCTGGAAGTAGCGGCCCGGCAGCGGCTCCTCACTGGCCGGGTCGGTGACGGTATAGTCGTCGGGACTATTGACCCACCATTCCCAGCCCATGCCATCCAGCGCCTCGACAAAGGCCTGGAACTGCTCGTCCGGTGCGGCGGCGCCATCCACGAAGCAGCTCTCGCCAAAGCCACCGGTTTCGATGGTGTAGATTGGGCGGAAGGTAGGGATGAATTCCTTGCGCTCTTCCTCATCCTCGGGTGGGGCCTCCAGCAAGGCAGCATCAAAGGCCACCCAATCACGCACCCGCTGCTGCCACGGTGCAATCGACAAGGTGGCAATGCGGGCGGTCACCGGGCCGGTGCGGTAGGCGTAGTATTGCTTGCTTTCACCGTTCTCCTCGAAGCGGATGAAGCAGCGCCCCCAGTTTTCCTCAATGGCACCTTCGCCTTCGTCGATGTTCAGCTCAAGCCGGGCAGCCGTTTCACGGGCGGTGGCCCAGTCCTGTGCAGCACAAGCCGTACTGAGCAGGTCCCAGTCCTCATTTTTGCCGGGCTCGGCGCGACTGGCGAGGATGCGGCGCTGTTCGACCGCCACCTGTGGTTGCCCCAGTGCTAGCGCTGCGTCGGCCCACAGGCTGCGCGGGCCAATGGCTTCCGCATCATGCTGCAGATAGTGTTGCATCTGCTCAATGGCTTGCGCCCATTGCTGGCGGCGGAAGGCCAGACGGCCACGACACCAGTGCGCTGAAGCGGGGTTCTCCGCTTCCAGCAGGTCTGCCAGGCTTTGCACGTCGTCCTGCAGGTCGTGCTCCATCAGCTGGTTCAGCAATTGATAATTCGGCCCGTTGACAGTCGGGTTGCGACGCACGAATTGCCACAGGTGGTCACGGGCCGCTTGCTGGTCACCACAGGCATGTAAGGCATTGGCGGCAAATTCAGCCAGCTCCGGGTCGGCCGGGCGCTCGGCGCAGGCGGTCAGCAGCCAGTCCACCTCCGCTTCCGGGCTGCGGTTTTCCTGGGTGGGCAGGTAAGCTGCCAGCTCGTCTGCCGGTACCGGTAGCGCCGCGTGGGCCGGCAGCGTGGCGATCTGGGCCGCCAGTGCCTCGACATCGGCACGCAAATCTTCCGGTTTACGCATCCGGGCCAGGTGGGTTTGGGCAACCTGCAAGGCTTGGCGTGCGCTGCGGTGTGCGCCCCGCAGCAAGGCCAGCTCGGCATGCCACAGTGCCAGGCTAACCGCTTTGCGATGTGCGCCGACCGTGCTGGCATGTGCCATGGCCTTTTGCATGGCATTACCCAGCCCCCAATGATTGCTGTCCGGTGCCAATTTCACCATCAGGCGGGCGGCCATGGCCCAGTCCATATGCGACGAGGGGACCAGATCACCAAAGGAGGGCAGGGCTGCCTTGGCGGCATCGAGGTCACCACGCTCGGCATGGATGATGGCGCGCAGCAAGGCACGGCTCTGCCAGCGATCGTCGCTGCCATCCTTTTCGTCCTCATCAATGGCATCGAGCATGGCCAGTGCCTCATCAACCTGACCATTCAGCCACAGTGCGCGCGCCTGGCCGCCGCGATAGGTGGAGGTCAGCGTGTCGCCGCTGTCCAGAATGGCCTTGGCCTGGCGGTCCAGAAACACGATGGCCTCTGCTGGACGCTTGTCGTCCAGCAGGGCGTCGGCGTATTCACGGCTGATACAGGTAAAGCACGGCCATTCCGGGTTGATGCGGGCCAGGGTTTCCTCGCACACCTGCAAGCGCTCCCGCGCCCAGCCCGGACCATCGACATTGCCATAACAGATGGCGATGTCCTGAGTGACGCAGACCGACTGCGGGCAGCTCTGGGTTTCCTCCCGGTGGGCAAAATCCAGCAGGTCTGCGGCTTCACCAAGGGCAACCTCGCCTTCGGACAGGTTGTTCATGCGGTTACCCAGCCCCCAGTGGCGGAAGTAGACTTCCAGCCACGAGTTCTTCAATGCACGGGCAGCGGCAATCGCTTCCGGCAGGGCGGCCACCACCCGTTCCGGGCGGTCTTCGGTGGCATCCGACGGGATGCTGTCCATCAGGTCGGCAACACGGTCATAACCCGCTGCGCGCAAGTCACGTTGCAGGTCAAAGACCCAGGCCCAGATATCCATGTGAATTCCTTTAGTGTCAGTAGCGACTGGCCGCGTCAAGCAGACAGCAGCAAGGAGAAGACCCGGTTGACCCGGCCCAGCGCGGCATTGAGGTCCAGCTGGCCGCCTTGTTCGGCGCCGGATGCCAGAATCACTTTCAGCGCCTGCAGCAGGCCCGCTGCTTCCTCCGCCTGGGGGTGACCCTGGCGGTAAGCCTGCAGCAGTTGTGTGACCGCCGGATTATCCAGATTCAGATACAGGCGACGGGTCACGCTGTCATCCAGTTGTGCAGTGAAGGCGCGCACCAGCTGCAGGGCCGCGACCGAGATGCGCTTGTCCGCTTCATCGGCCTCAAGGCGGCGTTTCAACTCCGCCTCGCGGTCATGCACCACCACCAGCGGCAAGGCGGTGGGCTCAAAGCGGGCTGGCACCAACTTTTCGCCATTACCCAGTACCAGGTTCAGCCAATCCAGCTCGTTGGCGGGCAAGCTGTCCTCACTGAACAGCTTGCGGTTACCGTGCTCGGTCCCCAGCTCAATCAGCACGCCACCATGACGGCTGACCCATTCGCGCAGGAAGGGCACCACCGCATAGCGATCACCACGGGCCACCGGCATGTGCAGCGCGCGGAACAGCATGTCCTCAAAACCACCGGGGCTACCCATATTGATATGGATGCGACCCTTGTCGAGCAGGCTGCGTACCGAGAGGTCCCCTTGCGAGGTCGGAATGCGTACTGATTCGGCCAGCAGGTCGAACAAGCGTGGGTCGCACAGGGCTGCGCCCAGCAGCGCTTCATTATGTCGGCTGAGGACCCTCCGCCAGGCTTCGGGCTGCTGGCGGGCCACTTGCGCCAGACCGTCAATCAACGCTTCGGTCAGGGCGGACTGGGCGGCATGGTAGGCATCGTCGCGTTGCAGATCCTCCCGGCTGGCGGTGGGCGTCAGGCGGTTGGATTCGATCACGCCGCCGATAAACCCGGCCCAGGCGGGCAGCAGGTCACGGGCATCATCGTCCAGCAGCATGCCACGCACAAACACCGAGAGATTGCGGTTGTCACTGGTGCCGTAGGTGGCGCCATCCTGCACCCACAGCAAGCCGCGGACATCACTGCCCGGACTTGGGGTGATTGGCAGGGTACACAGTGGCTCGAAGCGCTCTTCAAAGCGGGTGGCAAACGCCAGCGCCTTGCGGCGTGCCTGCACCGCGTGCTCAACCACGGTACCTTGCACCTGGCGCCACGGCGGTGCCTCACCGTTCAGTGCTTCGTCATCCTGGCCAATATACACCGGCACGTGCAGCAGGGCACAGTAACGGCGCAGGATCTTGGCCAGCATGCCGTTGCCGCCCAGATTGCGGTAGCTGTCGCGCAGAACCAGCTCCACCACGGTCCCCACCGGACGGGGCTCTGCCGGAGTCAGCGTGTATTGCTCACCGTTGCTCGACTGATAGCACCAGCCCAGCTCCGGCGTTTGCCAGGAGGTGGTGGTGACGGTGACCCTGCTGGCCAGCACGAAAGCCGACAGAAAGCCAAGCCCGAACATGCCGATCAGTTCGTCGCTCTGGGTTTCTTCGCGCAGCTTGCGGGTGTAACCCACGCCCACCGTGGCCAGATAGCGGTGGATTTCCTGATCGGTCAGCCCGGCACCGCTGTCGACCACCCGCACAATACCAGCGGCCAGATCACCTTCGACCCGGATCAGATGTTGCTCCGGCACGGCGGGGTCTTCCATGCGACGTCGAACGATGGAATCGTGTGCGTTTTGCACCAGCTCACGCAGGGCGACGACCGGGGTGGAGTACAGGTGCTGACCCAGCACCGTCATCAAGCCACCCAGGTCCACATCGGCCGTACAGACCTGGCTGAGGGTATCGTTCATATGTGGTATCTAAATAGTGAAGGCAAAAAAAGGGCGGGGCGGATGCAGGCCATCAAATCCCGGCTGCGATTATGACAAGAGCACGGCAGGACGCCAAGCAGACGGAAGAAACTTTCCGCCAGAGGGAGCAACCCCACCGGGAGGGTGGGGCGCAGGGCATGCCGGGCCTGGTTTCAGGCCCGTGGTATAAAGCGCGCTTAGCTGGCCAGCGCCAGCTTCAGGCACAGGGCAATACCCTTGGCCGCCTCGGTAATGTCTCCCAGTGACGGGAAGCTCGGGGCAATCCGGATATGGCGGTCTTGCGGGTCCTTGCCATACGGGAACGCCGCGCCAGCCGGGGTCAGGGTAATACCGGCAGCCTTGGCCAGCTCGACGGTCTTTTTGGCAAAGCCAGGCGGGGTTTGCAGGTCGATGAAGTAGCCACCGTTCGGGTGGGTCCAGCTCACTTCGGCGATGCCGGACAGGTGGGCCTCAAACTGGGCCAGTACCGCATCAAACTTGGGGCGCAGGATGGCCTGATGGCGCATCATCAGCGCTTCCACGTTGGCGCGGTCTTTCAGGAAGCGAACATGGCGCAGCTGGTTGACCTTGTCCGGACCGATGCTGCGGATGTTGGCATGCTTTTGCCACCATTGCAGATTGCTGGCGGAGGCGGCCATGGCGGCCATACCGGCACCCGCCAGCGTGATCTTGGAGGTGGAGGCGAAGATGAAGACACGGTCGGCATGACCCGCGGCTTCGCAGGCGCTCAGGATGTTGGCCACGTCGCACGGGCTGGTGGTCAGGTGGTGCAGACGGTAGGCGTCATCCCACATCAGGCGGAAGTCCGCAGCGGCGGTTTTCATGTTCGCCAGCCGGGTGACTACCGCGTCGCTGTACACGGCGCCACTCGGGTTGGCGTACTTCGGTACGCACCACATGCCCTTGATGGCCGGGTCATTGGCGACCAGGGCTTCGACCTGGTCCATATCCGGGCCATCGTCGTTCAGTCGTACATTGATCATCTCGATGCCGAGCGACTGGCAAATGGAGAAGTGACGGTCATACCCCGGTACCGGGCACAGGAACTTGACCGGTTTTTGCGACAGCCAGGACGGTTGGTCTGGTGCACCATGCAGCAGGTGATAGACGATGACATCGTGCATCAGCGACAGGCTGGCATTGCTGTCCACAATCACATTGGCCACCGGCTGGTCCAGCAGGCTGGCAAACAGCGCACGCGCTTCCGGCAGGCCAATGCCACCGCCATAATTGCGGGTGTCGGTGCCATCTGCAGCCAGATGGTCGCCCAGCGGGCCGAGCAGGTCGTTGGAGAGGTCCAGCTGTTCCGGCGCGGGTTTGCCGCGCGACATGTCCAGCTTCAGGCCTTGCGCACGGAAGGCATCATAATCGGCTTGGGCAGTGGTGAGCGTCATGTGGGAATTACCTGTGAGGGGTTGGAATGCAAAGGGATGATTTTAAACCTTATCCCGCCAGCGGGACAGCCGGAGAATTACGGGTGCGCCGTGATTGCTGCAGCAAGGTGTGGACGATCTGCCCCAGCTGGATCAGCCCGGCTTCGACTTTGGCTCCGAAGCGTACCCCGCAGTTGATGCGCAGATAGTGCTCCCAGCGGTTGCTGTTGGAGAACAGCACGCCCGGCGCGATCAGAATGCCTTCATTCAAGGCGGCTTCGAACACCGCTTCGGACGGAATGCGGTCTGGCAGCTCCACCCACAGGCTGAAACCGCCTGCCGGATTGGTCAGGCGGGTGCCGGGCGGGAAATGGCGGGCAATCACCTCGGCCGTGCGCTGGCGTTGCTGCCGCAGCAGGGCTTTCAGCCGGTGCATATGGCGATCATACGCGCTGCTGCCCAGGTATTCGGCGGCAGCCAGTTGTGACCAGCCTTCATTCTGCCGGGTCTGGGTGTGCTTGAGCATGTCTACCCGCGCCTGCCAGCGTCCGGCGCTGATCCAGCCTAAGCGCATGCCGGGTGCCAATGTTTTGTGCAGCGAGGTGCAGTAGATGATGTTGCCGTTGCGGTCCCAGGCTTTCAGCGTATGGGCGGGGGTTGGACTGTCCGCCAGCTCGCCGTAGGTATCGTCCTCGATCAGCGGGATATTGGCTTTGGCGCACATGTCAGCCAAGCGGGCCTTGTGGCTGTCCGGCATCAGGCTGCCCAGCGGATTTTGCAGGATGGGGATGACCACCACGGCACGGATGTTGTCATAGGTCTGCATCGCCAGCTCCAGTGCATCGAGCGAGATGCCGTGCTGTGGGCTGGTGGGAATCTCCAGCGCCCGCATGCCGAGACTTTCCAGAATCTGCAACAGGCCATAAAAGGTGGGGGATTCCACCGCGATGGTGTCACCGGGTTTGGCGACAGCGCGGAGCGCCAGGTTGAGCGCTTCGGTGCAGCCGTGGGTGATGACGATATCGTCCGGCGACAAGGTCATGCCACGGGCCAGTGATCGGCGGGCCAGGATGTGGCGCAGCTTGCTGTGCCCGCTGTTGGCAACCGGCGACACCAGTACCTCCGGATACAGCCGCAGGCAGTGCTGGGCGACTTTGTGCAAGGCCTTGACCGGATAGAAGTCCGGCTCGCCACGCGAGCCACACAGGTTGAGCGCAATCGGGTGCTGGCGGCGGCTGAGGATGAAGCGGGACACCCGGTCGTGAATGCCGACAAACTGTGCCGGATCGACCCGGGTGCTGCTGGGCTCATCCAGCGGCACCGTGGTGCGCTTGGGCAGCTGCACGAAGTAGCCGGAGCGGGGCCGGGCCTCCAGCCAGCCATCTTCTTCCAGCACGCGACAGACTTGCAGTGCGGTGGAGAGGCTGATGCCGTGGGTCTGCATCAATTTGCGCACCGAGGGCATGCGCTCGCCCGGTGACAGCGCACCACTCTGGATGGCATGCAGGTAATGATTGGCCCAGCGGCGATATAGGGGAGGTGTGCTCATATCCATGCCCGCATGATGCCCGGTTTGCTGCATCTGTAACAGATATAGTTTTCTGCAGCATTGATGGTAACAGATAAGGAATTTATGCACTGTATGGGTTGCCGGGTTCCGGGCTGTACCTGTGGAGCAATGGCTTGCCGCACTAGCATGGCAGGCATCCCTTATACGGAGCCTGATCATGACGCAAACCCGCCGCGTTTTCTCCCTGCAAGCCGGGGAAATCGCCATCTGGCAGCTGCCGGGAGGCTGCCAGCTGTATCTGCTGCAAGGCCAGGCGCATCTGCACTTGCCAGTACAGTGGCAGGCAGAGACCGTTCTGTTTCCCAGCCTTGCAGTACCGTGCGAGACCCTGCTGCCGGTAGAGGGCATAATTCAACTGCAGGCGACTGATGCCGTACGCGGTGTGCTGCTGATGCCAGACCGTGATTCTGTTTTGACCCGGTTGCTGAAGGGAGTTCGTTGCTTGCGCCGTTTGACTGCTGCCTGACGCTTTGGGCGGCCTGTGCTAGAGTGGCGCGCGAGGCCCCTTGCCGGGGCTGAAAAACAATGACCACTTAGCGGATTGGGAGCCGGGTATGTCAACCATCTGTGAGGGCTGTGGTGCACCCGCGCCAGCCAACGCCCGTAGCAGCGGATTTGTGTGCAATTACTGTGGCGGCAAGAACCTGCCGGATGCCAGCAGCCATGCGGCCGTGTCGCTGGGTAAGGCAGAGGAGCGCTACCAGATGGGCTTGCTGGTGATGCAGTCTGGCGAGTACGCCAAGGCAGTGGAGGCCTTCCAGAAAGTGCTGGCGGTGCAGCCGGATCATGTTGATGCGCAGCTGTGCCTGGCTTGGTGTTATCTGAAGAGCATGACGCCAAAGACCGTCGAGGCCCGTTTTGCTGCCCTGTGTGACATGCTGTCCAAACTGGATCGGGAGACGCAGCACAGCAGCCTGGAGGAGATCAGCTGGCGTGAGGTGGTGTGCCAGCTGCTGGAGTTGGCGCAGCAACTGGCACAGGGCTGCTATTCGGTATCGGCGCGTTTCCGCATGGCGAAAAACATGCAGCCCGCCATGCAGCAGTTGCAGATGGGGCTGGACGTGGTGCTGTCGGTACTGGTGCTGGGGGTGCCCGATGCCCATGGTGCCACCCATGCCGCGCTGAATGGCTGGATTCAATGTCAGATCATGGCGGATGCCGGCGGCGACCGCCATCTGCTGGCGGACCGGCAGACCCAGTTTCTGCAATACCTGCTGCTGGTGGCTGAGGCGCAGCCTGCGCTGTTGAATGAAGCGCTGGCCGTCAATGTTCGCTACAAGAATGCGGTGATTCGTGCGCTGGTGGCGATCAAGCCTGCGCTGTCGCGTGATCTGGCTGCGGATGGCCTGCTGACTCTGCTGTGGCGCGGGTATCGTTCCTGGCCTGGCCTGTTGCAGCTGGCTGGACTGCTGTTTGCGTTGTACTGGCTGTCCAACTTGCTGGCGCGTTGCACCCTGTCTTCAACCGGGATGTAGTAGCGGCAGGAGCTGATCCTGCCAGCACTGCTGTTTTTTGGCCAAGGGCAGGGTCAGCGCCGGACTGCTGGAAGGCAGGATGGTAAAGGGTAGATCCATTGGAAGCTGTCGGGCGGCGCGTCCGGCGGTTTGCCCATTGAAGGCAACGGCACGAATCGTGGGCCATTGCTGCAGCAGGCTGCGCAAGTCATTGTGCTCGGCATCGCGGATGTCACTGTCCAGGCTGCTGTGACGCCGGGCCTGCGCCACCACATCCCACAGGCCCACCCCGTGGGTCAGCAGGGTTTGCAGGCGCGCTGCATAGTCAAGCGCAGCCAGGGGTTGCTGCAGTACGCTCTGCAACAACAGCCAGAACTGGTTGCGCGGGTGCGCGTAGTAGCGCCCGGCGGCCAGCGAGGCTTTGCCGGGCAGGCTGCCGAGGATCAGCAGCCGCGTGTGTGGGCTGATGACCGGCGGGAAGCAGCGCGCGGTATCAGGCGTCGCTACCGTCGCCATCATCCAGATCAACCGGCTCGGCTTCCGGTGGCACCGCCAGCATGGCGTCTACCTGCTCCGGGGTTTCTAGGCTGATGCGCCCCAGTGTGCCGCTGCGGTACTCGGTGAGCAGGGTCAGTGCGGCTTTTTCCAGGTCCAGCACATTACCCTTGAGACGGAAACCCCGACGTTTGGCGATGGCCTCGACCAGCGCCACCCCATCGGCGATACCGTCCAGCTTGCCATAGCGCGCCAGCAGCAGGGCCGGGTAATTACCCAGCAGGTAGTCTCCCAGAAAGGCGGCCACTTCTTCTTCAATATAGGCATTGCGCCCGACGCTGTGACTGGCGGCCAGCTTGAGCCCGTCCTGCGGATAGGCAATCTTCGGCCACAGCATGCCTGGCGTATCGGTCAGCATCATGCGTTCATTGATGTCCAGCCGCTGCTGTGTTTTGGTCACAGCGGGCTCATCCCCCACATTGGCCACCCGTCGCTTGAGCAATGCGTTCATCAGGGTGGACTTGCCGACATTGGGAATGCCCATGATCATCATGCGCAGGGGCTTTTGCACCGTGCCGCGATGGGGGGCCAGGGTCAGGCACACGTCCGGGATGCGCGCCACGTCGCCTGGCTTCTTGCAGCTGATGGCAATCGCCTTGACGCCGGGCTGGGTCTGGTAGCGCTGCAACCACAAACGGGTGCACTCTGGATCTGCCGCATCGGCTTTGTTGAGGATCAGCAGGGCAGGGCGCTGGCGGAACAGTCGCAGCTCATTGATCATTGGGTTGCGGCTGGCATGCGCGACTCGCGCGTCCAGTACCTCTATCACCAGATCGGTCTTCTCCATGCTCTCCGCCGCCTTCTTGCGGGCAGCGTTCATGTGACCGGGGAACCATTGGATAGACATGGGGTGATCGACCGTGTGTGACAAACGGATCATTTTACCGCGCTTTTGACCTGTTGCAGCGATGACATCCGTTATGCTGCGTGAAACCGGGGAACTTGCGTTAGAATGCAGGCCTAGATATGGCCTTTGGGGCGAGCCAGCGGAAGCGGCTTGCTGGATCCGCCATGGATTGATGCTGACTCGCCGTCATGGCGGGTGAGTACGGTATGTGTGCTTTATGTCAATGCTGGGCAGAATAAATGATGCAGAAACAACGCAAGGTATCGGTAATCGGCCTCGGTTACGTGGGTCTGCCCGTGGCGGTGGCGTTTGGCCGTACGGCGCCGACCATCGGTTTCGACATCAACCGTGAACGCCTGGATGAGTTGCGTCGCGGTCATGACCGCACCGGAGAGGTGGCCGCGGAGGATCTGCAGGGCTTGCAGCTGCATTATACCGATCAGACCGAAGAGCTGGCGCAGGCTGACTTTCATATTGTGGCCGTGCCGACGCCGGTGGATGATGCGCACCAGCCGGACTTGACGCCGATGCTGAAGGCGTCGGAAACCGTTGGCAAGGCCTTGAAGCCGGGTGATATCGTGGTGTATGAGTCCACGGTCTACCCCGGTGTCACCGAAGATGAGTGTGTGCCGGTGCTGGAGCGGGTGTCTGGCCTCAAGTGCGGGGTGGATTTCACCGTAGGTTACAGCCCGGAGCGGATCAATCCCGGTGACAAGGAACATACCTTTACCAAAATTTGCAAGGTGGTCTCCGGACAGGATGCGGCAACGCTGGACATTGTGGCCGATGTGTATGGCTCGGTGGTGACGGCTGGCGTGTATCGCGCCGCCTCCATTAAGGTGGCCGAAGCCGCCAAAGTGATCGAGAACACCCAGCGTGACCTGAATATCGCGCTGATGAACGAACTGGCGATGATCTTCCAGCAGATGGGTATCGACACCCAGGACGTGCTGGATGCGGCCTCGACCAAATGGAATTTCCTGCGCTTTAAGCCAGGCCTCGTTGGTGGGCATTGTATTGGCGTCGATCCGTATTATCTGACCCACAAAGCCGAGCGCATGGGCTACATCCCGCAGGTGATCTTGTCGGGCCGTCGCATCAACGATGGCATGGGCCGCTTTGTGGCGCAGCAGACCATCAAGCAGATGATCCACGCTGGCCACGCCATCAAGGGCAGCAAGGTGACTGTGCTGGGGCTGACCTTCAAGGAAAATTGCCCTGACCTGCGCAATTCACGGGTGATTGATGTGATCCGCGAGCTGGAAGAGTTCGGTGTGGCGGTGCAGGTGCATGACCCGCTGGCGGATGCTGAGGAAGCCTTGCACGAATATGGGGTGACCCTGTGTGCGCTGGATGCACTGCAGCCTGCTGCTGCAGTGGTGCTGGCAGTGTCGCATCAAGACTATCTGGCATGGTCGCCGGCACAGCTGAAGCAGCTGACAACAGGTCAGCCTGTGGTGGTGGATGTCAAGTCGGTGCTGGATCGGGCGGCCTTGCAGGCTGCCGGGTTTGTGGTCTGGCGCCTGTAAGGTATATGCTAGACATGGCAAGAGCACTGGTCGAGCGAGGGTGCGGCGGCATGGATAAAGTATTGGCATGCAAATCCTGATTCTGGCTTTTTTGGTTTCCCTGCTGTGTACCTTGGGCATCATCCGTTATGCGCATCTGCATGAGCATTTGACGGCGGATCATGACCTGGACGGGGTGCAGAAATTCCATGATGCGCCGGTGCCGCGGGTCGGGGGGCTCTCACTGGCCTTGGGCTTGCTGGCGGCGGGTGCCTTGGTCTGGCTGCAGAAGCGCAGCGGCAGCTTTTTTCTGGTGCTGTTGGTGGCAGTACCCGCTTTTGCGGGTGGCCTGGTGGAAGACCTGACCAAGCGGGTAGGCCCGCTGGCGCGCTTGCTGCTCACCATGCTGGCCGCTGGGTGTGGCTTCTATGTGCTGGGCGCCGGGCTCGCCCGGCTCGATATTGGCTGGCTGGATGCGGTGCTGCGCTGGGGGCCACTCTCCCTGTTGGTGACGCTGGTGGCGGTCGCCGGGGTGGCCAATGCGGTGAACATCATCGATGGTTACAACGGGCTTGCCGGAGTCGTTACACTGGTCATGTTCTGTGCGCTGGCCTATGTGGCACGGCAGGTGGGCGACGACCAGATCTGGAATATCTGTCTGGCGCTGGTGGGGGCGTTGCTGGGCTTTCTGGTGTGGAACTACCCGCGTGGGCATATCTTTCTGGGGGACGGTGGTGCCTACCTGCTGGGCTTCTTGTTGGCTGAGCTCTCTGTCCTGCTGGTGGTGCGTCACCCGCAAGTATCCGCCTGGTTTCCGCTGCTGCTGGTCATCTACCCGATTGTGGAAACCCTGTTCTCGATCTATCGTCGGGTGGTGTTGCGTGGTCGTTCGCCGGGCATGCCGGACGCTGCGCATTTGCATCAGCTGGTGTACAAAAGACTGGTGCGCTGGGTGTTGAACCGTTCGCATCCGGATTTTCGCCTGACCCGCAATGCCATGACGTCGCCCTACTTGTGGATGCTGTCCAGCCTGGGGGTGATCCCGGCGGTCTTGTTCTGGCAGCACACGCGGGTGCTGCAGGCCTTTGCGGTGCTGTTTATCGTCAGCTATGTCTGGCTGTATCGCAGCATTGTCCGCTTCCGCTCGCCACGCTGGCTGCGTCGGCGTTCTTCGTAAAACACGACTGGCGAGGTTGTGACCTTGCCAAAGCTTGTGTAATAATCCCCATCTTCCCGAAATCGGGCATGCCCTGAGCGAAAGTGGCGGAATTGGTAGACGCACTGGATTTAGGTTCCAGCGCCGCAAGGTGTGCGAGTTCGAGTCTCGCCTTTCGCACCAGCCTGGACAAGGCCTGAAAAACTGCACGGCTGTGTGCATAACCCTGGATTAATCAAGGATTTGGTAAAAATGCAAGTCAACGTGGAAACCCTGAGCAACCTGGAGCGCCGCATCAAGATCGCGGTGCCGTTCGCCAAGATCGACGTTGAGGTGGAAAACCGCCTGAAGAAAGTGGCCCGTACCGCCAAGGTACAGGGCTTCCGTCCGGGCAAGGCCCCGATGAAGGTGGTGGCACAGAATTACGGCCTGCAAGTGCGTGAAGACGTGATGAACGACACGGTGAACGCCAGCTTTACTGACGCTGTACGTGAAAACCAGTTGAAAGTGGCGGGTTATCCGCGCTTTGAAGCGGTTGAAGGCGAAAACGGTGAAGCGTTCGAGTTCGCTGCCGTGTTTGAAGTGTACCCGGACGTGAAGGTTGGCGAACTGGCTGACAAAGCTGTGGAAAAGCCGGTGACCGAAGTGACCGATGAAGCAGTGCATAAGACCATCGACGTGCTGCGCAAGCAACGCGTGACCTACAGCGCCGTGGATCGCGCTGCCAAGGAGGGCGATCGCCTGGTGGTGGACTTTGTTGGCAAGATTGATGGCGTAGCTTTTGCCGGTGGTTCGTCGGAAGACTTCCCGTTCACCCTCGGTCAAGGCCAGATGCTGCCGGAGTTTGAAGCCGCAGCCCAAGGTCTGAAGGCGGGCGAAGCCAAGGAATTCGATCTGGCCTTCCCGGCGGACTATCACGGCAAAGATGTGGCTGGCAAGACTGCACAGTTCACCATCACCGTGAAGTCGGTTTCTGAGGCCGTGCTGCCGGAAGTGGACGAGGCCTTTGCCAAGCTGCTGGGTGTGGCCGATGGTAACGTCGAGCAGATGAAGAAGGAAATCCGCGAGAACGTCGAGCGTGAAGTGTCGCGCCGCCTGAAGGCCAAGACCAAGGATGTGGTGCTGGCTGCCCTGCTGGACGTTACCCCGCTGGAATTGCCGAAAGCACTGGTCGCACTGGAAGTGCAGCGCCTGGCTGAACAAACCAAGAAGGACTTCCAGTCCCGTGGTATGGATGTCAGCAAGATGCCGTTCCCGACTGACCTGTTCACCAAGGAAGCCGAGCGTCGTGTGGCACTGGGCCTGATCCTGTCCGAGCTGGTAGACAGCCAGGACCTGCGTGCCAAGCCGGAACAAGTGCGTGCGGTGATCGACGATTTTGCCGCCAGCTACGAGCAGCCGGAAGATGTGGTGCGCTGGTACTATGCCGACGCCAGCCGTCTGGAAGGACCGGAGTCGCTGGCCACGGAAGACAATGTGGTCGCTTGGGTGCTGTCCCGTGCTAAAGTGGAAGAGAAGTCCTTCTCTTTTGATGAACTGATGGGTGCAAACCAGAATGCATAAACACGGCATGATCGGCAGTACCGGAGTTGAGCCGCAGGGCCTCGGCTATGTGCCGATGGTCATCGAGCAAAGCGGGCGCGGTGAGCGCGCCTACGACATCTACTCTCGCTTGCTGCGTGAGCGGGTGATTTTTCTGGTCGGACCGATCGACGACGCCACCGCCAATGTGGTGGTGGCGCAGCTGTTGTTTCTGGAGTCGGAAAACCCGGACAAGGACATCTCCCTGTACATCAATTCGCCAGGGGGTTCCATCTCGGCCGGGATGTCGATCTACGACACCATGCAGTTCATCAAGCCGCATGTGTCCACGCTGTGCATCGGCATGGCGGCCAGCATGGGTGCGTTCCTGCTGGCGTCCGGTGCGCCAGGCAAGCGGTTTTCGCTGCCGAACTCGCGCATTCTGATTCATCAACCGCTGCTGGCGGGTGGTGGCTTGAGCGGGCAGGTGTCGGACATCGAAATTCATGCCCGCGCCTTGTTGAAAACCAAGGCACGCATGAATGAACTGTTGGCCAAGCACACGGGTCAGACTGTCGAGACCATCGAGCGTGATACCGACCGTGACAACTACATGGACGCGGATCAGGCTCAAACCTATGGTTTGATTGATCAGGTGCTGACTTCCCGTCAGACTTGAGTGGCGGACGAAACGGCTTGGCAAAACTGGCTGCTCAGCGCACAATCAGAAGTGTAACGTGATCATGCCGTCGTCTTGGCGCAGTCCCGGGCGGCGGCATTCGTCTTTGCAACACGCGGTTTCTAGAGGTTTTCCATGAGCAAAAACGGCGACGAGAAGTTGCTCTATTGTTCCTTCTGCGGCAAGAGCCAGCACGAAGTCACCAAGTTGATCGCCGGCCCACAGGTCTTTATCTGCAACGAGTGTATCGACCTGTGCAATGACATCATCCGGGAAGAATTGCAGGGCCAATCGGCTGGTGTGAGCGGCGAGGCCCGCCTGCCGACTCCGGCCGAGCTGCGTTCCGAGCTGGACCAGTATGTAATCGGCCAGGAGTACGCCAAGAAAGCGTTGGCGGTGGCGGTGTACAACCATTACAAGCGCCTGGCCAATCCGCCGAAGAAAGATGATGTCGAGCTGGCCAAGAGCAACATCCTGCTGGTGGGTCCAACCGGTTCTGGCAAGACCTTGCTGGCGCAGACGCTGGCACGCTTGCTCAACGTCCCGTTCGTGATGGCCGATGCCACCACCCTGACCGAGGCTGGTTATGTCGGCGAGGACGTTGAGAACATCATCCAGAAGCTGCTGCAGAAGTGCGACTACGATGTGGACAAAGCGCAGCGTGGCATTGTTTACATCGACGAAATCGACAAGATCTCCCGCAAGTCGGATAACCCGTCGATTACGCGGGATGTGTCCGGTGAGGGCGTACAGCAAGCCCTGCTGAAGTTGATCGAAGGCACGATTGCCTCCGTACCGCCGCAAGGTGGCCGCAAGCACCCGAGCCAGGAATTCATCCAGGTTGATACCACCAACATCCTGTTCATTTGTGGTGGCGCGTTTGATGGCCTGGAAAAGGTGATCCGCGATCGAACCGAAAAGGGCGGGATCGGCTTTGGTGCGCAGGTACGCAGCAAGGACGACAGTCGCAGCGCCTCCTCCCTGTTCAAGGAAGTGGAACCAGAAGACCTGATCAAGTTCGGTCTGATTCCGGAACTGGTGGGCCGTTTGCCGGTCGTGGCCACCCTGGCAGAGCTGGACGAGCACGCACTGATCACCATTCTGACACAGCCGAAGAATGCCCTGGTCAAACAGTACCAGCGGCTGTTCTCGCTGGAAGGCGTGGAGCTGGAGTTGCGCGAGCAAGCGCTGCATGCGATTGCGCTGCGCGCCATCAAGCGCAAGACGGGGGCCCGTGGCCTGCGTTCCATCGTGGAAGGCGCGCTGCTGGATACCATGTATGAGCTGCCGTCGATGAAAAACGTCGCCAAAGTGGTAGTAGACGAGTCGGTGATTGAAGGCGACAGCCAGCCCTTGCTGGTCTATGCCGAAGAAGCCGCGCGTTTGCCAGAAGCCGGCTGAACTTCGCACTGTGCCGTTTGTCCAGACAGCCAGTGTGGTGACACACTGGCTGTTTTGTTTTGTGGGTGGAGCGGGTAGCATGGGCGAGGGTGAATTCCCTGCATTTTGCCCCTTGAATTCCGGCGTTTCGCTGCCATCTGCTTGAGTAATGTCCCTGAAGCGAGTCTGCAATGACCGAAGCTACACTCCAGCAGGATAAAACCCTGCACCTGCCTTTGCTCCCGCTGCGCGATGTGGTGGTCTTCCCCCACATGGTGATCCCCTTGTTCGTGGGGCGGGCCAAATCCATCAAGGCATTGGAAGCCGCGATGGAGGGCGATAAAACCATTCTGCTGCTGGCACAAAAATCAGCTGCCAAAGATGAGCCGTCCGCCGAGGACCTGTACGATATTGGTACTGTGGCCACCATCCTGCAAATGCTGAAACTGCCGGATGGTACCGTCAAGGTGCTGGTGGAAGGCAGCGAGCGCGCGCAAGTGGCGGCGGTTTCCGATCAGGAAGGCTACTTCTCGGCACAGGCCATTCCGGTGGAGACGCCATCGGGTGATGCGCCTGAGCTGGAAGCCATGCGCCGTGCCATGCTGGCCCAGTGTGACCAGTATGTGAAGCTGAACAAAAAAATCCCGCCGGAAGTGCTGACCTCGCTGGCGGGTATTGAAAGTGCAGGCCGTCTGGCCGATACCGTGGCCGCGCACTTGCCGCTCAAGCTGGAACAGAAGCAGGACATTCTGGAGATGTTCGAGGTGGGGCGTCGGCTGGAGCATTTGCTCAGCTTGATGGAATCGGAAATCGACATCCTGCAGGTCGAGAAGCGCATCCGTGGCCGCGTGAAGCGGCAGATGGAGAAAAGCCAGCGCGAGTATTACCTGAACGAACAGGTCAAGGCCATCCAGAAAGAGCTGGGTGAGGGTGATGAGGACGGCGATCTGGATGAGCTGGAGCGTCGCATCAAGGCCGCTCACATGCCGAAGGATGCCCGCGAAAAGGCAGAAAGCGAGCTGAAGAAGCTCAAGCTGATGTCGCCGATGTCGGCAGAGGCTTCGGTGGTGCGCAACTATATCGAGACGCTGACCAATCTGCCGTGGAAGAAGAAGACCAAGATCAGCAAGGACCTGGCGGCGGCAGAAAATGTGCTGGATGCCGATCACTATGGTCTGGACCGGGTCAAGGAACGCATCATTGAGTATCTCGCGGTGCAGCAGCGGGTGGACCGTGTCAAGGCACCGATTCTGTGTCTGGTCGGGCCGCCGGGTGTGGGCAAGACTTCGCTGGGGCAAAGCATCGCCAAGGCCACTGGCCGCAAGTTTGTGCGCATGAGCCTGGGCGGGGTGCGCGATGAGGCCGAGATTCGTGGTCACCGCCGTACCTACATTGGCTCGATGCCCGGCAAAATCCTGCAGAACATGACCAAGGTGGCGGTGAAGAACCCCTTGTTCCTGCTCGATGAGGTGGACAAGCTGGGTCAGGATTTCCGCGGTGATCCGTCGAGTGCCTTGCTCGAAGTGCTGGACCCGGAGCAGAACAGCACCTTTGTGGACCATTATGCTGAAGTAGAATACGACCTGTCTGATGTGATGTTTGTGGCCACCGCCAACTCGCTGAACATCCCTGGTCCTTTGCTGGACCGGATGGAAATCATCCGTCTGGCCGGTTACACCGAGGACGAGAAGGTCAATATTGCGCTGAACTATCTGGTTCCGAAGCAGCTGGAAGCCAATGGTCTCAAGGCCGAGGAGTGCAGCATTGCCGAGAGCGCAGTACGCGATATCGTGCGCTACTACACCCGGGAAGCCGGGGTACGTGGACTGGAGCGCGAGATCGGCAAGGTGGCGCGCAAGGTGGTCAAGGCTCGTGTCATGAAGCCGAAGGATGGCAAGGCCAGTGTTACTGCGCGCAACCTGGACAAATACCTAGGGGTGCGCCGCTACAGCTACGGCATTGCCGAGCAGACCAATCAGGTGGGGCAAGTGACCGGACTGGCATGGACCGAGGTCGGTGGGGAACTGCTGACGGTGGAAAGTGCAGTGATGGCCGGTAAGGGCAACATGATCCAGACCGGGCAGCTGGGTGACGTGATGCAGGAGTCGATCCAGGCGGCACGTACGGTGGTGCGCAGCCGCGCCCAGCGACTGGGGATCGATCCAGAGTTTTACCAGAAGCAGGATGTGCACATTCACTTGCCGGAAGGGGCGACGCCGAAGGACGGTCCTTCGGCGGGTATCGCCATCACCACCGCCATGGTCAGCTCGCTGACCGGCATTCCGGTGCGCTGCGACGTGGCGATGACCGGTGAAATCACGCTGCGTGGCGAGGTGCTGGCCATTGGTGGCCTGAAAGAGAAGCTGCTGGCAGCCCATCGCGGCGGCATCAAGAATGTGTTGATCCCGCAGGAAAACGTGAAGGACCTGGTCGACATTCCGGACAACATCAAGCACAAGCTGACCATTCATCCGGTGAAATGGATCGATCAAGTGTTGGAGTTGGCGCTGGAACGCCAGCCTGAGCCGTTGCCGGAGGCAGACAAGCCGGTAGCCGAGGCCCTACCGGGCAGTGCGACGGACAGTACCGCTGCGGCGCCACTCAAGCATTAAAGCGCCGCGCACCCAAACAAAAGACCGACACAACGATGTGTCGGTCTTTTGTTTTATGACGTCTGATTTCGGCTGAGATTGTGGTATTTCAGCCCGTTTGGGCTGTTTCAACACACAAATTTGCCGCCAAGCCGCATGTTTGCTGGGTTCTATGCTTGACATGCCAATTTGGGGCTTGCTATAAAGCTTGTGCTGGTAACGTCTTTAAACCCAAACTGGAAGGGGATGGAAGTGAACAAATCCGAACTGATCGATGAAATCGCAGCGACGGCAGAAATTTCCAAGGCGGCTGCTGGCCGTGCTCTGGATGCCGCTCTGGTTGCCGTGAAGAACTCGCTGGCACGTGGCGACATGGTGACCCTGGTGGGCTTTGGTACCTTCTACGTGGGCGAACGTGCTGCGCGCAGCGGCCGTAATCCGCGTACCGGCAAGCCGATCAACATCAAGGCTGCAAAATCTCCTAAATTCAGGGCTGGTAAATCTCTGAAAGATGCTGTAAACTGATTGTCTTTCGTGATTGCAGCGCTGCGGTGCAGCAATCACGAGTCGGGTGCTTAGCTCAGTTGGTAGAGCATCTCCCTTACAAGGAGGCGGTCGGCGGTTCGACCCCGTCAGCACCCACCATCAAGAAAGCGCAGTGAGGCGGATTTTTGATGTAAAAATGTGTTTGAAAAAGTGGTAGACAAACACAAAATGCCTCGCTAAAATGCGCGCTCTTTTCGATTCAAGCCTGACTGCGGAGCGGTAGTTCAGTTGGTCAGAATACCGGCCTGTCACGCCGGGGGTCGCGGGTTCGAGCCCCGTCCGCTCCGCCAAACAAGCTTGAAATCGGAATCGCCACCCAGGTTCGGGCGGTTAGCTCAGGGGTAGAGCACTGCCTTCACACGGCAGGGGTCACTGGTTCGATCCCAGTATCGCCCACCACGAATTTGGTGTCGCAAGACGCCGGATGTGCAGGGAAATCTGCAGATCCAACAGTTTGGAGCGGTAGTTCAGTTGGTCAGAATACCGGCCTGTCACGCCGGGGGTCGCGGGTTCGAGCCCCGTCCGCTCCGCCAGCAGTAATGAAAAAGGGCAAGCGCAAGCTTGCCCTTTTTCATTGTCCTGATTTCTGTTAAGCTCAGCCGCTTTGCAAACCCTTGCCTGCTGCAGTGGCAGGCCTGTCGCAGGATTCGCCGATGTTTGATTTCGTAGAGAACAATCGCACCGCCATCAAGATCGTACTGGGCGCGGTTACTGTCGCCATGGTGATTGGCTTGGGGGCTGGCTATGTGAATAGCCCTGGCAGCACCACGGTGGCCGAGGTGGACGGGCATGGCATTGATATCCGTGACTTGGCTCGACGGCTGCAGGGTAACGCCGATGCTGCGCAACGGCAGGCCGTTTTACAGCAAATGATTCAGGAAAAGATGCTGGCGCGTCAGGCTAGCCGCCTGCAGCTGGCAGTGACAGACTCGGTGGTGCAGCAGACGATCCAGGCGATGCCGGAGTTCCAGGTCAAGGGCAAGTTTGATTTTGCACGCTACCAGCAACTGCTGAATGGCCCCAGGGGCTACACAGAAGCGTCATTTGAAGCGGAGCAGCGCGAGAAGCTGGCGATCCGTAACGTCCTGGGGCCGCTGGCCGGGTCCTCTCTGGTCAGCAATGCCCAGGTGGATGCCTATTGGCAAATGCGTGGGCAACAACGCGAGATAGCCCTGCTGCCCATTCCGGCAACGGACTACACTGCTGCAGTCAAGCTCGATGATAAAGCGATCAAGCAATATTACGATACGCATCTGGCGCAGTATGCAGTGGCAGAGCGGGTCAAGCTGGAGTACGTGATTCTGGATGCCGACTCCCAGCTGCCCAAGGTCCAGCTGGCAGCGGGTGCCGTTGAAGCGGAGTACAAGGCGAATCCCAAACTGTACGATCTGGCGCAACGCCGCATCAGCCATATCATGCTGACTGCGCCAGCAGATGCCAAGCCGGAAGACAAGGCCAAGGTCAAGGCGCATGCGGAAGCGCTGCTGGCAGAACTGAAGAAGGCGCCACAGGATTTTGCTGCAGTGGCCAAAGTGCAGTCACAGGACAGCAGTTCTTCAGAGAATGGCGGCGACCTGGGTGTGCTCAAGCAAGGAGAGCTGGGTGAGGCTGCGCTCGACAAGGCCGCGTTCAGCTTGCCGCTCAACGGTATCAGTGAAGTGGTGGAGTCCCGCTTTGGCTACCACATCCTGCAGGTGACGGAGATCAAGCCGACGGGGCTGGAGGCTGCACGGCCACAGATCGAGCTGAAGCTGAAACAGCAAGAAGCCGCCAAGCTGGTGGCGCGTGACACCACCGCGTTTGACAATATGCTGACGGAACAGGGCAAGAGCCTGAAACCGGTGGCGGACAAGTTTGGCCTGCAAGTACGGCAAAGTGACTGGATGGACCGCAAGCTGGCGCTGAATGCGGAGCTGAACACGGCTGAAGTGCGTGATGCCGTGTTCCAGCAGGATGTGCTCAAAGGCTATAACACCGCCATGGTGCCGCTGGGGACCAATCGTTACTTCGCCGCTCGCATTGTGGCGCGCGAGGCAGCCCGTACCAAGACGCTGGCAGAAGTGACGCCGGTGATCCGTAGCCTGCTGACGCAACAGCAAGCGACCAAGCTGGCGCGTGCAGAGGCTGAATCGCGATTGAAGGCCGCCCAAGCCGGGCAGGAGCCTGCAGGCAACTGGTCCACAGCTGAGAAGGTCAGTCGTGCCAATCCAGGCCCGCTGAATGAAGCCAGCCTCAAGGCGGTATTTGCTGCTGGGGTCCAGAAGCTGCCGGCCTATGTGGTGCTTGATCTGCCCAAGGGGGGCTCAGGGCTGGTGCGTATCAGCAAGGTGGAAGCCCCGGCGGCGCTGACGCCTGAGCTGCGCAAGCTGATCCGCTTGCAGATGGCGCAGGCGATGGGCATGCAGGAAATGCTGGGATACCAGAAGTGGCTGCAAGGCGAGATGAAGGTGGAAGTGCACAGCAAGCTGCTGCAACAAGCGCAGTAAGCCCAGCACCACTCCCATGAAAAAAGGCACCCGAAGGTGCCTTTTTTCATGGGGCAAGTAACGCGTTCAAGCTTCGTCCAGCACCCCGGCGGTAACGTTGAAGCCCGCATCCACATAGGTGACTTCACCGGTAATGCCGCTGGCCAGATCACTCATCATGAAGGCGACCACATTGCCCACCTCTTCAATGGTCACATTGCGCTTGAGCGGGGAGCGGGTTTCGGCAATCTTCAGCAGCGAGCGGAAGTTGGAAATACCGCTGGCGGCCAGCGTGCGGATCGGACCGGCAGAAACCGCATTCACCCGGTGACCTTCCGCACCCAGGCTGGTAGCCATGTAGCGGACATTGGCTTCCAGACTTGCCTTGGCCAGGCCCATCACATTGTAGTTCGGCATCACCCGTTCTGCCCCCAGATAGGTGAGGGTGAGCAGGGCCGAATTCGGGGCCAGCATCGGGCGGGCGGCTTTGGCCATGGCGGCAAAGCTGTAGGAACTGATATCGTGGGCAATGCGGAATGCTTCGCGATTGACCGAATCCAGGTAGTCACCGGACAGGGCTTCACGTGGCGCAAAGCCGATGGAGTGGACAAAGCCATCCAGTGTGTCCCAGTGCTGCTTCAGGCCAGCGAACAGGGCATCAATTTCCTCATCACTGCTCACATCGCAGCGGAGCAGGATGTTGCTGCCGAACTCGGCGGCCATTTCGGCTACACGGTCTTTCAGATCATCGTTCACATACGTAAACGCGAGTTCTGCGCCTTCACGGTGCATGGCTTGGGCAATCCCGTAGGCGATCGACCGGTTGGACAGCAGACCGGTAATCAGGATGCGCTTGTTGGCCAGAAATCCCATAGACTCCTCACATTTGTCTGGTGGTTGCTACCCGCGCATTATACCGCAGCCGTCGCTTGCATTGATGACTGTCTCTTGTTGGACTAAGGTGTAATAAAGCGCATGCACTGAACAGCAAGGGGGCGCAAACTGGATAGCCAATGGAACAGCCCGGCATGGCTGGAGAAACTCTGGCGGCTGACCCGGGCAGAGCAAGTATTGCACCTGCTGCAAACCGTGCTACCAGAGCAAGGTTGGGCTTGGTATGTCTGCGGCGATTTCTGGTTGCAGCGTCAGGCTGTGGCGGAGCCGGCGCAGTGGCCGGAAAGCTTGTCCCTGCGCGAGCTTGCCGAGGTGTGCGGGCAGCGACATGCCGGGCGCTGGACCACCGGCTGGGCGGAGCAACCGCTTGGTTATCTGGTGGTGCCGGGTGTGGAAAGCGGCGATGGTGTCATGCAGATGGTGGCCCTGCGCCTGGGCGACCTGCTGCAGCGCGAGCAGTTGCGGCGCACACGACGTACCCAGCGTGCCTTGTTTCAGATCGCCCACCTCTCCAGCAGTGAGCGTGAACCTGGCCGCTTCCTGCAGCAGACACACCAGATCATTCGTGAGCTGATGTATGTGGAGAACTTTTTCGTCAGCCTGTGTGACAACGATCACAAACGCATTCGCTTTCCCTACTATGCGGATCTGGTCGATGTTGACCACATTCCGGCGCCCGATGAATGGGAATCCATCGACGGCGAGGTGGTGTCACTGACCGGGGCGGTACTGTCACGCGGGCAGGTGCTGTCCTTGACGCGCGCGGAGCTGAACCGTGCTTTGCAAGCCGGTGAGCTGCGCTGTATTGGCCAGCCCCCGGAGTACTGGCTGGGTGTGCCGGTGCATGATGGTGAAGGTACCGTATTCGGTGCCGTGGTGACCCAGTCCTATTTACCCGAACAGGTACTCAGCTCGGAAGACCGGGCACTCTTTTTGGCGGTGGCTCAGCATATCGGGCTCGGTCTGGATCGCATTCTGCACCGCGCCAATCTGGAGGAGCAGGTGGCGGCGCGGACGGTGGAGTTGTCATCATTGAACCAGCAATTGCAGCTGGAAGTGGAAGAGCGTCAGCGCGCCGAGCATTTGCAGTCCGTGCTGCTGACCATCGCCGAGATCTCCAGCCGTCGTGGCAGACTGGATGACTTCTATGCGGAGCTGCACAAGGCGCTGCAACAGTTGCTGCATGCTGACAACTGCTATGTGGCCTTGTATGACCGCGAAACCGATCTGATCAGTTTTCCCTACTATGTGGACGGGGACAACCCGGTGCCCGCAGATCGGCACCCCGGTAATGGGCTGACTGAGTGCGTGATTGAGCGAGGATCGCCCATCCTGCTGTCGCAGGCAGATATTATGACCCTGCGGGAGCAAGGTGCCGTGAAGTCGCGGCGCCTCGATGAGCAGGAACCCCAGTCCTGGCTGGGAGCACCGTTGCTGGATGGTGACCAGGTATGTGGGGTGCTTGCCGTGCAAAGCTACGACGCGCGGCACTGCTATGTACCGCGCGATATGGAGCTGCTCAGTTTCGTCTCGGCCCATATCGCCAATGCGGTGACAAGACGTCAGGCTGCAGCGGCACTGGACTCGGCCTATCAGGAACTGGAGAACCGGGTGCAGCAGCGTACGCAGGAGCTGGACGAGGTCAATGCCCGGCTGCGCTATGACAATCTGCACGACACTCTGACCGGCCTGCCCAATCGCAGTCACCTGTTGAGCCGGATTGAGCAGTCGCTGGCCAGCAAGGCACGCTTTGCCGTGATGTTCATTGATCTGGATCGTTTCAAGGTCATCAACGACAGCATGGGGCATCTGGCGGGCGACCAGCTCCTCATCGCCGCCGCGCAGCGGCTGCGTGAGTGTTTGCGCACAGAGGATCTGCTGGCCCGGCTCGGAGGGGATGAATTCGCCGTACTGGCTCCGGATGCGCCGGCCAAGGCGGCAGAAAAACTGGCGCAGCGTATTGTAGAGATGTTTGACCGCCCGTTTACCTTGATGGGGCAATCGGTCTTCACCAGCTGTAGTATCGGCATTGTGACCACAGATGTGCAGCATCGACAGACGGCCAGTGACTTGCTGCGTGATGCCGATATTGCCATGTATCAGGCCAAGGCCAACGGGCGTGATGGCTATGTGCTGTTCAGCCGCATGCTACGGCGCAAGGTCAGCGGGCAGGTGGAAACCGAGACCGCCTTGCGGCGGGCGCTGAAGGAAACCAGCCAGCTGATCCCGTACTATCAGCCGATCGCTGATCTGGACAATGGTCAGGTAGTGGCGCTGGAGGCGTTGATCCGCTGGCGCAGGGGGCCTGACAACATTTTGTCGCCCGCTGCCTTCTTGCTGGAGGCCGAAGGGTCTCGCCTGATTGGGCGTATCGACTTGTACATGCTGGAGCAGGTATGCCGCTGGTTAGCCAGTCACGAGGCCCGCGACTGTCCGCCGGTGCATGTTAATTGCTCCAGCTATAGCATGTCCCGCAGTGAGCTGGTGGATGAGGTGATGGCCTTGTTGCACCGTTATCACGTACCTCCTGAACGGATCCAGCTGGAGCTGACCGAAAGTGCCTTGCTGGCCGACCCGGACCTGGCGGCTCGTACCCTGGATCGCTTGCGGGCCAATGGTATCAAGGTGGTGCTCGATGATTTTGGCACCGGCTTCTCCTCGCTCAGCTATTTGCACCGTTTTCACTTTGATGCGCTGAAGATCGACCGCTCGTTTGTGCTGGATGTGCTGAACAAACCCCAGAGTGAAGCCATCATCCGCACCATTGTGCGCTTGGCGGAGACCCTGGGGCTGGATCTGGTGGCGGAGGGAGTGGAGGATGTGGCGGTCTTGCAGCGGCTGAAGGACATCGGGGTGTCCAAGATACAGGGCTATGTACTGGATCGACCGGTTCCCGCGCAGGATATTCAGCTGGCGATCTGGCTGGAGCGCCTGCGTGGCTTTCTGCAGAAAGCCACGCCAAAACTCTAATCGAGCAGGATTAGCGGATGCGCATGCCGGGCAGGGCGCCCTCATGCGGTTCCAGCAGGAACACGCCGCTGTCATCACTGGTGCCGCTGGCGGCCAGGACCATGCCTTCCGACAGGCCAAACTTCATCTTGCGTGGTGCCAGATTGGCGATCATCACCGTGTGTTTGCCGATCAGGCTGGCCGGGTCGTAATGGGCCTTGATGCCGGAGAACACGGTACGGGTTTCGCTACCGATGTCCAGCGTCAGCTTGAGCAGCTTGGCTGCGCCTTCCACATGTTCAGCATTCACGATACGGGCAATGCGCAAGTCGACCTTGCTGAAATCGTCAATGCCGACAGTGTCGGCAATCGGCTCAACCGCGCTGGCAGCCGGTTCAGCCGCTGCTGGCTCGGCGGCCGCCGCCAGCGCCAGCTTGTTGTCTTCAATCATGGCGTCTACCTGTTTCTTGTCGATACGGGTCATCAGGTGCTGGTAAGGCTGGATGGTATGGTCCAGTAGCAGGTTGCCTGCATCCTGCCAGGTCAGCGGGCTGATGCAGAGGAAGCCCTCCACCTTTTCGGTCAGCGCGGGCAGCACCGGCTTCAGGTAGAGGGTGAGCAGGCGGAACAGGTTGAGCGCCACGCTGCAGACCTGTTGCAGCTGGTGATCTGCCCCTTCCTGCTTGGCCAGCTCCCACGGTTTCATCTCGTCCACGTACTGGTTGGCCAAGTCGGTCAGCGCCATAATGTCGCGCAGGGCTTTGGCGTAATCGCGCGCTTCGTAGTGGGCTGCGATTTCTTCGCTGGCGGCCTGCAGTTTTTCCAGCAAGCGGGTGTCGTCCAGTTGGCTGGCCAGCTTGCCGGCAAAGCGCTTGCTGATGAAACCGGCGCTGCGGCTGGCAATGTTGACAAACTTGCCGACCAGATCACTGTTCACCCGCGCCACGAAGTCTTCCAGATTCAGGTCGATGTCTTCGATGCGGTTGTTCAGTTTGGCGGCAAAGTAATAGCGCAGGTATTCCGGGCTCAGGTGCTTGAGGTAAGCCCCTGCGTTGATGAAGGTACCGCGCGACTTGGACATCTTGGCACCGTCGACCGTGACAAACCCGTGTGCGAACACCCCGGTCGGCTTGCGAAAGCCACTGAAGTGCAGCATGGCGGGCCAGAACAGGGCGTGGAAGTAGAGGATGTCCTTGCCGATAAAGTGATACAGCTCCGCTTTACTGTCCTTGCCGAAGAAGGTGTTGAAATCCAGCCCGATGCGGTCGCACAGGTTGCGAAACGAAGCCATGTAGCCAATTGGCGCATCCAGCCAGACGTAGAAGAATTTCTTGCCGTCGGTGCCCGGAATCGGGAAACCGAAGTAGGGCGCATCACGGCTGATGTCCCAGTCGGACAGGCCCCCCTCGATCCACTCATTCATCTTGTTCAGCGATTCCGGCTGCAAGTGTGGTTGCACACGACCATCCGCCAGCGTGGTTTCACCACGGGTCCAGTCACGCAGCATGTCGCTGCACTCGGTCAGACGGAAGAAGTAATGCTCGGATTCACGCAGTACCGGTGTGGCACCAGATACCGCCGAGTAGGGGTTCTTCAGTTCGGTGGCGGCGTAGGTGGTGCCGCAGACTTCGCAGGCGTCCCCATACTGGTCCTTGGCGCCACACTTCGGGCATTCGCCTTTGACGTAGCGGTCCGGCAGGAACATTTCCTTTTCCGGGTCGAACAGCTGGTTGATGGTGCGTACCGCAATCTTGTCATTGGCTTTCAGCGCCGCGTAGATGATTTCGGCGTAGCTGCGGTTTTCATCCGAGTGCGTGCTGTAGTAATTATCGTGCTGGATCAGGAAGCCCGCCGAATCTTGCCGGTGCTCTACCAGTGAGCGCGCTACCAGTGCTTCAGGCGTGATGCCTTCCTTTTCGGCGCGCAGCATGATGGGCGCACCGTGGGTGTCGTCCGCACAGATGTAGTAGCACTCATGCCCGCGCATTTTCTGAAATCGCACCCAGATGTCGGTCTGGATTTGCTCCAGCATGTGGCCGAGGTGGATTGGGCCGTTGGCATAGGGCAGGGCGCTGGTGACCAGAATCTGGCGTTTGGCAAAAGGAGGCGTGGTCATGTTAGGGCTTCAGCTGGTAATGGGAACAATAACTTGGCATTCTAAACCATCACTGCGCGGCTGTCGGCAATTCCCGGCTGCCGCTGGCGGTGGGCTTTGGTACAATCTGCACATCACGCATGGACCCGGCACTGTTCTGCCGGGCGCACACTTCGGCACGAAAGCGCATCATGGCATTCAGCGAACAGGCAGTACGCGAGGTACTGCAACAGCACATCGACCCCAATACTGGAAAGGACCTGATCAGCAGCAAAGCCGTCAAACGCCTGCACCTGGACGGCAATACGGTGCAGCTCGAGCTGGCCATGCCCTACCCCGGGCAGCGCTTTTTCCCGCAATTTGCCGAGCAGATCCGTCAGGCGGTGCAGGCCGCGACCGGTGCCGCTTCTGTGCAGGTACAGATCCGCAGCGAGATTGTGGCGCATGCCGCGCAGCGGGGTGTGCCGCATATTCCGGGCGTGAAGAATGTGATTGCGGTGGCCAGTGGCAAGGGTGGCGTCGGCAAATCGACAACCGCTGTGAATCTGGCACTGGCGCTGGCCGCGGAAGGTGCGCGTGTGGGCATGCTGGATGCGGATATCTATGGCCCCAGCCAGCCGACCATGCTGGGGGTGGAAAGCGTTCGCCCCGAGTCACCCGATGGCAAGCACATGACGCCGGTGCAAAGCCATGGTCTGCAGATCATGTCCATCGGTTTTCTGATCGACCCGGAGCAGCCGATGGTCTGGCGCGGGCCGATGGTCACCCAGGCGCTGCTGCAATTGATCAACGAAACGCAGTGGGACAACCTGGACTATCTGGTAGTGGACCTGCCACCCGGTACCGGCGATATCCAGCTGACGCTGGCGCAGAAGGTGCCGCTGACCGGTGCCGTGATCGTGACCACACCACAGGACATTGCGCTGATCGATGCCCGCAAGGGCTTGAAGATGTTCGAGAAAGTGAATGTGCCCATTCTCGGCATCGTGGAAAACATGAGCATGCACATTTGCTCCAACTGCGGGCATGCTGAGCCGATCTTTGGCGAAGGGGGCGGGGCGCGCATGGGACAGGACTACAAGGTTGAACTGCTGGGCCAACTGCCGCTGGACCTGGGCATTCGTCGCAGCACGGATGCGGGCTCGCCGACGGTGGTGGCCGAGCCTGATGGGCAAATCGCGGAGATCTACCGGCAGATTGCCCGCCGGGTGGCGGTGCGGGTGGGCGACATGCAGCAGGATTTCAGCGCCAAATTCCCGAAGATCGTCATCCAGCAGAGTTAATGGCGTAGCGCCTGCTCAATAAACGTGCAGGACTTGTACCAGCAGCTGCAGCAGCATGCCGCTGGCGGTGAGCAAGGCAATCAGTGCGGCAAGCAACAGCACATAACCGCACAGGCCCAGCCAGCGGATGCCGGGACGTAATGCCGGGATGGGCCAGCTGGCGAGCAGGGGCAGCAGCAGCAGACTGCCGCCCAGGATACCTGCGCGAATGGCATCGTCCACCGTGGTGTTGTCATCCAGTAGTCGCCAGTAGCACAGTGCGCAGCCCACCAGCACCGCATTGAGGAAGGCCAGCACCCAGCCTGCCGGCCCACCCAGCATGTCCCAGAAACGTTGCCAACGTTTGAGCTTGACCGGTGCTGTGGATGAGGACGGCTCAGTCGGCGCAGGGTCGGGTGCGGCGGGGTCCATGATGCTCAGTCCTGTTGTCATTGTCATTTCAGGGTCCGGTGTGGGGCATTGGCGCAGCATGCCGGTTCAACGTTACAATAGACCATTGCTGCAAGCCGTGCAGTAGATTGAAAGGGGAGCAGATGTCCATCAAGTCCGACAAGTGGATACGCCGCATGGCCGAGCAACACGGCATGATCGAGCCCTTTGAGCCGGGCCAGGTGAAAGAAGTTCACGGACAGCGTGTGGTGTCATATGGCACCTCCAGTTATGGCTATGACATACGTTGCGCCAATGAATTCAAAATTTTCACCAATATCAACAGCACCATCGTGGACCCCAAGGATTTCGACCACAACAACTTTGTCGATTTTCAGGGTGACGTCTGCATCATCCCGCCGAATTCCTTTGCCTTGGCGCGCACGGTAGAGTATTTCCGCATCCCGCGCGAAGTGCTGACCATTTGCCTGGGCAAGTCCACCTACGCCCGCTGCGGCATCATCGTCAACGTCACCCCGTTTGAGCCGGAGTGGGAAGGCTATGTGACGCTGGAGTTCTCCAACACCACGCCGCTGCCTGCCAAGATTTATGCCAATGAAGGTTGCGCGCAGGTGCTGTTCTTCGAAGCGGATGCCGATGATGTCTGCGAAACCTCCTATCGCGACCGCGGTGGCAAATATCAAGGGCAGGTGGGTGTCACCTTGCCCAAAACCTGACCGGGCAGAGCGGCATGCGCCTGTTTCTTGCAGAAGACGACACCATCCTGGCGGACGCGCTGTGCACCGGTCTGGGCAAGCATGGCTTTACGGTGGAGTGGGAGACCGATGGCGCGGTGGCTGAGCGGCGCTTGCTGAATGGAGAGTTTGACCTCGCCATTCTGGATATTGGCCTGCCCTCGCTGGATGGACTCACCCTGCTGCGGCGGGTGCGCATGCTCAAGCCCTCGCTGCCCATTCTGCTGCTCACCGCGCTGGACGGGCTGGACAACCGGGTGGCCGGGCTGGACGCGGGTGCGGATGATTATCTGGCCAAACCCTTCGAGTTCCCCGAGCTGGAAGCCCGCTTGCGCGCCTTGATGCGTCGCAGCCATATTCTGCCGCCTTCTGCTCAGCAGTTTGGCGAACTGATGCTGGACCGCGCTGCGCAACGCGCCTGGTACGCGGGTACGCCGCTGGATCTGTCGGCTCGCGAGCTGGCGGTGCTGGATATCCTGATCTCCCGGCGTGACCGGGTGGTGACCAAGGAACAGATCGCGGAAGGCTTGACCGAAGAGCCGAGCGAGGTGGGGCTGAACGCCATTGAGGTTTATATCCACCGACTGCGCAAGAAACTGGAACCCTGCCATGTTGGTATCCGCACCATACGCGGCTTGGGTTATCTGCTGGAACAGCAGGGCAGCGAAGCGTGACCCAGCGCTGGGCCAAAGCCAATCTGGGGCCCAGGAAGCTGTCCTTGCGACGGCTGCTGCTGATCTGGTTGCTGCTACCTCAGCTGGTGCTGTGGGTGGCGGGGGCCTGGGTCAGTTACAACGTGGCCTTGCGCTACGCCAATATCGCGATTGACCGCAGCCTGTGGCAATCCAGTAAAGCCTTGGCCCGTCAGGTGCAGCCACTGGGCGGCGGCCTCTATATTGATTTCCCCAAGGCGGCACAGCAGATTCTGGAAGAAGACCCGGATGACCGGGTGTACTACATGGTCAGCACCCCACCGGGCCGTTTTATCCTGGGCAACCGCAATTTGCCACCGGTGCCGTCACGCCAGAGCGTGCACCTGAATGATCCCTTCTTTTACGATGGCAAACTGGGCAGCCTGACTGTCCGTGTGGCGGCGTTGTACCTCAACTATGGCTCGGTCAAACAGCCGCAGTTGCTGCTGGTGCAGGTGGCCAAGGGGGTGGTGGCGCGCGAAGAGTTGGCGCGCGAGATTCTGTACGCCACCGTGGTGCCACTGTCCATCCTGATGGGCCTGACCAGTGTGCTGGTGTGGAGCGGGATCAGCCGTGGCCTTAACCCTTTGCGGCGTTTGCGTCGTCAGGTCGAGAATCGCAACCCGCAAGATCTGGCACCGATCGAATTGCACAGCGCGCCGGACGAAGTGCGCTCGCTGGCCGAGGCGCTGAATGCCCTGCTCGGGGCCGTCAACCATAGTATCAGTGTGCAGCGCCGCTTTATCGGGGATGCTGCACATCAGCTGCGCACCCCGCTGGCAGGGCTGAAATCACAGACTGAACTGGCCATGCAGGAAACTGATCCAGCCCAGCTGCGCGAGCGCTTGCAGCGGGTGCATACCAGTGCAACTCGCAGTATTCACCTGGTCAACCAGCTGTTGACGCTGGCCCGGGCAGAGCCCGAGCAAGAGCATGCCTTGCTGCGGGCTCCGGTGGAGCTGGGCAAGCTGTTACGGGAAGTGACCGCCGAGGCTGTACCCCGTGCCTTGCAGGCCGGGGTGGATCTGGGTTGCGAGGTCGGGACGGAGGCGGTGCACATTGCGGGCAATAGTGCGCTGTTGCGGGAGTTGCTGCTAAACCTGATCGACAATGCCAACCGCTATGTTGGGCAAAACGGTACGGTGACCGTCCGTTTGCGTCGGGAGGGCGACCTGGCCGTGGTCGAAGTAGAGGATGACGGGCCGGGTATCGCTGAAGCGGACAAGGAGCGCGTGTTCGAGCGTTTCTATCGAGGTGTGCAAACGGGCAATGGCTGCGGGCTGGGCTTGGCCATCGTACAGGAAATCGCCCGCCGTCATGCCGCCGAAGTGCTGCTGCAGGATGTGGTGCCGCACGGCTTGCGGGTGCAGGTCCGTTTCCCGCTGGAGGCGGACTGATTGCTGGCGTGTATGTGGGATGGCTGCAATGGTCATGCCTGGTCTAGTACCCGGTCGGTAAGTCCAAACACCTGTGATGCTGTGCAATGGAAGGAGGGTGAACATGGAACGCTGGGTGGGCTATGCCGTGGTATCCATGTTGTTTGCGGGCTTTACTTCTGTGGTCGCCAAGCAAGGGTTACAGGGCATCTCGGCGGAGCTGGGCTTGACCGTGCGTACGCTGTTTGTCGCCATCTTCATTCTGCTGTTTGCCGCGCAAGCGGTGCCGCTGTCCAGCTTGCAGACCTTGCATGGGCGTAATCTGCTGTGGCTGGGCTTATCAGGTGTGACCACTGCCATTTCCTGGGTGTTTTATTACAAGGCACTGAAGGCCGGTGATGTGGCTACCGTGGCCTTGATCGACAAGGGCAGTGTCGTGGTGGCCATGCTGCTGGCTTGGCTCGTGTTGCGGGAGCAGATCAGCGTACGCATGCTGCTGGGCGCTGGCTTGATTGTCAGCGGCTTGCTGGTGATTGCCCGCAAGTAAACCTGTTCGCCTATGCACGGAAAGCCGCCTCAGGTGCGGGGCTGACAGCATGCTGTCACCGTGGCGCGCATTCGCTTACTTAACTCTCTTAAAAAACTTACTCAAAACTTACAAAAACTATTTACTTCTGTAAGGTAGCTGTCTATAGTGAGCAGCAATTGGCGTGCTGTAACAGGCAGCAACACCAATTTGTCTGTCACCTATAAATTGTTCCTGTAAGGAGAAGAGACGTGTCGCTGAAACTGAAAACCCTGCTCAAAGCCCTGACCGTAGCTGGTGTAGTGAGTGCTGCTGGTGCAGCGGTGGCTGGTGAAGTGGAAGTGCTGCACTGGTGGACCTCCGGTGGTGAGGCCAAATCGGTGGCTGAACTGAAGAAAATGATGCAGGCCAAGGGCCACACCTGGAAAGATTTCGCGGTGGCTGGTGGTGCTGGTGACAATGCCATGACCGTGCTGAAGTCGCGCGTGGTGTCGGGCAACCCGCCTGCAGCTGCACAGATCAAGGGCCCGGCCATCCAGGAATGGGCGGCTGAAGGCGGCGTGGCAGACATCTCTGCCGTGGCCAAGGCCAACAACTGGGACAAGGTGCTGCCGTCTGTCGTGTCCCAGCAGATGAAATACAAGGGCGCTTACGTGGCTGCCCCGGTGAACGTGCACCGCGTGAACTGGCTGTGGGTCAACAAGGCCGCGCTGGACAAGGTGGGCGGCAAGGCTCCGGCCAACTGGGACGAATTCTTCGTGCTGGCCGACAAGTTCAAGGCTGCAGGCATTATCCCGGTCGCACACGGTGGCCAGGACTGGCAAGACTTCACCACCTTTGAAGCGGTGGTGCTGGGTGTCGGTGGTGCCAAGTTCTACAACGATGCGCTGGTGAAGCTGGACCAGAAGGCGCTGAAGTCGCCGACCATGGAAAAAGCGCTGACCGTGTTCAAGAAGATCCAGAGCTATGTGGACAAGGGCGCTCCGGGTCGTGACTGGAACCTGGCTACTGCCATGGTGATCCAGGGCAAGGCCGGCATGCAAATCATGGGTGACTGGGCCAAGGGTGAATTCGTTGCTGCTGGCAAGGCACCAGGCACCGACTTCGTCTGCGCAGCGACTCCGGGTTCCGCCAATGCCTACACCTTCAACGTGGACAGCTTCGTGATGTTCAAGCAGAAGGATGCCAACAATGCCAAGGCACAAGGCGATCTGGCTGCTGCCATCCTGAGCCCGGAATTCCAGGAAGTGTTCAACCTGAACAAGGGTTCCATCCCGGTACGTACTGACTCCAAGATGGACAAGTTTGACAGCTGCGCCCAGCAGTCCAACAAGGACTTCCTGGCCACGGCCAAGAATGGCGGTCTGCAACCGTCCATCGCCCACGGTATGGCTGTTTCCCCGGCTGCTGCAGGCGCCATCAAGGATGCTGTGTCCAATTACTGGAACACCAACGGCATGAGCGCCAAAGATGCCATGGCCAAGATCGCCGCTGCAGCACAAGCCAAGTAAGCGTTACCAGTCTGACGCAAGCCTTGACGCCGGGCCCAGGCCCGGCGTGAAAAGGGGCACCAGCGTCATGCTGCGTGCCCCTTTTCACTTTCCAATGCCCTGACCGTGCGTCCTGCACGGGGTGTTGTATAGTCAATGCATACAGGCTTGCCTGACGAGCAAAGGTATTGTCATGTCTGATCAATCATCCGTTGTCGGCACGCGCCGACTGGACCAGTGGTTGCCGAAGATGGTGGTTGCGCCATCCTTTGTGCTGTCGCTGATCTTCATTTATGGCTTCATCCTGTGGAACGGCTACCTGTCGTTCTCGGAATCCCGCATGCTGCCCAACTATGACTGGGCGGGCACGGTGCACTATGAGGCACTGTGGGAGAACGACCGCTGGTGGGTGGCGGTCAAGAACCTGGGTATTTTCGGCGGCTTGTTCATCCTGGTGGGCACGGTGCTAGGCCTGTTTCTGGCGATCCTGCTGGATCAGAAGATCCGTCTGGAAGGGGCGCTGCGCAGTATCTATCTGTACCCGATGGCGCTGTCCTTCATCGTGACCGGTACCGCCTGGAAGTGGATGCTGAACCCGGAGTTCGGACTGGAGCATCTGGTGCAGTCCTGGGGCTTTCCCAACTTTACCTTCGACTGGCTGGTCAACCCGGATTACGCCATCTACACGGTGGTGATCGCCGGGGTGTGGCAGTCCTCGGGTTTTGTGATGGCGTTGTTCCTTGCCGGTTTGCGCGGGATTGACGATTCCATCATCAAGGCGGCCCAGGTGGATGGTGCATCGCTGCCGCGTATCTACTGGCGCATCATCATCCCGTCGCTGCGCCCGGTGTTCTTCAGCACCATCATGATTCTGGCGCATCTGGCGATCAAGAGCTTTGACCTGGTGATTGCCCTGACCAATCGCGGGCCGGGCTACTCCACCGACATGCCGGCCTCGTTCATGTACACCATGGCGTTCGAGCGCGGCAAGCTGGGTATGGGGGCGGCCAGTTCCACCATGATGCTGGCTATGCTGGCGGCCATCGTGGTGCCTTATCTGTATTCGGAGCTGCGGGGTTACAAGAAAAATGGCTAAGAGCGGACGCTTCGTGATTTATGCAGTGCTGCTGCTGGCCGCGCTGTTCTACCTGATGCCGATGTATGTGATGCTGTCCACCTCGCTGAAGTCGATGGATGACATCCGTAACGGCGGCCTGCTGGCCTTACCCAGTGCGCTGGACTTTACCGCCTGGCTCAAGGCGTGGTCGGGTGCCTGTACCGGTATTGAATGCAGTGGCCTCAAGCCCTACTTCCTTAATTCGGTGATGATGGTGGTGCCGGCTGTGCTGACCTCCACCCTGCTGGGGGCCATCAATGGCTATGTGCTGACCAAGTGGCGTTTCAAGGGGTCGGACCTGATCTTCTCGCTGATGCTGTTTGGCGTGTTCATGCCGCTGCAGGTGGTGCTGCTGCCGATGTCGCAGACGCTGGGCTGGCTGGGGCTGACCGAGTCGATCTGGGGACTGGTGACGGTGCACGTGCTGATGGGGATTGCGTCGACTACGCTGTTCTTCCGCAACTACTACATCTCGATTCCGGATGAGCTGGTGAAGGCCGCGACGCTGGATGGCGCAGGATTCTTCCGCATCTTCTGGCGCATCATCTTGCCGCTGTCCACCCCGATCTTCATGGTGACGCTGATCTGGCAGTTCACCAATATCTGGAACGACTTCCTGTTTGGCGTGGTGTTCTCCGGAGCAGACAGCAAACCGATTACGGTGGGCCTCAACAATCTGGTGAATACTTCCACTGGGGTGAAGGAATACAACGTGGACATGGCGGCGGCCATCATTGCCGGTCTGCCCACCATGCTGGTGTACCTCATCGCGGGCAAATACTTCGTGCGCGGCCTCACCGCCGGCGCCGTCAAGGGCTGACGGGGCGTGCCCCGCAAAGGAATGCGAACATGCGTGCATTGAAAATCAAGAATGTCAAAAAGAGCTTCGGCGGGACCGACATCCTCAAGGGCATCAATATCGAGATCGAGCCGGGGCAGTTCCTGATCCTGGTCGGGCCTTCCGGGTGTGGCAAGTCCACCCTGATGAACCTGATTGCGGGTCTGGAGAACGTCACCAGCGGCGACATCGTGATCGGTGACCGGGTGGTGAACGATGTACCACCGAAGGATCGCGATATCGCCATGGTGTTCCAGAGCTATGCGCTCTATCCCAACATGAATGTGCGGCAGAACATCACCTTCGGCATGGAAATGCGTAACGTGCCGAAAGACGAGCAGACCAAGACCTTGGCCCGCGTGGCCAAGATGCTGCAGATTGAGCACCTGCTGGACCGCAAGCCGGGGCAGCTGTCCGGTGGCCAGCGCCAGCGGGTGGCGATGGGGCGCGCGCTGGCGCGCAACCCGGGGCTGTTCCTGTTTGACGAGCCGCTGTCCAACCTTGACGCCAAGCTGCGCGTGGAGATGCGGACCGAAATCAAGCTGCTGCATCAGCGTACCAAGACCACAGTGGTGTACGTGACGCACGACCAGATTGAGGCCATGACGCTGGGTGATCGTATTGCCGTGATGCGCGATGGCGTGATCCAGCAGTTCGGCAGCCCACAGGAAATCTACGACAACCCGGCCAATATGTTCGTGGCAGGCTTCATTGGCTCGCCGTCGATGAACTTCATCCCGACCAAGCTGGTGGCCCGCGAGGGTGGGCTCGGCGTGGAGATTCAGCACGGTGAGCAACACTGGGTGTTCCCGCTGCCGGAGAAGAAGGGCCTGGAAGCCTGGGTAGGCAAGGACGTGGTGCTGGGCATTCGCCCGGAGCAACTCACCGCCAACAGCGAAGGTTACGACTGCAAGGTCGACATCATTGAGCCGACCGGTCCGGATACCCTGGTGTTTGTCGAGCTGAACCACAAGGAAGTGGTGTGCCGCGTGCATCCGCGGGATGCCAAATTGCCGGGTGAAACCATTCGCCTCGGCGTTGATCTGAGCAAGGCGGTACTGTTCGATCCCAAGACCGAGCAACGTATCGACTGATTCCCTGTGTCACCTTACGTGCACATTGGCCGGGTAGCGCGCTGCCCGGCCTTTTTTATCAGGCGACAGTGACCGGTTTTGTCAATCGGCATCAAGTCTGGTACAATCCAGCCGTTTATCGGATTCGCTTTTTCAGTACTGATGGGCCTCGGCCCTTTTTTTGTTTGTGGAACGGGTATGGACATTCGCGCATTGGTCGAACACACGCTGGGCGGGATGGGGTTTGAACTGGTTGATCTGGTGGTAACCCCTCGCGGCGGCTTTCAGCTGTTTATCGACCGGCTGGACCAGAGCAATGGTGGCGTCACCATTGATGACTGCGTGCGGGTCAGCAACCAGTTGAGCAACGTTTTCCTGGTGGAGAACGTCGATTATGACCGGCTGGAGGTGTCCTCGCCGGGGCTGGATCGCTTGCTGAACAAACCGGCGGATTTTGTACGCTTTGCCGGTCGCAAGATCAAGGTCAAGCTGCGCACTCCGCTCGATGGGCACAAACGCCTGGTAGGGCATCTGAAAGGGCTGCAGGACGATGTGCTGACCCTTGATGTGAACGGTCAGGCACAGGCGGTACCGATGTCGCAGGTCGACAAGGTGCGGCTGGAACCGGAATTCTAACAGCGGCGTTTTCAAGAGAAACGGCCGTCAGGCAGGTATGACAAGGTTATTGGGAATCCCCGGAGGCAAGACATGAGTCGTGAAATTCTGTTGCTGGTCGACGCGCTGGCTCGGGAAAAGAACGTCAACAAGGAAGTGGTGTTTGGCGCGCTGGAGTATGCGCTGGCCTCGGCCACCAAGAAGCGTTACAGCGAAGATATCGATGTGCGTGTGCAGATCGACCGTGTCACTGGTGAATACCAGAGCTTCCGTCGCTGGGAAATCGTCGAAAAGGACGTGTTCGAATTCCCCAGCAAGCAAATGATGCCGCATGAGGTGGAAGAGGATTATCCGGAACTCAAGCTCGAACTGGGTGAGTTCGTGGAAGAGCCGCTGGAAGCCATTGAATTTGGCCGCATTGGCGCACAGACCGCCAAACAGGTGATCTTGCAGCGCATCCGTGATGCAGAGCGTGAGCAACTGCTGGAAGACTTCTTGGCCCGCAAAGAACACCTGGTCAATGGCGTGATCAAGCGCATGGACCGTAACGGCGCCATCATCGAAGCCGGCAAGCTGGAAGCCCTGCTGCCGCGTGACCAGATGATACCGAAGGAAAACCTGCGGGTGGGCGACCGGGTGCGTGCGTTCCTCGCCAAGGTCGAGCGTACCGCACGCGGTCCGCAACTGTTCCTGTCGCGCACCTCGCCGCAATTTATCGGCAAGCTGTTCGAGCTGGAAGTGCCGGAAATAGAAGAAGGCCTGATTGAGCTGAAGGGCGCGGCGCGTGACCCGGGTGTGCGCGCCAAGATCGCGGTCAAGAGCAATGACCCGCGCATTGACCCGCAGGGTACCTGCATTGGCATGCGTGGCAGCCGTGTGACGGCGGTGACCAATGAACTGTCCGGCGAACGCGTGGACATCATCCTGTGGTCCAGCGATCCGGCCAGCTTTGTGGTCAACGCGCTGGCTCCGGCCGAGATCAGCAAGATCTCGGTGGATGAGGAAGCCCATAGCATGGATGTGGTGGTGGATGAAGACCAGCTGGCGATTGCCATCGGTCGTGGTGGCCAGAACGTGCGCCTCGCCTCCGAGCTGTCGGGTTGGCAAATCAACATCATGACCGTGGATCAGGCGGAAGAAAAGAATGCCGCCGAATTCGCGGCCATCCGTCAGCTGTTTATCACCACGCTGGATGTGGATGAAGAAGTGGCGGACGTGCTGGTGGACGAAGGCTTCTCCACGCTGGAAGAAGTAGCCTATGTCCCGCTGGCCGAAATGCTGGAAATCGATGCCTTCGATGAAGACACTGTGAACGAACTGCGCAGTCGTGCCCGTAATGCACTGTTGACCCGTGCCATCGCCAGCGAGGAACAGCTGGAAGCAGGTGCAATGGACCTGCAATCGGTGGACGGTGTAGACAGCGCCATCGCACACAAGCTGGTAGAACATGGTATTCAAACCCGTGATGACCTGGCCGAATTGGCCGTTGATGAGCTGGTCGAGATGACCGGCATCGACGAGGAGCGCGCCAAGGCGCTGATCCTGAAGGCCCGTGCACACTGGTTTAACTGAGACACTCCGGGAACAAGGAGCGAGTATGGGAACGACAAACGTCGCACAATTTGCGGAAGAGCTCAAGCTGCGGCCTGAGCTGCTGCTGGACCAGCTGCGCGCGGCCGGGGTGAGCAAGTCTTCATTGAATGATCAGCTGTCTGAGGCCGACAAGTCCCGGTTGCTGGACTACCTGCGCCGTCAGCATGGCGCAGCATCGGACAAGAAGATTACCTTGACCAGCCGCCAGACCACCACCATCAAGCAAGCAGATGGTGCCGGTCGCGGCCGCACCATTCAGGTGGAAGTCAAAAAGAAGCGGGTCTTCGAGAAGCGCGAACCTCAAGCTGCGGAAGCCCCGGTGGCCGAAGCCGAAGTTGCGCTGGAAGCTCCAGTGCCGGTGATTGAAACGCCGGTGGTTGAAGCACCTGAGGTGGTGGTAGCCCAGCCGGAGCCGGTTATCGAAGCCCCGGTCGTGGAGGTGGTGCCGGAGCCGGTCGTGGTGGTCGAACCGGAACCCGAGCCGGTAGTGGAGCCCGTGGTGGTGGCCGAAGTTGAAGCGGTCCAGCCGGAGCCGGTGGCTGAAGCCCCGGCAGCCGCGCCGCAGCCTGCCGCAGAGGCCAAATCCAAGACCCAGGGTACCCTGCATGTCAAACATGCCTTCCTGACACCGGAAGAAATCGCCGCGCGTGAGCAGGATGCCAAGCGCCAGGCGGAGCTGCGCGCTCGCCAGGAAGCCGATCGTCAGGCCCGTCTGGATCGCGAAGAGCGTCTGCGTCGTGCACAAGCTGCCCAGCAGCAGGCTGCTGCTGCGCCGAAGCCTGCGGAAGCCGCACCGGCCCGTGGTGCTGCGGCCAAGCCCGCCGCACCGGCCGCGACCGACCGCAAAGATGCCGCGCCGAGCAAGGACAACAAGGACGCCCGCAAGGGTGGTGGCCGTGATGAGCGTGACGATGGCAACCGCAAGCGTGGCCTGAAGGTGCGCGGTGGTGCCGATAGTAACGACCGTCGTTCCCGCAAGGGTGGCAAGCGCGGTGGTAGCGATGCCAACTCCACCTTCCAGGCGCCGACCGAGCCGATGGTGCGTGACGTTGCGGTGCCGGAAACCATTACCGTGGCCGAACTGGCGCACCGCATGGCGGTGAAAGCGGCTGAAGTGATCAAGACCATGATGAAGATGGGGTCGATGGTCACCATCAATCAGGTGCTGGACCAGGAAACCGCCATGATCGTGGTGGAAGAAATGGGTCACGTTGCCAAGGCCGCCAAGCTGGATGATCCGGAAGCCATGCTGGCCGATGCCGACGAGCAACATCAGGATTACCAGCTGTCGTCCCGTGCACCGGTGGTGACGGTGATGGGTCACGTTGACCACGGCAAGACCTCTTTGCTGGATTACATCCGCCGCGCCAAGGTGGCATCGGGCGAAGCGGGTGGCATTACCCAGCATATTGGTGCGTATCACGTGGAAACCAGCCGTGGCATGATCACCTTCCTCGATACTCCGGGTCACGAGGCGTTTACCGCCATGCGTGCTCGTGGTGCCAAGGTGACCGACTTGGTGGTGCTGGTGGTGGCCGCTGACGACGGCGTGATGCCGCAAACCATTGAAGCCATTCACCACGCCAAGGCCGCTGAAGTGCCGATCGTGGTAGCGGTGAACAAGATCGACAAGCCGGATGCCAATCCCGAGCGGATTCGTCAGGAACTGGTGCAGCATGAAGTGGTACCGGAAGACTGGGGCGGCGATGCCATGTTTGTCGAAGTGTCGGCCAAGCAAGGTACCGGCATTGACGAACTGCTGGAAGGCATCCTGCTGCAGGCCGAAGTGCTGGAGCTGACCGCTCCGGTCGATGCGCCAGCCAAGGGTATTGTGATCGAAGCCCGTCTGGACAAGGGCCGTGGCCCGGTCACCACCCTGCTGGTGACCAGCGGTACGCTGCGTCGTGGCGACGTGGTGCTGGCTGGTGGCGTGTATGGTCGCGTTCGTGCCATGCTGGATGAGAACGGCAAGCCGGTGGATGAAGCCGGTCCGTCGATTCCGGTCGAGATTCTCGGCTTGTCCGATGTGCCGAATGCCGGTGAAGATGCGATGGTGCTGGCTGATGAGCGCAAGGCGCGTGAAATTGCCCTGTTCCGTCAAGGCAAGTTCCGCGACGTCAAGCTGGCCCGTCAGCAGGCCGCCAAGCTGGAAGGCATGTTCGAGCAGATGGGCGAGGGCGAGGTCAAGACCCTGCCGTTGATCATCAAGTCCGACGTGCAAGGTTCTTACGAAGCGCTGGCGCAGTCGCTGCAGAAGCTGTCGACCGAAGAAGTGAAGGTCAACATCATTCACAGCGCGGTGGGTGCCATTAGCGAATCCGACGTCAACCTGGCGATTGCCTCCGGCGCCGTCATCATTGGCTTCAACGTGCGTGCCGATGCGCAATCACGCCGTCTGGCCGAAGGCAATGGCGTGGACATCCGCTACTACAACATCATTTACCAGGCGGTGGATGAGGTGAAGTCGGCGCTGTCCGGTATGTTGGCACCGGAGAAGCGCGAGCAGGTCATCGGTATGGTGGAAGTGCGTCAGGTGTTCGTCATCTCCAAGGTGGGGACGATTGCCGGCTGCTACGTGCAGGATGGTATGGTCAAGCGTCACGCCGGGGTGCGTGTACTGCGTAACAACGTGGTCATCCACCAGGGTGAGCTGGACTCGCTCAAGCGCTTCAAGGACGACGTCAAGGAAGTGCGCTCCAACTTTGAGTGCGGCCTGTCGCTGAAGAACTATAACGACCTGGTCGAAGGTGACCTGCTGGAAATCTTCGAAGTCGTGGAAGTGGCCCGCTCGCTGTAAGGCGTGCTGGGTGCAGGATCGGAACGCCGGACCGAGTGTCCGGCGTTGCCGCTCGTAGCATGAACATCATATTGGAACACAATGGCCAAACATTTTACCCGGGCTGACCGGGTGGCACAGCAGCTGCAAAAAGACATCGCCGAGTTGATTCGCGCCGAGCTGGATCATCCGCGTGCTTCGCTGATTACCATCACCGATGTGGAAGTAACGCGCGATTACTCGCACGCCAAGGTGTTCTACACCTTCCTCGGTGAGGAAACCGCTCGTGAAGAGATCGCCGACAAGCTGGAGGCGGCCAAAGGCTTCTTGCGCTCGCAACTGGCGCGCGGCTTCAAGCTGTTCAAGATGCCGGAACTGCACTTTGTCTACGACCTGTCGGTCGAGCAAGGGGTGCAGCTGGATCAATTGATCAGCCGCGCCAACCCAACCCCGGCCAGCGATGAGTAAACCTCGCCGTATCAAACGGCGGGTGGACGGTGTGCTGCTGTTGGACAAGCCTGAGGGCGCATCCAGCAACCAGGTGCTGCAAAAGGTGCGCTGGCTGTACCAGGCCGAAAAGGCGGGCCATACCGGCGTGCTGGATCCGCTGGCCACCGGCTTGCTGCCGCTGTGCTTTGGTGAGGCCACCAAGTTTGCCCAGCGCTGGCTGGATGCTGACAAAGCCTACCGGGCCACGGTACAACTGGGCGCCACCACCACCACTGGTGACCGCGAAGGCGAGGTGCTGCAGACCTGGCCGGTGACCGTGGATGAGGCTGCGTTGCGTGCCGTGCTGCCGCAGTTTCTTGGCCCGCAGATGCAGGTGCCACCGCTGTACTCGGCACTTAAGCACCAGGGCCGCCCCTTGTACGAATATGCCCGTGCCGGACAGGAAATTGAACGAGCGGCGCGCGCGATTCACATTTATGCGTTAGAATTGCAGTCTTGCTCGTTTCCGCAGTTTGTTCTGGATGTGCGTTGCTCCAAAGGCACTTATATCCGGACCCTGGCGGAAGACATGGGCAAGGCTTTGGGCTGTGGTGCGCATCTGGCGGGCCTGCGCCGTACCGAAACCGGTGGCTTTTCACTGGATCAGGCGGTGACAGTTGAGGAACTGGAAGCGATGGACCCTGCTCAAAGGGATGAATTGTTGTTGCCGGTAGACCGCCTATTGGGCGATCTGCCGCAATTGCAACTGTCGGCGAACGATGCCGGCAGGCTGACCCACGGTCAGGCTGTACGCCATGACGGCCAGCCGGGGCAGCAACGGGTATACGGGCCAGAAGGCCGTTTCCTCGGACTCGGGGAAATCAGGCTGGACGGCATGCTGTATCCGTCGCGCATGATGGGTGGTGCCAATGAGCCCAAGCTGTCTGCTGCGGAATGAGGTCTTATTTTTTGAACCAGGGCTGAAATGCCCGCCCCGACTGCCGCAAGGCACGGGTTGATGGAGAAATTGAAATGGCGATTACCGTTGCCCAGAAAGCCGAAGTGATTGGCAAGTTCCAGCGTGCCGCTGGTGATACCGGTTCTTCCGAAGTGCAGATTGCACTGCTGACCACCCGTATCAATGACCTGACCGGCCACTTCAAGAACAACAGCAAGGATCACCATTCCCGCCGCGGTCTGCTGCGGATGGTGAGCCGTCGTCGCAAGCTGCTGGACTACCTGAAGCGTACCGATCTGGACCTGTATCGTTCGCTGATCGAACGTCTGGGCCTGCGTAAATAAGTTGCTCCGGCGGGAAACCGCCTGCCTGCATGCCACCCCTTGCCTTTGGGTAACGGGTGGCATGTTCACATCGAAGGAGGGAGTCTCTAATCGTGCCCGGCGGTTGCAAGACCGGCTGGCAGGCTTAGAGTCTCCTTCGGCAGGGATGCCCAGTGGGGCTGAGTTGAAAGGAAAAACATGAAATTGCAATTGAGCAGTGTGAAAAAAAGCTTCCAGTTTGGACAGCATACCGTCACCCTGGAAACCGGTGAAATCGCCCGCCAGGCCAGCGGTGCCGTGATGGCCAGCATGGGCGATACCTCAGTGCTGGTGTCGGTTGTGGCGGCCAAGAGTGTCAAGCCGGGACAGGATTTCTTCCCGCTGACCGTGGATTACCAAGAGCGTACCTACGCCGCTGGCAAGATTCCGGGCGGCTTCTTCAAGCGCGAAGGCCGCCCGAGCGAAAAGGAAATTCTGGTTTCCCGCCTGATCGACCGTCCGCTGCGCCCGCTGTTCCCGGAAGGCTTCTTCAATGAAGTGCAGATCGTGGCTACCGTGATGTCGGTGGACCCGGAGATTGATCCGGACATCCCGGCCATGCTGGGTGCCTCTGCCGCGCTGGCTGTGGCTGGTGTGCCGTTTGATGGCCCGATTGGCGCGGCCCGTGTGGGTTATGTGGATGGCCAGTATGTGCTGTGCCCCACCTCCACCCAGCTGAAGTCCTCGCAACTGGACTTGGTGGTGGCCGGTACCGAAACCGCCGTGCTGATGGTGGAATCGGAAGCGCAATGCCTGCCGGAAGACGTGATGCTGGGCGCCGTGGTGTTCGGTCACGAACAGATGCAGGCCGCCATCAACGCCATCCTGGATCTGGCCGAAGAAGGTGGCAAGGACCTGTGGGACTGGCAAGCACCGGCTCAGGACGAAGCCCTGGTAGCCCGTGTAGCCGAGCTGGCACAGGAAGGCATCGCAGCCGCCTACCGTATCCGCGACAAGCAGGCGCGTACCCAGGCGCTGGCACAAGTGAAGGAAACGACTTTTGCCGCTGTCCTCACCGCTGAGATGGACACGGTACAGGTCAACGCCATCAAGAACATGGTGAAAGAGCTGGAAGCCAAGGTGGTTCGTGGTCAGATCTTGGCCGGTGAACCGCGCATCGACGGTCGTGACACCCGTACCGTGCGCCCGATCGCCATTCGCAACAGCGTGCTGCCGCGTACCCATGGTTCGGTGCTGTTCACCCGTGGTGAAACCCAGGCGCTGGTGGTAGCCACGCTGGGTACCCCGCAAGACGTGCAGAAGATCGACGCACTGATGGGCGAATACTCTGACCGCTTCATGCTGCACTACAACTTCCCGCCGTACTCCACCGGTGAAACCGGTCGCGTCGGTTCGCCGAAGCGCCGCGAAATCGGTCACGGTAACCTGGCCAAGCGCGCGCTGAAGGCGGTGCTGCCTGCAGCGGAAGACTTCGCCTACACCATGCGTGTGGTGTCCGAGATCACGGAATCCAACGGTTCCTCCTCGATGGCTTCGGTGTGCGGCGGCTGCCTGTCGCTGATGGACGCTGGTGTGCCGCTGAAGGCCCACGTGGCCGGTGTGGCCATGGGCCTGATCAAGGAAGGCAACCGTTTTGCGGTGCTGACCGACATTCTGGGTGACGAAGATCACCTGGGTGACATGGACTTCAAGGTAGCCGGTACCGAAGACGGTGTGACTGCGCTGCAGATGGACATCAAGATCAACGGCATCACCAAGGAAATCATGAAGGCCGCGCTGGAGCAAGCCAAGGCGGGCCGTCTGCACATCCTGGGTCTGATGAAGGAAGCCATGTCTGGTGCCTCCACCGAGATTTCGCAGCATGCCCCGCGCATGTACACCATGAAGATCAACCCGGAGAAGATCCGTGACGTGATCGGCAAGGGTGGCTCGGTGATCCGCGCGCTGACCGAAGAAACCGGTACCCAGATCAATATCGAAGAAGATGGCACCATTACCATCGCTTCGGTGAGTGCTGAAGGTGCTGCACTGGCTCGCAAGCGCATCGAAGAAATCACGGCGGAAGTGGAAGTGGGCGCGGTGTATACCGGCCCGGTGGTGAAGGTGCTGGAGTTCGGTGCCATCGTCAATCTGCTGCCGAACCGCGATGGCCTGCTGCATATCAGCCAGATTGCCCACGAACGCGTGGCCAATGTGACCGACTATGTGAAGGAAGGCGACGTGGTCACCGTGAAGGTGCTGGAGCTGGACGAGAAGGGTCGTGTCAAACTGTCGATGAAGGCCCTGCTGCCGCCGCCGGAGAAGAAACCGGCCCCGGCTGACGAAGCCTGATTCGCGGTCTGATCCCACAAAACGCCACGGCTTGCCGTGGCGTTTTTGTTGGTGGCGAGCGCAAGGCTGGAGCGCATGTACAGCGTGCTATGGCCACATGCTTGCGGCAGTTTGTCACAGCAAGTCCGCTGGGCATGCTGTTAGACTGGCCCTGTCAATTGTCAGACAGTGCGAGGTCTCATGAAGGTCAAGGCATTCATTCTGGGCTTGCTGTTATCGTCAGCTGCGATCGCGGTGCCATTGTACAGCTGCTGCACCGGCAGTTTGACCAGCCGGGTCAAACGCTGGAGGTTCAGCCTTTGGTGGTGGTCAACGACCACGCCCTGCTGGACTGGTGGCAATCCGGACACGGTGGACGTGCCTTGCTGCGCAAACAGGCAGGCGAATGGCAGATTGTGGTCTGTGCGGGCAAGGCATTAAAGCAGATGAGCATGCTGAAGGAAGCTGGAGTCGCAGCTGCAGATGCCGAGGCCATGGTTGAGCAGCTGACCCAGCAGGAAAGCACGCTGCCCGCTGAGCGGCTACAGGTGATGGACGCCTTCGGCATGGCCCACCACTAGGGCCTGGCTAGAGCGGTACCGGTCGCTGGTAGACGAAACGGAAGCCTTCGATCTGCTGTACAAAGTCCAGCCGGAAATCGTAGGCAGAAAGCGAGGGCGCGAGCAGTTCAACCTGGTCCTCTGTTTGAGCCAGACGAATGATCTGCTTGCGAGGCTGGCTCCAGGTCTGCGACACGCCAAGCTGGCTGATACCCTCACGCAGGGTATTGCATACGGGGACATTCAGGATGGGTGAGCGCACGGACTGCCACCAGCCGCGCATGCCGATTTGTCCCAGAATGCGCCAGAGCACCGCGCCAGGCTGGCGGCGGTGATGGACCAGCTCAAAGCGCGCCAAGGGCGCACGCTGGGCGTCCTGATAGTCCCCCAGCCAGCGATGAGACTGACAGCGCAGGCTGCTGTGGGTGAGCTGGGCATCCAGCAGCAAGTGATCCCGGTTAAACGTCACCACGCGCTGGGTATTGTTCCACAGGTGCTGGCATACCATGTGGACGGGCTGGCACATCAGCGCATGGAACAGGCGCAATGGGTGAGTGGGCCGGGGCGGTAGCGACTGCGTGCTGGCAAACAGGGAAAACTGCAATTCATGATGCGCACCGAGGCTGGCCTTGGTGAAATCACCCAGCCAGATGGCCGCCAGCGCCCGGCCCTGCTCGTCCAGCAGCGGGTATTGCCCGGCGGGCAAACGGGCTGCAGCAACTGCACCATCCACATGCCCCCCAGCATCAGCAAATGCCCATCGTAGACATGGTAAGGAGAGCTCAGGCTTTCCCCATTCAGCTCGATGTGCTGATCCAGTGGAAAGCGGCGGAACAGGGCGTGCTGCGCAGCGGAGTGGGGCGTATTCATGACGTCATGATACGGCGGTGTCCCGGCGCGCATCAATAAAAAACCCTGCCAGATGGCAGGGTTTTTTGGCTGGACTTTGGCTTGATCAGGCAAAGCGCTGAGCGACCACGTCCCAGTCCACCAGCTTCCAGAAGCCTTCCAGGTAGTTTGGGCGGCTGTTGCGGTAGTCGATGTAGTAGGCGTGTTCCCACACATCACAGGTCAGCAGGGCGGTGTCAGCGGTGGTCAGCGGGGTGCCAGCGGCGCTGGTGTTGACGATGTCCAGGCTGCCATCTGCCTTTTTCACCAGCCAGGTCCAGCCGGAGCCGAAGTTGCCCGCAGCGGAGGTATTGAAGGCCTTTTTGAATTCGTCCAGCGAACCCCACTTGGCATTGATGGCGTCAGCCAGTGCACCGGTCGGTACGCGGGCATCACCGGCGTTTGGCTTGAAGCCCAGCCAGAAGAAGGTGTGGTTCCACACCTGTGCGGCGTTGTTGAACAAACCACCCGCCGGGGCCTTCTTCACGATCTCTTCCAGCGACAGGGCTTCGTTGTCGGTACCCTTGATCAGGTTGTTCAGATTGGTGATGTAGGTCTGATGATGCTTGCCGTAGTGGTACTCCAGCGTTTCCTTGGACATGTGCGGTGCCAGGGCGTCCAGTGCATACGGCAGTTCGGGCAGTTTGTGTTCCATGAGCAACTCCATAAGGGCAGGCGGGCTGCCGGGTTGGTGTCGGAAGGGCTGGAAAACCGCTCAGCCTGTTCCATGACGGTCTGCCTGGGCATGGCCCAGTGTCGTGGCGTAGTGTAGCCGATCACAGGGGAGGGTGCCAATAGTTGACAAAATTGATCTACTATTGGCTTTAATCCCGAAAATGCCCTGTCACGGCCTGTATGCCTTGTGCAGCGCCTAAGACAAGCCATCGCCCCTTGTGGTATTGTGTACCGCCGGGTCAGCCGCAGTCATGCGTACTGCGTAATGGCCCTGAGTCCGTGCTGGCGTCCGCATGTTCATGCGGGGACGTGAGCGGTTAAGTCTACGGAGTGTGCATGAGCTTGCTCGCCTTGATTCTTGCCCTGCTGCTGGAACAGTTCTACCCGCTGGGCAGTCGTAACCGTGTCTTCCTGCTGTTTACCCGGCTGGCGAATGTCATTGAGCGTAAATTCAACGCCGGTGAGTATGCGCACGGCGTGGTGGGCTGGTGCCTGGCGGTGTTGCCGCTGTGTGCACTGACCTGGCTGATCTATGCCGGGCTGGCCCACTATGTGCATCGGCTGGCGGGGTGGCTGTGGTGTGTCGCCGTGTTGTATCTGACCATGGGCTTCCGCCACTTCTCCAGCGCCTTCTCCGGTATTTCTGAAGCGTTGCAGAATGATGATCTGCCCAAGGCGCGCGAACTGCTGGCGCAGTGGACAGGGCAAGCCACCAGTGAGATGACCACCAGCGAAGTGTCCAAAGTGGCCATTGAGCAAGGCTTGATGGATTCCCACCGCTTTGTGTTTGGTACCATTTTCTGGTTCATGGTGCTGCCGGGCCCGATGGGGGCGGTGCTGTACCGCTTGTCGACTCGCCTGTATGACAAATGGGGCAGCATGCGTATTCCGGGGGACGCCGCATTTGGCCGGTTTGCTGTACAGGTTTATGAGTGGCTGGACTGGATTCCGGTCCGCTTGACCGCCACCAGCTTTGCCATCGTCGGTGACTTTGAGGACGCGGTGTACTGCTGGCGTTCGCAAGCAGCCAACTGGGCCAATTACGCCTACGGTATCCTGCTGGCCAGTGGCGCAGGGGCCATTGGTGTACGACTGGGCGACCCGGTGCATCAGGACCATACCGTCAAATACCGGCCGGAGCTGGGGCTGGGCGATGATGCGGATCCCAATTATCTGAAGAGTGCGGTGGGCCTGATCTGGCGTACCGTGGTGTTATGGCTGGTGGTCATTCTGCTGATCTGGCTGTCCAGTCGCGTTTGAGCCCACTCTTGCCCCTTTTTGCCTGGTAAAAATATGCTGGATACCATCCTGTTCCCTGCCATTGAACCGCTGCGTCACGGCCATCTGCCGGTTGATGACGTGCACACCCTGTACTGGGAGTGCTGCGGCAACCCGGAGGGTATTCCTGTGCTGTTTCTGCACGGTGGGCCGGGTTCGGGTGTTTCCGCCACCAGTCGGCGCTTTTTTGATCCGGAACGCTACCACATCATCTTGCTGGATCAGCGGGGCTCCGGGCGCTCCACTCCGCTGGGTGAACTGCGCAACAATACCACGGCCCATCTGATTGCTGACATTGAAGCATTGCGTCACATGCTGGGCATTGCCAAGTGGCTGGTGTTTGGCGGCTCATGGGGTTCGACGCTGGCGCTGGCCTACAGTGAAGCACATCCCGAGCATTGTCTTGGCCTGGTCTTGCGTGGCATCTGGCTGGGCAGCGAGGCGGAGATTGATTGGTGGAATAATGGCATACGCATGGTGTTCCCGGATGCATGGGCACGCTATGCCGGGCATATTCCGGAGGCTGAGCGTGAAGATCTGCTGGCCGCTTACGGCAAGCGGTTGTTTTCGGATGATCCGGCGCTCTATCTGCCGGCCGCGCGTGCCTGGGCGGAGTATGAAAACGTCTGTGCCCAGCTGTTACCCCCGCCAGCGGATGAGGTGATGAGCGACGCCTTGGTGACGGCGATGGGGCGACTGGAGGCGTGGTACTTTACCCATCGCATTTTCCTGCCGCCGGACCAGCTACTGAACCAGGTGGACCGGATCCGGCATTTGCCCTGCTTTATTGCCCACGGGCGTTACGACATGGTGTGTCCGCTGCGCTATGCCTTCCAGCTGAAAGCAGTCTGGCCTGAAGCGCAGTTGCATGTGGTGGCCGATGCCGGACATACCGCAGGCGAGCCGGGTATAGCCCATGCACTGGTTGCGGCGACCAACCATTTTGCCCAGCACGGCGACTTCCAGGCTTTTCAGCCGCCTGCGTTCAGCCGTTTTGCCTGAACCGGCTTAGAACCTGTTTATGGTCTGCTGCGCGACGGCGATACGGCGTTGAAAACCACTTCAGAATGCTCATTTACACCGAGTAAACTCCGCTTCCTCAGTCGTTTTCGCCTTGTCTCACCCTCGCTCGCGAGACCCTAAACAGGTTCTTAGGGCACCAGCCAGCGCGACTGCAACTTGCCTTCCGGCGTCCAGTGAAACTGGGCGCGGCGCTGGCTATAGTGGGCCAGATACAGCCAGTCCAGTGTTTCTATCTGCACCTGTAACAGTGCGAAGTGCGCGCGCCCCTGTTCACTCTCGGTTGAGCTGGGGGCGCGAAACGCCAGTGCTTGCGGCAGGCCGTTGCCGGGCTCATCCAGCGGTTTGCCGGGGCCGGGGTGGACCAGATAAGTACGGCGCGACAGCATGCGGCTGGCTCGCCAGCCCGCATCTGCCTGGGCGTCATCCAGGTGCAGGCTGGCTTGTCCGCTCAACTGCAGCTGGATCTTCTGCGCGGCATCATACACATGCAGCGACACCGTCGGGTTTTGCCGGATTTCCTCAAGCTTGCTGCTTCGGCTGTCGGTGTGCAGGGTCAGCACCCGCTGCTTGATGTCCAGCGCCCGCAGGATGATGCTGCGCAGTTTGGGCTTGCCATCCAGGCCGACTGTGGCCAGTGTCGGGACATGGGCCGGTACCCGGATATCCGGTACACCTTGCTGCAACAGCCGCCAGGCAGCATCCAGTGTGGCATTCAGGTCATCGTAGAACGGGGTCGGCATGGTCAGTTCGGGAACAGGTTAAGCAGGCCATCCAGCCCGACATGATCGAAGCAGGCCGTGGCGACGTGTTTCAGCGCCGGCTTGCCACGGAAGGCAATGGACACCGCCGCGGCCTGGAACATGGGAATATCGTTGGCACCATCCCCAAACGCAATGGTCTGGTCTGGCTGTAGACCGGCAGCATCCCGTAAGCGCTGCAGGTGGCGTGCCTTGGCAGCGGCGTCGATCAGTTCGCCTTCCACCCGACCAGTGAGGTGACCATTGTGCACTTCCAGTCGGTTGGCGATGGCGTGGGTCAGGCCCAGCCGCTGTTGCAGCCGCTCGGTAAAGAAAGTGAAGCCGCCTGAAATCAACAGCGTCTGCAAACCGGCGGCGTGCACTTGCTTCAGCATACGCTCTGCCCCCGGCTGGAGTGCCAGCCGCTGCTGGTAGACGGTGTCCAGCGCGGCCTCTGGCAGCCCTGCCAGCAATGCCACCCGCTCACGCAGGCTGCTGGCAAAATCCAGCTCGCCCGCCATGGAGCGCTCGGTAATGGCGGCTACCTCGGCCTTCAGCCCTTGCAGGTCGGCAATTTCGTCGACGCACTCGATGGTGATCAAGGTGGAGTCCATGTCCATGGCCACCAGCCCAAAGGACGACAGCGGTCGCGCATCCACCCAGGCGTGGTCGTACTGCCACTGTGCACACAGGCTGGCGATACGAGCTCGCTCTGCAGGTTGTGCTTCATCCAGTAGCCCGCATTGCGGGTGGCGCAGTACCGGCGCAGCACTGTGGCTCAACTGGGCCAGCAGCGCCAGATGGGCAGGGTCAATATCGCGAAGGGCATGAACAATCAAAGGCATGGCTTAGCTCAGTTCCTTGAACAATTCCTTGATGCGGGCAATGCGTACGCCCAGTTCCGGCAGTTTGCTTTCCACCTTCAGCCGGTCCGGCCCGGCCAGTTTGTAATGGCGCTTGCTCTGGATCAGGGTGATGATTTTCATCGGGTCGATCGGTGGGTTGGGGACAAACTGCAGGTTGATGCCGTTTTCCGTGGCGTCGAGCTTGCTCACCCCCAGCGGCTTGGCCAGCAGGCGCAGGCGGTGCGATTCCACCAGCGCTTGTGTGGCTTCCGGCAGCAGGCCAAAGCGGTCGATCAGCTCCTGGTGCAATTCATCCAGCTCGTCAGCAGTACTGCAGTTGGCCAGCCGCTTGTACAGGACCAGCCGCTCATGCACATCCGGGCAATAGTCAGTCGGCAGCAGGGCGGGGACGTGCAGGTTGATTTCGGACACCACTTCCAGCGGCTGTGAGAAGTCCGGCTCCAGCCCCTTCTTCAGTGCTTTGACCGCCTGATTCAGCATCTCCGAGTACAGGCTGAAGCCGATTTCCTGTACCTGGCCGCTCTGGCCGTCGCCTAACACCTCACCCGCGCCACGGATTTCCAGGTCGTGCATCGCCAGATAGAAACCGGAGCCCAGCTCCTCCATCATCTGGATGGCTTCCAGCCGTTTGATGGCAGCGTTGGTGGTCTTCTCCGGGGTCAGCAGATAGGCGTAAGCCTGATGGTGGCTGCGCCCCACGCGACCCCGCAGCTGGTGCAACTGGGCCAGACCGAACTTGTCCGCACGGTGAATCAGGATGGTGTTGGCGTTGGGAACGTCGATACCGGTTTCGATGATGGTGGTACACAGAAACAGGTTGAAGCGCTGCTGGTAAAAGTCGCGCATCACGGTTTCCAGCTCGCGCTCGCGCATCTGGCCGTGGCCGATGCCAATGCGGGCCTCCGGCACCAGCTTTTCCAGCCGGGCGCGCATGTGCTCGATGGTGTCGACCTCGTTGTAGAGGAAGAATACCTGGCCACCACGTTTGAGCTCGCGCAGCACCGCTTCGCGGATCACACCATCCGACTCGGGGGCGACAAAGGTCTTGATCGCCAGCCGGCGTTGCGGCGCGGTGGCGATCACCGAGAAGTCGCGCAAGCCTTCCAGCGCCATACCGAGCGTACGCGGAATCGGCGTGGCCGTCAGCGTCAGCACGTCCACCTCGGCACGCAGGGCTTTCAGTTGTTCTTTCTGCCGCACGCCAAAGCGGTGCTCTTCGTCGATGATCACGAGACCCAGCCGGGCAAATTCAATGTCCGGCTGCACCAGGCGATGGGTACCGATCACGATGTCGACGCTGCCATCCGCCAGACCCTTGAGCGCTTGCGCCTGTTCCTTGGCGGTGCGGAAGCGGCTAAGCTCCACCACCTTCACTGGCCAGTCGGCAAAGCGGTCGCTGAAGGTTTGCCAATGCTGCTCGGCCAGCAGGGTGGTGGGCACCAGCACCGCTACCTGTTTGCCATCGGCCACCGCCACAAAGGCGGCACGCAAGGCCACTTCGGTCTTGCCGAAACCCACATCGCCACACACCAGCCGGTCCATCGGCTTGCCGCTGGTCATGTCCTGGATCACCGCAGCGATGGCTGCAGCCTGATCCGGAGTTTCCTCAAAGCCAAAACCCTCGGCAAAGGCCGCATGATCATGCTCGGAGAGCTTGAAGGCGTAGCCTTGGCGGGCGGCGCGGCGGGCGTAGAGGTTGAGCAATTCGGCGGCGGTATCGCGCACCTGCTCGGCGGCCTTCTTGCGCGCCTTGTCCCATTGACCGGAACCCAGCTTGTGCAGCGGTGCGGCGTCTGCGGAAACCCCAGCATAGCGGGACACCACGTGCAGCTGCGCTACCGGAATGTACAGCTTGGCATCATCGGCATAAGACAGGTGCAGGAACTCGGTGGCGCCTTCGCCCAGATCCAGCGTCACCAGCCCCAGATAACGACCCACCCCGTGCTGCTCATGCACCACCGGGTCTCCGGCTTTCAGCTCGGAGAGGTCACGCAGCAAGTTTTCGGTATTGGTTTTCTTGCCTTGCCGCTTGCCTTTGCTGCTGCTGTAAGTGGCGTACAGTTCGGCTTCGGTGAGCAGGGTGTAGTCTGGCGTGGCGTAACCTTGCTGCAGGGCACCGACGCACAGCGCAAATGGCGCGTCACTGCTCAGGAAGGCGGCGAAATCCTCGACCACCTGCGGCTGCAGCTGGTATTCCTTGAGCAGGTTGAGCAGGGTTTCACGCCGACCAAGCGACTCGGCTACCAGCAGCGTGGGGGCACGGGCGGCCTGCAGGTGCTGGCGCAGACGGAACAGCGGGTCTTCTTCGCGGCGCTCCACCCATACTTTCGGGGCACTGAGGCAAGGGCCGCTGTCATGCTCGGCCGTGGGCTCCGGCAGCGTGATGCGGGTCCAGTGCTGGCAGTGGGCAAAGAATTGCTCGGCGCTCAGGAACAGGCGCTGCGGTGGCAGCAAGGGATGTTCCTTGTCACCAGACAGCAGACGGTAGCGGGAATCGGTGTCCTTCCAGAAACCCTGGGAGGCCTCATCCAGATCGTGATGCAATGCCAGCGTGGCCTCTGGTGGCAGATAGTCAAACAGGGTGGCGGTTTCATCAAAGAACAGCGGCAGGTAGTACTCAATGCCTGCCGGGGTCATGCCGGCGCTGACATCCTTGTACAACCGGGACTTGGTGGGGTCGCCTTCAAAGGTTTCGCGGAAATTGCGGCGGAATGTCTGCACACCGTTGGCGTCGGTCGGGAATTCGCGCGCGGGTAGCAGGCGGATGTCGGCGACCGGGTAGAGGGTGCGCTGGCTGTCGACATCAAAGGTACGGATGCTCTCCAGCTCGCGGTCGAACAAGTCCAGCCGGTACGGCAGCACCGAGCCCATCGGGAACAGGTCGATCAGGCTGCCGCGCACACTGTACTCACCGGGCGAATAGACCTGGTTGACGTGATGATAGCCTGCCAGGGTGAATTGCTCGCGCAGCTTGTCGAGGTCCAGTACCTCGCCCTTGCGAAGCATGAAGGTATAGGCCGCCAGATAAGACGGCGGGGTCAGCCGGTACAGCACAGTGGCCAGCGGCACGATGGCTACATCAAACTGGCGGCTGTGCAGCTGGTAGAGCGTCGCCAGCCGGGCCGAGACCAAGTCATGATGCGGCGAGAAATGGTCGTAGGGCAGGGTTTCCCAGTCCGGCAACAGGCAGCAGCGTAGCGCCGGGTTGAAAAAGGCCAGCTCTTCCAGCAGACGCTGGGCATGCTGTGCTGTGGCGGTAATCACCACCAGCGGAGCGCGCTGCCCGGCCAGCTGCGCCAATGCCAGTGCATCAGCCGCGCCAGGCAAGGCGGGCCAGCGGAATTTCTGCCCGGCGGCGGGGAGGGACAGGTCAGGCAAGGCGTTCAGCGACATGGACGAAAGGACAGGCGGCAAAACGCTGATTATAAAGGAAGTCCACTTTCACCGCAGCCCGCCTGCTTGCGGTAGATATTGCGCTGCAATACACTGATCAAGTGTGGTCTTGGTAACAACCCGGCTACGGGCGAGATGTTGCATTACAGTGATTCCATTTATACCAACAGGGAGTGTTGCGCCATGAAGAAGCTGTTTGCAGGCTTGTTTGCTGCTTTTGCCATGCATTTTGCGCTGGCCGCCGTCAATATCAATACTGCGACCCAGGCGCAGTTGGAAAGCCTGAAGGGCGTGGGTCCGGCCAAAGCCAAGGCCATCATTGAGTATCGTACCAAGAATGGTCCGTTCAAGACCCTGGATGGACTGAAGCAGGTCAATGGTATTGGTGATGGCATTTTCAACAAGATCAAGGGTGATATCACGCTGTCGGCTGCGGCCACCACGACCAAGCCGGCGGTGCCTGCCGGTAAGCCCGCTACGGCAGCAACGCCAGCCAAACCGGCTGTGCCTGCCAAGAAAGATGTCAAACCGGCGGCGCCGAGCAAGTAAGCTCCGTACGGCGACATGGGCCGCCCTATCAGGCCACCCAGCAGGGTGGCCTTTTGCTTCATGCCTGGCAGGCATAAACTCATGCCATGCCGGTTAATGCGGAACCCTGCCTTTCGGCTACCATCCAAAGCATTTCAACCTGCCTGGCCCTCGGCCCGAAATGTGAATCATCATGACACTGACCATTGCCCAGACTGTAGGCAACACGCCGCTGGTTTCCCTGCAACGCTTGCCAGCACAGTTGGGTATTGCGGCAGGGGTTTCTGTTCTGTTGAAGCTGGAGGGGAACAATCCTGCAGGTTCGGTCAAGGACCGGCCCGCACTGTCCATGATTCGCCGGGCGCAGGCGCGCGGCGACATTCAGCCCGGTGACACGCTGATCGAGGCCACCAGCGGTAATACCGGCATTGCCCTGGCGATGGCCGCTGCGGTGATGGGCTACCGCATGATCTTGATCATGCCGGAACACCTGAGTGTAGAGCGGCGGCAGTCGATGGCGGCCTACGGTGCACAGATCATTCTCACCCCGCGCGAGGTGGGCATGGAGGGCGCGCGCGACCTGGCTGAGCAGATGCAGCGAGACGGCAAGGGCCGCATTCTCGACCAGTTTGGCAATCCGGATAATCCTCTGGCGCACTATGAGGGCACCGGCCCGGAAATCTGGCGCGATACTCAGGGGCACATCACCCACTTTGTCAGCAGCATGGGGACGACGGGTACCATCATGGGGACGTCCCGTTTCCTCAAGGAGCAGAACCCTGCGATTGAAGTGGTGGGGGTGCAGCCGGAAGAGGGCGCGCAGATTCCGGGGATCCGTAAATGGCCGGAAGCCTATCTGCCACGCATTTATGACCCTGCCCGGGTCGACCGGTTGCTGTATGTTTCCCAGCAGGCGGCAGAAGACATGACCCGTACGCTGGCGCAGCAGGAAGGTATCTTCGTCGGGGTGTCATCCGGTGGTGCGCTGGCTGCTGCCCTGCAGCTGGCTGCTGGCTTGCAACACGGCGTGGTGGTGTCGATTGCCTGCGATCGGGGCGACCGCTATCTGTCGACCGGTATTTTCCCGGCAGGATGATGCAACGCGTCCTGCTCTTGCTGCTGATGTTGCCCATGCTGGCATGGGCTGCACAACTGCAACTGGATCTGGGCAGCCTCACTGGGCCCCAGATGCAACTCACCCATCTGCAAGCCTCTCTGGATACCGAGCGTCAGCAACTGCGCCTGCAGGCGGCCCAGCTCCAGTTTGGCCAACACCAGTGGCGGCAGCTACAACTGCAGTGCGGACGCTTCGTCTGGCAGGCCAGGGAGCTGGCGTGCCTGGAGGGGCAGCTCAGTTTTGACGGGCCGCCACGCAAGCGGGTGGCCGGGCGTGTCAATTTGCGTTATCAGCCCCAAAGCCGCAGCTTGCAGCTCACCTTGTCACCCCAGTCGGGCCAGCAGCTCTCGCTGCACGCCACAGCGGGCAAGGGTGGCTGGCAAGGCAAACTGGATTTACAGCAATGGCCGGTGACTGACGCCTTGCCGTGGTGGCCAACAGATTTACCCCAGCCCCGCCAGGGGCTGCTGAGTGCGCAACTGGACTGGCAGCAGAGCAGCCCAAGGCTGGATGGCAAGCTGTCCTTGCGTGGCGTGCAGTTTGCGGACAGCAGTGGCAGCCGGGCAGGTGAGCGGGTGGATCTGGACTGGCAAGGGCAACTGGCCCTGAATGCCGAGGGCGGCAGCTGGCAGGGGCAGCTGCGCTGGTTGGCGGGCGAGGTGTACTGGGAGCCGTTCTATCTGAAGCTGGATGCCTCGCCGCTGGTGCTGGAGAGCCGGGGGCAGTGGCAAGGTCCGCAGCTGGAGGTCAAGCAGGCACAGCTGCAGTGGGCACCTTTGGGGCAACTGGATTTTGACCTGCTGTTACAGCAAGGCAAACTGAACCGTGTGCGGCTGCAGGGACAAGGCTTGGCGCTGAAGCCGCTGTACGAAACGGCCTTGCAGCCTTTGTTGACCAGCCCGCTGCTGAAAGCATTGCAAGCGGAGGGCAGGGCCGACGTGTCCTTGCTGGTGCAGGAAGGTGCGCTACAACGCTTGACGCTGGGCTTGCATGAGGTGTCCCTGGTGGACAAAGGTGGCAAGCTGGGCTGGTATGGCGTGAATGGCAGCCTGCCCTGGTCCCGGACGGAGGCAACTACTGCAGCCCTCGGCTGGAAAGGGGGCGTGGTGCTGGGGCTGCCCTTGGGCGCTGCGGAGTTGAAGCTGAACCTGCACGGCTCTGCACTCAGTACCCCGCGCTTTGAGCAGGCCTTGCTCGGCGGGCGCCTGGTGCTGAAGGATGTGTCGCTCAAGCAGCAGGAGGATGGCTGGCATGGAGGCCTGAGCGGAGAGCTGACCGGCGTATCGCTGCCGGAAATGTCCACGGCCCTGCAGTGGCCACGCATCGAGGGCGAACTGTCTGGCAGCTTGCCGAGGGTGGTGCTGAGCCCGAAAGAGTTGCGCCTGTTCGGCCCGCTGGAAATCCAGGCGTTTGATGGCATTGCCTTCTTGCGCAATGTGCGGCTGCAGGAGCCTTTTGGTGTGGCGCCGCGGTTCTCGGCGGATCTGGCCATGCAGAACCTGGACCTGTTGCAGCTGACCCGTACCTTCTCGTTCGGTGCCATCGAGGGGCGTCTGGATGTCAATGTGGATGATCTGCAGCTGCTCAACTGGGAGCTGCAGCAGTTTGATGCGCGTATTGGCAGCAGCCCCGGCGATTACCGGAAACGAATCAGCCAGCGTGCGGTCGAAAACATCAGCGCGCTGGGCGGGGCGGGCACGGCCGCGGCCTTGCAACGTACTTTCCTGCGCTTTTTTGAGACGTTTGGCTATAGTCAGCTCGGTGTGAGTTGTCGCTTGCGCAACAATGTCTGCCAGATGGATGGCATTGCCGCTTCGCCCAATGGCTATGTGCTGGTATCGGGAGGTGGCGTTCCGTCCATCAACGTCATCGGCTACAATCGCGCTGTGCAGTGGTCAGAGCTGATGCAGCGCCTGAAGCGGATTACTGCGGGTGGTTCCGCAGTGGTGCAGTGACCTCACCGGAGAAGAAGGATACACCATGACCCGTTCCTTGCTGTTGCTGTCGGCACCGTTGCTGCTGGCAGCGTGTGTGACCATCAACATTTATTTCCCTGCTGCGGAAGCCGAAAAGGCGGCGGACCGCATCATTGATGAAGTGTTGCAGGTCAAAAAGCCCGCCACCCCGGCGACGCCTGCTCCTGCAACCCAACCTTGAACCGGAGCCTGATCATGTTCCGTTGGATGAATACCTTACGCGCCACCCTGCTGGCGCTGTGCCTTGGCGCCAGTATCAGCGCGCATGCTGCGGCGGATCTGGACATCAGCAGTCCTGCCATTCAGGCCTTGACCCAAAGCATGAAGGCACGTACCGCCCAGCTCAGCGATTACTATGCCTCGGGTGCCGTAGGCTTTGCCCAGGATGGCAGCATCCGGGTGCGTGATGCCAATCTGGTGCCCCTGCCCAAGCGGCAGGAGGTCAACCGGCTGGTGACAGAAGAAAACCAGGATCGTGCTGCGCTATACCGCGAGATTGCGCGGGCCAATGGGCATCCGGAATGGGAAGACGAGATCCGTCAAACCTTTGCCCAGCGTTGGGCGCAGCGTGCACAGGCGGGTTGGTGGGTGCAGGGGCGCGACGGCTGGCGGCAAAAGTAAGTCCTGCTGGCTGAATCACATACTGTCTGGGAGAGGTCCGTGCGACGATTTGCGACCCCTGTGTGGTTGATGGCCATTGGCCTGCTCTGGTTGCTGTACGAGCTGGACCTGCTGCCGGTAGGCCGCCTGAAATGGTCTTTGCTGCTGGCAGCCATTGGCTTGGTCACGCTGATTGATCAAGGCGTCAACAAGCGGAGCTGGCCGACAGGCATGGGGTTTCTGCTGGCAGCGCTGATTCATGCTTTGTGGGTGTTTGAGTGGTTCCGCTTTGCCTTGCAATTCCCGCTGTGGCTGATGGGTTTTGGCCTGTTGCTGGCCATGAACCGGACCGGGCTGATTCCGGATGCGCCGGTACCCGTGCGACGAGCGGGAACGGTTGAACACTGAGCGTTATCTATTTTCTGGGGGTTGATCTTGTCTTTGCTGGATCGTTTGCCGGCGCGTCGCTGGTGTTATCTGGCCGCCTTTGCGGTGTGCGCCGCCTTGATGGCTTATGCCTTGTACCTGCAGTATGTCAAATACCTTGAGCCCTGCCCGCTGTGCATGGTGCAGCGGGTGTTCATCATTGCCATGGGCGTGGTGTTCCTGATTGCGGGCCTGCACGGTCCGGGCCCGCGCGGTGCTCGCTGGTATGCGGGGATTCAGGTCTTGCTGGGCTTATCCGGGGCGGCCATCGCGGCGCGCCACGTCTGGATTCAATACCTGCCGGAGCGGGATGTACCGCAATGTGGGCCGGGCTTGTCCTACATGCTGGACACCCTGCCATTCTCCCAGGTGCTGACCCAGCTGCTGCATGGCTCAGGTGAGTGTCATGACAAATCCTGGATGTTTCTGGGCTTGACCATTCCGGGCTGGACATTCCTGTTCTTCCTGTCCTTGGTGTTGTGGTCGTTGCTGATGACAAGGAAGGCTGCATGAGTACTCCTGAACCCTTTTTCCGCCACCATGTGTTTTTCTGCTGCAACCAACGTGGCCCTGGCGAAACCTGCTGCAATAATGCCGGTGCATCAGAACTCCGGGCGTATGCGAAGGATCGCGTCAAGGCCCTCGGCCTGAATGGGCAGGGCAAGGTGCGTATCAACCAGGCAGGCTGTCTGGACCGCTGTGACTCGGGGCCGGTGATGGTGGTGTACCCGGAAGGGGTGTGGTACACCTTTATTGACCGTGAGGATGTCGACGAGATCATCCATGAGCATTTGCAACAGGGGCGGATCGTCGAGCGCCTGCGCGTCGAGTAGCCTGTGTGCCAATTCGCCGGGTCTGCCCCAAGGGCCGGGTGGGTGGACTGTCAGAATCCCGTTATAATTATTTGACATGACAGGCCGGGTTCGCCAACGTGCGGACGGGAGACGGCCTGCAACGCTGGGAATCCGGATGAAAGTCAGCACACGCGAACTGATGATTGCAGGGCCGGTGGGTACGCTGCAAACCCTGAACCTGTGGTGTGAGGGTGGGCCGGTGCGCGGTATTGCACTGGTGGCGCACCCCAATCCACAGCAAGGTGGCACCAACCAGAACAAGGTAGTGCAGACGCTGGCCAAAGCCTTTGCCCGCAAGGGCTACTGGGTGCTCTGCCCGAACCTGCGCGGGGTAGGCAGTAGCGAGGGGCAATTTGACCACGGTTTGGGCGAAGCAGACGACATGGCCGCCGTATTGGCCTGGGCGCGGCAACAGCAGCCTCAGGCCTTGGCCCTGCCACTGATGCTGGCCGGGTTTTCCTTTGGTACCTATGTGCAGGCCCAGCTGGCAGCGCGTCTGCAGCAGGCTGGGGAGCCCGCGCCTGCCATGATGCTGGCTGGGCCCGCAGTGGGACGCTTTCCGCTGGCGAGCGTGCCGCCGGAAACGCTGGTCGTTCACGGCGAAGAAGACGAGGTGGTACCCCTGGCTGATGTACTGGCGTGGGCGCGACCACAGAAGCTGTCGGTTGTGGTGCTGCCGGGTGTCAGCCACTTCTTCCATGGACATCTGGGCCAGCTCAGCCAATGGGTGGATATCCGTTGGCCCGGCTGATGGCCATGCTCCGCAGTGTACGCCTTCACCTGGAGTGGCGAGGGCTGAGCCTGCTGCTGTTTGTGCTGATAGGGCCGGCATGGTCAGCCGCTGTGGGGACTGCACCCCTGCTGTTGCATGAGAGTCGGCAGGGCCAGTCCTTGCAGGGCCATGTCTGGCATCTGCTGGATGCGGATGGCCAATTGACCATGCAGCAGGTTCTCACCCCCGCGGTGGCGGCCCGCTTTCAGCACCTGCCTGATTCGGCGCGCTTTGGCGTCGATCCGCGCGTACACTGGTACCGATTCTCGCTGCAATCTACCGGGACAGCAGACCGGGCGTGGTGGTTACAAATCGCCAATCCGTGGCTGGATGACATTCGGCTTTATATGCCGGATGGCCAGGGGCAGTGGCGAGAACTGCGAAGTGGCGATCATATCCCGCCTCGGCTGCAAGCCTTGTCATTCCGGCACTTTACCTTGCCACTCCAGGTGACCGGCTCGCAGCCCACTACCTTTTATCTACGGGTTCAAACCGTCGGTACACATAACGTCCCGCTCAGTGTCTGGCAGCCGGAGCGGCTGGCCACCGCCATGCAGCTGGATTCTGGGCTGCAAGCCTTCTATTACGGCGTGATGCTGGTATTGGTGCTGTATAACCTGTTCCTGCTGTTCTCATTCCGCGAGTGGCTGTTTGCAGAGTACGCCCTGACGGCACTGTTTGGCGGTTTTTCCATTCTGGCGGTCAGTGGTCAGGGAGTGCAGCTGATCTGGGGTGAGTCGGCCTGGGCGGCAGACCGCATGGTATTGTTGATTCCAGCACTGTGGTCGCTGTTCGGAGTGCGCTACATGCAGCGGGTGCTGGATCTGGTGGAATATGCGCCACGATTGAATCGCGCAGCTTGGGCCGTGCAAGCCTATGCCTTCTCGGCCGTGATACTGACGCCATGGATCTACCACCCGCTGGCCATTTTTCTCACCAACTCCACCACCCTGCTGGCGGTGCTGATCAGTTTGTTTGCATCCTTGTGCATGGCTTTACGGCGTTACCTGCCTGCCTGGTTCATGGTGGTGGGCTATGCGTTGCTGCTGACGGGGGCGCTGGGGGTGGTCGTCGCCAACCTGGGTGTGGGTGGCTCCAATATCTGGGCGCACCAGGCGATGCAACTGGGTACCATGCTGGAGGGGCTGCTGCTGGCGTTTGCGCTGGCCCTGCGTAACCGGATGAATCAGCAAGAGGGTGAGCGTGCCATCCAGCAGGTGTTCCTGGCGCAGGCCAGCGAGTTGAAATCGCTGCAAAGCTCCGAAACCGTACTGGAGGCGCGGGTACAAAGCAAAACCCGCGAGCTCGACAAGACCTTGCGCAAGCTGGAGCGGGAAAGCCAGGAGCGCTCGCGGCTGGAAGCCTTGCTGCGGGAGAATGAGGCGCTGGTCAAGCAGATTGCTTACTATGATGTATTGACCGGCTTGCCCAATCGCTTGTTGCTGGCAGACCGGCTGGAGCGCTTGCTGGCGGGGCTGCTGCAGCGGCCAGAGGCGCTGGGTTTGCAACTGCTATTGCTGGACGTAGATGGTTTTAGGCAGGTCAATGGTCTTTATGGGCAGCCTTGTGGCGATGCCATCCTGCAACAACTGGCCCAGCGCCTGCAGGCGCTGGAGCGCAAGGATCTGCTGCTGGCTCGATTGGGTGGGGATGAGTTTGCAGTGGTGGTGCCAGAGCTGCTGGAGCCGGATGAAGGTGAAAAGCTGGGTCGTACCTTGCTCAGAACCCTTGCCGTGCCTTATGAGGTGCAAGAAGGCTCGATTCGGCTGACGGTGACGATCGGCATGGCATCCGCGCCGCAAAATGGACACACCATGGTGGATTTGCTGCAGCACGCTGAGCTGGCGCTGCATCAGGCCAAACAGTGGGGGGGGAACCATCTGGGCACCCTGCCGCATACCATGCAGGATGCCCCGGTACTGTAGCCCGCTCAGCGTTCTGGCAGCAGCACCCCGCGGTAGGCATGCCAACTGGCGGCACCGATCCAGGGCGCTGTCAGGATCAGTCCAACAAAGCCTGTCAAAAAGCCCAGGCTGATGGCGGCAACAATCAACATGCCCCAGAGCAGCATGGCACCCGGATTGCGTCCACAGGCGATGACGCTGACGATAATGGCGGAGATGGCATCAATCTTCCGGTCCATCAGCAGTGGAATCGACACCACACTGACCATGAACACCAGCGCGGCAAAGCCAGCCCCCACCAGCACATAGGCGCTTACAAAGGCGTAATGTGCCTGATAGAAGGCCAGGTGTAGCAAGTCGTCCTGCGTGGGCGGGTTACCCTCAAAAAACAGCGCAATCAGAACCACGCCGACCCGTATCCAGCTGGCCATCAGCAATACTTCGATCATCACCATGAAACCAATGGAGGGCAGGTTCGCCCGCCAAGCCGTCAGGCTATCTTTCAGGCTAGGCGCTTCGCCCAGCTCTTGCTGTCGGGCCAGGTGGTAAGTACCTATGGCCAGAAACGGGCCGATCAGCATGAAGCCCGTCACCAGACCCAGCATCACTTCGGGATAGCGCGCCAACACCAGCCAGAATGCAGCACCGGACAAGGCGAACACCAGGCCGTAACTGGCATAGGCCAGCGGCGCTTGCCGCAGGTCTTGCCAGCCTGCTGACAACCAGCCCAGCGGGGCCGCCAGCGGCACATTGCGTGTGGATGGAAACGGGGGAACGCCTTCTTCAGACACTACCATGCCAACCTCCTGCAGGGGGATGGCTGATCTTGCGGCAATTTGCCGCACTTGTCATGCTGTCCTGCAGCACAGGCGCACCCCGCAGGTAGGGTGTTGCTTGACCCGGGGCAGGTGACGCACAGGTCACATTGACAGTGTTTCCTGTCGTCCCGTATAACTCCAAGTTCCAGCAAGCACATGGTCAATCTGCAAAGGGTAGTCAGATGGCAGTCAAAGAAGCGCACCGGGTGGTGGTCAGTTGGCGCTCCGCTGTGGTGGTGGACGGCCACTCGCCTATGCAGGGCAAGATCATTGCCATGGGGGATTCTGGTTTCTCCATGCTGATTCCGCATACCCTGCGCACCGGTGCGCGCCATCGCGTGCTGATGGAGGCGCCGCTGGGCGCTGGGGGCCAGCGCCAGTATCTCGAATGTCAGGCGACGGTGCTGCATAGTGTGTTGACGCACGGCACCGAGTTCAGGGTGGGCTTTCAGATTGACCAGATGGATAGCAAACAGCGCGATCAGCTGAAAAGCTGGCTTGCCAGTCGCCCCTGAAAGTCTGGGGGGATGTGCATGCCCCCCCTTATGCCGAACGCGGGTTTAGGGTAAAATAACCCATTCAAACCACGTCTGTTTTATCCCCATGACCAAATTCGTATTCGTAACCGGCGGTGTCGTGTCCTCGCTGGGTAAAGGCATTGCTGCGGCATCCCTCGCAGCCATTCTGGAATCGCGTGGAATTCGGGTCACCATGCTGAAGCTGGACCCGTACATCAACGTGGACCCGGGCACCATGAGCCCGTTCCAGCACGGCGAAGTCTTCGTGACCGAAGATGGTGCCGAGACCGATCTGGACCTGGGCCACTACGAGCGCTTTATCAGCAGCAAGATGCGCAAGGCCAACAACTTCACTACCGGCCAGATCTATGACTCGGTGATCAAGAAGGAACGCCGGGGCGATTATCTGGGCGGCACGGTGCAGGTGATTCCGCACATCACCGACGAGATCAAGCACTTCATCAGCCTGGGCGCGGGTGATGCAGAAGTGGCGATTGTGGAAGTGGGCGGCACGGTAGGTGACATCGAGTCGCTGCCGTTTCTGGAAGCCATTCGCCAGATGGGGGTGCAACTGGGGCGCGACAACACCTGCTTCGTTCATCTGACCCTGGTGCCGTATATTGCGGCGGCGGGTGAGATCAAAACCAAGCCGACCCAGCACAGTGTGAAGGAATTGCGCGAAATCGGTATTCAGCCGGATGTGCTGATCTGCCGTATGGACCGCCCGCTGCCGGACGATGAGCGCCGCAAGATTGCGCTGTTCTGCAATGTGGCCGACAACGCGGTGATTTCCTGCTACGACGTCGACTCCATCTACAAGATCCCGATGGTGTTGAATCAGCAAGGGCTGGACGAAATTGTCTGCCGCCGGCTGCACCTCACCCCGCGTCCGGCTGACCTGGCGATGTGGGAAAACCTGGTGTTTGCCAAGGAAAACCCGGAACACGAAGTCAATATCGCCATGGTTGGCAAATATGTTGACCTGGCGGACTCCTACAAGTCACTGACCGAAGCGCTGGTGCACGCGGGTATCCATAACCGCACCCGTATCCAGGTGCACTATGTGGATTCGGAAGAAATCGAGCGCGATGGTACCGATAGCCTGAAATCCATGGACGCCATTCTGGTGCCGGGTGGTTTTGGCAAGCGTGGTGTGGAAGGCAAGATCAAGGCAGTACAGTTTGCCCGTGAAAACAAGGTGCCGTATCTGGGCATCTGCTACGGCATGCAACTGGCGCTGATTGAGTTTGCTCGCCATGTAACCGGCTGGGATGGCGCGTCCTCCACCGAGTTTGATCTGGAAACCCCGTATCCGGTGGTAGCCCTGATCGACGAGTGGGTGAACCACGATGGCAAGATCGAGAAGCGGGACGAGAACTCCAACCTGGGCGGCACCATGCGCCTGGGTGGGCAGGAATTCGTGATGACGCCGGGTTCGCTGATCTCGAAGATTTACGGTGGCGAGCGTTATGTAGAGCGTCACCGCCATCGTTATGAAGTGAACAACCACTACCTGTCGCGTCTGGAAGCTGCGGGCCTCAAGGTGTCGGGCCGCTCGGCGGGCGCAGAGCAGCTGTGCGAAGTAGTCGAGCTGCCGGATCATCCGTGGTTTGTGGGGGTTCAGTTTCACCCGGAATTTACCTCCACGCCGCGCAATGGCCACCCGCTGTTCAGCGCCTACATCAAGGCGGCCGTGCAGTATCACGACGGCAAGAAGGGGTAAGCAGGCATGCAACTGTGCGGGTTTGAAGTCGGCCTCAACCAGCCGCTGTTCCTGATTGCTGGACCGTGTGTGATTGAAGGCGAGCAGTTTTCGATCGACGTCGCTGGCCAGCTGAAGGAAATTGCAGCAGCAGCAGGAGTGCCGTTCATTTTCAAGAGCTCCTTCGACAAGGCCAATCGCAGTTCCGGCCAGTCGTTCCGCGGCTATGGCATGGACGAAGGGCTGCGTATTCTCGCAGAGGTGCGCAAGCAAGTCGGTGTGCCGGTGCTGACCGATGTGCACGATACCTGGCAGATCGAGCCGGTGGCGGCGGTAGTGGATGTGCTGCAGACTCCGGCATTTCTCTGTCGCCAGACCGACTTTATCCAGGCCGTGGCCTGCGCGGGCAAGCCGGTGAACCTGAAGAAGGGCCAGTTTCTCGCGCCGTGGGACATGAAGAACGTGGTGGACAAGGCCAAGGCGGCCAATGGTGGCCTCGACAACATCATGGTATGTGAACGTGGCGCCTCGTTTGGCTACAATAACTTGGTATCCGACATGCGCAGCCTGGCTGTGATGCGTGAGACCCAATGCCCGGTGGTGTTCGATGCCACCCACTCGGTGCAGTTGCCGGGTGGGCAGGGCAGTAGCTCCGGCGGACAGCGTGAGCATGTGCCGGTGCTGGCCCGCGCAGCGGTGGCTGCCGGAGTCGCCGGGGTGTTCATGGAAACCCACCCGGATCCGGCGCAAGCCAAGTCAGACGGGCCGAATGCCTGGCCGCTCGGCAAGATGCGTGATTTGCTACAGACACTGGTGGCGCTGGATAAGGTCGTGAAATCAGCCCGCTGGTTTGAAAACGAGGTGTAATGCCATGGACGCCAAGCATCCGGAATTGACGGTAACCCGAAGCAGCAGCCGCCATGCTGCGGCCATCATGCTGCTGGGGGAGATGGAAGCTGAAATGACCGGACGCTATGGCGACTATGCCATCAGCCCGTTTCGCCTGGGAGATGTCGACAAACCGGGCAATGCACTTTATCTGGCCACCTGCGACCGTGCCTTGGCGGGCTGCGGTGCGCTGAAGCCGCTGGAAAGCGATACGGTGGAAATCAAGCGCATGTATGTGCGTGCTTCTTTCCGCCGCATGGGTGTGGCCCGCCGTCTGCTCGAAGAGCTGGAAGCGGCGGCCCGCAAGTTCGGCTATCGTCGTATCGTGCTGGAAACCGGTAACCGCCAGCCGGAAGCGGTGGGTCTGTATGAACGGGCGGGTTATTCGCGTATTGAGCCCTATGGCGAGTACGTCGACCAGCCACGCAGCCTATGTTTTGCCAAACTGCTCGTGAAATAAGGCCGTGAGTGCGGCATTTCCCCCTGTAACTGTTTTTTGATCATCTGTCACGAAGGGTAGCTAACTCATGAGTTCGATTGTTGATGTGGTCGCACGCGAAATTCTGGATTCTCGCGGCAATCCGACCGTGGAAGCCGATGTCTTGCTGGAAAGCGGTGTCATGGGCCGTGCCGCCGTGCCGAGTGGAGCCTCCACCGGTGAGAAGGAAGCGCTGGAGCTGCGCGATGGCGACAAATCCCGCTATCTGGGCAAGGGCGTGCTGAAGGCGGTAGAGCACGTCAACACCGAAATCTGCGAAGCCATCATTGGTCTGGACGCTTCGGAACAAAGCTTTATCGACCGCACCCTGCTGGAGCTGGATGGCACCGAAATGAAGGGTCGTCTGGGCGCCAACGCCATGTTGGCGGTGTCGATGGCCGTGGCCCGTGCTGCAGCCGAAGAGGCTGGTCTGCCGCTGTACCGCTATCTGGGCGGTGCCGGGACCATGACCCTGCCGGTGCCGATGATGAACGTGATCAACGGTGGCGCGCACGCCAACAACAATATCGACTTCCAGGAGTTCATGATTGTTCCGCTGGGTCGCCCGACCTTCCGCGAGGCGCTGCGTTGTGGCGCTGAAGTGTTCCACGCACTGAAGAAGCTGATTGGCGACAAGGGTATGTCCACCGCCGTGGGTGATGAAGGCGGTTTTGCACCTAACCTGAACAGCCACGAAGAAGCCATCGAGCTGATTCTGACGGCGATTTCCAATGCCGGGTACACCGCAGGCGAAGATGTGATGCTGGCGCTGGATTGTGCGGCCTCCGAGTTCTACAAGGATGGCATGTACGATATGGAAGGCAATGGCCTGAAGCTGACCACCCCGCAAATGGTGGATTACCTGGCCTCGCTGGTGGACAAGTATCCGATCATCAGTATCGAAGATGGCATGTCTGAGCACGACTGGGATGGTTGGGCGCTGCTGACCGAGCGTCTGGGCGACAATGTGCAGCTGGTGGGTGACGATGTATTCGTGACCAATCCGAAGATCCTGCAAGAGGGGATCAACCAGGGCATTGCCAACTCCATCCTGATCAAGGTCAATCAGATCGGTACCCTGTCGGAAACCCTGCAGGCCATCGAACTGGCCAAGCGGTCCAATTACACCTCGGTGGTGTCGCACCGCTCCGGTGAGACCGAGGACAGCACCATTGCTGATCTGGCAGTGGCCACCAACGCCATGCAGATCAAGACCGGCTCCTTGTCCCGCTCGGACCGCATGGCCAAGTACAATCAGCTGCTGCGCATCGAAGAAGAGCTGGGCGATATGGCTCGCTATGCTGGTCGCGATGCGTTCTATCACATCGCCTGAAGCCACACGGCTCCATGAAATGCGCCACCTTCGGGTGGCGTTTTTCATGGAGCTGAATGTATGATTAATGCTTATGGCATTTAAATGGATCGGGGAGAATCGCGCTGTGTTTAGAGGTGCACGCTGGGCTGTGGCGGCCCGGTTGGCAGGCAGGACTTGTCTGTTGCATTTCTCGAGCCCCACGCGTTGATGCGAAAGGCATGACAGTGCGTGACGGCATGTGTTAAAGTCCGGCGCAAATCGATTGATGAAGTTTTAAGCATGTTCCTGCGTGTCCTGAGCCTGGCCTTGGCCGTTCTGATCGTTGCCTTGCAGCAGCCCCTGTGGCTGGGCAAGGGCGGCTGGCTGATGGTCTGGAAGCAAGAGGCCGAGCTGGAAAAGGCGCAGGCACATAATGCGGCCTTACTGCGCCGCAATATGGCGCTGGAAGCCGAAGTGCTCGACCTCAAACAGGGCTTTGATGCCATCGAAGAACGTGCCCGTAATGAGCTGGGCATGGTTAAGCAGGATGAGCTGTTCATCCAGGTGCTCGATACCACCAATACCACGACAGCACCGGTGTCCTCCCCGGCGGATAACACGCCTGTCGTGCCACACTGAGCATACCGGTATTTCCCGCTGGCTGTTTGTTCGCCACCTTCCTACAATGGCAGGGTAGGGCCACCATGCTGGTGGCTACTGATCCTGTGACTTCTTCTGCACCGGACGACTTGTGGTCGGCCGGGTCATGACAGGTGCCGGCATGCCGCTGACCAATCCGACCGAAATCGCCCGCGAGACCCTGAAACAGTTGGCCATGAGCCGCCAGCTGCCCACGCCGGATAATTACCGTAAGGCCTATGCCCAGATCTCGGGCGATACACTGGAGACCGCCCATCCTGTTATCCAGTTGCTGACGGATGCTTTGCCCCAAGGCGGACGACCGCGTGTGGAGTTGCAGCGCCTGCAAAAGCAGCTGGATGACGCCCTCAAGGCGGAAGACTGGAACAGCTGGTCCAGGGTCGTGCTGGAATTGCTGTCTGGCGGCAGTGCTGATGCCGGGGAGCTGAGCCAGCCATGGGGTGAGGTGGTGCGTGAGCTGGTCCGGCAATGGGAGTTGCGACAGGTGAGCTGGACGCCCGCCCGCAAGAAGGAAGCGCTGGAGCGGGTGGTGATCAATTTTGGCGGCAACCCGGTACAGCTGAACGAGAAGTTGGCAGGGTTGATACGTGGCTGGCGTGACAACCTGCCGCCTGATGCTGACACCGTACTCAGTGGAGAGCTGGATGCCGATGGCCGCAGCGCTGCGGAGGAGCGTAACGGCGACAATGTGGATGGTGAAGTGTTCCAGGCATGGCGGGACTTGCTGGCCAGCACGCTCGAGTATGGCGTCGTCGCGCGCTTGCAGCACGCACCGGATTTGCTGGAAGAGGCCAGTGCCCTCAATGTTCGCCTGCGGGAAGTGGCCGACAGCCGGGCGTTGCAGGCTTTTTCGGTGCAAGCCAAGAAATTCTGGATCAAGTTGGAGCTGCGCAACGAGTCGGATCAAACCCTGATGCTGGGCTTGCAGCGCTTGCTGCGTTTGCTGGTCAGCAATATCGGCGAGCTGATGGCGGATGATGGCTGGATGCAGGGTCAGGTGGAAGTGATCAAGGCGGTGATTGATCAGCCGCTGGATAGCCGCTATCTGTATGAGATGGAGCAACGCCTTTCGGAGCTGATTTTCAAGCAGGGCCACCTCAAGCAAAGCCTGACTGAAGCCAAGCTGACCTTCAAGCACATGATCACCACCTTTATTGACCGCTTGGGAGTGATTGCGGAAAGCACGGGTGGCTATCACGACAAGATCGTGTCCTACTCCAGCCAGATCCAAAAAACGGATGATGTCACCCAGCTCAGCATCATCTTGGACAATTTGATGGAAGACACCCGCCACATGCAGGTGGACATGCTGCGCTCGCGTGACGACATGCGGCTGGCGCGGCAGGAGGCCGAAGCTGCTGAGAGCCGCATCAGTGAGCTGGAGCGCGAGATTGAGGCCATTTCAGCGCAAGTGAAGACCGATCAGCTGACCGGTACCCTCAACCGGCGTGGACTGGAGGAGGCCATGGCAACAGAGCTGGCGCGCGTGCGACGTGAGCAGGGTGCGTTGTCAGTGGCGTTGCTGGATATCGATAACTTCAAAAAGTTGAACGACAGCCTGGGGCATCAGGCGGGCGATGAAGCGCTGACCCACCTGTCGGCGGTGGTCAAGGATGTGTTGCGGCCTACCGATTACATCGCACGCTATGGTGGTGAGGAGTTTGTAGTATTGCTGCCCGGTACGGGAATGGCAGAAGCGATTCAGGTCATGCAGCGGGTGCAACGTGAGCTGACGCGACGTTTTTACCTGCACCGCAATGAGCGTGTGCTGATTACCTTCAGCTGCGGTGTGGCTGAGTACCAGGAAGACGAAAGCCAGCAGGATGTGCTGGCGCGTGCGGATGCAGCGATGTATCGCGCCAAGGTGAGCGGCAAGAACCGGGTCGAAGCGGCAGACTGAGCTTCCATGGGCGGCAAGCGTTGCCGCCCGAGTACCGCGGCTGCCGCCGCCCCGCGCTGCTGAGGCCGTGGTCATTGGGTGGCACACTTTCTGCTAGAGGTTATGGCAAGGAGCCCGCCATGATCCAGAACCTCGACAAACACTTCAATTTTCTGCAAACCGCGCTCAAGGCACGCGCCTCGCGGCAGGAGCTGCTGGGTGCCAATCTGGCCAACGCGGACACCCCCAATTACAAAGCAGTTGATGTGGATTTCCGCCAGGCGCTGCAAAACGCGCTGGCAGGAACGCAGCATGGTGCGCACATGCACCTTACTCACAGCCGTCATCTGGACGGGGCGCAAGCCGGCTTTTTGGACGCCGACGTCAAATACCGCAACCCGACCCAGCCCGCCATTGACGGCAACACGGTGGATGCGGAAGAGGAAATGGCACGCTTCTCGGAGAATGGGCTGCACTATCAGGCGCTGCTGACCTTCACCACAGGCCGCATCAGAACCTTGCAGCAAGCACTGTCGAACAACTAAGAAGGATTCGCTGACATGTCCATCATGGGAGTGTTTCAGATTGCCGGTTCTGCCATGACAGCCCAGTCGATGCGGCTCAATGTGGTGGCCAGTAATCTCGCCAACGTGGATTCGGCCACCAGCTCGACCGGACAGCCCTACAAGGCGCGGCAGGTGGTGTTTCAGGCGACACCGGTCAATGGCCTGAATGGCCCGGCACAAGGGGTGCGTGTCAGCCAGATTGTGGAAGACCCGTCGCCGCCACGCATGCTGTACGCACCGGATAACCCGCTGGCCGACGAAAAGGGCTATGTGCAGATGCCTAATGTGAGCGTGGTGGAAGAAATGGCCAACATGATTTCCGCCTCCCGGTCTTATCAGACCAATGCCGACATGATGAATACCGCCAAGACCCTGATGCTCAGGACTCTGGCACTGGGACAGTAAGGAGTACGTGCGATGGCAACCGTAGGCACCGTGGATGGCAGCAACAACAACCCGTTTGCTGAGTTTAATAATAGCGTGCAGGCAAGCAAGAAGGGTTCGGCCGGGATTGAGGATCGCTTCCTCAAGTTGCTGGTGACCCAGCTGCGCAATCAGGACCCGCTCAATCCGCTGGACAATGCGGCGACCACCAGCCAGATGGCGCAGATCAGTACGGTGACCGGCATTGAGAAGCTCAATACCGCCATCAGCAATATGGCGGCCTCATTTGCCGCCGCGCAGTCTTTCCAGGCAGCGACCCTGGTGGGGCGTTCGGTGCTCACTGATGGCAATACCCTGAATCTGGCCAGTGGCAAGGCCAATGCAGGCATGGAACTTGCTCAGGATGCAGACAAGGTCAAAGTCACCATCAAGGACAAAAACGGCAACGTGATGCAGGAAGTGAATCTGGGCGCTCAAAAGGCCGGGGTGATCAACTTCAGCTGGGACGGTGCCAAGGATGGTGGTGGTACGGCAGCAGATGGCGAGTACAAGTTCGAGATTGAAGCCACTGTCGCTGGCAAGAAAGTGGAAACCGCCGCCCTGACCGTCGGCAAGATTGAGAGTGTGACCTTTGGCGCCAATGGCATCATGGCCAAGGTGACCGGTGTAGGGCAAATCGGGCTGGGCGACATCCGGCAGATCATGTAAGCGGAGATAATCATGGGATTCCAACAAGGTCTTTCCGGACTGAATACTTCCAGCAAGAGCCTGGATGTGATCGGTAACAATGTGGCCAACGCCAGTGTGGTAGGCTTCAAGCCCTTCCGCACCCAGATGGCGGACGTGTTTGCCGCCAGCCTCTCGGGCAGTGGTACCAGTAATATTGGTATTGGCTCGGCCGTGGGCTCAGTGATGCAGCAGTTCCTGCAGGGCAATATCAGCGTGACCAACAACCCGCTGGATGTGGCCATCAACGGCCAAGGCTTCTTCCGCCTCTCCAACAATGGTGCAATTTCCTACAGCCGCAACGGCCAGTTCCAGGTCGATAAAACCGGCTACGTGGTGAATGACCAGGGTCGTCGCCTGACCGGCTACCCGGCAGATGCCAATGGCAACATCATCAGCTCGGCGCCGGTCGACATCCAGATCAATACCACCGATTTGCTGCCCAAGCAGACTGCAGCGCAAACGTGGGGGATTAACCTGGACTCCCGCGAGGCGGTGATCAGTGTGCCGTTCAATTCGGCCGATGGCACCACCTTCAATCGCAGTACTTCGCAAACCATTTATGACAGTCTGGGTAATCCGCACACCCAGGCGGTGTATTTCCAGAAAGCTTCTGCCAACAACTGGAATATGTATGTGACGGTGGATGGTACGGCTGTTCCGGTAGGGACTTTTGGCTCGCCCGCACAAGCTGCACGCCTGACCTATGGTACCAACGGCACGATTACTGGCTGGGATGCAGGTGCCGGTACGCAACCCATCAGTACACCGATCCCGATCAATATTCCGGGTGCCTTGACCACCAGCTGGGGTGCTGCGACGCAGAATATGACCATGCAGGTGAGCACCTTCACCCAGTTTGGCAGTGTGTTCAGCGTCAACAAGCAAACGCAGGATGGGTACTCATCCGGTCGCCTGAATGGCATTTCGATCTCGCCGGACGGCACGGTACTGGGGCGCTACACCAACGGCCAGTCGCGCAATATGGCGCAGATCGTGCTGGCCAACTTCTCCAACCCGCAAGGCCTGCAGCCGCGTGGTGGTAACGAGTGGACCGAAACCCCGACCTCGGGCGGGCCACTGGTGGGGGCGCCCGGCAGCTCCAGCCTCGGCGTGCTGCAATCGTCAGCGGTGGAAGAGTCCAAGGTGGATCTGACCGAAGAGCTGGTGAACATGATTACCGCTCAGCGGGTGTATCAGGCCAATGCGCAGACCATCAAGACGCAGGATCAGGTGCTGCAGACGCTGGTTAACCTGCGCTAAGCATTGAAAGGCTGAGAGGGTATGGACCGACTGCTGTATGTCTCGATGACCGGTGCGCAGCATGCGCTGCTGAAGCAGTCGGCCACCACCCACAATCTGGCCAACGTCAATACCCAGGGTTACAAGGCCGAAACCCATGCGTTTCGGGCGCTGTGGGTGTACGGCCCCGGCGCACCCACCCGCACCTACGCCGTCGATGCCACCGTGGGCAGTGACTTTGCGCCAGGTTCCCTGCAAGCCACCGGACGCGACCTGGACATCGCCATCCAGGGCAAGGGCTGGTTTGCGGTGCAAGCCAGTGACGGCAGCGAAGGCTATATGCGCAACGGCGCTTTCGAGGCCGATGCGGAAGGGACGCTGAAAGCCCCCAATGGCATGCCGGTGTTGGGCGATGGCGGGCCGATTCAGATTCCCGCCAATACCCGCGTCACCATCGGCCGTGATGGCACGGTGTCGACTGTACCAGATGGTAATGGGGTGACCCGGGTCACCATTCTGGGACGGCTCAAACTGGTGAACCCGGATGAAAAGGAGCTGGTACGCAGCGATGATGGCCTGTTTCGGCTCAAGTCGGGTCAGCCTGCTGAGGCCGACCCTACTGTGCTGGTGGCGGGCAATGCGCTGGAATCCAGCAATGTGAATGCGGCGCAAGCCATGGTGGAACTGATTACCCAGTCTCGCCAGTTCGACCTGCAAGTCAAGATGATGCAAACCGCTGACCAGAATGCACGGCAAACGGCACAAGTCCTGTCGCTGAACGGCTGAGGAAGACCTAGATGATTCGCTCCCTGTGGATAGCCAAAACCGGTCTGGATACCCAGCAGACCAATATTGACACCATCTCCAACAACCTGGCCAACGTCAGTACCAATGGTTACAAGCGGCAGCGCCCACTGTTTGAGGACCTGCTGTATCAGACCCTGCGGCAGCCGGGTGCCAGCTCTACTCAGCAAAACCAGATTCCCAGCGGGCTACAGGTCGGCACCGGCGCACGGGCGATTGCTACCGAGCGCATCTTCACTCAAGGCAGCCTGCAACGCACTGAGAACGGACTGGATATTGCCATCAATGGCAGTGGTTTCTTTCAGATCCTGCTGCCGGATGGCACGACTGCCTACACCCGCGATGGGGCGTTCCAGAAGAGCAGTACCGGAGAAGTGGTGACCAGCAGTGGTTACCCTTTGCAACCCAGCATCACCATTCCGGACAATGCGCTGGACCTGACGATCGGCAAGGATGGTGTTGTCAGCGTACTGCTGCCAGCCTCTACCACCCCGACTCAGATCGGCACCATTCAGACCGCCAATTTCATCAATCCCGCAGGCTTGCAGAGCATGGGGGAGAACTTGTATCTGGAAACCGCTTCCAGCGGCGCACCAGTGGTGAACACGCCGGGCACCAACGGGCTGGGGGTGCTGACGCAGAAATATGTGGAAGTCTCCAACGTCAACGTGGCCGAAGAATTGGTCAGCATGATTCAGGCACAGCGTGCCTTTGAACTGAACTCCAAGGCGGTAACGGCATCGGATCAGATGCTGCAACGCTTGACCCAGCTGTAATGGAGAAGGTGATGATGAAATCCCTGTGCGCCGCTAGTCTGTTGTTGTTGCTCACCGCGTGCAGCAACACACCGAAGTCCATTGTCGAAGGGCCGTTGACTGTGCGTCCGCCCAAGCAGGAAGTGGTACCCGCCAATAATGGTGCCATCTATCAGGCCAGCAATGCGCGACTGAATCTGTTTGAAGACCGGATTGCCCGCCACATTGGCGATACCCTGACCATTCAGATTGAAGAAAAGCTGGCCACGACCAACAAGGCAGAAACCAAGATCACCACCTCAGACAAGCTGACGGCAACGGCACCCAGCCTGACCTTGCCGACCTTCTCCAAAGTACCGGTGGTGGGTGGGGTGCTGCGCAAGGCGGGTGACATTCTGAAGGATGTGTCTTCAGTGAGCGCGACGGGCAATACCACCAGTGATTTTGCCGGCAAGGGTGACAGCAGCAATAACAACACCTTCAGCGGCAGCATCACGGTGACGGTGGTGGACGTGCTGAACAACGGCAATCTGGTGGTGGCAGGCGAGAAGCAGATCGCCAGCAATTACGACACCACGTTTGTCCGTCTCTCCGGGGTGATTGACCCGCGTGACATCAAGGTAGGCAACACCATATCCTCGACCAAGATGGCGGATGCCCGGATCGAGCAGCGTGGTGATGGGCAGGTCGATTCGGCGCAGGCGATGGGCTGGTTGTCACGCTTCTTCCTGTCCTTCCTGCCGTTCTGAAGGAGTAGCGGCATATGAGCATGAAACGCTGGTGGCTATTGCTGGGCGTGCTGCTGATGAGCGCAGCCCAGGCTGACCGTATCAAGGATCTGGCGACGGTGGCCGGCGTGCGGCCCAACCAGCTGGTGGGTTACGGTGTGGTGGTGGGGCTGGATGGCTCCGGCGACAGTTCGACGCTGACCTCACAAAGTCTGGTCGCCATGCTGAGTCAGTTGGGTGTGCAATTGCCGCCCGGCACCAATCTGTCGGCAAAAAATGCCGCACCGGTGAGTTTGACCGCTACCCTGCCTGCCTTTGCTAAGCCAGGCCAATTGATTGATGTCACCGTTTCGGCGATGGGCAGCTCCAAAAGTCTGCGTGGCGGTACCCTGCTGCTGAGCCCGCTCAAAGGGGCGGACGGGCAGGTCTACGCCATGGCGCAGGGCAATATCCTGCTGGGTGGTGCGGGGGCCTCGGCCAATGGCAGCAGTGCCCAGGTCAACCAGCTGAACGCTGGGCGGATTCCATCTGGTGCGACGGTGGAGCGGCAGGTGCCGACCCCACTGGGGCAAGGTGAGTACATCAATCTCGAATTGACCAGTACCGATTTCACCACGGCAGATCGGGTGGTGGATGCCATTAACCGCAATATCGGTGCGGGTACTGCGCGGGCGGTGGATGGTCGGCAAATCCAGGTGCGCGCACCGAGTGATTCCAGCCGCCGGGTGGCTTTCCTCTCGCAGATCGAGAATCTCTCGGTGGCACCGGCGGCAGCGGCGCCGCGAGTGATTGTGAATGCGCGCACGGGCTCGATCGTGATGAACCAGATGGTAACCGTCGAAAACTGCGCCGTCGCGCATGGCAACCTCAGTGTGGTGATCGGTACCGATAACAGCGTCAGCCAGCCGGGAGCATTGTCCGGCGGACAGACCACGCCGAATGCCAATTCGACGGTATCCATCAATTCGGACAAAGGCCAGCTGGTCAACTTGCCGCGCTCTACGCGCCTGTCTGACGTGGTGAAGGCCTTGAATGCGGTGGGGGCCACGCCGCAGGATTTGCTCTCCATCCTGCAAGCGATGAAAGCCGCAGGTGCGTTGCGGGCGGAGCTGGAAATCATCTGATGACGCTTGCTGTCCGGTTAGGTGCGCGGTAGCATCGCCGCAATTCAAGATATTTAACTCAAAACGGCGCAAAATGCGCCGTTTTGCATGATCAGAAAGGCCAAACGGCGTGCAGACCCTGTTGCGTTACTTTAAAGGTTCCTTGTCCCTTTTGCTGCTGGGGCTGGCGGCGGCCTGGTGGCTAGGGGAGTCCTTCGGTCTGGGTGGCGCGCGCGCCATGTTTGTGGTGCTGATTCTCTCCGTGCTGGAGATATCACTGTCGTTTGACAATGCCGTGGTCAATGCCACGGTGCTGAAAGACATGGATGCGGTCTGGCGCCGGCGTTTCATGACCTGGGGCATGTTGATTGCCGTGTTCGGCATGCGGGTGATTTTCCCGGTGTTGATCGTGGCGGTGGTGGCAGGCATCAGCCCGTGGGGCGCGTTGCAAATGGCGGTACAGCAGCCCGCTGTTTATGCCGCTACCTTGACGTCCGCCCATGTGGTGGTCGCAGGCTTCGGGGGCACTTTCCTGCTAATGGTGTTTCTCAAGTTCTTTCTGGACAAAGAGAAGGACATTCACTGGATACGCTTGCTGGAAGCGCCCTTGTCCAAGGTTGGGCGCATGCAGGCGTTCGAGATCGCTCTGTGCTTGCTGGCTATCTATCTGATGAATGGCTGGCTGCCGCAGGCTGAGCGCTTGCCCTTTGTGCTGTCCAGCCTCGCTGGCTTGATGACCTATATCGTGGTGGACGGATTCAGTGCCTTGCTGGAGGGTGAGAATGACGGTGTGGCGGATACGGTGGCGCTGGCCCGTACCGGCTTGTCATCCTTCCTGTATCTGGAAGTGCTGGATGCCAGCTTCAGCTTTGATGGCGTGATTGGCGCATTTGCCCTGTCCAACAACATCTTCATTATCGCCATTGGTCTGGGCGTGGGGGCGATGTTCGTCCGCTCACTGACCATCCTGTTTGTCGAGAAAGGAACGCTGGACCAGTTCCGCTATCTGGAGCACGGGGCGTTCTATGCCATTGGTGCACTGGCCGCCATCATGTATCTGGGGACAGTTCACCATATCTCGGAAGTGGTCACCGGCCTGATTGGCGCTGGCTTCATCGTCCTCTCCTTGCTGGCCTCCTTGCGGCATAACCGGCACCATCCGACCCAGGCTTGATCTGCCATCACTGAGCGGCCTGCACCCGGCAGGCACGCTTCCTGCATGATGTGGTGTGCTTACTTTGGCAGACTGCATCATGACACTGACTCTCTCATCCACGCATCGCAACCCGACGCAGGCACTGGCCAGCGATGTGCAAGCCTTGTCGGGCCTGCGCCGTGACGCACGGCAAGGCGCGCAAGAGGCCTTGCGCGGCGCTGCCCAGCAGTTTGAGGCGCTGATGCTGCAGCAGATGCTGAAAAGCATGCGTGCCTCGGTGCAGGAGAGCGATTTGTGGAGCAGTAGCGACAGCAAGCTGTTCCAAGGCATGCAGGATGAGCAGATGGCGCTGGAGATGTCCAAGGGCAAGGGTTTTGGCCTGGCGGACGCGTTGCTGCGGCAGATGTTGCCGACGGATACGCTGTCGGCGGCAATGCCTGCCGAGCGGGCAGTGCGACGCTTTGCGCCGCAGTATGCCGGGCACGGTCGTTTGCCCACAGCCCAGTATGCGGTGGAGCAGGGGAGCAAAGCAGCTCCCGCTACACAGACGGGCGCTGTGGCACCCGTTCGCGCAGCCAGTCCAGCCCAGGCAGAGGACAGGGTGGCCCGATTCCTGCAACAGGTGGGTGACGGCCTGACATCGGCAGCCAGTCAACTGGGTGTATCCCCCATGCTGATCGCTGCCCATGCTGCACTGGAGAGTGGCTGGGGTCGCCGCGAGATCAAGGATGCGGCAGGTCGTAACAGTTTTAACCTGTTCGGTATCAAGGCGGGGCCGGAGTGGCGGGGCAAGGTGGCGGAAACCACCACCACCGAATACGTGGGTGGACAGGCCGTAAAACGGGTGGAGCGATTCCGGGCCTATGACTCCTATGCGGATGCGTTCAAGGATTACGCCAAAATGCTGGCCAGCAGTGAGCGTTATCAAGGGGTGTTGAACCGGGGCAATGATGCCGTTGGTTTTGCACAGGCTTTGCAGCGCGGTGGTTATGCGACCGATCCGCACTATGCGGGCAAGCTGGCACGGGTGGCTGCTCATCCTGGGCTGAGGGCGATCCAGTTGGCCGGCTGACCGGCTCAAGATTTGTGTTTGACTGACGATATAAAGTCAGTGGGAGTACCATCATGCAACTATTCGGAATCGGTTTGTCGGCATTGAATGCAGCCCAGCTCGGGTTGAGCACGACCGGCCATAACATCGCCAATGCCTCCAGCGCGGGCTACCACCGGCAGGAGATCTTCCAGTCGGTGCAGACCCCGACCCTGACCGGGGCGGGCTTTGTCGGCAATGGGACCTATGTCGAGAATATTCGCCGTGCCTACAGCCAGTTTCTCGATGGCCAGGTGATGGAGGTCGAAGGGGTCGCCAGCTATCTGACGACTTACCGCAGCGGCATGGAGCAGGTGGATAACCTGCTGGGGGACGCCAAGTCGGGCCTTGCCCCGGCGCAGCAAGAGTTTTTCCGCACCATGCAGGAAGTGGCGGCCAACCCGGCCAGCGTGCCGGCACGACAGTTGTTGCTGTCTTCAACCCAAAGCATGGTGGCCCGCTTCCAGACCATGGACAAGCGGCTGGAAGACTTGTACATCGGCTCCAACCGGCAGATTGAGGACTCCATCAGTGAGGTCAATGCCCTGGCCAAGCAGATTGCCGAGCTCAACAAGCGGGTGATCAGCGCCGAGAGCAATGCCGGCAAGCTGCAAGCCAATGACCTGCGTGACCAGCGTGAGAAACTGATCGCGGACCTCAACAAGATCGCCCGTACCCAGGTGTCAGTCGATTCGGAAGGCAATTACAACGTCTTTGTCGGCACCGGACAGAGCCTGGTGGTTGGGCCGAATGCCAGTGCCCTCAAAACCCAGCGCTCGGCAGAAAACCCGCAGAAGCTGGATATCTTTGCGACCAATGGTTCGGTGGACGTGCTGATTCCGCCTGCCAGCCTGAGTGGCGGGCGGATTGGCGCGCTGTTTGCCTATCGTGATGAAAGCCTGTCGATTGCCCGCAGTGAACTGGGGCGCGAGGCCATGGTACTGGCCAACGCCATCAACCAGCAGCATCAGCTGGGGCAAGACCTGCAGGGTAATTTCGGTGGTGCCTTCTTCACGGTGGCGTCACCGGTGACTTTCTCGAGCACCAATAATTCTTCTGCAGCGGTGATGAGTGCCACGGTCGGCAATTACAGCCAGTTGGTTGCCAGCGACTATCGGGTCACCTTTACGGGGGTTGGCGCGTATTCCGTCACTCGCCTGTCGGACAACACGGTGTTTACGGGGTCGCCTGCGACCGTAGATGGTGTCAACTTGAGTTTCAGTGCACCTGCCAATGCGGGTGATGTATTTTATCTGCAGCCGACGGTTGCGGGCTCCAGTTCGCTCAAAGCGCTGGTAACTGATCCAGCCAAGGTGGCCGCAGCCTTGCCCTTGCGCACGGTGGCTGCCCTGGCGAATACCGGTACCGCCAAGCTCGAAGTGCAAAGCAATAGCAGTACCGCGGGCATTCCGGCCAGCGGCACCATGCGTACGCTCACCTTCAATGCTGGCGCGTATACTTCCTCGGTGGGTACCGATACTGTTGCGCTCAGCGGCAATACCCTGACGGTGACGACCGCCGCCGGCAATGTCATCACCATGTCGGTGACCGGGACTCCCGCCAACGGTGACACCTTCAATCTGGATCGCAACACCGGCGGGGTGTCCGATGGTCGCAATGCGGTACTGCTGGGTAAGATTGCCACCACCAATCTGCTCAATGGCGGCACCACGACCTTGCAAGGGGCATACGGTCAGCTGGTCAGCCTGATGGGCAACAAGTCACGCGAGCTGAAGGTGACCGGGGAAGCGCAGGATACGCTGCTGAAGAATGTAACGCAGGTTCAGCAATCCTTCTCGGGAGTGAACCTGGATGAAGAAGCGGCCCGCTTGATTCAGTATCAGCAAGCCTATCAGGCCGCAAGCAAATTGATTTTGACTGCCAAGCAGACGCTGGAAGAAATCTTCAGTGTGATGCGTTAAGCAGCCAGTAGCAAGCAGGAGAACCGATCATGCGTATGAGCAGTTTGACCATGCGGGAGCTGAGTGTCAGCAACATTCAGCAACGCCAGCTGGATCTGATGCAGGCGCAGCAACAGCTGGGAACGGGGCGGAGGGTGCTGGTGCCCTCGGATGACCCGGTCGCGGCGGCCCGCGCACTGGATGTGTCGCAGGCGCTGGGGCGTACCCAGCAGTTCAACGAAAACGGCGGGCGGGCCAACAGCATTCTGGCCTTGATGGAGACTCAGCTCAATGGCGTGATGCACGGCATCCAGAACCTGCGCGAGCTGGCGGTGAAGGCGGGCAACGGTGGCTTGTCCGATGCCAACCGCAAGGCCCTGGCGGCGGAAGTGGAAGCCCGCTTTCGGGAGATGCTCAATATCGCCAATACCCGCGATGCGGATGGCCTCTACATGTTTTCTGGTTATCAAGGGAACGTGCAACCGTTCAACGAAACCGCATCTACCACCCCGGTGGGTACGGTGGCCTATGCAGGCGATGATGGCGTGCGGCGTGTCCAGATCAGCGAAACCCGTGAGGTTCAAGTCAGCGAAGCGGGTAATACGGTATTTGGCAATCTGTTTGCCACCATCAAGACCTTGCATGATGCCTTGTATAACGGCGCCAGCGCTCCCGGCTACCAGACCAACCTGGATACCGCGCTGAATAACCTCAAGACTACTCAGGACAATCTGGGGATTGTCTTTGGCGGGGTGGGTACCCGTGAGAACGAGGTTGAAACCACGGTAGCCACCGGGCAGGACCTGGCCTTGCAATATCAGACCGAGCACAGCAAACTGGTCGATATTGATTACGCCAAAACCATCAGCGACTACCTGCAATCCAACCAGTTGCTGGAAGTGGCGCGCACGACTTATCAGAAGACCCAGGGTTTGACGCTGTTCAACTATCTGTAAGCGCCTGGCACGGAGAGCCCACCTTATGAGGTGGGCTTGACTTTTCTGCACATGAGGCTTTCGTTTCACTGGCAGGTCTGCTACAATCCCGCGTCTTAACCCCTAACCTGTTTTTGAATCCGAGGTTGATTATCCATGCCTAACGTACGCGTCAAAGAAAACGAGCCGTTTGAAGTAGCCATGCGTCGTTTCAAGCGCACCGTTGAAAAGACCGGTCTGCTGACCGAGCTGCGTGCACGTGAGTTCTACGAAAAGCCGACTGCTGAGCGCAAGCGCAAGCTGGCTGCTGCCGTCAAGCGCCATTACAAGCGCCTGCGCAGCCAGACCCTGCCGCCGAAGATGTACTGAGCTTTTCCGCAGGAGCTGTCTCGTGTCCCTCAAGGTACGCGTGCTGGATGACATCAAGCAGGCCATGCGCAACAAGGATAAAGTCCGTCTGGATACCTTGCGCTTGCTGTCATCCGAAATCAAGCAGAAAGAAGTGGACCAGCGGGTTGAGCTGAGCGATGAAGATGTCGTCGCTGTCATCAGCCGCATGCTGAAGCAGCGCCGTGACAGTATCAGCCAATTTGACGCCGCAGGGCGCACTGATCTGGCTGATGCCGAGCGCGCAGAGGTAGAGATCCTCACTGCCTATATGCCACAGGCCCTGAGCGCCGAGGAACTGCAAGAGGCGGTAATGGCTGCCATTGCAGAAGCTGGCGCCACAGGCCCGCAGGACATGGGCAAGGTGATGCCACTGCTGAAGTCCCGCTTGGCCGGTCGTGCCGACATGGCGCAGGTTTCTGCGAGCTTGAAGGCGGCACTCGCACCACGCTGATACGCTGCAGCTGCTGTACCAGCCCGCACCCCTGTAAAGGGACGCGGGCTGTTTGCTTTTTCAACGGCCGCCTGACCGGTTCAGGTAACCACGGCATGGAGGAAGCGAGTGATTCCGCAGTCTTTCATTGACGACCTGCTGGCCCGGGCTGACATTGTCAGCGTGGTTGACCGCTACGTGCCGTTGAAGAAGACCGGCATCAACTACTCGGCCTGCTGCCCCTTCCATCAGGAAAAGTCTCCCTCCTTTACGGTTAGCCCCAGCAAGCAGTTCTATCACTGCTTTGGCTGTGGCGCGCATGGTGATGCGCTGCGCTTCGTTATGGAGTATCAAGGACTGGGCTTCATTGACGCGGTGAAACAACTGGCAGCCGACTACGGCATGACTGTGCCGGATGTGCGCGAGGAGCAGGCGCAGCAGTTCAAGGCGACGGTATCGCCTTTGATTGACGTGCTGCAGCAGGCTAGCCAGCATTTTCGGCAACAGCTCAAGCAGAGCCCGGAAGCCATTGCCTATCTGAAGGGGCGTGGCCTCACCGGGGAAGTGGCCGCCCGCTTCGGCCTGGGCTATGCGCCGGATGACTGGCAAGGCCTGGCCAAAGTGTTTGCCGACTACCCGACCCGCAGTGCACTGGTGGAGAGTGGGCTGGTGATTGATAACGAACAGGGCCGCCGCTACGACCGGTTTCGTGACCGCGTGATGTTCCCCATTCACAATGCCAAGGGTCAGATCATCGGCTTTGGTGGCCGCGTGATGGGCAAGGGTGAACCCAAGTATCTGAACTCGCCAGAGACGCCGCTGTTCCAGAAAGGCCATGAGCTGTACGGCCTGTATCAAGCCCGGCAGGCCATCAAGCAGGCAGGCAAGGTGCTGGTGGTGGAAGGCTATATGGACGTGGTGGCGCTGGCGCAGTATGGCGTGGAGTACGCGGTGGCCACCTTGGGAACTTCGACCACGGCGGACCACCTGCATAAATTGTTTCGCCACAGCGAGCGGCTGGTGTTCTGTTTTGACGGCGACAACGCGGGACGCAAGGCGGCCTGGCGGGCGCTGGAGAATGCGCTGCCGCAGTTGAATGATGCGGTCCGGCTGGAGTTTCTGTTTTTGCCCGAGGGCGAAGACCCGGATAGTCTGGTGCGCCAGATTGGCAAGGCGGGTTTTGAGCAGAAGCTGGAGGCCGAGGCCGAGCCGCTGTCCCGTTTCCTGCAGCGTGAACTGGCGGCACGGACCGAGCTGGCGCGTGGCGATGCGGAGGCGAAAGCGCGTTTCTGGCATGAGGCCAAGCCCTTGTTGAATCAGATAGCCGCCCCCACCTTAAAAAGTGCGCTGTGGGATGAATTGAAGACGTTCACCGGCATGTTTCGCCGTGAGTCCCCACAGCAGCAGGGTGGGCAGAAGGGACGCAAACCGTGGCAAAAGCAGGACGCATTGCCGCCACAGCCCGCGCGTACCGCACCCGCCAGCAACGAAGAGCGGGTGTTGATGTATCTGTTGCGCCGCCCCGGCTTGTGGCGGACATTGCCAGAGTCGGTGCACATTGAGCGTTGTGACTGGCCAGCCGCCGGGCGCGCCTTGCTTGACCTTCTGGCGGCCTCCCCTAAGCTGGAAGAGCTGGATAGCCATACGCTGTTGAGTCAGGCGCCCCTGCAATGGCAAGCCCAATGGACCCGCTGGCTGCAGCGCGACTGGGTGACATCGCTGGATGTGTACAGTGAGGCGGGTGAGCAGGAGTTTCTGGCCGCCAGCCGCAGCATCTGGCTGGCGGTGGAGAGCCGCTGGCGCGCTGAGCGCAAGGCGGAGCTGGATGCCCGTATCCAGGCCGATGGCCTGGGGAGTCTGGATGAGGTAGAGCGGCAGGAGTACCTGCGCTTGATGCTGCCTGCACGGCAGCAAGCCTAGCCAATGAAGTGAAAAAGTCGTAAAATCAACAGTTTTCGGACCCGTTTCCGTCCACCCCATTGGGAATACGCACACAATGACCGAAGAAATTCGCCAGGACAAGCCCGAGTTCAGCAAGAAGGACCATGACCAGTCCCGGCAGCGCCTCAAGACCCTGATCGTACTGGGCAAGGAACGGGGCTACCTGACCTACGCCGAGATCAACGACCATCTTCCGGAAGACATGCTCGATGCTGAGCAGATCGAACAGATCATCAGCATGATCAACGACATGGGCATCCAGGTGATGGACGAAGCGCCGGATGCCGAGCAGATGCTGATGTCGGATGCTACGCCTACCGTGGCTGATGACGACGTGGTGGAAGAAGCCGAAGCGGCGCTCTCCTCGGTCGACTCCGAATTTGGCCGCACCACCGACCCCGTGCGCATGTACATGCGCGAAATGGGCACGGTGGAGTTGCTGACCCGTGAAGGCGAAATCGAAATCGCCAAGCGGATCGAAGAAGGCCTCAAGCACATGGTGCAGGCCATCTCCGCCAGCCCCACCACCGTGGGCACCATCCTGGAAATGGTCGAGCGCATCGAGAAGGATGAGATGCGCATCGACGAGCTGATTGATGGTCTGGTAGACCCCAATGCCGAAGCCCTCAATGAGGAGCTGGCCGAGCTCGCCATGCAAGAAGCGGCGGACGCGGTGGACGTGAACGAAGACGAAGAAGACGAAGAGGGTGGCGAAGACAGCACACCAGGAGTGGACCTGGAAAAGCTGAAGGCCGACGCCATGGTCCACTTCATCGAAATTCGTGAGCAGTACGCCCGCATGGTGGCGGCACTGGGCAAGAGTGGCTTTGGCTCGCCGGACTTTGTCACTGCTCAGCAAGCCATCTCGGAAAAGCTTACCCTGATCCGCTTCTCTGCCAAGCAGGTGGACGCACTGTGCGACAGCCTGCGCAAACTGGTGGACGAGATTCGCAATCAGGAGCGCGAGATTCAGGACATCGTGGTGCTGAAAGCGCAAATGCCGCGCCCGCACTTCATCAAGCTGTTCCCCGGCAATGAAAACAACCCGCAGTGGGTGCACGATGAAATCGGCGCAGGCAAGCCACACAGTGATGCGCTGTCCCGCTTCAAACACGCTATTTTTGAACGCCAGGGCAAGCTGTCCGACATTCAAAAGCGGGTGCTGATCCCGATCAAGGATCTGAAAGAGATCAACCGCCAGATGTCCACCGGCGAAGCCCGCTCCCGCCGCGCCAAGCGCGAGATGATCGAGGCTAACCTGCGTCTGGTGATCTCCATTGCCAAGAAGTACACCAACCGTGGTTTGCAATTCCTGGATCTGATTCAGGAAGGCAACATCGGTCTGATGAAGGCGGTGGACAAGTTCGAATACCGCCGTGGCTACAAGTTCTCCACCTACGCCACCTGGTGGATCCGTCAGGCCATTACCCGCTCGATCGCTGATCAGGCCCGTACCATCCGTATCCCGGTGCACATGATCGAAACCATCAACAAGATGAACCGCATCCAGCGGCAAATCCTGCAGGAAACCGGCCTGGAGCCGACGCCGGAAGAACTGGCCGCCCGCATGGAAATGCCGGAAGAGAAGATTCGCAAGATCCTGAAGATTTCCAAGGAGCCCATCTCCATGGAAACCCCGATTGGTGACGACGATGACTCCCACCTAGGCGACTTCATTGAAGATGCCGTCACCATGGCGCCGGTCGAGGCTGCGGTCTACGCCAGCCTGAAGGACGCCACCAAGGAAGTGCTGGACACCCTCACACCGCGTGAGGCCAAGGTGCTCCGCATGCGCTTCGGCATCGAGATGAACACCGACCACACGCTGGAAGAAGTCGGCAAGCAGTTTGATGTCACCCGCGAGCGTATCCGCCAGATCGAAGCCAAAGCCCTGCGCAAACTGCGCCACCCGACCCGCTCGGAACGCCTGCGCAGCTTCCTTGACGGCGAAGGTAACCCGCAGTAAGCTGGCGTCCCTTTCCAGCCGGTGCCCCGCACCGGCTGCGGGCCTCTAGCTCATGCCTGGTTAGAGCAGCGGACTCATAATCCGTTGGTGCCGGGTTCGACTCCCGGGGGGCCCACCAGTACCTGAAAACAGCCTGCAGCGATGCAGGCTGTTTTGCTTTGCAGGCATCTCCTGTGAGATCCAGTTTTTCTTTGCTGAATGGGCAGACTCGCGGCCGGCTAGGGTTGCCATGCTGGCGTATGGTCGTGTACAAGGTGATGCTCACGGGTTTTAAAGTAATCAAACATGTCTACTTTTCCGGCTTTGATCATCATCGACATGCAGCAGGGCATGAGCTGGCCTGCGCCTGATATGCGCAATAACCCTGGTGCGGAGGCGGTGATTGCCGCGCTGCTGGCAGAGTGGCGCCAGCGTGGGGCGCCGATTGTGCATGTACGGCACATTTCGCGTACACCGGGTTCACCATTCTGGCCGGGGCAGCCGGGGGTGGAGTTTCAGCCGGCTTTGCAGCCTTTGCCGCATGAGCATGTGGTGGAGAAGAATGTGCCGGATGCTTTTGTGCATAGTGGTTTGGAGCGCTGGCTGCATGTACGCGGTATCGACCGTATCGTGATTGTCGGGGTCAGTACCAATAACTCGGTGGAGTCGACCGCGCGCAGTGGTGGCAATCTGGGTTTCAAGACTTATGTGATTGCGGATGCCTGCTTTGCGTTCAAAGGGCAGGATCATGACGGCGTCCCGCGCACTGCGCAGGAGGTGCATGCCATGGCCTTGGCGAACCTGCATGGTGAGTACGCTACCGTGTTGACCTCTGCTGAGTGGCTACGCCTCAACCACCAAGCACACTGAATAATCGCTGCGGATTGAGGCATGTGGCACCCGGCATCGCTGTGCATGAGTTCGAAGCATGCACCTCCTTGGTGTCATTTTTTGCTACCCTGTACGTGCTGTGTCTCGTTGTCTTGTCATGCTGAAATGGGCGTGACATGATGGGCTCACTATCGCATGGCCCTGAGTCTGGGGCTTGCGGTGCCAACAACAGGGAGATCAGGCATGTCCGTACAATACCAACGTCCTTCAGCGGCATTTATCGGCGCATCATGGCTCGCGCTGTTTGCCGGTGTGCTGACCTACTGCTATGGGCTGTGGAATGCCGATGAAAAGGCAATGATGCTGAATGAGCGTGGGTATTACTTTACGGTGCTGATGTATGGTCTGTTTTCCGCCGTATCGCTGCAAAAGAGCGTGCGCGACCGGCTGGAGGATATTCCGGTGACGGGCCTGTACCTCGGGCTGTGCTGGGTATCATTGGGGATGGCCTTGCTGCTGCTGGGTGTGGGTTTGTGGAATGCTTCATTGGTACCGAGTGAGAAGGGTTTTTACGCCATTGCCTATGTGCTGAGCCTGTTTGCTGCGATTGCGGTGCAGAAAAATACACGTGACATGAAGGCGGCGGATGAGGCCGGGGCCTGATGCCTTAACTGCGTATATGCATGTATATGCATGAAAAAGGGGCAGCCTGTGCTGCCCCTTTTTTCATGGTGGTGATGTGACCTCAGGCTTTGCCGGTGCTGCCAAAGCCGCCCTCACCGCGTTCGCTGGCGGTGAAGTCATCCACAATGTTGAAGCCCACTTGCAAGACCGGCACCACTACCAGCTGGGCGATACGCTCCATGGGCGCGAGGGTGAACGGGGTGCTGCCCCGGTTCCACAGTGAGACGAAGATCTGCCCCTGATAGTCCGAGTCGATCAGCCCGACCAGATTGCCGAGTACGATGCCATGCTTATGGCCGAGGCCGGAGCGCGGCAGGATCATGGCCGCCAGGCCCGGATCGGCCAGGTGCAGAGCGATGCCGGTGGGCACCAGTTCAGTCTGGCCGGGGGCGAGGATCAGGGTATGTTCGATGCAGGCGCGCAGGTCTAGCCCGGCGGCGCCGGGGGTAGCATAGGCAGGGAGCTGCTCGCGCAGGCGGTTGTCCAGAATCTTCAGGTCTATCTGTGGTGTGCTCATGTTTCGATCAGTGTGGGTGGTCATGGATCAGGCGCGGCATTCGGTCAGGTAGCGACGCAGGGTTTCTTCCAGCCCCAGGTAGAGGGCGTCACACACCAGCGCGTGGCCGATGGAGACTTCCTGCAGGCCGGGGATATGCTGCTGGAAGTAGCGCAGGTTATCCAGGTTCAGGTCATGCCCGGCGTTCAGGCCCAGGCCCAGCTGCTGCACACGCTCAGCGGTGGCCAGATAGGGTGCCAGCGCGGCTGCGGGGTCGCTGCTGAACTGGCGGGCATAGGCCTCGGTATACAGCTCTACCCGGTCGGCACCGCAGGCCAGCGCGCCATCGGCCATTGCCGGTTGCGGGTCGATGAACAGGGAGGTGCGGATGCCGTGCTGCTTGAACTCCGCCACCACCTCCTTCAGAAAGCCCTGATGCCGGATGGTATCCCACCCCGCGTTGGAGGTCAGCGCATCGGGCGCATCCGGCACCAGCGTCACTTGGGCCGGGCAGACGGCCAGTACAGCGTCGATGAAGGCGCGGGTCGGGTTGCCTTCCACGTTCAGCTCGGTGCGCAGATGCTGCTTCATCAGCGGCAAGTCATCATAGCGGGCATGGCGTTGGTCCGGGCGCGGGTGCAGGGTAATGCCTTCCGCACCAAAGCGCTCGCAATCCAGTGCCACCTGCAGCAGGTCTGGCTGGTTATGGCCGCGCGAGTTGCGGATCAGGGCGACCTTGTTCAGGTTGACGGAAAGGCGGGTACTCACGGTCGGTTCCTCAGGGTTCAGGCTTTACGGTCAAGGGTGCGGGCCGCTGGCGCAGGGCTGCCGCCAGCATGGTAGAGGCGGGCGGCATGGGCGATCAATTGCCGGGCCTGGTCCAGCTTGTCGGTACGCGGCAGCGGAGTACGGCCGTGATCATCCAGCAGCACCAATTCATTGTCGTCACTATTGAAAGCGTTCTGTACCAGATTGGCGGCCAGCAGCGGCAGGCGCTTGCGCTTGCGCTTCTGCTCGGCGTAGTCGAGCAGGTTCTGGCTCTCGGCGGCAAAGCCCACGCAGAACGGCGGGCGCGGCAGGCTGGCAACGCTGGCCAGGATGTCGACCGTCGGGGCCAGTTCGATCTGCATGATCTGCGCGTCTTTTTTCAGCTTTTGCTCGTGCTGTTGTAGCGGGTGATAGTCCGCCACGGCGGCGACGGCGATGAACAAGTCCTGCACGCTGATATGCGCGTTTACCGCCTGCTGCATCTGCTGCGCGCTTTCCACGTCGATGCGTTTGACGCCGTAAGGGGTGGGCTGGCTGACGGGGCCCGCCACCAGAATCACCTCGGCTCCAGCTTCCTGTGCTGCGCGGGCGACGGCAAAGCCCATCTTTCCTGAGCTCTGGTTGGTGATGCCGCGCACCGCGTCGATGCGTTCAAAGGTGGGGCCGGCGGTGACCAATACCTTGCAGCCCTTCAGCGGCTTGGGCTGGAAATGGCCTTCCAGCATCGCCATCAGCGCCTCCGCCTCCAGCATGCGGCCCATGCCATTCTCTCCACAAGCCTGTTCGCCAGCATCCGGGCCAAACAGCGTGATACCGTCGGCTTTCAACTGCCGCACATTGCGCTGGGTAGCCGGGTTTTCCCACATTTGCCGGTTCATGGCCGGGGCCAGCAAGAGCGGGCAATCTCGCGCCAGGCACAGGGTGGACAGCAGGTCGTCGGCAGTGCCGTGTACCAGCTTGGCCATGAAATCGGCACTGGCCGGGGCGATCAGGATGGCATCGGCTTCCCGCGACAGGTCGATGTGCGCCATGCCATTGGGTACCCGGTTATCCCACAGGTCGGTAAACACATGCCGACCGCTGAGAGCCTGGAAAGTATGTGGAGTGACAAAACGGCTGCCCCCCTCGGTGAGCACCACACGCACGCCGACACCGGCCTTGACCAGCAAGCGGGTTAGCTCTGCGGCCTTGTACGCGGCTACGCCACCGGTCACACCCAGGACCAGATGCTTGATCGGAAACGCCATGCAGGAACTCCAATAGAACAAGCGCTGCCCGGCTGGGCAGGTCAAAGGCACATTATCGCACCAGCGACTCCCCTTGCGCAGTGGCCTGCGGAAATATTGCAGACTGGCGGGATTGGTCCTTGACGCGCTACCGACCGGGCCGCAGGATGGAAGATCGACCCTGGAGAGATGGTTTGGATACGCAGGTATTGCTGTGGGTACTGTTTGCCGCCTTGATGCACGCCAGCTGGAATGCGATGGTCAAATCGGCGGGGAACAAGCTGATGATGACCACGCTGGTGGCGGGTGCCTCCGGCGTGTTGTCCGGCGTGGGCCTGCTGTTCCTGCCGATGATGGCGGCAGCGGCCTGGCCGCATGTGCTGCTGTCGATCGTGCTGCAAGTGTTTTACTTTGCTTTGCTGGCAGCTGCTTACCATCATGCCGACATGAGCCAGACCTACCCGATCATGCGCGGCAGTGCGCCGATGCTGGTGGCGCTGGTGTCTCGCCCCTTGACCGGGGAGAGCCTGGGCGCAACCGGCTGGCTGGCGGTGCTGCTGATCTGTGGCGGGGTGTTTGGTCTGCTGGGCTCCTGGCGTGTCTTGCGCCAGCAGGGCAAGGGGGCGCGCTATGCCCTGCTCAATGCCGTGGTGATTGCGATCTACACCCTCAATGATGGCATGGGGGTACGGGCATCCGGCCATGCACTGGTGTACACGCTGTGGATTTTCTTTGTCGCTGCGGTACCGATCCTGCTCTGGGCCTGGTATGCACAGCGGGAGCCTTTGCTGTTGCAGATGCGGCTGCAGGGTGGGCGGGCATTGGTGGGGGGCGCGTTTACGCTGGGCTCCTATGGGGTGGCGTTGTGGGCGATGACACGGGCACCGGTCGCCATGGTGTCAGCCTTGCGCGAGACCTCCATCCTGTTTGCCTGTTTGATCTCGGCATGGGTGCTCAAAGAGCCGATGTCGCGGCGGCGCTGGCTGGCGGTAGGACTGATCGGTGCCGGGGCGGTGACCATGCGTCTGGCGTAAGAGGAGGGCAGGGTGCGGATTACCGATTGGCCGGCGGACGAGCGTCCGCGCGAAAAACTGCTGCAGCGCGGGGCGGAGAGTTTGTCGGATGCCGAGTTGCTGGCGATCTTCCTGCGGGTAGGGGTGACCGGCGTGTCCGCCGTGGACCTGGCGCGGCAGCTGCTGCAACGCTTTGGCTCACTGAATGCCTTGTTCGCTGCGTCGCAGGACGAGGTGTCCAGCGTACGCGGTCTGGGCGCGGCCAAGTATGCGCAACTGCAGGCGGTGCTGGAGATGGCGCGGCGTGCGCTGCTGGAAGACATGCAGCAGCAGCCGGTGCTGGGCAGTGTGAAGACGGTGAAGCAATACCTGGGCTTGCGACTGGGGCGCCTGCCACGCGAGGTGGTGCTGGGTCTGTTTCTGGATAGCCAGCACCGGCTGATCCAGTCGGCCGAGCTGGCGCGGGGTACGCTGGACCAGTGCGTGATTTACCCGCGTGAAGTCGCCCAGCAGGCGCTGGCATGCCATGCCGCCTCCTTGATTCTGGCGCACAATCACCCATCAGGCCGGCCTGATGCGAGTCCGGCAGACCATCAGCTGACCCGTAAGCTGCAACGCGCACTGCACTTGCTGGACATTCGGTTGCTGGACCATGTGATTGTGGCGGGAAACCAGAGCCTCTCCTTCGCCGAGCAGGGTTGGCTGTTGTCAAATGACACCCTTCATAGTGAAGAAAACGCACGCGGGGCTTGAGTTAGTTTGGCGTGCATGGTATAAATCACGCTTTTCCGAAATCCGCTATACGAAACTGGAGTCAGGGCCATGGCGCGAGTATGTCAGGTCACCGGCAAAGCGCCGATGACGGGGAACAACGTTTCCCATGCCAACAACAAAACCAAACGTCGTTTTCTGCCGAACCTGCAATATCGTCGGTTCTGGGTGGAAAGTGAGAACCGCTGGGTTCGTCTGCGCGTGAGCAACGCCGGTCTGCGTCTGATCGACAAGAAGGGTATCGATGTCGTTCTGGCTGATCTGCGTGCAGCAGGTGCGCTGTAATCCACGGTAACAGGGGCCTCATGGAGGCCCCAGCGATGAAAGGTTTGAATCATGCGTGAAAAGATCAAGCTGGAATCCACTGCGGGTACCGGCCACTTCTACACCACCACCAAGAACAAGCGTACCATGCCGGAAAAGATGGAGATCAAGAAGTTTGATCCCGTTGTCCGCAAGCACGTGATCTACAAGGAAATCAAGCTGAAGTAAGCTTCGGCGATTTTCACTGAAAAGCCCGCTCATAGAGTGGGCTTTTTGTTTTGCTGCGTCTGCTCTCTGGAGTCAGCAATGGAACTATCAGGTCAGTGTCAATGTGGGGCTAGCCGTTACCGGGTGATGGGTGAGCCTTTGCTGGTGTTTGCCTGCCACTGCAAGGAGTGCCAGCGGCAGTCTGCCAGCGCATTTGGCATGGGCTTGTGGTGTCGGGTGCAGACGCGTGAGGTCAGCGGCGAACTCGCTACCTGGACCCGTCAGACGCCCAGTGGGCGCACCATGGACTGCTTGTTCTGCCCGCAGTGTGGCTCGCGGCTGTTTCATCAACTGCGCGATCAGCCCGCCATTCTCAGCATCAAACCTGGCACGCTGGATGACACCCGCTGGTTGCGCCCGGGGGCGCACATCTGGACCGATAGCGCGCAATGCTGGTTTGAGCTGGATCCTGGGGTGCCAGCCAGCCCCGGCAACCCGCCAGACTTCGCACTCCTGATCGAAGCCTGGCAGCGCCAGCAGGGCCTGCCCTGACTCAGCTGGCGCGAGCAGCCAGCGCGCGGGCGACGCGGGACTGGCTGGGGCGGCCCAGTGCATCACAGATGTATTGGCCTGCTGCGCACAGCGCGGTCATGTCCACGCCGGTGTGGATCCCCAGCCCGTTGAGCAGATAGAGCAGGTCTTCGGTGGCCAGGTTGCCGGTGGCGCCTTTGGCATAAGGGCAGCCGCCCAGACCGGACACCGAAGCGTCAAATACTGATACCCCGACCTCCAGCGCGGCGTAGACATTGCTCAGGGCCTGGCCATAGGTATCGTGAAAGTGTCCGGCCAACTGTGGCAGTGGCACCTTGCGGCTTACCTGTTCAAACAAGGCGCGGGCCTTGCCTGCGGTGCCAACACCAATGGTATCCCCCAGTGAAATCTCGTAGCAGCCCATCTGGTGCAGGCTGTCTGCCACGCTGACCACCTGCGAGGCGGCAATGTCGCCCTCATAGGGGCAGCCCAATACACAGGAGACGTAGCCCCGTACCGGCACCCCGGCTGCACGCGCGCCTTCCACCACGGCGGCGACCCGCTCCAGGCTCTCTGCAATGCTGCAGTTGATGTTTTTCTGCGAGAACGCCTCGCTGGCGGCTACGAAAACGGCGATTTCATCCACCCCGGCGGCCAGCGCGCCTTCCAGCCCTTTGAGGTTAGGCACCAGTACCGGGTAGTGGACACCAGGCTTGCGCTTTAGTCCTGCGACAATCTCTGCATGGTCCGCCATTTGCGGTACCCACTTCGGGCTGACAAAGCTGGTGGCTTCAATCGTGCTGAGGCCAGCCTCTGCCAGGCGGTGGATCAGGCCCAGCTTGGTCTCGGTTGCGACTGGTTGTTTCTCGTTCTGCAACCCGTCGCGCGGGCCAACTTCAACAATACGTACAGCAGTGGGCAAGGTCATGCCGGGATCTCCGGGTCAACGCTTGAGCAGGCTGGCCAGCTTTCCGAGGCCCGCAATATCCTGCTCGGTTTTCAACAAGGCGCCCAGCAAGGGAACACGCCCTTGTGAGGCATGGGCTTGCAGGGTCGCCGCTTCGATCTGCTCGGCTTGCAGCAGATGCAGCCAGTCCAGCAGTTCGGAGGTGGATGGCTTTTTCTTGAGCGACGGCAGCTCACGCAGCCCCAGGAACAGGGTCAGCGCTTCATGCAGTAATTCATCGCGTAGTGTGGGGTAGTGAACCCGTACAATCTGTGCCAGCGTGTCCCGATCCGGAAAACGGATGTAATGAAAGAAGCAGCGGCGCAAAAAGGCGTCCGGCAGCTCTTTCTCGTTATTGCTGGTGATGATGACGATGGGGCGCTGGCGGGCGGTAATGGTTTGCCGCGTCTCGTAGACATCAAACGCCATGCGGTCCAGCTCACGCAGCAAATCGTTGGGGAACTCGATATCCGCTTTGTCGATTTCGTCGATTAGCAGTACACAGCGATCATCGCGATCAAAGGCCTCCCACAGCTTGCCCCGCACAATGTAATGGCCAATGTCGGAGACGCGAGGATCGCCCAGCTGCGAGTCCCGCAGGCGGGAAACAGCGTCATATTCATACAGGCCATGCTGCGCCTTGGTGGTGGACTTGATGTGCCAGGCCAGCAAGGGCAGCTGCAGGGCGCGGGCCATTTCTTCGGCCAGCAGGGTTTTGCCGGTGCCGGGCTCCCCCTTGATCAGCAGTGGCCGTTCCAGCGTGATGGCGGCATTGACGGCCAGCATCAGCTCCGGCGGTGCGACATAGCGGTCACTACCGGCAAAGCGCAGCTCGGACATGCTTACAGCTCCGACATCGCAGACTGGATGTCATCCAGTGTGATGTGCCAGTGAGCGAGGATGTGCTGAAATACAGCAATTTCCACTTCTGACAGGTCGTGATCGCTCTTGCTGATATCCAGCAGAATGGCGGCGGTCAGCAAGCGCTTCTTCGGGTCGGTGACGCAGTCCAGCATCTCGTCGAGCCGCGCGCTGGATACCAGCTGGACGTGACCCTCGGCATCCATTTCATCTGACAGGTCGCCCAGGTAGTCATGGAATACCTGGGTAAAACTTTCCCGGCTGATACCGATCACATCATAGATGTTCAGCTCGTCCAGCAGCTCGATTTCATGAGGGTGCACATCGGCATCGGTGATGATCATCATCGCCAGGATGCGTGCCATGGCTTCCGGGCTGTTCAAGGCGTAATGTTTCATTCAGGCAGTCTCCAACGGGGGGAACAGGGCTTGGAAGTCAGCAGGCAGGCGCAAGGGCTTGCGGCTGGTGTAGTCAAAGCAGACCATGGTGGTTCGTGCACGCGCCACTGGCTGTCGGCTCGCGGCATGGCTGACCTGATACGTCAACTCAAAGCCATGCGGGTGCCATTCGGTAACGGCCAGTTGAAAGCGCAGTAGGTCGCCATGGAAGGCTTCAGCCAGATATTGCACGGCGAGGTCACGCAGGATCAGCCCGGCGTCACCGATTTTCAGCTCGGTGTGGCCGAGGCTGTGCAGAAAGCGGACTCGCGCCTCATGCAGCAGCGAGACCAGTGCATCATGCCCCAAGTGCTTGCCATAGTTGACATGCTGGATGCAGACCGGCATCTCGGTCTGAAAGTCATGTCGGGTCAGGGCAGGCAAGGTCAGTTTGGGCATGGAAACCACGGGTAATCCGGATAGCTGCCAGTGTAGCATCCTGCGGGTGCTTGGCAATCTTTGCTTGCTTTTCCTGGCGGGGTAACCTGTACTGAGATATGGGCATCTCCTCGCTGGACGTGGTTTCGGCTGACCTGGATCAAGACATGAAGTCGAGGGCAGGCATAGGCTGGAATGGTCAATGTGTGAACAGGAGGTCGATATGTATCAGCGTATCTTTGTACCGGTAGATGACAGCACCACCTCTGCAGCAGCCCTGAAGGAGGCAGTGCGCTTTGCGCAGGACCAGCATGCCGTAGTGCGTCTGGTACATGTGGTGGATCTGGCACAGTTTTTCTGGGGGGGCGCAGAGTTCATTGACACCTCCGAGCTGCAGAAAAGCTTGCTGGAAGCCGGGCGCAAGGTGCTGGCCACTGCAGAAGCCGAAGTCAAGGCGGCCGGTGTGCAAGTGGACAGCGAACTGCATCAAACCTATGGCGAACGGATTTCCCGTGTGATCGTGGACGATGCCAAGGCCTGGAATGCGGATATTGTGGTGATGGGTACCCATGGCAAACGTGGCTTTGATCATTTGCTGCTGGGGAGCGTGGCCGAGGGGGTGATGCGCATGGCCGTGACGCCGATCCTGATGATCCGCGCCGAATGATCATGCGGCAGCACTGATCGGGCTGCCGCAGAAGGGAGTGGGGTTGGACTGGAACCATTTGCTGGTGCTGGATGCGGCAGGTCTGCAGGATTTCCGTGAAGGATTGGCGGATCATGCCACCACCATTGAGCGTGAAGTGGCACGACTCAAGCGCAACCCTGCGGAACCCATGCCCTTGGTCGAGCTGTTTCGCGCCTTCCATAACATCAAAGGCGATGCAGCGCTGTGCCGAGTGGAGTGGGCGGTGGAGCTGGCGCACCCGATCGAATCCGTGCTGGCGCGCCTGCGCAGTGGCGAGTTGTTGTTCAGTGAGCTGCTGGGCGAGGCCATCCTGCTGGCGGTGGACCGCATGGAAATGGCGGTAGAGGCGCTGCTACAGCGCAAGCCGCTGGAGAGCCTGCGACTGGCCGCCTTGCTGCAAGCGTTGCAGCGACTGGCCGCGCAGACTGCAGGGCAGATGGACCTTGCCGCGGCCGGGCTGATTGAAGCGGTCACTGGCTTTCGGCCAACCCAGGTCAGCCTGCCGGCGCGCGGGGGGTCGGTCATCCCCAAGAGTGCGGAGCGGGTGGCAGAAGACCTGCGTTTCTTCCGTAGCCTGGCTTTGCAACTGGAGAGCCGCTCGCCTTTGCTGCGCGGGCGCACCGCCCGCAATCTGCGCTTGGCGCAGGATACCAACCGCGAGGCAGGCAACCTGATTGATCCGGTGCAGCTGGAAGCCGCAGTGTACATCCACGATATCGGCATGATGTTTCTGCCGGAATCGGTATGGCTGAAGGTGGAGCGGCTGACCGACGCGGACCGGCAGGCGCTGCACACTCACCCGGGGTTTGCCGCTGAATGGCTGGCCCGGGTAGAAGGCTGGCAGGATGCCGCGCAGATGGTGCTGCAGCATCATGAGATGCCGGATGGTGCCGGCTATCCGAACCGGCTGCCGCATGAAGCCATTTGCAATGGCGCCCGGCTGCTGGCGATTGTCGATGCTTTCGAGGCCGTGATGCAGAAACACCGGCACCGTGGGCAAAATCGCTCGGCCTTGCGCGCCATTGCCGAGATCAATGCCTGTGACAATCAGTTTGCCCCCGAGTGGATTGGGCCATTCAACCAGGTGATCCGGCGCGCGCTGGAAGCCTGACCCCTGTTCCTTGGTCCAGATTGTGGACCGGCTGTCGGTCATCTCCTTGAGCTTGACGAAGGCTTGCCTAGGCTGAAGGCGGGCACCCCCGCCCTCACTCAGGAGCTTTCTCATGGCGACCACCCTGCGCGCAAGTGCGCCCATCACCCCCTCGGTAGACCCGCTTGGCCCGCTGGCAGAACTGGCCGGTACCTGGATCGGCAGTGGGTTTAACCTGATTGCCTTGCCCAACAAGGCGGGCAATAGCATTTTCCGGCTGAAGATCAATGCTACCAAGGAATCGCTGGTGTTTACCACGGTGGGGGCACCGATCCCGAACCGGGGTTCCCTGCAAGGGGATATCGACATGGGCTGTTTGACCTATTTCCAGCGGGTCAACGATGCCAGTAGTAATGAGCTGCTGCATCTGGAGCCGGGGCTGTGGCTGAATGTGCCTTCCACCACCGCACCGGCGGAGCCGCCCACCGTGGTGCGTCAGGCTACCATTCCCCATGGCGATTCCATGCTGGTGGTTGGCAATGCGCTAAGCCATGCCGGCCCGCCGCAGATTCAGCCGGTCAGCACCACCCCCACCGGGCCTACCCCTTTTCCGCTGGGTTATCTGGACCCTTACCAGACTGCCCCGGTCCCGCCGGGCTTTCAGGTCAGCAACCCGAATGCCTCGCTGGTGGATGCCATCAAGGAGCAGAACATCGTCAGTACCACCACCCTCAGCCTGAGCAGCACCCAGCAAGGCGGGGTGGTGAACATCCCCTTTATTGTCAGCAATGCCGATGCCAACCGGGTGGATACCATTTTCTGGATTGAGACGGTGGAGCAGCCGGATGGTAAACGCTTCATGCAGCTGCAATACACCCAGACCGTAATCCTCCACTTTGCGGGCATCGACTGGCCGCATGTCTCGGTAGGGACGTTGCTGAAGCAGTAAGTACAAAGCACAACGCCCTGCAGGGCAGGGCGTTGTGGCATGTGTGCGACAGGGGCGTACTCAGGCGGTTTCGTCGAAGCTCTCTTCGATGCGGTGAATGGCATCCGCACGCTTGGCGGCGGTATCACCGATCGGCGGGCCCTTGAAGCGGTTACGCTCACCCAGCGCCCACCAGAACACCAGCATCACGGCGCACAGGCCCAGGGTCAGGTACAACACCTTGTCGTTCGGCGGCTGTACGCCGACAAACACCAGGGTTGCGCCACCCAGCGTAGCCAGTACCGCGATCGGCTTGGACCAGCTGCCCAGGTTGAACGGGCCTTTGGTGGTCCAGGTTTTGCCTTCGGCAAAAATACCTGCCGCAACCGGCATCACGTAGGAGATGTACAGGAACACCGCGCAGCCGGTTGACAGTACCACGAAGGCATCGCCATACAGGGTAGCCACAAACGCCAGCGCTGCGCTGACCCAGATGGCGGTCACCGGGGTGCGATAGTGGTGGTGCACCTGCTTCAGGGTATGCGAAGCGGGCAGGCCGCCATCACGGGCAAAAGCGTACATCATGCGCGAGGTGGAGGTCAGGCAGGCCAGGCCGCAGATGTAGTTGACCACGAACAGGCCAATGCCCAGTGCCACCTTGAGGCCGTGCGGTACGGTATCCAGCAGCGAGCTGAGGAAGCCTGCACCTTGTGCCACACCCTTCGGAATGTCCGGCATCACCAGCACGAAGGAGCAGATCATGATGTAACCGAACAGTGCTGACCACATCACAGAGCGCAGGATACCTTTTGGCACGTTCTCAGATGCATTGTGGGTTTCTTCCGAGGTGTGAGCCGAGGCATCAAAACCGGTAATGGTGTAGACCGTCAGCAGCAGGCCGGACAGGAACACCATGCCGCTATTGGCATTTTGCGGCCACCAGCTGCCCTCGGAGCCTGCAAGGTTAGTGAAGGTAAACAGGCGCGAGAAGTCCAGCGGCGTCTTGGAGAACGCCAGCAGCGAGACGGTCAGCACCAGTGCCACCACAAAGATCAGGTAACCGGACAGGTCGGTGAGCTTGGTGGTGATCTTGATGCCCATGTGGTTTAGCAGCGCCTGGCTGGCCGTTACCGCAGCAATGAAGCCGGTCTGGAACAGGTTGATCTTCCAGCTGCCCAGTTCCAGCACGTGCCCGGTCAGGGTTTCACTGCTGATGCCGAGAAGGGGAGCAATGAAGGTGGTAAAGAAGGGGTCATAGACACCGAAATTCACCGAGGCCACCACAAAGATCAGGCCCAGCAGGTTGAACCAGGCCGTCGCCCAGCCATAACCCTTGCCGCCCAGGATGGAGCCCCAGTGGTACAGGCCGCCGGAGGTGGGGTAGGACGATGAAATTTGCGCCATGGCGGCCGCCACCACCAGCGCAAACAGCGCGCCGACCGGCCAGCCGATACCGATGGAGGCACCGCCTCCGGCACTCAGGCCCCCCTGGAAGGCGGTAATGCCACCGGCCAGGATACAGATGATGGAAAAGGAAATGGCGAAGTTGGAAAAACCACTCATGGTGCGTGCCAGTTCCTGCGCATACCCCATGCTGTGAAGCAGCTTGACGTCGTCGTCGGCTGCGGCTGCAGCGCCTGACTTGTGTTCTGTACTCATGGTCATCCTCTTGTTGCTGTTGCTTGACGTGGGCAGATGGGTCTCTTGGTGATCCTTTACTGCAGGAGTGCTGCAGGGCTTGCCGCCTGCTTGGCGCTCCGGTGCAACTCGCGGGCTGATGTCTCCCTGATTTCTCCCTTGCTGCAAATGTTGAGTCTTTTGATGGCAATGGATACCGGCACGCGGCCGATTTCGCAGGGCAAGTGTGCAAGGGGTGTTTGCGGCTGACAATGAACATTAATTGCATTAATGCCCGACATAAGAGTCGGCGATGATGCTGCCAGGCAACATGAGCAACCATGCTGCAGCGCCGGGATTAGGGCGGCTAATGACCTCAATTAGAGGGCACGATACTTGTTGGCGGCCCATTCTTGCGCTGACTAACATGCCCTCCAACAGCCCGAACAAGGGGCGAACCCACACCAATCAAAATCGGTGGATGCCAAAGGAAGAGAGAGCAATGCAAGCACGTGAAGTCAAAACCGCAGAAGATGCAATCCGGCTGATCGAAGCGCGTGGCCTGACCCACGTCAAGGTGGGCCTGTCGGATATCGACGGCATCATGCGCGGCAAATATCTGGCCAAGGACAAATTCATTTCTGCCCTCAAGTCCGGCTTTGGGTTCTGTAATGTGGTGCTGGGCTGGGATTTGAACGACCAGCTGTACGACAACGTCCAGTACACAGGCTGGCACACTGCCTACCCGGATGCCATGGTACGCATCCTGCCGGAAACCTGCCGCGAGCTGCCGCTGGAGCAGGTCAACGGCCAGAACATGCTGTTCTTCCTGTGCGAATTTGTCGAAGAGGCCGCCACCGTCTGCCCGCGTAACCTGCTGCAACGGGTGCTCAAGCGCGCTGAGGACATGGGTTATGACGCCTACTCCGCGCTGGAGTACGAATTCTTCATGTTCAAGGAAACCCCGGAAACGGTGCGGGCCAAGAACTACCAGAACCTGACGCCATGGACCCCGGGCTACTTTGGTTATTCCGTCCTGCGCAGCACCGTGGAGAGCGATTTCTATCACCAGCTGCTCAAGCTGAGCGAAGACATGGACATGTCGATTGAAGGGCTGCATACCGAAACCGGCCCGGGCGTGCTGGAAGCGGCCATCGGCGTGGATGAAGCCGGGGCTGCCGCCGACAAGGCCTTCCTGTTCAAGACCTTCTGCAAGGTACTGGCCCAGCGCAACGACCTGATGGCCACCTTCATGGCCAAGTGGTCGCACAACTACCCGGGGCAGAGCGGTCACATCCACCTCTCCCTGCGCGATCGCAACAGTGGCAAGTCGGCCTTCTACGATCCGAGCCAGCAGTACGGCATGAGCAAGACCCAGCGCCACTTCATGGCAGGTGTGCAGCGTTACCTGCCGGAATTCATGTCCATGTTTGCGGCCACCGTCAACAGTTACTCCCGCCTGGTGCCAGGTTACTGGGCCCCGCTGGATTCCACCTGGTCGCTCGACAACCGTACCACCGCCTTGCGACTGATTCCGGGCTCCGACAAGTCGCAGCGCATGGAAGTGCGCATCGGTTCGGCGGACGCCAACCCGTATATCGCGTTGTCTGCCGCACTGGGCGCGGGGCTGTACGGTATTGAACAACAACTGGAACCGGAACCGATGGTGGTGGGCAATGCCTATACCCAACAGTTCCCGGATCACCTCAAGCTGCCGAATACCCTGTGGGAAGCCGCACAACGCTTCAAGGGCAGTGAAGCCGCCCGCGTGCTGTTCGGTGATGCGTTTGTGGACCACTTCGCCGCTACCCGTGAATGGGAAGAGCGCGAGTTCCGCCGCCACGTGACCGACTGGGAACTGCAGCGTTATTTTGAAATCATCTGAGCATCGCCACCCAGCCGGGTGGCCAGACTCAGCAGACCGGCAGCACGGTGTTGCCGGTCCGTTTTGTTGATCGAGGAAAGCATGACGACAGAATTCACCACCATCAATCCGGCGGACGGCAGTGTGGCCGTTCAGCGTGCCTATGCCACCGCCGCCCAGTTGCACAGTGCGCTGCAGCGTGCGGTGCAAGCCCAGGCAGCCTGGAAACAGGTCTCTGTGGCAGATCGCGCCAGCAAGGTCGGCAAGGGCGTGGATGCCTTTGTGGCCCGCAAGGATGAGATTGCCGCCGAGTTGACCCGGCAGATGGGCCGCCCGATCCGCTATACCCCGGGCGAGGTGGCCGGATTCGAGGCCCGTGCCCGCCACATGATCTCAATCGCCGATTCCGCGCTGCAGGATGTCAAGCCTGCTGCCATCGACGGGTTTAACCGCTTCATCCGCCGCGAGCCGGTCGGGGTGGTGCTGGTGATTGCGCCCTGGAACTATCCGCTGCTGACCGCAGTGAATGCCATCGTCCCGGCACTGATGGCCGGTAACGCGGTGATCCTCAAGCATTCGGCGCAGACGCCGCTGGCGGCTGAGCGCATTGTTGAAGCCTTTGCCAACGTGGGGCTGCCGGATGGCCTGCTGCAATTCGTGCATACCGATCACGCCGGTACGCAAAGCCTGATCAAGGCCAAGGAGGTCAATGCCGTCTGCTTTACCGGCTCGGTGGCCGGGGGCGAGGCGGTGGAGCAGGCGGCTGCCGGTCGCTTCATTCACGTCGGTCTGGAGCTGGGTGGAAATGACCCGGCCTATGTGCGGGCGGATGCCAATCTGGATCACGCCGTAGAAACCCTGGTGGATGGTGCTTTCTTCAATTCCGGGCAAAGCTGCTGCGGCATTCAGCGCATCTATGTTCACCAGTCGCTGTTCCAGCAGTTTGTCGACAAGGCGGTCGCCCTGACCCGCACCTATGTGCTGGGCGACCCGATGGACCCGAACACCACGCTGGGCCCGGTGGTGCGTGTGTCTGCGGCCAATGCGGTGCGCGCGGTGACGGCAGATGCGCTGGCCAAGGGTGCCAAGGCGCTGATTGACCCGCGTGAATTCCCGAAAGATCAGGAAGGTACGGCCTTTGTCGCGCCGCAAGTGTTCGTCAATGTCGACCACACCATGCAGCTGATGAACGACGAGTGCTTTGGCCCGGTGGTGGGCATCATGGCCGTCAGCACGGATGACGAAGCCGTGCATCTGATGAACGACAGCCCCTACGGCCTGACAGCGTCCATCTTCACCCAGGACGAAGCCACCGCGCTGGCCCTGGGCGACCGGCTGGAGACCGGCACGGTGTTCATGAACCGTTGTGACTATCTGGACCCGGCGCTGGCCTGGACCGGGGTGAAGAACACCGGTCGTGGCGCGACGCTCTCCGCGGTCGGCTATGAGCACCTGACCCGGCCGAAGTCCTTCCACCTGAAAGCCCTGTGATGATCCCGCGCACGGCTGCGGCCGTGCGCCTAGCTGGAGTTGAACACGATGACTGACATGAACGCTTACCGCGCTAACTGGAACTACCCGACCGCCGTCAAGGTGGGGGCCGGGCGCATTGCCGAGCTGGCCGACTGGTGCAAGTCGCTGGGCATGAAGAACCCCTTGCTGATTACCGACCCGGGCTTGGCCAGTTTGCCGATGATTGCCCGCTCGGTGGACATCTGCAAGCAAGGTGGCTTGGGCTGTGCGGTGTTCAGCGGCGTGAAGGGTAACCCGACCGGCCAGAACGTGATGGACGGTGTGGCGGCGTACAAGGCGGGTCAGCACGATGGCGTGATCGCCTTCGGTGGCGGCTCGGCGCTGGATGCCGCCAAGGCGGTGGCGCTGATGGTGGGGCAAGACCGTCCGCTGTGGGATTTTGAGGACGTGGGTGACAACTACCTGCGCGTCAACGTGGCGGGCATGGCGCCAGTGGTGGCGGTGCCGACCACGGCGGGTACGGGCTCGGAAGTGGGTCGCGCTTCGGTGATTACCGACGATGCCGCCCACATCAAGCGCATCATTTTCCACGCTCGCATGCTGCCCGCAGTGGTGATTCTGGACCCGGAGCTGAGTACCGGCCTGCCTGCCAAGCTGACGGCGGCCACCGGCATGGATGCCCTGAGCCACAGCCTGGAGGCCTATTGCTCACCGTTCTATCACCCGATGGCCGCCGGGATCGCCATTGAAAGCATGCGTCTGGTGAAGGATTACCTGCCGCGCGCGGTCAAGGACGGCAACGATCTGGAAGCCCGCATGCAGATGCTGGTGGCCAGCAGCATGGGAGCGACGGCGTTCCAGCGCGGGCTGGGTGGCATGCACGCGCTGGCACACCCGCTGGGCGCGCTATACGACGCGCATCACGGCATGCTCAATGCCATCCTGATGCCGTATGTGCTGAAAGCTAACCAGTCAGTAATCGAAGAGCGCATCACTGCGCTGGCGCGCTATCTGGACCTGCCGAACCCTTCGTTTACCGCCTTCCTCGACTGGGTGCTGCGCCTGCGCGAGGAGCTGGGTATTCCGCACACGCTGGCGGCCTTGGGCATTGGCGAAGACCGCCTGGCCCAAGTGGGTGAAATGGCAGTGGTGGATGGCTCGAGTGGTACCAACCCGATTGCCTTCACCGCTGCGGAATATAGCGAAATTGCACGCCGCGCCGTAGTCGGCATGTTGTAAGACGGTGCCCCGGTGGTCCAGCACCGGGGCCTTGCTGTTTGATGATTTTGGATTCGCCACAGGCGAAGGAGTAAAGGCATGGCACGTATCGGGGTGGCCGGGCTGCAGCATGAGACCAATACTTTTGCAGCGAGTCGCGCCCGTTTCCGCAATTTTGTCGAGGCCGATGCCTGGCCAGGCTTGCTGTGCGGGGAGGAGATGCTTCCGGCGCTGCGGGGGGTCAATCTGCCCGCGTCCGGCATGATTGCGGCAGCACAGGCAGCAGGTCATCAGGTGGTGCCGCTTAGTTGGGCCAGCGCCAATCCTTGTGGTCATGTGACGGACGATGCCTTCGAGGCCTTGTGGTGGATTTTCGAGCGTCAGTTGCGTGCCGCAGGCCCGCTGGATGCCTTGCTGCTGGAGCTGCACGGCGCGATGGTGACCGAGTCGCAGTTCTCGGGGGATGAAGGCTGGCTGGCACGGGTGCGTGAGGTAGTCGGGCCGGAGCTGCCCATTGTGGTGGTGCTGGATTTCCACGCCAACATCACCCCGCGCATGACCGAGCTGGCCGACCTGATTCTGGTCTACCGCACCTATCCCCATGTCGACATGGCGGAGTGTGGCGAACGCGCGGTGAGTCTGTTGCCTGCGCTATTGGCGGGGCGTCGCTACGCCCATGCGTTCCGGCAACTGCCTTACCTGATTCCGATGCCGTGGCAGAGCACGCTGGCCGAGCCGATGGCCAGCCTGATGCGCGAGGCCGAAGCCTTGAGCGACCGTGTCAGCTACGCCTCACTGGCCGCTGGTTTCCCGCTGGCTGATGTGCCGGACAGCGCGCCCTCAGTATTGGTGTACGCCGAGACGCAAGCGGCTGCCGATGCGGGCGCCGCGCAGTTGTATGACGCCTTGCAGCGTGCACGCGGACAGTTTGCCGGGCGCTTGTGGCAAGCGAATGAGGCGGTGGCGTATGCCATGGAGCAGGTGGGCACGCAGCCCGTCATTCTGGCCGATACGCAGGATAATCCGGGTGGCGGAGGCGATAGCGATACGGCAGATCTGATTCATGCCTTGCTGGCTGCCGATGCGCAGGGGGCATGCCTGGGCTTGCTGTGTGATCCGCAAGCGGCAGCCGCAGCGCATGCTGCGGGAGTGGGAGCGGTACTGGATATCGCCATTGGCGCGACCTCGTCTGCCGGGGGCGCAGCGCCGGGCCCATGGCAGGTGGAGCAGCTCGGCAATGGTCAGTTTACGGGTACCGGGCCGTTTTATGCAGGGTGCCATATGGATTTGGGGCCAATGGCCCGTTTGCGGCGCAATGGAGTCACCGTACTGGTCAGCAGCCGCAAGCAGCAGGCTGCCGATCAGGCGATGTTCCGCCATCTGGGGGTGGAGCCTGCCCGACAGGCCATTCTGGTATTGAAGAGCTCGGTGCATTTCCGCGCGGATTTTGCCGAGCTGGCGCAAGAGATTCTGGTGGTGGCAGCCTCAGGCAGTAACGTGGCCGACCTGCACCAGCTGCAGTATCGCCACTGCCAGCGCCCGGCTGCAGGATAGCAGTCCGCCGTTCCACAAGCGGGACGGACGATACAACGCTGATGGTGTTTTTTGGCCAGCCTGCCTCACAAGGGACGAGCTGGCATGGTCCTTTGTCAGAGGGGAAGTCATGAAAGCGTTGCGTCTGTTGTTGCTGTGCGGTGTGTCTTTGTGTATGACGGCGGTACTGGCCCGGCCTATCCGGGTCGGCATGATTCACTGGATTGCGTTCTCACCGCTGAATGTGGCGGAAAGCAAGGGGTTCTGGAAGGAACAGGGGCTGGAGGTTCAGGTCACCAACTTTCCTGATAACCAGTCACTGAATGCGGCGCTGCAAAGCAAGAAGATTGATATCGCGCTTGACATGATCGGCAGCTGGGTTGGCCTGCATCAGCAGGGGGTGCCGATTGTCATCCTCGGTGAAACCGACTGGTCACACGGTGGTGACAAAATCATTGGGCGGAACGGGGTGGATGTCAAAGCCCTGAAAGGTAAAACCATCGGCATTTACCTCAACCAGCCGTCGGTGACCTATTTCCTCAATCAGTACCTGAAGCAAAACGGTCTGCGCCTCGCGGATGTGAAGGCGGTGGAGGCCACGCCAGAAAAGATGACGGACGAATTCATCCAGGGGCGCTTCCCGTTGATCGTCAACTACGACCCGCAGGCGCTGCGCGCTCGTCGTCAGGGCAATGGCGTGGAGGTGGCCAACAGCAGCAATTGGCCGGGCGTGATCCCGGAAGGGTTTGTGGGTAATGCGGAAACGCTGAAAGAGATCCCGGCGGATGACCTGCGCCGATTCTTCGTGGGCTGGGTGCACGCGGTGCGCTGGGTGAAAAACGATGCGGCTTGGGCGGAGTATCAAAAGATCCTCAACGGCATGACTTTTGCCGGTGAAAAACCCTATACCGCTTTTGACCTGATCGGCATGCTGAACTCGGTGCGGATTCACAATGGAAATGAGCTGCTGCGGCGTAACCGCCCGGAAGGCGGGTTGATCGGCTATTTGCGGGACCTGAAGCAATTCTTGCAGGAAAATCAGCAACTGAAGCGGTCGTTTGAGCCTGAGCAGCTGGTGGATACGTCAGCGCTGCTGGCCGCACTCAAGACAGCGCAGTGAGGCGGGGTCGGCAAAAATACTTACAAAGACTGTAAGCATTGGGGAGGTTCCGGAGAATAGGCTATAATAGCGGTCACAACGCTTAAGTCAAATATCCAGATCAAGTTTGCCCATGTTTTGTAATCCGTATGAAATCATCATTCAGGGTGTGACCAGTAACGGTCGCCCGTTCCGCCCCAGCGACTGGGCGGAGCGGCTGTCCGGCATCCTGTCCACCTTTGGGTGGGACCAGAAAATGTCCTACTCTCCCTATGTCCGTCCAATGAGCCTGGACGATATCCGTTGCGTGGCGGTAGACCGTCAACTCGAAGCCATCAACCCCCGTGTATTCGCTTTCATCATGGCCTTTGCCAAGGACAATGATCTGAAAGTGATGGATTGCCGTGCCTTGATCCATGAGTATGAAGAAAGTGGCCGTCCGCTGCCGGAAGGGGAAGCTCCCCCGCCACAAGCGGCTTAAGCCTGCTCACAAAACAGCCCGCTTTGCGGGCTGTTTTGTTTTGTGGCGTGCTGGATTGTTCTGTTTATGGAACAGTGCATGTCGATCGTGCTGTCTGGCGCGACGACAGAGGCGCGATTACACTGGACCCATTGCAACTTGATATGGAGTCAGAACATGAAACAGGTCAGCAGTCACCACGGCATGCTTTCCCAGCACTGGGTTGGCGATGGTTTTCCGGTTCGCACCTTGTTGCTGCCGAACACTGCAGACGGGGTGCTCAATCCCTTCCTGATGCTGGATTATGCGGGGCCGACCTACTTCCCGCCCGCCACGCAGCCACGCGGTGTCGGCGAGCATCCACACCGGGGGTTTGAAACCGTGACCCTGGTGTACCAGGGCGAGGTGTCGCACCGAGACTCTTCCGGCGGTGGCGGAACCATTGGCCCGGGTGATGTGCAGTGGATGACGGCTGCGTCCGGCGTGGTGCACGATGAGTTTCACAGCGAAGCCTTCACCCGCCAGGGCGGCATGATGGAGATGGTGCAACTGTGGGTGAATCTGCCCGCAGCGGAGAAAATGCGCCAACCCGGTTACCAGACCTTGGTGGACGCCCAGTTCCCACGCATCACCTTGCCGGGTGGACAGGGTGAGGTGCGGGTGATTGCCGGGGAATGGTCCGACGCGCATGGTGTGCTGACCGGGCCCGCGCATCACTATAGCGAGCTGAACCTGTGGGATGCACGCCTGCAGGCGGGGGCAAACCTGTTGGCACCCGTACCGGATGGACAAGCACTGGCGGTGGTGGTGCTGGAAGGGGAGGTGACGGTTGCCGGTGTGACCGTACAAGGTCCGCAAGTAGTGATCCTGTCTGCAGCAGGGGCCGGGGTGCGGCTGCAGGCGCACAGTGCAAGCAAGGTGGTGCTGCTGGCCGGGGTGACCCTGCGGGAGCCGATTGCCAGCTATGGGCCGTTTGTGATGAACACCCAGCAAGAGATCCGGCAGGCCATTACGGATTATCAGCAGGGTAAATTTGGTCAGTTGCCCATTACGGAGCATGCGTCGCAAGAAGGGTAGGTATGGTGTGGCAATTCAGGGTGGCACGAGCAGAAGAGGTCGACCAGGTCCGGCAGGTATTGCTCGATGCGGCCGGACGGTTGCAGACCCAGGGCCAGCCGATGTGGCAGCCGGATGAGCTGGGCGATGCGCAGATACGGCCGGACGTGCTGGCTGGACGCTTTCACGTGGCGGTGCTTGAGGGACACATCCGGGCGGTCGTCAAGCTGCAGGTAGACGACCCGCTGTTCTGGCCGGAATTGCCGCCCCGCTCTGCACTGGTGGTACACCGGCTGGCGGTGGCGCCAGACTGGGCCGGGCGGGGCCTGGCCCAGTTCATGCTGGATCAGGCCCAGGCCTGTGCCCGGCAGCAAGGTTTACCTTCACTGCGGCTGGACTGTGAGTCCAGCCGACCTGCATTGCGGCAGGTCTACCTGCAGTATGGTTTTCAGTGGCTGGATGATCAGCAGGTCGGACCATGGCATGTTAGCCGCCTGTGCATGCTGCTGACACCTTAGCTTACTCACTGCCCGCCTGTTCAATCACCAGAATGCGGGCTTCGCCTTGCGGGTGGGCGACATGCTCGCAGCCTGCCTTTGCATGAAAGATATCGCCCGCCTGCAGCATGAGGTGACGGACCTCACCTTCTTCTCGATAGTGCATGCAGACCACACCATCCAGCACGGCAAACACCTCTTCCCCCTCATTCACATGCCAGTGATAGGGCTGGTCAGTCCAGTGCAGGCGGACACTGATACCGTTTAACTGTGCAATATCCAGAGCCCCCCAGGCACGGCTGGAGGTGAAGTCACGGCTACGGTAGTGCGGCATGGCTAGGCTCCGTGATGAAGAAATAAACGGAGTATGCGCGGACAGCGTGCATGCAGCCAGCCCGATTCCGGTCAAAAAGCGGACCCATCATGCCGATACTGGCCGCAGGCTGGCCTATACTCAAAGCACCATTCATCAAGGAGTTTGCGATGGTCTTCCCGCAAACAACCCATGCCTTGCTCAAACCGCTACTCAGCATCATGGTGAGTCTTGCCATACTCGGCCTGTGGTCTACCCGTGCTGAGGCGGAAGAAATCGTTCGTATGGCCATAGGCGATTGGCCACCCTATACATCGGAGAGCAATGCACAAGCCAGACTGGTCGAGAAAATTGTGGGTGAGGCGTTTCGTCTGGAAGGGGTGAAGGTCGTCAACGAATACTTTCCGTGGAAGCGCAGCTACGTGTATGTACAAACCGGGCAGTATGACGCCACCTATCCATGGAACCGGACGCCTGAGCGTGAGGCCGATTTCATTTATAACCAGATCCCGTTGATCAAGGATGAAGGGGTGTTTTTCCACCTCAAGACCACACCGTTTGACTGGCGTGACTGGAATGACCTCAAGCGATACCGGCTGGGGGTGACGCTTGGCTACAAGCAGGAGACGGAATACAAGGAAAAAGGCCTGCAAACTGAAGTGTCCCCCACGGCAGAGATCAATTTCAAGCGCTTGCTGGCAGGCAGGATTGATGCCTACCAGACCTCCAAGGTCGTCGGCTATGGCATCATCCGCGAGCTGTTCAGCCCAGAAGAGCAGAAGCGGTTTACCCATCACCCTAAAGCAGTGGAAACCAATGTCTATTACGTGATGTTCTCCCGGAAAACACCGAATGGCGAGCAAATGGCCGCCAAGCTGGACCGGGGCTTGAAGAAACTGAAGGACAGCGGAGCCTACGTCCGGATTGTGGCGGAGTATCTGGGGAGTGGTGCGGATTGAGTGCTGGCTTGGGCTGCATTGTCCAGGGTGTCTCAAGTTACTGGACAGCAGGTTAGTTATTTATTAATATAGCTTACTATATTATAGCGAGTTTATCTAAATGCCTGACCTGATCCTGCACCACTACGACGCCTCGCCATACTCCGAGAAAATCCGCCTGCTATTGGGCTACAAGCAGCTCACCTGGCATTCGGTACAGATGCCACCGGTGTTGCCCAAGCCGGATCTGATGAAGCTGACCCACGGCTACCGTCGCGCGCCGGTGTTGCAGATCGGGGCTGATCTGTACTGCGACTCCAGCCTGATTGCGCAAGAGCTGGAACAGCGCTTCCCCACACCCGCACTGGCCAGCGGTGCGCCCGCAGCGCAAGCTGCCTTGCTCTCGCAGCTGGTGGATGTGACCCTGTTCTGGCAAGGAATACATCTGCTCATGGGCAAGCGAGCAGCACAAATCCCGCAAGCCCTGCTGGATGATCGTATTCGCATGCACCCGCAGATGGATCTTGATCGTGATCATCTGGCGGCCAATGTGCCGCACCTGTCGTCACAGCTCACGCCAGTACTGTCCATGCTGGACCAGGCCCTGTCCGCCTCGCCCTGGCTGGGTGGGGATCTGCCTGCGATTGGGGATTTCGGGGTCTACCAGCTGTGCTGGTTCCTGCACAAAGCCGGCTGGCTGGACGAGCTGGTACCCGTAGCTCGCCACCTGCCAGACTGGATGGCGCGCATGGCTGCCTGGGGGCAGGGACAACGCAGTGAGCTGACCGCCGATGCCGCGCTGGCCATAGCCCTGGCGGCGGCTCCGCAAGCGCTGCCGACAGGAGGTGACGAGGGTGAGCTGCGCATTGGCAATATGGTCAGCGTGATGCCGGAGCATTACCCGCAGGAGGCGGTGCAGGGCCAGCTGCGCTATCTGGACACGCAACGCGTCACCCTGCAACTGGAGCATACCGATACCGGCACCCTGCACATCCATTTCCCACGGCTGGGCTACCAGATTCAGTCCCAAGCCTGATTGACCTCACAATGAAGGACGCATCATGACGCAAACCACCAGTCACAATCGCCAGATCCTGCTGAACCGTCGCCCGGTGGGCGCGCCGACACTGGAAGACTTCCGGCTGGAACAGCAAACTATTCCGCAACCGGTGGAAGGGCAGGTGCTGCTGCGCACCCTGTGGCTGTCGATCGACCCCTATATGCGGGGCCGCATGAGTGACCGCCCTTCCTACGCGCCACCAGTGCCCTTGGGCGGGGTGATGGTGGGCGGCACCGTAGCGCAGGTGGTCAGCTCGCGTCACCCCGGTTTTGCAGTGGGCGAGCTGGTGCTGTCAATGAGTGGCTGGCAGGACTACGCGCTGTCCGATGGCAGCGGTCTGCACAAGCTCACCGGGCTGGCACAGCCGTCGCAAGCACTCAATGTTCTCGGCATGCCCGGCTTCACCGCCTATATGGGGTTGTTGGACATAGGCCAACCCAAGGCGGGGGAAACGGTGGTGGTAGCGGCGGCCAGCGGTGCGGTGGGCTCTCTGGTCGGCCAGATTGCCAAACTGCAGGGCTGCCGGGTGGTGGGGATTGCCGGTGGCGAAACCAAATGCCGCTATGTGGTGGAAGAACTAGGCTTTGATGCCTGCATCGACCACCGCGCGGCCGATTTCCCGGCGCAACTGGCGGCGGCCTGCCCGGCGGGTATCGACGTTTACTTTGAAAACGTCGGTGGCGCGGTGTTTGATGCCGTGATGCCACTGCTCAATACCGGCGCGCGTATTCCACTGTGCGGCTTGATCGCCAGCTACAACGCCACCCAACTGCCGGACGGCCCAGACCGCCTCGGTGTGTTGGCCGGTACCCTGCTCACCAAGCGCATCCGCATGCAGGGCTTCATCATTTTTGACGACTACGGCCATCGTTACGGTGAGTTCTTTGCTCAGATGAGCCGCTGGCTGCAAGAAGGCAAGATCAAGTCCCGCGAGGACGTGGTTGAGGGGCTGGAGCAAGCCCCGCAAGCCTTGATCGGCCTGCTGGAAGGCAAGAACTTCGGCAAACGGGTGGTGAAAGTGGCGGAAGCCTGAGTCGGGTTTGACGGTATAGCCGTGGTTTGGAATACTCATCCGCTTTACCGGCGGAGTGAGTATTCATGGATATGCAAGCCCTGCAAGCCTTTCTGCGGCGCGCCAAACTGGCCACTTACGCGGGCCAGGGTGACGACGCCAGTGTCACGCCGCTGCTGCCGGATTCCCGTCAGCTGGAATATACCGAGGGTGACTGGCTGTACCGGGACATCTATGTCGGCCTCACCCGGTTCAGCGGGCAGGAGGTGGTGTATTTTCAAGGCACCGCCGTGTGGTCCATGGCTTACTCCGGTGGCGTCAGTGAGCAGGTGGAAGACTGGCGTAGTGTGTACGCAGTTTTGCGTGAAGCCCTCAACGCCGGCCCGGACCAATTACCCTTGCGGGGCCCCAGCCGCTACATGCGGGATAACTGGGCATACCGCTGCACCTTGCAAGGCAGCTTGCAGGATTTTCACGGCGACGAATTGCTAACCCAGGACGGGCAGCCGGTCTACAGCTTGCGCCTGTGTGGTGGCGCGGTGCGCTGAATGCACAGGCAGGGCCATTCTCCTGACCCGGTTGTTCCCATCTATTGACGCGCACCGATGGGCGCAGCACATATGTAATATTGGTGCGCCCTCCGAGGTGATCCAGACATGCATGTACAGCGGCTTCAGTTTACCGCCGAATCCGAAGCAGGAAAATCCAGCTTGTACCATCAGGCCATGGCTGTGCTTGCGGCGCTGTACCGTCATGGCCAGATTTGTGGGCAAGATTGGCCTTTGCATTGGGAGGGCTTGCACCTGATGGCGCAGGTGCAGACGCTGGAGGTGGATGCGCTGGATGCCGTGCACCACAGCGCCGAGGTGTGCCAGGCATTGGCAGCGCTGCCTCCGCAAGGTATGGCGGTGCAGTACCTCGGAGAGGGGGCTTCGGAAGCGGTGGCCTGTTCCTGTGTGCACAGTTCGAGCTTTGCCCTGTACACCCACTTCTTGCATCTGGGCTCACCCATACTTTGCCTGGACTGTGGCGGCCAAGTTCCGCTTTATCGCTTGCCCGCAGGAGCCCTACACAGTCAGGTGCTGCTGTCGTGGCAATCTGATTACCGCGCCTGCGACAGCCTGCAGATGGGGTGCGAGCTGCTGGAGGCGGAAACGACCTACCAGCTTGCCGCGCTGGATAGTGCACTCACCCGGCGTGGCCGGGCATTGTGTGACGCCCTGACACAGCAAACCGGACGGCCGTTTTACTACTATCTGTACTGTCATGAGGGGACAGACCTCGAAAGCGAATCCCGTCGCCCCTGTCCTTCCTGCGGCCAGCCGTGGCCGCGTCAGCAGCTCCGGATTGCACCGTTCGATTTTCAATGTGACCGTTGCCGCCTGCTGTCCAATATCGCATTTGAGGTCGGGTGGATGGGGCAGTGACCCGTTCTCCTGCAGTTGACGCTCCCGCCACAAACCGGCACCCTGCGGACTGAGAGGTATCCACGGAGCAGTTTAATGAAGGCGTTTGCTTTAGGAGTGCTGTTGTGCACGGGGGCGGCGATGGCAGCGCCGGTCAGCTATACGCTGGACCCGACCCATACCTTCCCCAGCTTTGAAGCGGATCACATGGGGATATCCACCTGGCGTGGCAAGTTCAACCAGAGCAAGGGCAAGGCAACGCTGGACAAGGCTGCGGGTACCGGCTCGGTGGAGGTGTCCATTGATTTGGCCAGTGTGGATTTTGGCAATGAGTTGCTGAACCGCTGGGCTCGGACCGATGCGCTGTTTGATGTGACCCGCCACCAGTACGCTACGTACCGGGGTGAACTGGCCGGTTTCCAGAAGGGCGTACCGACCCGACTGGATGGCGAGCTGACGCTGGGGGGTACCACCCGCCCGGTCCACCTCAAGCTGTTGTCTTTCAAGTGTGTGCCGCATCCCATGTTCAAGCGGGAAGTATGCGGCGCAGACGCGCTGGGCAGCTTCGAACGTGATCAGTTCGGTCTGACGGCGGGCAAAGAATATGGCTTCGACATGACGGTGGTGCTGCGCATTCAGGTGGAAGGGCTGGCTGATCAATAAGGCGCAGCTGCACCATGGTCCTGCCGGTGATCCCATCCACCCTTACTGCCGGGAGAGCAGCAGCTTGATGCCCAGCAGCGCCAGAACTGCACCGGCCACGCGGTCGATGCCGGTTTTGGCGCGCAGGTATTGCTGACGGGGAGCTTCAGAGGATAGCAGCAGCGCCACCAGGGTATACCAGCCACCTTCCAGCAGGAATACCGCAGGCGGCAGCATCAGCAGCAAGCCGGGCTCCGGGTGTGCAGGCAGCATGGCGGCGAAAATCACGCCGTACTGCACGGCGGCCTTGGGATTGCTCAGCATGGTGGCTGCGGCTTGCCAGAAGGTGCGGGTCAGGGCCTGTGCGGGCAGGCCATCATCTTGCACCTGCAGCGGTGTTGCCGCACCGCGCCACACCTGCCAGGCCAGATACAGCAGGTAGATTCCCCCCGTGACCTTCAGCACGGTATACAGCACCGGCACGCTTTGCAGCAGGGCATGCAGACCAAGCAGGGCGATCAGTGCCATGACGGTGGCGCCGCAAGCCATGCCGAGCGCCGCAATCAGCCCGGCACGGCGTGACTGCGCCACCGAGGTGCGGGCCACCAGCAAAAAGCTGGGGCCGGGACTGATGACGCCGACCAGCAGGGCGGCCAGGATGCCAAGCAAAATGGTCAGGCTGTGCATGGTACAAGTCCTGTGCAGGGGCGACCGGTATGGCGCCATGATTCAATCGGATAGCCATACCATAGGGTTGGTGCTTGGCCATTGTCAATGGTTGCCCACAGGGGCCAACGGCCCATACTGACGAGGCAGCTGTATACCCAGCACGGCACTGAAGAGCAGGAGCCCCAGCAAGGGCAGCATGGCGGGTGCCAGCGCAGGCAGCACCGGGGTGGTCAACCAGGGTTGCAGGGCCACCAGTGCATGCAGGCCGATTGCTGCGCCTACGTTCCGCGCCAGCTGGATGGCTGCAGTGTGACGGGCAACATGCTCCGGGCGGGCACTGTTCTGGGCCAGCACCACGCTGGCCGCAGCCACCAGTCCCATGCCGCAGCCAATCATCGCTTCTGCCAGCACCCAGCCCATCCAGTGAGCGCTGGCGGGCCAGCCTGCTTGCCAACCGATACCCAGCAGCAACAGCAGGTTGCCGAGCAACAGCGGGCGGCGATAGCCCCAGTCGGCAATGCGCTTGCCGCAGCGGGCGGAGGCCAGCACCATGCCTGCGGCACCCGCCAGTACCAGCAAACCAATATGGTTGCCCGCTTGCGGGCCGCTGAAGGCGGGCAGTAGTGGCACCAGCGTGATCGAGGCATACAGCGCCACACTGCCCAGCGCCACTTGCAGCAGGCTGGTGCGCAGATTGGGGTTGTGCAGGAAGGCCAGTGGCAGCGGGCTGCTCTCCGGCTGTTGGCGTACACGCCAGATCAACAAGGCAAGCCCGATTGCACCTAGCATGCCCTCCAGTTGCAACAGCCATGAGGCGACCGGGTGCGTCATGGCACTCAGCAGCAGCATGCAGGCACCGATCAGCAGGCCGAAGCCTACCTGTGCGGCGGGATCAAGGCGTACGCCACGGCGGGCGGCTTGCGTCAGCGCCGGGTGTTGCAACGCCAGCAAGCACAGCAGGCCGAGCGGCAGGTTCAGCGCAAACGCCAGTCTCCAGCTGGCGTACTGGCTGATCAGCCAGCCGGCCAGTGGTCCCAGCATGGCGGCTGCACCCCAGATCATGCTGATGCGGGCTTGCGCGAGGCCACGTTGCGTCGGATGCAACTGCGCCAGCGCGGCATAACTCAGCACGATCAGCATGCCTGCGCCCAAGCCTTGCAGGGCGCGCGCCACGATCAGCCACAGCATGTTGTGCGTCAGCATGCCAAGTAGCGACCCTGCAAGGAAGAACAGCAAGGCCAGATTCAGCGGCAAGCGGACGCCGTGCCGGTCTGCCAGCGCTCCGGCCAGCGGGCCGGTCAGCGCCATGCAGGCCATGAAACCGGACACCAGCCAGGCATAAAGTTCCGGCTGGCCCAGCTGCTGCCGGATCACCGGCAGCAGGGTAGCCATGATGGTGGTATCCATGGCTGCCAGGAACAAGCAAAGCAGCAGGGCAGGCTCCAGACGACGGGGTGGTGCTGAGGGTGACATAAGGTTCTCCAGCTGGACTGCACAATGCAGCGGTGGAGACATTCTGCCGAGCGAGAGAGAGGGGAGATTGTATGTGGACGCCAGCTGGCGTTAGTGCAGCTGCTGCAGGCTGCGGTATTGTTGTGGCGTCAGCCCGGTGCTCAGCTTCCATTGGTGGTTGAAGTGGGCGGCGTCGAAGTAGCCGCAGTCCAGCGCAATGTCGGTCATGCCTTGCGTACCGGTCAGCAAGGCCTGGGTGGCGCGCTGCAGGCGGATGGCTTGGCGCAAGCGGGCGAATGGCACCCCGCAGAACTGCAATTGCCGCTGCAAGGTGCGGACGCTGCAGCCCAGGGTCTGCGCGCATGCTGCCAGCTCCAGCCCAGGCTGGTGTGACAACAGGTGTGCCAGCTCCCCGGTGGCATGCTGGTGCAGGTCCAGTTGCTGCAGATGGCTGCTCAGCTGGCCCGCATCGGGCAGGGCGTGCTGCCAGCAGTCGATAAAATGGGCGATCACCTGCGGGCGCAGGGGGTCGTCCGGCCCGATATGGCTATCCCGTCGTACGCGTGACGGGCGGTCGTCCAGCCAGGTTTGTACCCCCAGCTGCAGCCAGCGCTGCAGCTGGTTCCAGCGGGCCAGAAAGGTGGTCTCAGGCAGGCCTGCTGCAAACAGGCTGGTGAGCGGGTTGCCATCCAGCAGGCGTAGCAGGCGTAACTGCCGGGCCAGCTGGGTATCGGTCGGACGTTGCTCCAGTTCTTGAACCTGCACCAGGTACTGCCGATGATCCACCAGCCCTTGCAAGGTGCTATGAACTGCATACGCCAGACGCTGTTGCGGGGTGTGCCATTCCGTCTGCAAGGCAAGGGGGAGGGCGTGGTAGCAGTACATGGGATGCCGTCTCAGCGTGACTGGCGCAGCGTATAGGATATGGCGAGCCGCTGCTTGTATATTCGCGCCACGGCTCAGCTCAGGTAGCCGGTGCGCAAGGCCTGTGCCCATTCTAGCCGCTGGCGTTGTACTGCCAGTGCGGCAGCCGCCTCATGTGCGTACGGCACGCTGCGCAGCTCGACTCGCCATTGCCCTGCTGCCAGTCGCTCGACCAGTGCATAGCGGGCATCCGGGCTCCCGTTCTCCACCACGTGGGGCCAAGGATGATCATCGCGATAGGCTTGCAGGCCCACGCTGCCGGGGTTGACGATCCATTGGCCTTGTCGGGTGCGGACATTGCGCGGAATGTGAGAGTGTCCACACAAGATGAGTTCGGCAGAAACGTGCCCCAGTCGGGCTTCGATCTCCTGTGGCGATGCAGGACGTTCACCGGTTTGCAGCAGGGTGGTGACGTCACTGCCAGGGGAGCCGTGGCATAGCCAGACCTCATCGGTCAGCCGCTGGCTATGATGTTGGGCCGCCAGCCATGCTAGCTCAGCCTCTCCCAATTGCTCACGGGCGTAACGATCACTGGGGCCGGAGCCGGGGTGCAGGTTGAGCAGTTGTCGCTCATGGTTGCCTGCCACGTGCACCCAGCCAGGCTGCGCCATCAGAAATTGCGCGGTTTCCTGCGGCTGCAGGGGGCCGGACACGGTGTCGCCCAGATTGACCACCGCATCACAGCCTTGTCGTCGCAGATCGGCTACTACGGCCTCCAGTGCCAGCAGGTTACCGTGTATGTCGGACAAGACGGCAATACGCATGATGGGTTATACCGAGGTTAGCAGCGAAGACAGATCCGGGCTGACAAAACCACCATAGACGGTGTACAGCTCGGTATGGTGGTCGTCTCCCAGAATGCCGCTCTGTTCGATCTGTGCTACCACCGCCTGATAATCACTCGTGGCTTCCATGGCGGCGATGTCCGCTTCTGAACGCCACAGGGTGACGGTCACGCAGGTCTGCTCATCACGGTTGAAGAAGACACCCAAGCAGCCCGCGTGGCGGCGGAACATGGGCAGCGAAATGGTGTGGGCAAAATGCTCCAGCGCGGCACCCTGGCCTGCAGCCAGTGCCACCTTCCAGATACGGATCAGCATGACAACCTCAGAGGGATAGATCAGGGTGCTGCATGCCCATCAGCCAGGGGCGAATGGTGACAGTCAGCAGCCCGCTACGGACGGCGGGGTCCGCCAGGGCAAACTGTTCTACCGTATCGTGGTCCAGCGTTGCCCTTGGCACCATCATACCGCCTGCTTCCGGGTCGGTAAACGGACCACCGCACAGCAGCAGACCTTGTTGTTGCCATTGCCGGTAGTGGTCGATATGCGCTTGCAGACCCACCTGCTCAAACAGTGGAACGCCCGCCTGCCAGGCGGGGCCCGGTTGATGGATCACCACAAAGCGGATGTCTGGCATGGCATGCTCCTGTGCATGAACGGGTGTTTATCTGGCCGGGATGATCGACACCATGTCCAGGCTAGGCTGGCCTTTGAGGAAACCACAGGAGGCGAACTCGCCTTCTACTTGCACTTCTTTGCCGACCATCTGACTTACCCGGTCCAGCGGATCGTGCAGGGTGATCACGCGGTACACCGCGCCCTGTTTGGCATCCTTGGGGCAGGCTGCGGCCAGCCCTTCGATACGAATGCCCTGCTTGAGGGTCAGCGTAAAATTTTTGCTGACGACACCGCGCAGGGTGACCGTCTTTTCATAGGCGACGGTTGGAACGGTAGCGGCGTGCAGCAGGGCAGGGCAGAGTAGCAGCAGGGCTGCAGCGCGGAATGCGGTGTTCATGAGCAGAAGACTCCGGTGAGCAGGGGATGCGCCAGCTTGTCATGCGTATGCAGGGCATGTCAATCGCATGTGCCTTGACGGATGTGAACTCAACATTTGAATTTTATAGAACGATTGTTCTATAATGAATGGGTGAAATTCAGCCCACCCTGATGGGGGAATGACAGATGAACCACACGACCGCCATACCCTGTGCAAGCGCGACGTTGCAGCCTGGCCCGCAAGCCCGCCCCCTGAGCGGCTGCCGCATGCCGGCCGGTTTTCCTTCACCGGCGGAAGACTGGGCAGAGGCGGCGCTGGATCTGAACCGACATTTTGTCACGCACCCGGAATCTACCTTCTTCTTTCGGGTCAGCGGGCAGAGCATGGCGGGGCCGGACCCGGCGCGCGGTTTCCCGGAGAGCGCCATCCTGATTGTCGATCGCTCCCGTACCGCACGGCACGATGATGTGGTGGTGGCCGTGGTCGATGGCGCCTTCACCGTCAAGCGCTTGTCTCGCCGCGCCGGGCAGGTGCAATTGCTGGCGGAAAATCCGGCTTGGCCGGTGCTGACCCTGGTGGCTGAGCAGGAGCTGCTGATCTGGGGCGTGGTCACCGCCTGGGTGGTGGAGGCCTGAGCATGCTGGCGCTGGTGGATGCCAATTCCTTTTACGTCAGTTGCCAGCAGGTATTTGAGCCCCGCTTGCGTGGCAAGCCGGTGGTGGTGCTATCCAACAATGACGGCTGCATCGTCTCCCGTTCTGCAGAAGCCAAAGCCCTGGGTGTTCCCATGGGCGCACCCTGGCACCAAGTGCGCGGCGAGGCCAAGCGGCTGGGGGTGATTGCCTTCAGCAGCCATTACCCGCTGTATGCCGACATGTCGCATCGCCTGATGAGCACGCTGGCCCGCTTTGCCCCTAGGCAAGAAATCTACAGTATTGATGAGTGTTTTCTGGACGTCAGCGGCATGGACGACCTGCCCGCATTAGGGCAGGACATTCGCCGCACGGTGCTGCAATGGACCGGATTGCCGGTCGGGGTTGGCTTTGGTCCCAGCAAGACCCTGGCCAAACTGGCCAACCTGTACGCCAAACGTGAAGCACAGAATCAGGGTGTGTTTACGCTGAACCCTGCACATGAGGCGCACCGTCGGCTCATTCAGCACACTCCAGCAGAATGGGTATGGGGCATTGGTCGCAGGCTGGCGGCCCGGCTGAGACTGGATGGTTTGCAGACAGTGGGCGACTTGCTGGCGGCAGACAGCGCCTGGCTGCGTCGCCGCTATGGGGTGGTGGTGCAGCAGACCGTGCTGGAACTGCACGGCCAACCCTGCCAGATGCTGATGCATCAACAGCAAGACAAGCAACAGATCATCAGTACCCGCTCATTTGGCCGCAGCGTGTTTGAGCTCGCCGAGCTGGAGCAAGCCGTCAGCAGCTATCTGGCGCGCGCCTGCCACAAGCTGCGTCAGCAGCACTCGCTGGCAGGAGGCCTTGCCGTCTACCTGCGCACCAACCCGCATCTGGAACACCCACAATACAGCAATAGCCAATACCACTGTCTGCACAATGCATCCGACGACATTCTGCTGCTCACCCGCCATGCGCTACAGCTGGTGCGCCAGCTCTATCGCCCCGGCTACGCCTACGCCAAGGCCGGCGTCATGCTGCTGGATCTCCGCCCGCAACACGCCCACCAGCCCGACCTGCTGACCGAGCCGCCACAGTCTCCCCGCCGCGAAGCCCTCAACCAGGTGCTGGACCAGATCAACCAGCAATGGGGCCGCAGCACCATCCACCTCGCCACCAACACCCGCAACCCCGACTGGCACATGCGCCAAGCCTACCTCTCCCCCGGCTGGACCACACTATGGGCGGACATGCCACAAGCGTCGTGATGATTCAGGTTCTCCAGGCCTTGATGCCAGGCCTGACTCTAAACAGAACTCGGGCTTGCAGTTCATATAAGCTAGCACGCCCCCTAAACAGAGCTGGTTTCCCCACGATCATCTGGACATTCCCTCATTGTCCCTCAGGATCACCCCATGGTCGCTCTGGTCTCCGGCTCCAGCCTCGGTCTGTCCGCTTCCTCTCTCGCACTCCTCGGCCTGCGTGGCCAAACCGGCTCCGC